>JAFXTE010000052.1 GCA_017525245.1 Bacteroidales bacterium | reverse complement strand
CCGCCGCCCATCTTCTTCCCCTTGGTCTCATACGGAGGTGCGCACCATTCCGCCGCGAACGCAGTGAGCGAGCGGAATCTCCAACGGAAAATCACGAAAACACGCCAACAGCTGCAACAAAAAGAGCTTGCGAAACTTAAATAAGGGATAATTCAGAAAATTTTTTAGCCAGCCCTCCCGCCGAAAAAGAGACTCATGTCACCATCTTATCTCGGCACCTGGTGGATGATCTCTACAATATTGTTGACGAACATGTTGATGGCCATCGCCAAGAGGATGACGCCGAAAAACTTGCGGATGATGAAGATCACGTTGGCACCCAACAGCTTCTGGATTTTGTCGAGGTAGCGGATGACGAGGTAGTCAAGGATGATGTTCAGCGACAGTCCCAGCAGGATGTTGATGACGGCGTAGTCGGCGCGGAGGGAGAGCAGGGCGGTGATGGCGCCGGGACCCGCAATGAGCGGGAAGGCCACGGGCACGATGCTCGCGCCGCCGCTGCTCGGCTCGTTCTTGATGATGTCGCGCCCCAAGACCATCTCCACCGCAAGGATGAAGAGCACCAACGAACCCGCCACCGCAAAGGAGGCCGAGTTGATGCCGAAGAGCCGGAACAAGGCATCGCCGGCGAAGAAAAAGAGCAAGAACAGACCCAAAGCCGTCAGACAGGCCTGTGCCGCCTTGATGTCCTGGTTTTTCTCACGAATGCCCATGAAAATGGGGATGGAGCCCAAAATATCAATGATGGCGAACATCACGATGAACGAGCTGAATATCTCTACGAAGTTGATGGTTCCGAACATGATCTTCCCTTTTTTTAACGGCGGCAAAAGTACAAAAATGTCAGATGCGGAACTGCTTCCCACAATGTTGTATTTCAAGAAAAGATGTATCTTTCTTCCGAAAGTGTAGAGACGTTTCATGAAACGTCTCTACAGCGTCAATTTCATCTGTCTGTGTGTATTCGTATTTTATGTACATTTGCGGCCTTAAAAAAAGACAGAAATGAAAAACATCACCTTTATCGTCGCTGCGTGCTGCCTGATGATGGCCGCGTGCGCTCAGTCGCCCAAAGGCACTGAAAACCAAAAGAATTCACAAACCAATCAGAAAGAGATGAAAAAGACTTTGATTGTTTATTTCTCGGCCACTGGCACCACCAAGGCCGCCGCGCAAAAGCTCGCCAAGGAGTTCAACGCCGACCTTTACGAAATCACCCCGGAACAGCCTTACACCGCCGCCGACCTTGACTGGCGCGACAAGAAGTCCCGCTCCACGCTGGAGATGCAGGACAAGAGCTCGCGTCCCGCTATCAAGGGCAAATGCGAGAACATCGCCGACTACGACACGGTGTGGATCGGCTTCCCCGTGTGGTGGTACACTGCCCCCACCATCGTCAACACCTTCATCGAGGCCCACGACCTCAGCGGCAAGGTGCTCAACGTGTTCGCCACCAGCGGAGGCAGCCCTGTGGAACCATGCGCCAACGATCTCAAGAAGGCGTACCCGCAGTACAAATGGGGCGAAAGCCGTCTGATGAATCGCTAAATCATCTCCGTCGCTGAGCCTGTCGATGCCATTGCCGGCGTTCTCGCCGGGACGGAAGTGCTGGATCATTTCAGGCTTTGAGTTGTCTATTTCAGTCTTTCACACAGCGCACCGAATAAGCGTCGCCGTCGGCGTCATAAAAGTTATTGTGGATTACGGAGGCATAGTTCGAATGAAGTCCCCAGTAATAGGTGTTGTTGAAGCCATAAGAGTCGGTTCCCATGGTAGTGGTCCAGAAAAATGTGTTATAGCCAAGCCCACCGTAATTGACAAACTCAGGTATGAGGTAATCGCCTCCTTGATAATACCCTGCCGGCAATGCACTGAAACCAGTAGCATTGTTGGTGGCCGGATTGGCATTGCCCACCTCGCAGGAGGTACCCCCAAGATCCCAACCCATCGTGGCGGCCAGCGACTTACCAATCTGGTCCTCAATGCCGCCGCATACATTTTGACCATGGCTTTTCACATAGGTGTGGAGCTGTTCCCATTCGGCATTGCTCGGAACATGCCAGCCGTCAGGACAGATACCCTGCACTCCACTTGGATTGGAATTGGAGGCGGTGGCGTCGTGCATCAGCGCCGCCCAGTTGTACAGCAGTCCGTAATTCGCTTTGTTGGCGGATTCGTTCATCGGGTAATACCAAAAAGCCGATGTGAGGGAATAGCTCTCCCCCTGTGGAATGTCGGTGCCATCGGCATACCTTCTTGTACGCAAATTCTCGCGCATCCAGCATTGCTGGCCAATTTGCACCGTGTTATACGTATTCCCGTCTATATCCACAACAAACGGTGCGTCTGGACAAGACCTCGCATCACCGTCGGGATTGACAGGTATGAAAAAACTTTGTTTCTCGCCATAGGCAATGCCCACAGAATTGATGGCGTATGCACGAACATAATAAACAAGATTGGACATCAGTCCTGTCAATTGGCTGGTGAAGACTCCCAAGCCGCTCCCGTCGGACGTATGCAGCCCGGCAAGCGTCGGATTGGGCGAAATGCTTACGCAAACGCCTCGGGCCGTTACACTGTCACCGCCATCATCGGTCACAATGCCGCCACATACAGCGGAAGTGCCGGTAATATTCGTGACATTCGCGGTAACGACGGTTGGAAGACGTAGCTGTACACTCGAAAACGGCAGCACCACCGTCTGTGAATCCGCAAGGGGCTGTTCGATGTGCGGGCTTTCCTCACCTTGGCCGTTGATGGTGGCATACGCCGAATATTCCATCTGGTCGCCGAGATCGTAAGGACGGACGACCGAGCCACGGGTATGGGACTTGGCCGGCGGCGCTTCTCGACTATCCTTCCTTGTATAGCCCACATATTCAACAACATTGGTACCCCCGCCTTCGTTGCACACCATTTTGACGGAAGACAATTCCCCCTTAAGGCGGGCGCTCATCACGTATGTGCCCGCATGGGAAAGGGTGATGCGGAACTGGTGGCGCCCAGGATTCAAAAGGATGTCGTCCGCCCAAACAAGCCGTCCGCCAACATCCGCGATATCCAACGTCACCACGCCTGCATCCGCCAAGGTCAAGTGGATGTCCGTGGTGCCATGAAACGGATTCGGACTGTTTGGCGACAGTTCCAAAGACGGCAGCTGTGACATCTCAGGATTTTGAATGCCAGATCCCTTTTGTAGGGTCAGCACCGTGTCGGGCCAGTAAAGATACTCCTGCCAGTTCTTTGAAAGGTTGGCCACTCGAAAGAGTTCGGCTTGCACATGGTGGTTGGCGGCGTCCCGTCCCGTGAAGGTGAGTGTGACGGTCTGCGCGAAACCACAAACCGCAAACAAGGTGACTATGCAGAAAAGAGAAGCCTTTTTGTTCATAATGACAGATTTTTGGACAAAGGTTTTTTGGACTGCGAAATTACTATTTTTTTAATTTTGACACATAAAATAACTCTTGTGCATTTAGTTAGCTAAAAAGTTATAACTTTGCCCCCTGAATTTAAACAGCGAATGGACAGACGCGAATTTTTGAAGAAAGCCGCCCTCGGGGTGGCGGCAGTGGCGGCAACCAGCCTGCTGGAGCATCCCGCCGTGGCTACAGCAAATGAATTGATTAACAATAAAATAACGAATAATATGAAGAAAATAATGATTATCGACGGCGGTCCGCGCCGTAACATGAACACCGCCGCCATGCTGGAATCCTTCGCCAACGGAGCCAAAGAGGGTGGGGCGGAAGTGAAACTTGTGCGCCTCTACGACATGGACTACAAAGGTTGCATGTCGTGCATGGCCTGCAAGCTCAAAGACAAAGCCTCGAACATCTGCAAGTTCAAGGACGCCTTGACCCCAGTTTTGGAGGAAATTGCTGAAGCCGACGGTCTGGTGCTCGGCTCCCCAATCTACTTCGGCGACGTGACCGGCCAGATGCGCACCTTCCTGGAGCGGCTGGCTTTCCCGTGGCTCTCCTACAACGACTACAGTATGACAGCGCCCAAGAAGATGCCCGTGGTGCTGTTGGAGACCATGAACGGCACGCCCGCCCGCAACAACAGCAAGGGCTACGGCTCGATGGAGCACTGCATCTCCGCCGCACTCGGCGACCCCGAACGCCTGGTCGCCTACAACACCTACCAGGTGAAGAACTACGACCGTTACGAACTGGCCGGCTTCTCCGAAGAGGCCAAACGGAAATACCGCGAGGAACATTGGGAGGAGGACCTGCAGAAGGCCTTCGAGGCGGGCAAGCGGATGGCGGGGGCGAAAGAGTGAACGTGTTCCGTGAAGGTAATTGAGCAACTGTACCCATAACAAGATAAAAATGAAAACTATGAAACCATCTGAAACATTCAACAGGGCAGTTGAGACTATCAAAACTGCCATACTTCAAGGACAATACGAGGCCGCGAAAGGGGTGAACCGAATTCAGCTTGCGGTTTATTTTGGCATCGGGAAATACATATCCCAACATACTCGAAATGGTGTTTGGGGGACCGGAGCTTTAGAGGCCATCAGCCAGCAACTTCGGAAAGAATTGCCGGGATTGAAGGGATTTTCGGCAACAAGTATGAAAAACATGAGGAAATTTTATGAGGAATGGGTGATGCTGGACCCCAATTCGTCTGTTTCGACTGACAATATTTCGACAATCGCAATTGCCGAAATGCAAAATGCAAACAGACAATCAAATAGAGAATCGACAATTGCAATTGCCGATTTAAAAACAAATGATAGTATTGATATTTATCACAATCTGCAAATTCCAGATATAAAAGAATTTCCTGTTGAGGATTTTTTCCGACTTCCTTTCTCTCATCACATCAGAATCATTGAAGGCACAAAGGATGTTTTTGCCAGATGCTTTGGTTGTGGTGGAATTGAAAACAGGTGAATTCAAGTCCTCCTATCTCGGGCAGTTGATGTCGTACCTTTCCATTTTGGATGCCAAGGTGAAGAAACCTCACGAGAACCCTTCAATCGGCATTGTGTTGTGCAAATCGGCTAATAGGGATTATGTGGAATTTGTAATCCGTGACTACAATAAACCAATGGGTGTGGCCACTTATAAATCATCTGAGGAAATGCCCGAAAATTTGAAGAAGGCCTTGCCAGATATGGAGGAGCTGAAGAAAGTGTTGAACAAACAATAGAACTTTGTCAGCATATCAGGATCAACATCAAGATTACACAAGGGTTTTGGAACTCTTGCGTTTATTTTGCCAATGAGTATATAGTTTCAAAAAATTTGTATCTTTGCAGCGGTGTTGCGGGGAGAAATCCGCAGCATTCAGAAAGCGCGTTTTCGCTTTATTCCGTAACGTGAAACTCGACAATTCACAAGTCAAATCGGGATACTGGGAAGATGAGCGCTCCTTGTTAGGTATTCGTTTCATACGACATACTCAACGTGGGGTTGTTCGCTCTTCTCATCCATTTGACAGGGAGTCGAGCCCTCACGTTAGGATGAGTCGAGAATGGAATGGCTCCACTTTCTTGTTATATGTGGTGCGCCTTGCGGGCCTGAGGTGCGGAAAAAAAGGAACGATGGCAAAGAACAGCTATTTCCGTCCTGAATGGACCTGTGGCAGATATAACACCGACAAACACGTGGCGCTGATGTACAACCTCATCGCCGGTTACAGCTACTTTTTTGAAAGTTACTCCGCAGATGTAGTGGGGCGGATTCTCAATGTGAAACGAAATAAGGAAGTTTCAGTCGCCGAAGTGGCACAGAGTACCGGTATCGCCGAGGAAAGCATCGAACCATTCTTCCAGCAGTTTGTGGAACTGGGACTTCTTGTTCCTGTCGTGCCGACTAAAGAGGACATTCTTCGCTACCGGCATCAGTTGGCGGAAGCGAAGTGTCGCGAGCAGCAGGTGGAGAAAACCACCCTTGAGAAACTGCCAATGGAGACTTCCAATGCCGAACAGGCATATTACGATGCGGTGGAGGCACAAGGTATAGTGACCTCCGTGATGTTCGAATTGACCTACAACTGTAGCGAGAAGTGCATCCATTGTTACAATCCCGGTGCTACGCGCAACGACAGCGAAATCTCACATCGCGGAGACCGTGAGGAGCTGCAATGGGAGGACTACAAACGCATTATTGACGAGCTTGATGAAGCTGGTTTGGTGAAGGTGTGCCTCTCTGGTGGAGATCCCTTTTCGAAGCCCATCGCGTGGGACATCATTGACTATCTGTACCAGAAGGAGATTGCGTTTGATGTGTTTACAAACGGACAACGCATTGTGAGTGAGGTGGAAAGGTTGGCGGATTATTATCCGCGGATAGTAGGTGTGAGCATATACAGCGGCGTTCCCGAAGACCACGATGCCATCACGCGCGTGCCGGGCTCGTGGAAACGCTCGATGAAAGTGGTGCGACGGCTTTCCGAACTGGCAGTGCCGATGAATATCAAATGCTGTGTGATGCAGCCCAACCTGCACAGTTATTATACAGTTGCCGATTTGGCGTTCAAATTGGGTGCGCAGCCGCAGTTTGAAATCAACATTTCTGACTCCAACGAGAGAGACACTTGCGCCCGCCAGTTACGTCTTACAGAAGAACAGTTGCAAGTGGTATTACGAGACGATAATGTACCGCTTTATGTAGGTCCCGAGGCACCCAACTTTGGTGGTCAATTTCGTGACCTGAACAATATCGCTTGCGGGGCAGGTAAAACCACCTTTTGTATTACACCGGAAGGTTATCTGAAGCCTTGTTGCGCTTTCCCGTTATCTTTTGGAAACCTGAAAGAAACATCGTTGTCGGGTGTGTTTGCTGTTAATGAACCATTGCAACAGTGGCAACACCACACTTTGCAACAGTTTACCGAATGTGGCCGCCACGACTATTGTGACTACTGCAACCTTTGTGCGGGTCTCGGACAGATGGAACACGGCGATTGGCGCAAACCTGCCGAGAACTGCTGCTATATGGCTAAAATCCGCTTCAATTTGGCGCGTATGATGATGGATGGGTATGACCCACTTCACGGACAAGAATTTGTAAAGGCATTGCAAGCGTTGCCAAAGGCCAAGGTGACACTTCAACGCCAGTATAATACAAAGGGATAAATGGTGTCTCCCGCAGTACACCTGTAACCGCTTAAATTTTACCGAAATGAAAGTAGAATTGAAAGTAAAAAAGCAGAGCAACGTGATTGCAATGAGTGGGTGTCCACAGTGTACGGAAAGTTCTTGTGGCATCATGTATAGAATGATTTAGTCATTTTAAATTGCACGTAGGGTGGTTTGCCCACCCTACTTTTAAAAAAATTAAATCTGAATTTTGGAAAAATGAATAAAATAAATGAAGCATTAGATTTAATACAAAAGATATGCGATATAAATCTTGATATTGATGATCTTACAGAATTGGACCTCAACACGGAAGAGAAAAAGGCAATTTTAGATTTTTACAACAGTGCACGTTGTTATTCTCAATTAGATAGAATGAAAGAAATTATCAGAAAAGTCAACAATGGAGAAACTATGTGGCAAGGCAAAATGAGAAATGAAGACGAATAGCTAAAATTATTCATTATATAAATTATATGTTATGACTGAGCAAGAAGTGATAAAAATATTGAACATGAATCCTTGTTATAGAGAATTCCATAAGGAATTTCAAGGAAAGTTCATATTGTATTATCTCATCAATGGAGTTGAGATTGTCTTCTACAATAGAGTTGGGGGAGGTGTTGAAGCATTGCTGACAATGACTTCGGATTTTTATAATGTTGATATTCAAGTGAAGGATTTCATTGATATTTCCAAAAGAATTATACAACAGAAAATTAATTCAAAAGATGCTTATATTTCGTTATAATAGCAATTCTTGTGCGTTTACTATAATCGATCAAAATGGAAATAATCATCTATATCCACTACTTCGTAATGACTGCGGTTTCCAAACCATTTACTCCGTCAGTCCCCTTCACGGCCGCAGTTTCGTGGTCGGGCGGCACGAGGATGGCCGATATATTGTGAGCAAAGGGAACGGACTTTGCTATTCGCAGTACCCGTTCCTTTACACTCCTGATATGCCTACGGACATTTGGGGGTTGCTGCTTAAGGAAGATGCCTTACGCGATTTCTACTGCTGTCAGGATGTGCGGGCGCTGGGCATCAAAACCAACTGGATGGAGTGTGTGTTGGAATTAGACTACCCCATCCATATTGAGAAAACCGGCGCAGACCTGAAACCGTGCCTATTGCAATACAGCGTGGAGTGCCCCTACCGTATCTGCGATGCCGCCTTTATGGAGCGGGAACAGATTGAGGCAGAAGTGGCCAAATGGCAGCAGTACAACGAGTCTGGCTGGCAGCAAAATCACCTTATTGCCGCAGAAGTGCTCATCCGCAACCTTCGTATCATGCACGACCACGAGGTGCTGCACAACGCCATCCACGAGCAGAACTACACTTGGGCGTTGGAGTTGCTCGACTTCGAGCTTTGCCGCACACCGCAACACCCTTACACCAAAGCAGACTATGAGCGTCATGTAACCGACCTGTACGACCGCGAGGTGATTCAAACCTACGTCATCATCAATTACATCGCAGGGGTCTTGCATGAGAAACAAGACTTCAACGTCATAGACGGCATCTTCGAGAAATACGGCTACCCCATTAGAAAATGGAAAGTGCCACAAGACAGATAACCAGAATCTTATTCAAAAACAATATGTACTTCAACCAAAGAATATACATCCGCGAGGGGCACAGCTATACCGTTCGTATTTTGTACAACCTCACTACACACTAAATGGGATAATAATTTGATAGTGCTATAGGTAGTCATCCGACTATGCTCACACATTCCGCCTTGTTCATAGTGAACAGTGGCTTCTAAATCCATATCCATCAAGGCAGGTCTATCTTATTATTTGCGTTTTTTTCAAAAAAAATCAAAAATATCGCCCACGATATAAATATTTTTTTTGTATTTTTGCATCGTGAACGATATAAATCTGCAAGTAATGGAATACGAGCAACTTAAGTTAAACAACCAACTCTGTTTCCGTCTTTATACGGCGGCACGGCTGACCGTGGGCGCGTATCACCCGTACCTCGACCCGTTAGGCATCACCTATCCGCAGTATCTCGTGCTACTCGTGTTGTGGGAGCAGGACAAACAGCCGGTATGCGACATCGCCAAGCGGCTGATGCTCGACACGAACACCGTCACGCCGCTGCTGCAGCGCATGGAGAAGTCGGGGCTGCTCCAGCGCACGAAAGGAAAAACGGACACACGCCAGCGCATTGTGTCGCTGACCGAAAAGGGAACAGCCCTGTGCGAACAAGCAAAGCACATCCCCGAATGCCTGAGCGCGAACATCTTAGAGAAAATGGGTTCTTTGGAGGAGTTAGCAACCTTAGTGCCCACCCTCGACAAACTCATCGAAGGATTGAGTGAACGGCGAATTGGCTGTTAGCTGCCAAAAGCCAACAGCTAAAAGCCAAACCCAAAACCCAAAGAAAATTCGAATTAACAAAAAATATCACTTAAAACAATAAAGAAATGGCTACTATTTATGATTTCAAGGCCCTGAACAACAAGGGCGAAGAGGTGGACATGGCGCAATACCGCGGCAAGGTCCTCATGATTGTCAACACCGCTTCCAAATGCGGTTTCACCCCGCAATACGACGGGCTGGAGGCACTGTACAAGAAGTACAAAGACCAAGGTCTCGTGATTCTCGGTTTCCCGTGCGACCAGTTCAAGCACCAGGAGCCCGGCTCCGACGCGGAGATCGCGGAGTTCTGCCGCCTCAACCATGGCGTCACCTTCCCGCTGATGAAAAAGATCGACGTTTTCGGCGAGAATGCCCACCCGATTTTCAAATATCTGACGCAAACCGTGCCCACTGAAGAGGTGAAAGGGCTGAAAAACAAGGCCACGATGGCTCTTGTGGACGGTCTGAGCAAATCTGAAGGTCGCGAGGAAGGCGGCGTGCGCTGGAATTTCACCAAGTTCCTCATTTCCAAAGACGGCAGCGTCGTCAAACGTTTCCCGCCTGTGGCCACGCCCGAGGATATGGAGGCAGATGTTGAATCTATGTTGAAATAAAACGTCAGGATTATGGCACATGCTTGTGAAAATTGCAAAATTCGCGCACACTACGACGAGAAACCGAAGTCTCTGATGGGCCGCTTCTGGCGCTGGCACATCAACTTCTGTCCGGGTTGGAAGAACTACTTCACTTCGCTGTCACCTGAAAAGCAGGCTGAGTTGCGGGAGAAGTACCAATTCACCAAGATCTATGAACACTGACAGGATTCTATCCGGGCCTCGGTGCCGCCCTCGCAATAGCAGGACTAAGGTACTTTGTAAGCTGGATTAAGGCGGTGCGGAAGTAGAATGTGTCGGGGGAGAACTGTCATTTTTCACGCTGTTTTTGCGGAGAGTTTTTTACTCTTCGACCCATTCTATCTCTTGGCTTGAGTTGCCGAGCACTTTGCCGTTGGGATCCAAATAATACTCCACGCCGTCCTTCAAAGCCTTGAAACCATACTTGTCCTGCTCAAAACGTTCGTATTGAGGAGCGAATACCGTTTTCCCATTTTTGTCAACACAGCCATAAAGCCTGTTTTGCTTGACTTTATAGTAGTTGTCAAATTCCAAAATGTCATCATAAAGCGGTGCAATGATCACTTTGCCGTCAACACCGCAAATTCCGGTTTTTTTATCCTTGTTGAACCAAAAGGTATTCGCGTCGGGATAGAAACAAATGTAGTCGTAGTGGCGGTCGGCGCCAATGAGACTTTTTCCCTGTTTGGTGAGGATAACGCCATAGAGCTTGTTCCCGGAATGCGTTCTTCCTCCGAAGAAACCCCCATTATATTCCAATTGAGTAAATATGAATGGCGTCACGGCTTTCCCTGCCGAATCGCCAATGGCATAGAGACAGTCTTGACGAAGTTTTGACCAGGAGAATCCGTCTGACTCTTCATGGTACTCCGTGTTCACCTCCTTTTTCCTGTTGTAGAGGCGTATTTCTTTTATGTTTTCCCCATCCTGTTTTCTGATGACATCAACGAAATAATCTCCAGCGGGCAAAGTCGCTATGATGACATTTCCTTTTCCTAATGTTGTTTCCTGCAACGTTTTGGCTCTGTCGGGTCTGCTCACTCTGACGAGATATTGGTCGAATTTGTTTTCCGGGATGTCCAACACTTTTGAATCACTCGAATGGGAATAGGATATCACCGGCACGGTGTCTGGCTCCGAGACCAGTGGATCCCCTGGGGTGGTGAACCAGTGCACGGTGGTGTCGCCGGGCAGCCCGCTGGCGTTCCGGCCGAAAGCAATGACGCAGTATTTTGTACCGTGGTTCAGCAACAGCCGCCCCCACCTGTCTGTCTCATAAATGGTGGAGTTTCTGTTGATGATACGGCAGAGCGAATCCAAGCCGAGTTTCTCAAACCACGAGGCGGAAACGATGCCGTTTTGGTAGCCGCATGTTTCCGAATTTGGCACACATATCACATAGGATCCTGTGTCGGAGAGAAAACTGCTGTATATCTGTATGGATGATTTCCCTACACCCCCTATTGTATTCGTTCTGAAGGGTTTTCCGGAACACTTGTACCGGCGGTCATTGGAGTCGGCCGCGACACTCCAAATGGTATATTCCTTGCCGGGCTCCAGATTCGTCCAAAAATGGCCCCAGACGGTATCATAGCGCTTTCCCCAATGAAAGACGACATCCTCAAGCGAGAGGCCGAAAACATTCGACAAAAGCTCTACCTCGTTGCCATAATCTTGATAATTGTAAACATGGTGGCAAGCCGCATTATGATCATAACGATATTGGGCATAATAGGGTGTGACATTCTGGATTTCAACCTCTGCGTAAGGGAGATTCTCCTGGGCAGAGGAGACACACACGCCCAAAATCATCAGGAAAAGAAACGTTATAGGTAACTTTCTACTCATAGGTCTGCGATAATTCAAGGTTCAAGGTTTGGGACTGCAAAGATATATAAAATTCGGCATAGAACTTGTACGGCAAATAAATATTTGTATTTTTGCACACTAATTGATAATGTAAATACTATGATCCTCTATTTCTCAGGCACGGGCAACAGCCTGGCTATCAGCCGCCATATCGCGGAGAGACTCAACGAAACGGTGATGCCGCTCAGTCAGGCGGTGCATCAGGATTTGTCGCAGGAGCGGCGCATCGGGCTGGTCTATCCCAGCTACTGGTTCAACGCACCGCGGGCGGTGACGGAGTTGCTGCCGCGACTGCAGCTGCCCAAAGAGGCGTACGTCTTCATCGTCATCCCTTGCGGCGCGCAGGCCGGCAACGCCATCCACACGGTTCAGAAACTGCTGGCCGACAAAGGTTTACAGCTATCATATAGTCAGAAAATCCGCGTGCCCGACAACAGCGCCGTCGGCTTCGGGCGCGACCCCAACAAACAGGTCTGGAAGTTCGAGAAGTATGCCGGGCGACTGGAGCGTATCACCGAGGAGATTGCCGCCGACACACAGAGCCTGCACTACGCGTGGTGGGGACCGATAGGCGCGCTGTGTGCCCGTCCCGGTATGCAACGCCGCACATTGCCGATGCTCACGCCCGCCGTCAACCCCGACCTATGCGTGGGCTGCGGCATCTGCGCTGACGTGTGCCCGCAAGGCAACATCGCCCTCACCGACGGCAAAGCCTGTTGCGGCGACAACTGCACGCAGTGTCTCGCCTGCGTCCACTTCTGCCCGAAGCAGGCTGTCGAGCTCAACCGCAAGCCCACGCCCAAAGCGCACCAGTACCACCACCCGAATGTGACGGTGGGGGATATGAAACGGTAGTTTTTCGTTTTAATCTGAAATCGTTATTTTTTTGCAACAAGCTGCTCACCAAAGTCTATCACCATCGCAGAAGGGTTCAATCCTCCCTCAAAGGAGAACTTCTTCTTCCCCTCTTTATCAAAGCAATAGATATCGCCATTGGTGGTGAACGTACCCGCATCGGTAATATAGACATCACCGTTTAATGGGTTCACTTTGATACCGTATGGGGTCTTCAACGTCGTGCCGTCGCTGATGAACTGCTCCTTCACGATCTCGTCGGTCTCCAAATCCAACACACTGATCCACGCAGAGGCCATCGTGTTGAAATTATATGTATAAATGTAGGCCAAGTTCTGACAAATGTCGAAATTCAACACCTCGAGATCATAGACTTTTACTATCTCATCGACTTGGCTATCAATCTTTTGGAACGTATAAGTGACATCAGCGTAGTTGCCGTTGGAAACCACATACACATAGCGGTCGTTGTATGCTTTGACCCGAACAGGGTTGACCGCCACGGTGATGTCTTTCGTGACAGTGAAGGTGGCAAGGTCAATCACAGATACAGTGTTGCCGTAATTCGGATAGTTGAGGCCACCGGAGTTGCAGACATAGATTTTGCCGTTGCAGACACACAGACCGTCAGGATTCGGACCCGTATGCACAGAGGCTTCTATCTCCAACGAAGCGGTATCCACACGCACCACATCGCCATCGAAGCAGGAAATATAGGCCTTGCCTTCGTGGAAATCAATTTGTCGCGGCTGTTTTCCACTCATATTGATGGTTTTCAGCGATTTGACAGTTTTAGCATCCACCACTTCCACAATGTTGGAGTTGTTCACCACGATATAAAGCTTCGTGCCATACTGTTTCATGTCATTACCCACATCACCCAAACCACGGTGGTTGACATCCAAAAAGATGTTTTCTGTGAAGTCTCCGGTCGTGAAGTCATAATACGACAGGGTGCTGTTGTTTAACTGGAATAATCCCTCGTTCAAGATATACAATCCTTTAGCGTAAGCATCGGGACGGGGTTCCGGTTCTGGCTCTGGCCCCGGACGGTGACAAGAAGCGGCGAGCAAGGGTAACAAAACAAACCATAAAAGATTGACTTTCAAAAAATTACAAAAACGCATAATCCTCGGCATTTAGGTTTAACAAATGCTTCGGTCAATGTTCGGAATAAAGTGCTTGAAAAAGACACTTTTGCATCCACCTACCTCCCGAAGCGATAACAACACAACGTGGCAGGTTTTCTGACTCGTTTCCAGAACTGCGCCTTCCCGTCGTCCGACAGTGGCCTTTTGCAGCTCCTCTTAATGAAACTCACAGCAGCGGGTACTGCACAGGACTTGCACCTGTTTCCCTCTCAGGATTTTGAAAAAATCCTTCACCACTTTGCGACGGCAAATGTACATAAAATATGAATACACACAGACAGATAAAAACGACACTGTAGAGACGTTTCCTGAAACGTCTCTACAATTATTCTTAATAACACAAAAGCGGCCGTCTCTATGGGGACGGTCGCTTGGTTTTTTATTGGATTTGCAATTGATGTGGGGCGTATGCGATTCGCCCCTACATCACACATATCGCAAACCGAATTATTGTTTCGAAAAACTGGATTTGTCCACGCCACACATCGGGCAGGTCCAGTTGGAGGGGAGATCTTCAAAAGCGGTGCCGGGGGCAATGCCGTTGTCGGGATCACCGACTTCGGGATCATACACATAACCGCACAAATCACATACGTACTTTTCCATATTTTTTATAATTTGATGGTTTTTGGATGTTAACTGGCCACTGCACTTGGATGTTTCCCCTCTTTAGGGGGGCCAAGGGGGGCCAATCACTAACTGCTATTTCAGCGGGCAGGTGGTGTTCATGCTGCAGATCAGATCGACAACCTTGTTGGAGTAGCCCATTTCGTTGTCGTACCAGGAGACCAGCTTCACGAAATGTTCGTTGAGCATGATGCCGGCGCCAGCGTCGAACACGGAAGTTCTCTTCTCATCGAGGAAGTCGGTGGAGACAACAGCGTCTTCGGTGTAACCAAGGATACCCTTGAGTTCGCCTTCGGAAGCTTTCTTCATGGCAGCCTTAATCTCTTCGTAGGTGGCAGCTTTCTCAAGACGGCAGGTCAGGTCAACCACGGAAACGTCAGCGGTGGGGACGCGCAGGGACATGCCCGTGAGTTTGCCTTGCAGAGAGGGGATCACTTTACCCACGGCCTTGGCAGCGCCAGTGGATGAAGGGATGATATTGCCGAGGATGGAACGGCCGCCGCGCCAGTCTTTCTTGGACGGGCCGTCAACGGTCTTCTGGGTGGCCGTGGCGGCGTGAACCGTCGTCATGAGACCTTCCACGATGCCGAAGTTGTCGTGAACGACTTTTGCGAGAGGAGCCAAGCAGTTGGTCGTGCAGGAAGCGTTGGAAACGATCGTCTGGCCAGCGTATTCCTTGTTGTTGACGCCCATGACGAACATCGGGGTGTCGTCCTTTGAAGGAGCGGACATCACCACGCGTTTCGCACCTGCTTTGAGGTGAGCCTCAGCGAGTTCCTTGGTCAGGAAGAGGCCGGTGGATTCCACTACATAGTCAGCGCCCACTTCGTCCCATTTCAGGTTGGCGGGATCTTTCTCAGCGGTGACGCGGATCTTGTTGCCGTTCACCACCAGCATACCGTCTTCCACGGACACTTCGCCCTGGAACTTGCCATGCACGGAGTCATAGCGAAGCATGTAAGCCATGTAATCCACGTCCAGAAGGTCATTGATGGCGACCACTTGCACGTTGTCTCTTTCTGTTGTTGCTCTGAAAACCAGTCTGCCGATACGGCCAAAACCGTTAATACCAATTTTGATTTTTTCCATAATGTATTATTAAATTTGAAATGTTCAAAAAACGGGCAAAGATACGATTTTTTCAATTCACAATTTAAAATGTATAATTCATAATTGTTTTTTCATGGTTGAAAAAAAATCTCACTCAACAACTTGAGTGAAAAGAAAAAAGTGTATTTTTGCCGCCCAAAATTTTAGTACAAATAAAAAATTAAAAAACAGTATGGCAAATCATTACGAAACCGTTTTCATTATGACTCCCGTTTTGTCTGATGAACAGATGAAGGAAACGGTACAGAAGTTTGAGAAGATTCTCACCGACCAAGGTGCAGAAATCGTCCACCAGGAGAACTGGGGCCTGCGCAAGCTGGAATACCCCATCCAGAAAAAGTCCTCCGGATTTTATCATTTATTTGAATTCAAAGCCGACGGTAACGTGGTTGGCGAGCTGGAACTGCAATTCCGCCGCGACGAGCGTATCATCCGCTTCCTGACCGTGACGATGGACAAATACGCCATCGCTTTCGCAGAGAAGAGACGCAACAACCGCAAGCAGAAAGCCGAACAGGCTGAACAGCAACCCGTTGCTGAAGAAGTAGTTAACGAAGAACCCAAAACCGAAGTAGAAGCATAAGATTATGGCACAGCAAAACGATATTAAATACATTGCTCCCGTAGCAGTTGACATCAAGAAGAAAAAATATTGTCGTTTCAAAAAGAGCGGCATCAAGTACATCGACTACAAAGATGCTGAATTTTTGAAAAAATTCGTGAACGAACAGGGCAAGATCCTGCCTCGTCGTCTGACCGGCACCTCCCTGAAATATCAGAAGAAAGTGGCCCAGGCCGTGAAACGCGCCCGTCACCTGGCTCTTCTGCCGTTCGTCACCGATAATTTAAAATCTAACTAAAAAAGCATTTTGTCATGGAAGTTATATTGAAACAAGACGTAGCTAATCTGGGTTTTGCCGACGACCTCGTAAAGGTGAAAGACGGTTATGCCCGCAATTACCTCATTCCGCAAGGTTATGCCGAACTCGCTACCCCGGCAAAGAAGAAAATGTTGGCGGAAACCATCAAACAACGCGCTTTCAAGGCAGAGAAGATCCGCAAGGAAGCTGAATTCCTGGCCGGCAAGATCGAAGGCCTCGAGGTCAACATCCCCGCCAAGGCTTCTGAAACCGGCACTTTGTTCGGTTCTGTGAACAACATCATGGTCGCTGAAGCCCTCAAGGCCCAGCACGACATCGAGATCGACCGTCACAAAATCGCCATCAGCGAAGACCGTATCAAAGAGTTGGGTCAATACACCGCTCAGGTGAACCTGCACCGCGACTTCAAGGTGGAGATCAAGCTCAACGTTGTTCCCGAAACAGCAGAATAATTCATTTTATTCATATCCACGACGGCAGATTCAAACGGATCTGCCGTTTTTTTTGTCCTTGTAGAGACGTTTCATGAAACGTCTCTACTGAACAATTCGTGTTTTTGTATTCGTAAATTGCATACTTTTGCACACTGGAAAGGAGATACGAGATATGGACGAGCAAACCAGAATCATGGAGCTGGCCTACGAGGCCGGCGCGATCCTCTTGGAGAACGGGGCGGAGATCTCGCGCGTGGATGAGACCATGCGTCGCATCGCCGGCCACTACGGCGTGGACGACGAGAATTTCTTCGTGCTCAGCAACGGCATCATGGCCACGGCGAAAGGGTTCGCCCGCACCAAGTTCATCCCCATCAAAGGAGCGAGTCTCGACAAGGTGGTGGCCGTAAACCAGCTCTCCCGCGAGGTTTCTGTGGGCAAGTGTGACCTCGACCAGTTAGAGTCGCGGCTGAAGTCCATCCGCGCCATGCGCCCGAAGCCCGCTTGGGAGCAGATTGCGGCCTCCGCATTCGGCAGCGCGGCCTTCTGCATCATCTTCGGCGGCGGCTTCGCCGACAGCATAGCGGCGTTCGTGGCCGGGTTGGTGCTCTGGGTCTATATGTTGTTCGTCGGTTACCGGCACCTTTCGCGCATCGCGGGCGCCATCACGGGCGGCTTGCTGGCCACCTTGCTCTGCGGGGTGATGTTCCGACTGGGTTTGGGCACGCACCTCAGCAACATGATCATCGGGGCCATCATCCCGCTGATTCCGGGAGTGCCCTTCACCAACGGCATCCGCGACCTGGCGCACGAAGACTACATCGCCGGTGTCACTCGGCTGTTAGACGCGCTGCTCACCTTCTTCTGCATCTCCATGGGGGTGGCCTTGGCGTTCATGTTGGACGCGGCCGTCAGCGGCACGATGCAGCACTTGGAGACGTTGACCGCCGCTCCCGAAACGGCGGGGATGTTCGTGCAGCTGTTAGCCGCCTACGTGGGCACCGTGGCCTTCGCCGTGCTCTTCGGCGTGCCCCGCAAGTACTACTTAGACAGCGGTTTATGCGGGATGTTGGGGTGGCTGCTCTACCTGATTTTAATGAACCACACGGGCTTGTCCGTCGCCAACGTGGTCTTTTTCGCCACCGTGTTGGTCACCTTCACGGCCATGGTGTTGGCCATCGTGCGCAAGTGTCCGATCACGGTCTATCTGATCTGCGGCATCTTCCCGTTGGTGCCGGGCGCAGGCATCTTCTGGACCACCTACAACGTTGTCTCCGAGCAACTTGGCGCCGCCCTGCACACGGGCATCACTGCCCTGAAGGTCACTGTAGCCATCGCCTTCGGCATCATCTTGGTGGCGGAGCTGAACGGGAAGAACCGGATTGGGAGGTTGCTCTCGCGGGGGCGATGAGGCGATGAGGCGATGAGACGATGAGACGATGAAAGGCGATGAAAGGCGATGAAATGTCCCGGCAGGGACAGAAGCTTGGTAAGGGAATGCAGCCCTGCTGACCAAGAAAGCCCCTTCAGGGGCGAGAAGCGACAGACATTCCATCACAAGTCAAAATATTTTTTATTTGTTTTGTTATATTAAAAAAATTGTATATTTGCAAACAGCAGACAAATGTTTGTTTGTGGCCATAATATATTGAAAACAAAATATTTGAAAGAAAACAAGAAGACAAAGAACATCGGAAAAACAATCGGTCATTTGACCACTATTTATAAACCAAAAACATAAACCTATGAGTACAACATTAAAAGAAAAACTTGAAAACGAGGCCAGATTCCTCCGTATTACCATCCCTTACGACAAACGCGACAATTACACGTCAATCTCATTCGACGATGGTCTGATGCCAAAATTAGAGTGTGACGAATCTTTCGTGCCCCCGATGTACGATGAGAGCACCAAATTACTGGAGTTCTGGATAGATTTAAGGGAGAAGAAGCTGAAGGACTGGGACGAAAACAATGGCTATTTGCATGTTTGGGCAAAAGTGCGCGACGAAGGCACCTACACCTTGTATGACAATGACATGAAGCCGCTATGGCAGATCCAAGGCTACGTCCCCAGCGCCCTGATTCCCCCGTACGATATGGGCTTCGGCGACTATCTGGAACTGACCATCGAAGCCGATGGCACACTACCTGAATGGCAGAAAGTGCCCGACTTCTCCGACTTTCTTGTGAGAGGCCATGAGCCCGGGCCGGTGATGTCCTACAGGTGGAACCACGCGGCAACCGCCTACTACGACGTGTTGGGCTACAAGCTCGACAAGGAAGAGGTTATTTGGTTGGTGCAGAGGCTGATGGGGAAGTATGGCTTGAGTGGGGAGGAAATAGCGACGGAAACAAAATAAGTATATATTTTGTGGGGTGGAAATTTGAAACATTAAGAGGAACGATGAATGATATAAGGCATTATCAAAACGCAGTAGATGTTATCAAAACTGCGATTCTGCAGAGTCAGGCGAGAGCAGCAAAGGCTGTCAATCAAGAGCAGTTGGCTCTGTATTTCGGCATTGGAAGATTCATTTCCGAGAACACCCGCAACAAAAATTGGGGAACCGGGGCACTCAAACATATTAGCGACAGCCTTAAGCTTGAACTTCCAGGTCTTCGTGGATTTAGTGAGACGAATCTAAAGAATATGCGTCTGTTTTATGAGGCTTGGAAGCATATTGAGTCCAATTCGTCAGTCGTGACTGACGAATTAACAGGATTCCAGTTGGAAACCTCTGAAAACAAAGCACAAATCGCTAATAATAAGCAGACTACTATTCGTCAGTTACAACTGACGAATTATGCGGAGTTCCCTCTTGCAGAGTTTCTGAGCATCAGTTTCACGCACCATATGGCAATCATAAATCACACAAAGGACTTTGACGAACGTCTGTTCTATATACGGTATTGCCACAATTACAAGCCCACAACCGAAGACTTGCCTAGCATTATCAAAAAGCAAGATCTCTATCACCATCAGGAAAAGATGCCGAACAACTTCTTGAGCACTATCCCCGACCACAAACAGGCATATCGTGCTATCCGGATGTTTAAAGATGAGTATCTGCTTGATTTCATCAATGTAGAAGAGCTGGGTATGCACGATGAGGATGTGGACGAAAGTGTGATAGAAAGCAACGTTGTCCACAATATAAAGAGCTTCATTATGACCTTCGGGCGCGGATTTGCCTTCTGCGGCAGTCAGGTACATTACGACAAACTGGGCCACGATCACTGGATAGATCTCCTTTTCTTCAATCGTGACCTGAACCGAACTGTTGTGTTTGAACTGAAAAACGGCAAATTCAAAGTGAGCTATCTCGCCCAACTGAGTGCCTATCTCCGCATACTGAACGATGAAGACCGACGCAGTCACGAGGAGGCTCCCCTTGGTCTCATCCTGTGCAAGGACGCAGACAAGGACTATGCTGGATACATAATGCAGGATTTTCGCCAGCCGATGGGCGTGGCCACCTATAGGACCGCCGACGAGATGGATCCCGAAGTCTTGAAGGCCCTTCCGCCCAAGGAGGAGCTAATACGGCTGATGCAAGACAATGGAACCGAGAACCTGATAAAGAAAAGCTGACTTATGCCAAAGAAGAAATGCACCTTCATCAACCTACTTTCGTCAATTTCGGCAGTGAAAGACAAATTGTACAATGCAAAACAAAAGGTTTTGTTATTTACTATGTAAGTATGGGAAAAAGGGGGGATATTACATACCAACTGGAAAATAATTGCGACTACTATTGGTCGTTACATGCAGACGTGTAAAACGCTGGGTGTCAACATTGACGATCATTTTCGTGAGGTCACGAAAATGATCACGTTGACGGAAAACGAGAAACATCTGTAAAAGAGATCACACAGATTGCCGAAAGAACAATAAGGCGATCCTAACAGAACCACGCAGCAACCGCCTACTACGACGTGTTGGGTTACAAGCTCGACAAGGAAGAGGCTATTTGGCTGGTGCAGCGGTTGATGGGGAAGTATTCGATAAGCGAGGAAGAAGTGGCGGAGGATATTTTGTAATTGGGAAAAACGCTGCGGAGATAAAAGAAAAAATGCGTATTTTTGCGGGCTTCATTTAAATTAGCGATAAATGTTGGCAAATCAAACACATAGAGCGAGTGACACCCCCACGGTGATAGACCTTTTCGCGGGAGCGGGAGGGTTGTCGCTTGGTTTGTATCAAGCTGGATGGGAAAGCTTGTTCGCCATTGAAAAAAATGCTTTTGCATTTGAAACGCTGAAATATAATCTGATTGACAACAAAAAACACTTCAACTGGCCAGATTGGTTGCCGCAAACTGAGCATGATATTAATGAGGTATTGAAAAAGTATCCGAAACAGTTGAAATCATTGAGAGGTAAGGTGGATTTGGTTGCTGGAGGCCCTCCGTGCCAAGGTTTTTCCATGGCAGGTAAACGTGTAGAGGAAGATGTCCGTAACCAATTGGTATTTTCTTATATCAAGTTCATTGAATTGGTGCAGCCCAAGATGATTCTTTTCGAGAATGTGAAAGGCTTTACATACGCTTTCGACAAGAACAAGAAAGACGGTGCTGAGCCATATTCACATAAAGTGATATGCGGTTTGGAAGAATTAGGGTACAATGTCAAGCCCCACGTCATAGATTTTTCCAATTATGGTGTTCCGCAACGTCGCAAGCGTTTCATCTTAGTGGGTGTTCGAAAAGATGTCGGTTCTCCCGAGAATTTCGAAAATCTATTGATGGAAAACCGAGACAACTTCTTGTCGCAAAAAGGATTGAAGCCAACCGTAACACTAAAGGAAGCCATTTCCGATCTGTTGCGTTCCAATGGAGAAGAGCCGAGTCCGGATCGCAAAGGGTTTTATTCCGGAAAGTACGGCAACAAAAAACTGACGGCATACGAGAAACTGATGCGTGGGGATTATCCCAAGACACATGAGATAGCCGACAGTCATAGTTTCGCAAAGCACAAACCGGAGAAAATGGATTGTTACAAACGATTATTGGCTGATTATCCGCAACGCGGCAAACGAATTGACGGAAAAGCTCGAGAACCATGGGGAATTATGCAGCGTGGAATTACCGTTTTGGACCCGAACGCTGTTTCGCCAACCATTACCGGTCATCCTGATGACTACCTGCATTACTGCGAACCCCGTATCATGACTGTGCGTGAATGTGCCCGCATCCAATCGTTTCCGGATTGGTACGAAATCAAGAAGAAATACACCACTGGCGGCAAGATGCGCAAGGTGGAAGTGCCTCGCTATACCCAAGTTGGCAATGCTATTCCGCCGCTGTTTGCAGAGCAAGCGGGAATAATTTTATTATATATGCTACGATATGGAACAACTGCAGTTTAAAATCAGTTCGGCTCTAAAAGATCTTGTTGGTAAAGATTTGATTATCAACGATAACGTAGCCATATTTGAGTTGGTAAAAAACGCCTATGATGCTTACGCCAAAAAAGTAGTAATAGAGTTCCTTGAGGATAAAATTATCATAGCTGATAATGGCAAAGGCATGTCGTTATATGACATAAAAAACAAATGGTTGTTTTTGGGTTATTCTGCAAAAAAAGACGGCACTGAAGATGCCAATTCTGATGAAAAGCAGAAATCTTATAGAGATAACATCCGCCGTCATTATGCAGGGGCCAAGGGGATTGGACGTTTTTCTTGCGATAGACTCGGAAAAGAGTTGTTGTTGAAAACCAAAAGTGTTTCTTCAAACACACTTGAAGTGATTCAAGTTAAATGGACGGATTTTGAAATTGACCAAAATCTTGAATTTGCCAAAATAAATGTCGGTCATGATTCAGTAACAGAATATGATACGATTTTCCCAGATAATAAAACTAATGGGACGATTCTTGAAATCAGTAGATTGAATGATGAAAAAATGCCATGGACCAGAAAGCGGTTACTGGATCTCAAGCATTCGCTGGAAAAACTTATTAATCCTTTTGCTGAAACAAACGATTTTAGCATAGAGATAAAATGTAAAAGTGAACTTGCTGAAGACAAGAGGTGCATTGAAAACGGGAAACACGAGAGAGAATTGGTCAATGGTGTTTTAAAAAATAGCATAACAAGCATTCTTAATCTAAAAACCACCCAGATTGATGTAAAGTTGACTAAAGAATATATATTTACCACTCTTTCTGACCGTGGTGTTAATATGTATGAAATTCGAGAAAAGAACCTTTTATATGACAAACTTGAGGACGTAAGAGTCAATCTTTATTATCTAAACCGTTCTGCCAAAAACAACTTTACTCGACTAATGGGGATTGAACCTGTAAATTATGGTTCCATCTTTTTGTTCAGAAATGGTTTTAGAATAATGCCTTTTGGAAAAACAGGTGATGATAGTTGGGGCTTAGATTATAGAGCACAACAAGGTAACAAACGATTTCTTGGAACACGAGATTTATTTGGTAGAGTTGACGTAATTACAGATCAGATTGATGAGCTGAAAGAAGTGTCTAGTCGTGATGGTGGTTTGATTGAGACTAAAACTTCACAACAATTATTTAAGTTGTTTGAAACTGCTCATCGGAGATTGGAACGTTATGTTATGGGAGTTTTATGGGGAGGCCTTTTTTTGCAAAAAGAGTATTTTAGTTCAGAGGAAGAGGCCAAAGCCAAACGGAAAGAATTACAAGACAACGACAAAGACAATGATACTCCAGAATACTTGCTAAAGTCTAGTATAGGTAGTAAAATAGATTTCGTTCAGTTGATAAAGTCTCTTGCCCGAGATAAAAACGTTGAGATTATATCTTATAACAAAGAACTTGCAAATATCCTTTCAGATCAATCTGAAATTGAAAACATTAAGCCTCAATTCATCAATGATCTTGAAAAAATCGCAGAAAGCACAAATGATGAAAATATGCTCCTAAGCATTGACGAGGCCAAGAAACACATCAGAGAACTACAGAAAGAAAAAGCAGCTGCCGAACAACGAGCCATCGAAGCGGAGAAAAAAAGAGAGGAAGCGGAACGCAAAGCACAAGAGGCGGAAGAACGCAGAAGAGAAGCAGAGAGAAAAAGACAAGAAGAAGCAGAAGCAAAGCGATTGGCCCAAATTCAAGCTAAAGAAGCAGAACTAAAAAGACGAGAAGAAGAGATTAAACGGAAAGAAGCAGAACAAAAGCAGAAAGAGGAAGCGGCGAAGAGAGAAAAAGCGGAAAAAGAATTAAATCAAAAGAAAAAACAGAATTTGTTTTTGCAATCTGTTGAGAATTTGGACAAGGATAGAATTATCCGTTATCACCATGATATTCGTTTGAATGCCCTTACTATTCAGAATTCTTTAGACACACTCATCCGTCAATTAAAGACAAGCAGTGCCGAAAAAGAAACAATGAGCCGTGCTGTAGAAAGAATAGCGAGAGCCAACAAAAAAATAGTATCTATCTCAATGTTTGCCTCAAAGGCGAACTTCAATGTGGAAGGAGAAATCCTTCAAGCAGATGTAGTGGAATTCGTTAACCAATACCTCACATCCGTTTTGCCAGATTATTATGAGGACATTCAGTTCCGTTGTGTTACAAATGGGTGCCAAAAAACAATGCGTTTCAGGCCATTGGAGGTGAACCTAATAATTGATAATTTACTCTCCAATTCTATTAAGGCAGGAGCCAGACACTTTGAAGTCGTTTTTGCGCCACTAGCAGACAATCATATTAGTATGCAGGTATCCGATGATGGCAAAGGTCTTAACGAAACAATCTCGGATCATGCATCTATTTTTGAAAAGGGAGTAACGACAACAAATGGATCAGGACTTGGTTTGTATAATATCAAGCAATTTGTGGAAAAAGAATTGCAAGGAACGATAAGTATTGATGAGACCTATCATTCCAACTATAAAAACAAAGGTGTTAAATTTGTTATAACGTTCTAAATATGAGGCTGAAGTATAAAATATTATGGGTGGAAAATGATTCTGACTGGGCAGAGTCAATCGAAGAAGAAATCAAAGAGTTGGTTGAACAACAATATGGTTTCGATTATGATAGAACTTTTGCAAGCAAGCAGAATGATGCAATAATGTTTAATGACTACGATTTAATCTTAATGGACTTAAATCTGGAGTCAGAGCCTACCGGCGATGTGCTCATAAAGAACATTCGTGATAGAGAAATATATACCGATGTCATTTTCTATTCTGCGGATGGTTTGCAGAAAATCAAACAACGGGCTCATGATTTAGATTTAGAAGGAGTATATTTTGCCAGCAGAAATAAAGACTTGTTCATAAACAAAGTAAATTCCATTATCAAAACCACGATTCACAAAGTTCAAGACCTCAATAATCTTCGTGGTCTCGTTATGGCAGAAGTGAGCGAATTGGATGTTTTGATGTCGGACATCCTCAATGAGTATTATGTTCTCTCTGCATCAGAAGAAAAAACTCAATTATTTCATAAACATATAACAAAATCCCAAGAGCAAAGAATCAAGGATTTATTGGAAAATTGTAACGGAAAAAGCAAAATGTGTTGTCATGTTTGGAAAAGCTTGTCAATAGACAAAATTATCCCAGACCTTGAGTCATATTCTATGGCAAAAGCCGTAAATTATATTATTCCCTCCGATCTTTATATACCACGAAAGGCTAATTTCTTAGAAGACTACAATGAGGATATTATCTCTATAAGGAATCAATTGGCACATTGCAAAAGTGAGAGTATCGACGGGAAAGAAGTGTTAAAAACTCGGAAAGGAGATGCTGCATTTAGTGATGAAGACTTCAAACGTATTAGACTTAACATTCGAAAATACTCGGACTTGTTCAAGCAGATGTTAGGATTCGCTAAATAAGCCAAATATGGTATAGTATGAAAACTTTTGAGACACAAACGATGCAAGATGTTGAACAATTCTTGCGATATGTGATAGAGCCGAACGGGTTGGCTCTTGGTATGGGATTTCATCCGGACGAAGATTTTTCCGATTACATGAAAAAGAACGGAGAAAAAGCGTTCTCCAATAACGAAGCAAAGGCTCTTAATGAAATGACAAGTAAATGCTTTGACATTTGCGAAAAACAAAATGAAGATATTTATGCGATAGCATTAAGCATTATCAATGGTCTAAATAATGGCAGGTAAAATGAAATATACATTCGTGAATTTGTTTGCAGAATGCGTTGGTTTCCTTATGGTATGAATTATACAGTTTAGAATTAATATATGGCTACAGTAGATAAAGATATAAACGAAGTATCAGATAAAATATCAAAAGTCAAACAAATTGTTTAGACAATTCAAGAGCTAATACTCGAAAGTCGATGATAAATCTATAAAAACATGGCAAGAATAATAGTTTCTGATTGTGAGAAAAAAGAGAAGTCTCCTAGAAAACAAGATATAGTAAAAGCTACATATTCCGTTAATATAGAGGAAGGATTGTTTCAAATAGAGACTTATGGCAGTTCATCACGTCAAAATCCAGACAGTGCATCACAAACAATCCAAATGGATAAAGAATCAGCCCAGCAACTGATTGCTTTGTTAGAGAAAGAATTGTTTTTACAAAAATCAAGGCTTTCGTCTGCACAAGACTCCCCTCTCCAGCAAATCTTCTACGGTGCCCCCGGCACAGGCAAAAGCCATGAAGTTAAGAAACTAACCGGAGAATTGTTGGATAACGGAGACGAAGTGGATTTGCCAAATGTGTTCCGTATGACTTTCCATCCTGATACGGATTATGCTTCTTTCGTAGGATGTTACAAGCCTACCATGAAACCGACATCCAAAGAGGAAAAGACTTTGACCGGCAAAGATGAAGAGATAGTATATGAATTTGTGCCACAAGTCTTTACCGATGCGTACGTTTATGCGTATAAAAATTCCGATCAACCGACCTATCTGGTCATTGAAGAAATCAATCGTGGTAACTGTGCACAGATATTTGGCGACCTGTTCCAACTATTGGACAGAAAGGGAGGCGTTTCTGAATACAAAATTAAAGCAGACAAGGATTTGGCACAATACCTTAAGGAAAAATTAGGAGTGGATTCCGAAGGCATCCAAGACGGAAAGCTTTGCCTGCCGGCAAACCTGCACATCCTCGCCACCATGAACACCTCCGACCAGAGTCTGTTCCCCATGGATAGTGCTTTCAAACGCCGTTGGGAATGGGAATACGTGCCCATCAATTATGACACAACCATCAAATCGGGCGAGTTTGACATCACAATCGGCGACAAGTCCTATTCGTGGGTTGAGTTCATCAAAAAAGTGAATGAGAAGATTTTCGATCTTACCCAGAGCGAAGACAAGCAAATGGGTAACTTCTTCATCAAACACTCCATCGATGAAAAAGGTTTCAAGAGCAAAGTAATGTTCTACCTTTGGTACGAGGTGCTGCGTGACGAGACGGAAAACAACAAATACTTCTTCTACGGAAAAACAACCGTTGACGGCAAAGAGGTATTAAGCAAATTCACATTCAAAGACCTATACGGAGACCAAGCGACAGAGACATTGCAACAGTTCATGGATTACTTGGAAGTTGCCTCTAAATGAAAATCCTCATTGAGCAATACGGCTACGCAAAGGACAGGTTGAGTGCCATACTCGACCCGCACTATTTCACGGAACTGCGTGACGGGAAAGCCAAGATACCCTATGTGGGTTATTTCCTATCACACAAGATTCCGGACATGGTGTTTATCCTGCCGAAAGTATTCATCATCGACGGCAAAGCCTTTGGTGAATACGATCCAGAAGAGATTATCGACTTCGACAACCTCAAGCCGGAGCATAAAGCCAATGTGTTCAGCCTTTCCGTATGGATATACCGCGCTATCAAACTCTATTTCCAACGCAAAGACAAGTTAGGAGAAGAATCGGAGATATTGCAGAACGTGGTTTCGCACCAAGGTCCGAGAAGCGAGACAATGATAGATATTGTGCTTTCCTTGCTGAAGTTTGACAAAGAGCACAAGAACCTGTTTGCCTATATCACCCGCCTCAAGCACTCCGGACAAAACAAGATCCATTGGCAGAAAACAATCTCCCGAACACAGGCACTCATCCAAAACGGTGTACCTATTTACCTTCAACCGCACACCAAACAGAAAGACATTAACTTCGATGAAGAGCTGATAGTGCTGTTTTACTCAGTACTGAACTATCTCGCTCAGGAATTCAAGTTTAATGTCCGTCCGGCATTCGGGTACGACTTGCTCAAACCCGAGGCCATCCAATCCATGATAGACAGTGGAAAAGGCATTCGTGTACTCCGTCAAAATCGCCGCAAGTACTTCACGGATGAGATGGTGCAGTTGTGGAACCTGCTTTTCACGTTCTTCGAGCAATCACAGTATGTACAAAGCAAAGACAATGACGACGAACAGGCTATGCTGGTTCGCGAGTTCAACCTTGTCTTTGAAGATATGATTGACTCGCTCATCGGAGATAGTGATATATCAGGAGGACTGAAAGCACAAAAAGACGGAAAGATAATCGACCATATCTACCGCGACAACGCGCTGATAGAAGACAAGAAACAAATCTATTTCATCGGTGACAGCAAGTATTACAAAGACGACAACGACATCGGTCCGAACTCCATCTACAAGCAGTTCACATACGCCAAGAACGTTATCCAGTACAATATTGATTTTTTCAACCAGAATCCAGAGGAGTTCCAACGGGAAAACCTGCTATACAGAGACAACACGACCGAGGGATACAATATCACGCCTAATTTCTTTATCCGTGGACATCTGCAAGCCAACCAGTTGAATAATTACCATGATGCCAACTTGCAACTGGAGCCGATGAGTGACGGTAAAAATTATAAGATATCGTATCATTTTGACAACCGTCTATTTGATCGGGATACGCTGATATTGCAGGCATATAATATAAACTTCCTCTTTGTGCTTGCGTGCTACGTGCAAGGTGCTGGTGAGAACACTCAGAAAATCCGGAGTATATTCCGTGATAACATCAAGAGTGTTCTCCAATCGCAGTATAATTTCTTTGCCATCAAACCGAAAGTTCAAGATGAGGCAGAACAATTCTTGCACGACAATTTCCAACAAGTACTTGGCAAAGTGTTCGCTCCTTATGCGGTATCTACCAACTGCATGGCATTGGCGCTGGACCGCAATGTGGACAATACCGATACGTTTAAACTGATTGACTTGTATTTCTATAGGCACCCGATACCCAAGGACCAGTTGGACGTGGATCCGAATACGTTGTTTGGTGCAGAAGAACAAACTCAACTTCATGTTACTGCTCCTGCAATAGATGAAAATTGCAAATGTATCATTACTGCGGTAGTTAGAAAGAGTGATAAGAATCACAACAAATATAATACAGGAGATGCCAAAGAGTATATCATGGAGGCGGTTCCCGCGGTTAGTCTGATGAGTATAAAATATCTGATGCCAATGGTTTCGTATGACATGCGAGGATATTATGAGGTAACAGATATGAAAATCAATCCCAAATCCGGAGCAATGAAATTCTATTTAGGGCACTTCTTCCCGTTCGGCGACAACCCAATAAATATAGCAGGTAAAATGAAACATGGGGAATTGCTAAATCTCAAATACGTACGCATGTTATATAACAAGGAGATTTGAGGGAAAGAAAGGAATAACATAAATAATAAGGGAAAAAATAAAAATCATAATTATGCCCCACACCCTCTACAAAACCCAAGGCACCTGCTCGCAGTTCATTGATGTGACCGTCGATGACGAGGGCGTCATCCGGCAGGTCTTCTTTTATGGCGGATGCGACGGAAACCTCCAGGGCATCTGCCGGCTGGTCGTCGGACAGAAAATCGACGACGTCATCCCAAAACTCAACGGCATCCGCTGCGGAGGGAAGCCCACCTCCTGCCCCGACCAGCTCTGCCGCGCACTGGAATCGCTGAAACAGGCCGCCCACGAAAAATAGTACAACCCCTGATGCTCACCTCCTCGATGAAACGGAATGTTGCGGTCGCGCTGTTCCTCACGCTGATGGTGGTTGTGGCGGATGTTTCGGGACAAAGCGAGGTCATCTTCCCCGAGGCGGCCGCGCTGTGCGTCGGACTCTGGCTGATGCCCAAGGCGGTGTGGAACATACGCGGATGGCAGATCCCCCTCTACCTGACGGCCGCGGCCACCATCGGGCTGGCCCTCAACCTGCTGCTGCCCGCCAGCTTCGAAGTCCGCTTTGCGCTGGCTTTCGTCATCGTGATGGGACTGCTGCGGTTGGTGCGGTGCAATATGTACCCCACCGTTTCGGCGGCTATGCTGCCCGTGCTGGTGTGCACTACCTCATGGCTCTATCCCGCCTGCGTACTGGTGATTTCGGTGCTGCTGGCCCTCGGCAGAGGCTGGCTCCGACAAGAGAAACGTACGGAATACCATCCCTTCGGAGGACTCCAGCTGGTTCTGCTCACGGCCTCCGTGTGCCTCCCCCTGGCCGTCACCCTCTGCCTCCCCTACCCCACCCTCCGTTTTCTCGCAGTGCCTCCTCTGGTGGTCACTATGATCGAGTTCTCCAACCGCCGCAGCGGCTTCCGCGAACGCCCGTGGACCATCTGGGCTCTCATCATCGCCGCCGCCGGCTTGGGCACCCTCACTTGTCTGCTGCTCCATCATCGGTGGGGCCTTCCGCTGGCATTGGGCACGTTTGTGACAGTGTCTCTTATGCTTCTGCTGTTCCGTCGGTTCAAACCCTTCGCCCCGGCTTTGGCCATCGCCATTGTGCCGGCGTTGCTGCCCTGCGAGGCGCTCCCGTGGTTCCCGCTCTTGGCCGCCCTCGGCGGAGGCTGGTTCATCCTCGTTGGAATGGTTCTGGCGAAATGGATGCCCTATAAAGAAGCATAATTTTGTACTTTTGCCCATTCAAAAAACCGAACCGCTATGTCCATTTTCCGCGTCATCCTCTCCATCATTTTCCCGCCGCTGGCCGTCATCGACCGCGGATGCGGGTCCGTGCTCATCGTCTTCATCCTCACCTGCGCAGGATGGGTGCCGGGCGTCATCGGCGCACTGGTCATACTGAACAAGAACGAGTGAAACAGCATTACAACGAATATGATTTGAGAATTTTTGTTGTCACTTTTGAGAATTTTCTTATTGTGATTTGAGAATTTTTCTTATTTTTGCGCCGCTAAATCAGACGATTATGTTTAAGAGATTACAATGTGATGTGTTGAAGTCAAGATTGTCAGAACCACGTGATAAGATTCAGACAATAGCAGGGTCGCGTCAGGTGGGTAAATCAACGATGGTCAAGCAGGTGCTGCAAGAGACAGACATTCCTTATTTGTCGGTTAGTGCTGACAATGTGCCCAAAACGAACACCTTTTGGATCAGCGAGATGTGGGCTACGGCGCGAGCCAAGATGAAAGCGGCTAACGCGCCAGAATTTCTGCTGGTCATCGATGAGGTGCATAAGTTGGATAACTGGAGTGAGGCGGTGAAAAAAGAGTGGGATGACGACACGCGTTTTGACATTAATATGAAAGTGGTGATTCTCGGGTCTTCGAGATTGTTGCTGAAAGATGGGCTGACAGAATCGTTGGCAGGGCGTTTTGAACTGATTCGCATGCCGCACTGGAACTATAGCGAGATGCACGAAGCATTTGGCATGAACTTGGACCAGTATATCTACTTTGGCGGATATCCTGGCGGGGCTAAATATATACACGACGAACGTCGTTGGCGAAGATATATCAAGGACAGCATTATTGCCCCTGCCATAGAACAAGATATTTTGACAACAAAGACTGTCTATAAGCCTGCGCTGATGAGACAGCTCTTTGATTTGGGTTGTGTGTATTCCGGTAAAGAATTGTCGCTGAACAAGATGCTTGGACAACTACAAGATGCTGGAAATGTGACAACCTTAGCGAATTATTTGCATACGCTGGACGAGGCACGCATGCTCTGCGGTCTTCAGAAATATGCCCAAGACGAGGCGCGTAAGTACAATTCTGTACCTAAGCTGATGGTTTACAATACGGCGCTGCTCACCGCACAAACCAACACCACGTTCAATAAGACATTCACAACTCCAAATCAATGGGGTAGATGGGTGGAAAGTGCTGTCGGAGCTCACCTTCTCAATCAAGCTGATGAATACGATTACAAGTTGTATTACTGGCGTGAGAATGATGCTGAGGTTGACTTTGTCGTAGATTCCGGTGATCAAAAGATAGCCATTGAGGTTAAGAGCGGAAGAAGAGGAACCAATGAAGGTCTGAAATTATTCACAAATAAGTTCCACCCCCAGCAGTCAATCATAGTCGGAACAGATGGCATTCCGGTTGATGAATTTCTGTCTTGGAACTTTGAGAATCTTTTATAATCAAAATGATGAAACATATCACCGTTTCCGCCGCCGTCATCCACGACTCCCAGAACCGCATCTTCGCCACCCAGCGCGGGGCCGGCGACTGGAAGGACTGGTGGGAGTTTCCCGGCGGCAAGATCGAACCCGGCGAGACCCCCGAGGAGGCCCTCCGCCGCGAAATCCGGGAGGAACTGGACACCCACATCACCGTCGGGGAGCTCTTGCACACTATTGAGTGGGACTACCCCAAGTTCCACCTTACCATGCACTGCTTCCTCTGCACCGTGGAGAGCGGCTCGCTCACCCTCCTCGAACACGAGGCCGCCCGCTGGCTCTCCCCTGACGAACTCGACAGCGTGCAATGGCTGCCCGCCGACTGGGAAGTGATAGAAATACTGAAAAAACGGTTCCGAGAGACTAACGAAACATAACAAACAGAATCTTTCTTATTCCACGATGGTTTTATGATTCTTCAAGATGGTTTTGGCCGTACCTTTCTTGTTGGAAAAATCAAACATGGACATGGCGTACCAGCCCTCATAATCCGGAGCCCAGTAACGGATACCTGCCATGCCGTTCGCTTTACCCCACTTTACCACGTCGGCATAGATGTTGGCTTGTCCCTGCTGGTCGTGTTTGTAACCCTTTACTTTTTTGTTCCAACCGGCGAAGGGACCGTCCATTTTCCCCGAAGGGTAAGAGAACTCACCGATGAAAACGGGAAGCCCGCATTTCTTCTTGATTTTCTTCACCGTTTTTTTCAGCAAACTCTTCTTGTTCAGAGACATGGAGGGTGCACTGGGATAGTAGCTGATGCCAGCCGTCTCCATCTCATATCCGTTTTCTTTCATGACGTTGAAAAACTTGGCGCTGCAGCCAGCCGGGAAGACCACAGTGGCGATGTGCGTGGAGAACTTGACATTTGAAGCGTCAATGCCTAATTTTGCGTATGCGTTCAAGATTCCGTTTTTCACGGCTGCGTACGCTTTGGCATTATGCTCCCACACATGTTTTTTCAGCCAGCCGCGTGCAAACACCGGCGCCGTGTATTTCTTAAGGGTTCCGGCCTTTGCCAATTTGGGGTCAACCGCAGTTTCCAAGCCCATGCTGATGCCGGCGAAACCGAAATTGGCCTCGTTGCCGAGATTCCAATTGTTGACCGTGCAACCGGTGCCGAGAATTGCCTCACCCACAAACTCCCCGTATGCCTCCAACACCGTGCAGATCTCGTCAAGTGTCAGCTTCGACCATGCTTTGCCGTTCATCAGGTAGTTGAATTCCGGGTACTCGTCGAAACGCGGTGCCTGCTGCTTGTCCATGTCCATATACGTGTAAGCGCACATGATTTCAGGATTGATGGGAATGTTCAATTCCGCTGCAATCTGGCACAGGCGTATTCCTTGGTCGAATGTGTGGACGTTGGCATTCTCGTCAGGTTCTCCGTCGGTGACATCCTCGGCGGTCACATGCCGTTTTGTGGCAATCCGCACGTACATCTCGGTGGAACCAAGTTCACGGTAGATCTGCTGAAGCTCCTCCGGAGTCGAGGCGGTTCTGTCGCCGATCTCAAAAGAGTATCCTTTTTCAAACTGATTGAGCGAAAAAGGACTCAGAGAAAGAGCCACGCGGAATTCGTCGGATTTTTTCTCGGAAACCGTTTTTGTCCCTTTATAGACTCTCGCAAAAGGCAATGTGATGGTCTGCGACTTGCTGACGTTCTCTCGGATGGGTGTGGTTTTCACCTCAACATCGTCAAGGATTGCGTAACCCGTAAATTCTATCTGGTCGGTGGTGCGTGCGTGAGACGTGCCTTGGCGCGTCTCGGCATGACCTGATTTATATTCAACGCGGTTGCCACCGCCACCCTCGTTACACACCATCTTGATAGATGACGAAAGTCCGTTCTGTTGGGCCGACATCACATAAACCCCTTGGTGTTCAAGGGTGATTTGGAATTGGTACGTTCCTGCTTGTAGAGACGCTGTGCTCATCGTCTCTACCACTCGGCCGTTCATATCTGCAATCACCAATGTCACAACTCCGGTATTGGCTGTTATGAGTTCCACCTCGGTGGAGCCATTGAACGGGTTCGGGTTGTTTTGCGACAAGGTCAACGCGCTCTTTTCAGAAAGAAGGGTTCCATAGTTGATGTTTTCCATCTTTAAAGTGGTGTCGGGCCAGAAGAGGGTCGTCTGCCACCCTGTGGTAAGGTTGGTGACAATCACGCGATCCAGCTTGACATAGCGACCTTCGGTGTCACGCCCCGTAAAGGTAACGGTCTGTGCTATAGTGCAAAAGCATACTGCGGATAACAATGCGAAAGCGAATAATCTTTTCATAATCGGAAAATCTAAATTAATCGCGGCAAAAATAGTGTATTTAGAGTTTGCAATACTAGACGATTTTTCCGTAAGATTAGCCATTTTTTCCTTTGAGAAAAAGATGTTTCTACGCAATGGAAAAAGTGCTATTTTTGCGAAAATTTTGACTATTGAAAGCGTATGGACGACAATAGCGTGCGAAGCCTGTTTCCCAAGCTTGCCGATACGACGGAAATCTATCGCAACGGCGAGGATTTCTTTTTGTTTCTACACCCGAAAATGAAAGATTATCGGTTAGATTTCATGCAGCCAGACTACTATTCGTTCATCGTGGTGCGTAACGGTCAGGTCAATGCCCTCATAGATGGCACGCAGTATCAAGTGCCAGCCAATTCGTCGTTGGCCATTTTGCCGCGGCAGCATGTGGTGACCGAAGTGTTGGATGAGAACATCAACAGCATTGTCTGGCTCTTGTCAAGCGAATTCGCTTCTAAGCTTTTAGTGCAGAACGAGTACACTGTCTATTCGAATCTGAACAGGAATCCCGTGCGCCACTATAGTCCTGAGGAAATGCGTATTGTGGAGGATATTGCCATACTGCAGCGTGACGCGCTGCTGCACCCTAATGCCAATAGTTTGATCGACTTCAATGCCATGCTGCTCAGCTTTGGCTTCCGAATGTTGTTTTGGGGGCATGTTGAGGAGGCGAACATGGTGAATGTGGAATCTGCACGCCATGAAATGATGATGATGCGGTTCACGCAACTGCTGGACCGGCATTATCTACGAGAACACCGTGTCGCTTGGTATGCCGGCGAATTGTGTGTGGCTCCCAAGTACCTGAGCGAATGTGCCAAGCGTGCCACGGGACATACTGCAGGCTGGTGGATAGACCACTACCTGATGCGTGATACCATCCGTTTGCTTCGACAGAAGCGGTTGTCAATCAAAACAATATCTGTACGTTTGGGCTTTGAGGATCCCTCTGCTTTCGGCAAATGGTTCAAGCGCCTGAAAGGACAGTCGCCCGCCCATTTCCGACAAAACGAGTGTAAGAGATAGTGCAGAATTAGCCAAGACCACTTTTTTTCAGGTATTTTGGTGACTTATCCATCACGATAGCTAACCAAAATTATGTTGTTTTATCGTGTTTTGGTTGATTATCTATAATTATTTTCTATCTTTTCAGCGTGTTAAAACCATCCTTTATGAATAATTATTTCCTTGCCAGTTTTAATATTATTCATATTTTTGCATCGTGATTATTACGAAAAAGTTCGTTACGAAAAAATTAAGAACCTGGCTGCTGGCGTTTGCCACCGTCCTCATATCCGCCGCCACGCCGCTCCTCTTTGGCGGGGCGGTCGTTTTGACTTCCTGCACCACCGAAGAGTACTCGGTCGCGCGCCCGACCAACGAACGGATCCAGCAACGGG
>JAFXTE010000051.1 GCA_017525245.1 Bacteroidales bacterium | reverse complement strand
CGCCAATCTCGTTGGACTCAAGCAATTGATAGCCGAACGCGGGTTCCCGACGTTGTCCAAGGTCGGTTACAAATGCTGCGACCTCGCCTCGCTTATCGCGCAGCACCAGCCGCCAGAGTTCCTGCACTGGTTCCTAGAACAAGCCCTGGCCGCCGCCGACACTGGGGATTTTGACCTCACATGGATCGCCTACATGTCCGACCGCGACTTGAACTATCAAGGGAAACCGCAGCTGTACGGCACCCAACTTCATGGTCAGGACGGTATCACAGCACTCTATCCCATTGCAGACATCGAACATCTGGCCGAGCGGCGTGAGCGAGCCAATCTGGGACCGATTGAGAATTATCTCGCAAGCTATGATCTGTCAGAAACCCTCATCCACCCGGCGCTTGTGAACTACAACCAATACAGTCTTAATTGTCATATCGACGGTGACACCATGCGGGTATCGGGAACCTGTTACTTCTCCCACGAGAACAACTATCGAAATCACCTCTTACTATCGCAGACCATCAGAATCGACTCTCTTAGCATGGACAGTTGGCAGCGCAACGGCGACACCATCACCTTCGCAGGGAATCCCGTCAAGGCGGAGTTCGCCTACGCTTTCCCGCTGGCCGACTTCCGCGCTTCCGACGGCGCCATCGTGTTGCGGCGCGAGGGCAACTGGTACCCGTACCGCAACAGCGAGCTACTGACGGCGACTGTCCGTATCGAGGCGGAGAGCTACTATCTTATCGGAGGGACGGTAATGACACCGTCGTACGAGTTGCACCTTATACTGCTACCCAAAGAAAACTACACCTGCAAGGTGATGGACAGTCCGACGCGACCGTTCCTTTTCTACCGCGCCTTTAACGACACAACCTCTTATTCGGAAGAATTTTACAACGAGTTCATGGACTCCTACGGCTTCTACAGTTCCTTTTTCAACGATTCGCTCTCGCAGAATCCGATGAACATCGTGGAGATTGGCGACCCCGAGTTTGTAATGTGCCAGTCGTTGCGCGACGTGATCATCTTCGGCCATTATTTCTACGATGTCTATACCCTGATGCCCGATTTCTCGTGGGTACCGCACGAGGTGGCGCACCAATGGTGGGGCAACAGCCTCTTTTTCGGACATCGGGATTATGCCCTGAGCGAAAGTCTGGACGAATACATCAAGTTGCAATTCCTCAAGAGCCGGGAGCGCGGTTACAAAGAGCAGATGAGCTATAACAAATACGCGATGAAGCTTGCCGAAAAGCGGCTGACCGTGGCTGACATCCGCAGTGTAGAGCTGCAGGACGCGTCCATCGCAATCTACAACACTACCCCCTATCGCTTGGAGAAATCCAACAATGCGAAAGTCGATGATCTTTTGCAGCAACTGTATCAAAAGCATAAAAATACGGTGGTCAGTCGCGAGGTTTTCCTGCGGGAGTGCGGGGCATTGAAGAGCTGGTTGAGGGGAAATTAACAAATGTAACCTTTTTGATTTTTTGCATCCTTAACATGAAAAATATTATTTTTGCAGCATCATATTTCACAAAAATGGAAAGAAGTAATATACCCCAGCGCATTATGATATTGACCGGAATAATCCTGGTCCTCTGTTTCTCAGCTTGTACACGCGAGCCCATAACGCCGCTGCCGTCGGAGCCGCAGCCCATTAACTACACGCCCGAAGTGCCGGAGCCCATCACCAACGACTTCACCCTGCTCAAGGCCTGCATCGGCAAATCGCAGTCGGAAGCCGCCGCCCTGCTGACCGAACACGGTTTTGTTGCCGGAGATGGCAACAAGTTCCTGAAAACGGAAAATGGTATCACCAAAGAGGCGATAATCTACTCCATGGGTAATGTCGCACTGACCCTCAAAGACAGTGATTTCGACATTTTGAAACCAGGTTTCGTGCAATGGATGAACGAGATACGGAACTCAGTATCATACACAAATTTAGTCCGAAAATCTTTCAGTCTCTGTACTGGATGGGGAAACGGAAACCAACACTTCGATAGTCCCGAAGCACTCCTCGATGCCCTCGCACCCGTCCCTCTTGCTGATGGCCTAACCGCCGGCTTCTATGGAAACGACTTCTACGCTAACCGATACAGTTTGGTGCTGATGCCCGATCTCAGTGGCGTTTACATGCAAATCATCAACCACCTTGCCGGGCAGCCTTCCAACGATTTCACGGAGAGCGATTTGCAAGAGACAGACCTCCAAAAGCACATCCTGATTTCCAAGGTGGACTATCTCACTTTCAGATACAAGGGGTTTTACGCGCTGAATGTCACCAACAAGCTCAACTCAGGCAACGAAATCCCGTTTGTTTCGCAATATCAATCGCCGGGCGACTTCGGCTACATCAAACTGTTCTATCGCAACACCGACAACCTGCTGATGGACGGTTCCATCGTCTGGAACGGTTGCGGCGCACTGAACTTCCCGGACAATTTCCGCGCCGGTCTGCCGATGGACAACGGTCTCCCCTACCCTGGGCAAAGCCGCATTTCTTTCATCAACGATGGTGGGCACTACGAGACCGTCACTGATGAGAACGAATTGAAATACATCTGGCAGAGCGTCTCCCAGCAGAAGGAATTCCAGCATTATTATGGAAACTCGTCCAAAAAGGTGGCCGTTTACCTGTACACCCCGAGCGTTGGTGTCGGCGACCCCGCCGATGCATACTATCTTGTATTCACGGAACAATAGAAGAACGTTAATTGTCTTTAACGTCGGCGTCGAAAATATACAATAAAACAGTCCCCACATCCATAGTCAACCGGGCGGTAGTGCGCCGTGCGGCTTGAGCCGTGCATTCGGATGACAACGTGCTGAGCCTGCGCCGTGATGTTCGAAAGGAACGGGTGCTGCCAGCTCCGAGCAGCGGTCAGATAAACGATCGGAAGATCGGGTTTTCGGTTCGCCCTACAGACGCGGGGGACTGTCGTTATATCAGCTCCGTCTGGAAGTTCAAGGCCTGGATCTCCATGTCCAACTGGCGAAGACGGGCGGAGCAGTCGTCCACCTGCTTGCCGACGGCCTTCACATCGACCACCGTCACCGTTTTGATTTCCGAGCGGGAGTAGCGGTCCTGTCCGACCGAGGCCGTCTCGAAAATGTTGCGCAGGGTGGCGACCCGCATGGTCAGCACGTCCTTGCGCGCCATCAGCTGGGTCAGCGTCACCCCGTCGGCGTTCTTCGTCTGCATGTTGGTGGCGTTGATGCGCCAGATGAGTTCCTCTAACTGCACGAGACACGCGTCGAGCTCCTTCATCAGCTCCTCCGGTTTCTCCAACGGCTCGTCGCCCTCCTGCACTTTCACGTTGTTCTGGATGCGCACCCCAATCTGCTGGATGCGTTTCTGCAAGTCTTTCCTGACACTTAATGCTTCCGCAAGTTTCATAGTGGTTCAATTTGGCGGCAAAAGTACACAATATTGCGTTTTGTTTAACATGAATTATCATTAACAATCACAAATTATCATTAATTCACCATGGATATTTCAAAAACATTTTGGCTTATTTTCGATAATTCATGAAATATTCATGGCAAATCTGATTGCCCATGAAGTGGAAAATGATGTTAGAGGAATGCTACATTGACAAAGACGAAACCGGTTCCTGGCGGGTGTTCATCACGCCGTCGGTGTGAGGGACGTAAGGTTCGTGCCCGCCCCCTGTAATTGTTACCTGAAAAATTGTACTTTTGCCGCGTCAAACAAAAACGGCGATGAGACATCTGATCGGCATATTCTCCGTGTTGTGGGCGCTGCTTCTCGGCGGTGTCCCGGGAGATGTGCGCCCCGACCCGCACACAGACAGGCAGTCCGCTGTCGCGCAGCCGGCGTCGGAGCGGCTCACGGCCGACAACCTGCCGAACAAAGATCTGCTGCTCAGCTCGGCACAGTCTCTGCTGACGGCCAGCGAAGAGGAGGGTGCCGCACCGAACGTGCGTCCTGTTCCGTCGAACAACCGCCCGCACAACCTCTCCCCTACCGGCAACCACATCCTCCGGAACGGCAAGGTGGTCCACATCCTCCGGCGCCCCTATCGCACCGTCGGCGACAAAGGTAAATCCGGCACATTCGCTGCCGACCGATACCTTTTCGCCCTCCGGCGCATCCGGATTTAGACCGTTTTCCATACTTTCCCCTATTCTTTACATGCTGCCACCGTATGCGCGGCTTTCTTGGCGTACGCTCCGCACAAGTGCGAGGTGCGGTATGCCAATCCTTAAACATCTCAATTTTATTCACCAAAAATCAGAAAAAATGGAAAACAATTTCAAGAAGGTCCATGCGAAAAAGGACCTCATTATCTCCGGCTGCATTATTTTGGCCGGCATAGCCTTGTTCTTCGTGCACAAGGCCACGGGTGTGTGCCTCTTCCTCTGCGGCATACTCTCCCTCATCCTCTACAAATCCGGCTACAAGCTGAACGGCGAAGGCATCCCGTTGCAGAAAAAGAGCCTGGAGCTGAACAACAACTGCCGCGAATCCCTCTTGGATTTTCTCAGCGGCAAGAAAGTGGAGCCGAAGCTTGTGCAGGGCAACGAGGGCGGCACTGTCCTGTTGGAGGTGTGGTTCAACGCCCCCGCCGACATCGCCTACGCGCGACTGTCCGAATACAAGGAGCTGAGCTTCCAGACCGTCACTGACATTGTGGAACTCCCGGCTGACCAGGCGCAGCTGCTAATTCAGAAGATATGACGAAGGATACGGCAAAACAGGTTTTTTTGTGGACCGACTGGCTGATTCTCGGAATCCTGGTCGCCGCCGGGGTGCTCGTGACGGTTCTTGGCGGCAGCTGGACGGCTTTCGGGGTGTGCTGGATAGCCTGTGTGCTGGCCTTCGCCCCCTTCCTCCGACACGGCTACAAGTTGGAGGGGCAGACCGGCGTGTTCCGTTTGGAGGAAGTCCTGGTCCCGCGCGAGTGCCAGACGCAAATATTGGCATTCTTGAACGGCGACACAGATGAATTGTCCGTCCAACCTGCCGTTCACGGAGGTGCATTGGTGCGGCTGTTCCGTCGGAAGTCGGACGGGACGGTACTGGCGCAGTACTTCGACTATGCCCAGCATCTTGCCGGCACGGAATACCCTTTCGTGCCCGTCAGCGCACAGCAAGCGAAGGCGGTCCGGGCGCTGCAGTCGAAGCAATAGCGAATCGCTTTTTTTTCTAATGCGCATATTCAGAGACGTCGCGCGGCGGCGTCTCTTTTTTTACGATGCCATAGGGTCAACGCCTCCCGACGTCGCAGACTCACTTTCTTTTTTTTGCGTTTTTCTCACACTTTTCTGCATTTTTTATTCACTTTTTTGCTATTTTTGCCGTCTGAAATCGACACGGATTTCAGCGGCTGTCGGATGTAAACAGTTCCCGCATTCGCAAGCCGGACAGGAAAAGTGGAGCTGACAATCAAATCTGCCAAATACAGAATAAGCATTTAATTAACATATACTTAGAGCGTTAGCTTTTATTCTCGCAACAGAAATTTCGCCAAAATTTATCCGTAGAATAAAAACCAAAAGCAATAAAAGATAACCACCGCCACGGCGTGGGTTTATCTTGTTTTTGGTTTAGGTGTTTGGCGACACCTCTGTTGCGGACAAGTGGCCCGCGCCACTTATTTGAAATCGACAACCCAATCATTCATCAGCAACAGAAATTTCGCCAAAATGACTGTACACGAAGAGGAACTCCTGCGCCGTATCCGGGAGTTGGAAAAAAAGAACGGCTACTTGAACCAACAGCTCAAGGAACATCGCTACGGCCTCACCTGGATTGACGTGCCCGAAGCATTTGAAAAAGCCTCCGAAAACAAAATCCCTGTCTTGGAGGAGGTGAAGGAGAAATCGTTCACCGATGGCAGCGAGAAGCCCACACACATCTTGATTGAGGGCGACAACTACCACGCGCTCACCTGCCTGCAATACACGCACAAGGGAAAAATCGACGTCATCTACATCGATCCGCC
>JAFXTE010000006.1 GCA_017525245.1 Bacteroidales bacterium | reverse complement strand
GGGAATCACCACCTTGTTCGTCCCTTTGTGCAGCTGCGCCTTGTGCTGGATCTGCTGGCTGTAGCCGTCCTTGTCGGTGATATCCAGATGTATATAGGTGGTGACCTTTTTGTCGGCTTCGACCTCCACCTCCACTTCGGCAATCCACGGACGGGTGGAATCGCGGGACGGTTCTGTGTCTTTTACATAAAAGTCTTTGACTTTTAACACATTCCAAGATTCAATATAGACGTTTTTCCAGATGCCGCAGGTGTTGAGCTTCGGGCCCCAGTCCCAGCCGCTCTCGTACTGTGCCTTGCGGGTGAAGACGCGGTTGTCGGGGAGCTTGTACGGCAGTTTCGAAGCTGCGACGCTGTCGAACGGTTCGGTCGGCAGAAATCTGACAATCAGTTCGTTGCCAGTCTCCTTCAGCTTGTCGGGCAGCGGGAAACGCCACGTCCGGAACATGTTGTTGGTCATCGTGTCCCCTGTGGAGGCGGTCAGCCGTTCGCCGTTGAGGAAGACCTCCGCGTAGGTGTCCAAACCCTCGAATACCAGCTCGTTATGCGGGAAAGGTCCCTCACTGCCGCAACTGCCATCAAACAACAGCCGGTATTCCCAGACACTGTCGGCAACCCACTGCACTTTCGATTCGTTGTCGCCGTAGAACGGGTCGGGAATCAGCTTGTTGGCGAGCAGGTCGTCGTGGATGTTGCCCGGCACGGTGGCGGCGTACCATTGGTTGCCGCAGCGGAACTGCCAGGCGTTATGCACGCACCCGAACTCGGAGTTGAAATAGACCCGGTCGGATTTCCAAAGGGTGGTCTGGTCGGTGCGGCAGGCCACCAGCAGGAGTGTGCTGATAAGGACGGGGAGGATGAGACGGTTCATTTAATTATGAATTATGAATGCTGAATGTAAAATGTAGAATGAATACGGTGATCCGTAGAGACGTGCCATGGCGCGTCTCTACACCGTGAACCCCTGCCGCTCCAGCGTCTCCTTCAGCACCTGCGCGAAATGCTCGTTGTCGGGCTGGGTGTAGCGGTGCTTGGTGAAAACCTGCGCGAGGTTGTCGCAGTCGGGGTTCTCTTTGAGGATGTTGGCGGTTTCCTCGGAGTTCTCCTTCTCGCGGTAGAACTCGTCGATGCGCTGCTCGTCGTAGTCGCGGTAAACCTCCCGGTGCACAAAGGTCTCCACAGGCAGCTTCTGCGTCAGGGCGGGCTTCTTCACGGGGTAGCCCATCGGGATGCAGGCCACGGGGATGACGTGTTGGGGCAGCTGCAGCGCCTCCACGAACTTATCGACGTTGTAAGTGATGGTGCCGAGCCAGACGAATCCGAGTCCGAGGGCTTCGGCGGCCACGCAGGCGTTCTGCGCGGCGATGAGCGCGTCAGTGACGGCCCAGTGATAGCTCTGCAGGTTACTGTAAGCTTCCGTGTTGGCATTGCGGAACCGGCAGTACTGGTTGAAGCGGCGGAAGTCGGCGCAGAAGGTGAGGATCACCGGCGCGGAGGTCGCCATCGGCTGGTTGAAATGGAACGGCGCGAGCTTGGCCTTCATTTGCTCGTCGCGGGTCACAATGACGCTGAACAGCTGCATATTGCCCATCGTGGAGCCGCTGCAGGCCGCCTTGAGGATCAGGTTCAATGTTTCCTCTTCCACGGGACGGTCGCTGTACTCGCGCACGCTGACGTGGTTGAGGATGGTTTCCAATGTGGGGTTATAAATGGTTTCGATTTTACTCATCTTTTCCTTGATTAAAATGCAAACAAAAAAAGGCGTGCCGAAGCACGCCTGAAACTTTACTTCACAAACGCGATCACATCGCCCTTGCTCACTTTCTGTCCCTGCTCCGCGACCGTCTCCAAGAGCTGGCCGTCGAAGAGTGAAGGAACCGGCTCCATGCCGTAGTAGGTGCTCACGAAACAGACCGTGTCGCCCTTCTTCAAAGGAGTGCCTACCGGTTTGGGCATCGACTTCTCGTCACCGACGGCGATTTCCCACAAGAGCTGTCCGCTCACGGGCGCGACGATCGGCTGGGCCTCGGGGTACATCTTCCTGACGCGTTCGAAGACAATCTGCTGACGGTCTTGCGGGGCGGCACCGGCACCCGCCTGCTTCTTCTGCATGGCGGCCTCCAACTCGCGGTTGAAGTTCTGCTTTGCCCTACCCTCTTTGTAGTCAATGTACTGGCGTTCGTGCATGGCGAGCTCGAAGAGTTCCTCCTCGTCTTGACCGACATCCCAGCCCTTCTCTTCCATCATCTTGCGGTACTTGGGCAGCTCGTCGGGATAGTTGTCTTGCGGCACCCCGTCGAAGAACTCGAAGCCCTTCTCCTTGGCCAACGCGACGATTTCCGGAGCGAGCGGTCCGGGCAGACGGCCGCACTTGCCGAGGATCATGTCCCACTGGTTCTGCTCCATGTAGGTGAAGCGCGGTTTGCCCTCGATTTCGGCGCGGACGTTCATCAACGCGATGTTCTTCACATACTGGCTGAACGGGGTCACCAGACCGGGCGTGCCCACCATCGGCCAAACGGCTGCCACCTCGTCGAAGAGTTTGATGAGCAGCTGGTCCTCGCTGAGCGGCTCCTTGCCGGACTTCTCCAAAGTCTTGTTAAGGTAACTGTGGATGCCCTTCAGGTCGGCCATCATGGAACCCATCATGCCGCCGGGCAGACCGCAACCGAGCAACAACGACGTGGAAATCTTGTTTTTCGGCTCAATGAAATAACCCAGGAAGTCATCCATGAACTTCTGCGTGAGCGTGCGGGCTTCCATATAGGCGTTCATGTCGATGTCGGCGACTTCGAAACCGGCATCACGAAGCATGGCCTGCACCGCAATCACGTCCGGGTGGACCATACCCCAGGAGAGGGGTTCCATGGCCACATCGATGATGTCGGCGCCGTTACGGCAGACTTCCAGCACGGAAGCCATCGAGAGGCCGGGTCCCGTATGTCCGTGATACTGAATCACCAAGTGCGGGTATTTTTCCTTGATGGCCTTCACCAACTTGCCGAGCTCCGCAGGGCGGCCGATACCGGCCATATCCTTCAGTCCGATCTCCTTGGCACCATACTCCACATATTTATCGACCACCGCGAGGTAGTGCTCCAGCGTGTGCACGGGCGAGTGCGAGATGCTGAGCGCGGCCTGCGAGATGAGTCCGAACTCGTTGGCGTATTTGATGGAGAGCTCCAGATTGCGGTAGTCGTTGAGTCCGCAGAACGAGCGCACTACATCGACGCCCTGGGCCTTCTTGACCTTGAACATCAACCGGCGCACATCGGCGGGCACGGGGTACATGCGCAAGCCGTTGAGGGCGCGTTCCAGCATCTGGCATTGGATGCCGGCAGCCCGCAGCGGCTTCGTCCACTCGCGAACCGCATGGTTGGGGTTCTCACCGTAGAGCAAGTTCACCTGCTCGAAAGCGCCGCCGTTGGTCTCCACCCGGTCGAAGCATCCCATCCGCACGATCACCGGCGCGATTTCCGTCAGCTGGTCAACGCGGGGCTGGTATTTGCCCGACGACTGCCACATATCACGATACACCAAACAGAATTTGATTCTCTTAGCCATAATTATTCCTTTCTCAATATATTATAAATCAACAACATAATTAATCTTTCACCTTTTTTTCAGGCGGTTGCAAATGTACATAAATTACGAATATACACAGACAAATGAAATTGATGCTGTAGAGACGTTTCATGAAACGTCTCTACAATTTCAAAGGAAAGGTACAAAAAAAGTTATCAACAGGGTGCAACCTTTGGGATTTTCTGCATCTTTGACTCAAAGCTCAAAGTTTAAAGTTCAAGGTTTAAAAAAAATACTATTTTTGCAAATCAATTTGGCGATAAACAAAAAAAAGCATAAATATGAAAAAAGTACTGTTATCTGCCATTTTCATGGCATTTGTGACTTGCGTTTTCGCGCAAAGCGTGACATTACCCAACCCGGAGCCCAACTGGCTGAACAAGCACCTTCTGAGCGGCACCCCTATCGGGCAGGATGACGAGAACCTGTACTATCTCTTCTACTCGCATCCCGTAACAATGATCAAACCAAAAAGTTACACAGACCATTTCTACATCGTTGACAAGAAGTCGATGCACAAGACGGACATTGCGGTCACCACCTCCAACCTGCACGCCCCTCTTGACGGCATTGTCAGTGACAACGGCATTATCGCCTTGTATGAAAGTCTCTCCAAGAAAGGCGACCTGCTGACTTTCACCATCGCCAATCTGGACAAAAGTGTCAACACGGTGACATTAGGCAGTGAAAACTCCGTGTCCACCACGGCCAACCCGAAATTCTGGCCGGAATACAAAATCGCGAAATCCCCTAACGGTAAACTGCTGGCCGCTGTCGCAGTAGTCACCGGCAAGAACAGCCAATTGGAGAACATGTTCGCGGTGGTGGTCAACAACGAGGGCGAATTCGTCTGGAGCGGTGCGGTCTCCCCGCAATTCGGCGGCAAGAGCTTCTCCATAGGCGACCTCGTGGTCGATAACAACGGGGTGCTCTACCTGCCGGCCTACACCTGTCAGGTGAACGGCAAAAACATCTCCGACGTCCAGTTCATGATGATCAAGGCCACCGACGGGAACACCGAAACCTTCACCGAAGGGGTCACCTTCGGCACCTTGCAGGACTTCACCGCCAAGATGCTCTCCAACGGGAATGTCGTCGTGGCAGGGTACTACACCGAAGCCACAACCAACACCGCCACCAATTCGAACGGCTACTACTTCTACACTTTCGACACCGGTTCCGACAATTTCTCCGACGTGAGAAACTTCAAGTTCAACGAGGGTTACGTGGAGAAGGCGGCGTGGGCCCGTTTCTCCAACATCCTCGGCAACCAGCAGTATTCCATCAAGGCGGGCAACATCTTCGAGCTGGAGAACGGCAGCGTGGTGCTGTGCGGCGAACACCGCTTCGTGAAGGCCGTCTATGACCCGAACATGAAGTCGTGGTCATACCAGATGCTTACCAAGAACATTTTGGTCTCCACCCTGCAGCCCGATGGCAGCGCGAAGTTCACCATGGTGGAGAAACAGCAATCGGCAGGTTCCAGCGTCAATCCCGGTGAAAAATCCTGGATAAACCATTTCATCTCTTACTCTGCCTTCGCACATCACAACGACCTGTACTTCCTGTTTACCGATGACCACCGGAACGTCCCCTACCCTGGCCAAGGCGTCGTCTGCGGCATCAGCGGACTGAAGTTCAAGGGCGACAAGTGGGCGGACGTGATGATGCGCCTCACCCCCGACCAGAAACTCACCCAGAAAGTCGTGACCGACCCCAAACAACTGCTTCGCGTCGTGGAGTTCTTTGACGGAGAACACTACTACACCTCCGGCATCGGTCAGAAAGAATACTTCCTGACAAAGTTTTCCCTTGATTTTTAATGGTTATTGGTTATAGGTTATTGAGGTTTAGTGTTTAGTGTTTAATGTTTGGTGGTTTTAGGGGGATGTTAAGCGTTAAGTGTTAATAACCAATCGTATGATTTTTAGACGGGACTGTAGTATAAATAGACAACAGTCCCGTTTTTGTTTTTTGCAACACATTGATTTTCTTTTCATTATAAAAAACGGCACGATTTCGGCAATAATCGTCACATTATTGTGTAGCAATATTTAACTTTATGCGTCAAATACTGAAATAATTGTTTTGTGTTATTTATAGAATATGTATTTTTGCGCCCTGAATAAAATGAAAAGACAAATGACAACAACCTCTACACGAGAGACATCCATTAGGATTTTATCAAGTCTATTTTTAGCATTACTCTGCTGTTTTTCAGCTTTTTCTCAAAACACTATTACAGGAATCTTGCAGGATGAGAGTTCCGGAAAGCCTGTGCAGTACGCCAATGTGAGCCTTATGAGGCAGAGCGACAGCGTGCTGGTGGGATATACTTCGGCGAACGAAAAGGGCGAGTTCCAGTTGCAGCAGATCCCGAACGGCAGTTACCGCATGGTGGTCTTCTTTGTGGGATACGAGAACCACCAGCAGGAGCTTGTTGTCAGCAAAGACATGGACTTGGGCACCATCAAGATAAAGCCGGGCACGGCCACTATCGGCGAGGTGGTGGTGAAAGGCGAGCGGCCGCTGTTCGCCGTCGATGGCGAGAAAACCTACTACAACACTGCCGAGGACCCGACGGTGCAGACGGGTACCGCCTCCGACGTGCTGCAGAACGCGCCGGGAGTCTCCGTGGATGTGGAAGGCAACGTCACCCTGCGCGGAACTTCAAGTGTGGAGATTTGGATCAACGACAAGCCGTCGCACCTAACCTCCGAAAACCTCAAGACCTACCTGCAGCAGATGCCTGCCAACAGCATCGACCACGTGGAGGTGATCACCAATCCCTCAGCACGTTACGGTTCCAAAGCCGATGGCATCATCAATATCGTGACCACCACCAAAGTGAAGAAGAACCAGTTCGTCAGCTTCGGTGCCAACGCCTCCATCAAACCGTATGTGAGCCCTTGGATCTCATACGTTTGGAGCAACGAGAAGCTCTCCATCAATCTATACAGCAACTTTTCCTATTCGCTGGGCAAGAACACAGGGATGACCGACATGACTATCTACCAGCCTGGCGAGGAGGGACGCGAGGTGGTCAGCTTCGAGCGCGACTCCAGCAACAGCCGTTCCAACGAATTCGGTGCTGGACTCCACTTCAGCATTGACTACGAGATTGACAGCATGAACACCCTCTCGTTCTGGAGTGGTTTTTGGCCGCATTGGCGCAACAGCCAATACTTCGAGGAGGAGTTCCGGGAGATGTACCTGCTGGCGGACACTTCCCGCTACTTGGAAAACGGAAGGGGCCGCGGTCGTAGCCATTGGGGCGGTGGCGGTCTCTACTACCAGCACAAGTTCGACAACAAGGGGCACAACCTCTCCGTGGATGTCAACGGCAGCACGTGGGGATGGAACAGCCGCGACGAGACGGAGAAGCAGTTCCTGTCGCCCGTGGAGTACCTCCGCAACCGGAAAACCCGTTACGACGGAGGCTCTTTCGACGTATCGGCCGAGCTGACTTACAACCGTCCCTATTCCGAGAACGGCGAGATTTCGCTGGGCTACTACGGGGCTATAGAACGCGAGAAGTCCTATTCGTACGTGGACACGTTGCAGGGCGCCGATTGGGTGAATGACCAGTTGCGCAGCTACGACAGCAGGGCACCACAGTTCGAAAACCAGGTCTTCTTCACTCTGCAGCATAAGTTCGGCAACTTCACCATCAAACCGGGCGTGCGTTTCGAACACACCTACACCACGGTACACTACCCAGACATCGAGCCCGACACCTTTGCCGTGCGGCGGCACTTCTTCCATGTCCGTCCGTCACTTCACCTGTCTTACCGCACCAAGTCGATGCACAATTTCCGGTTGAGCTACACGTTCCGCAGCAGCAACCCCGATGCGGACCAGCTCACGCGTTTCGTGCAGTATGGCGAGGATTCGTTCAGCAGCGGCAACCCCGACCTGTCGTCCATCCTGACCCACTCATTGGAAGCCGGATGGCAGAAATTCTGGACCAAGTATGGTTCAGTGGGGCTCACGCTCTATTTCCGGGCGAAGGACCGCGACATCAACTCCATCACAGTGCCCGCCTACCACGACCTCTACGGCCGTTTCGTCTCCTTCTCGTATCCGGTCAACGTGGGTAAGTCCATGAACACTGGTCTGGAATTTAACACAATGTTCCGCCCGAATGCCATGTTCAACATCCGGTTCTACACCAACGTCTACCATTCTTATCTGGAAACCATGTACAACAACGAGCAGTATAAGCAGCAAAAATGGACCTACAGCTTCAACTTGAGTGTGTGGGCGAAGTTATGGAAACGACTGGAAATCAGTGCTTCGGGCTACTACCGCTCGCCATCGCAATCGTTGTTCAGCACCACGAAGGCCTATTACAGCATCAACGCCGGCCTTCGCGCCGACTTTTTCGACAAAAAGCTGTCAGTCTATCTGAACGCCAACGACATCTTCAACTGGAACCATTGGGGACAGAACAACGACAGTCCGTACCTGGAGTCACACAGCACCTACAAGTACAATTCGCGGACGGTGGCCCTGGGGTTCACGCTGCGTTTCGGCAAGATGGAGTTAGAGAACCAAGCACGACAGGGTGCGGCCAGCGAAGGCAGCGGCAATGGCGGCGGACAAGGAGGGATGTAGTAAATAATTATGAATTATGAATGCTGAATTATGAATGCTGAATTCAAGTAATGAGATTCGTCTAAATCTAAGTCATAGTCTAAGTCATAAACAAAAACGCAAAGTAGGGCTGCAGCTACGCGACAGCCCTACTTTGTGTAATGTGATGTCTTATTTCGCAACGGTCACCTTGGTGGTCAGGCTTTCAAAACCGAGATTGTCGGCTTTTTCGGCGCGGCGATAGACGGTGAGTGTGTAAGTGCCCGGGACTTTGAACTTGCGATGCGGATAGACCACCACGTTGACTTCCGCAGTGTTGCCCGTACCAGATTTCCGAATATCCGGATTTTCTTTTCTGTCGAGCAGGAAATGGCTGGTGGAGAAGGACTTCATCCCATCAGGCGTACTGAGCGTGAGGGATAACGGAATGTCTTTCAACGTGTTCACCACGGTGTCATAGAGCAACACAAGCGAAATGTCGAAAAGTGTAGTGGTGTCTTCAATGTCAAATGAGAAATCCAGCACCTCCTCCTCGAAAGCCCAGTTAGTGTTCTGGAACGGGTGCGTCACCTCGATAGAAAAGTTCTTGCGAACGTGTTTCTTTGAGTGGGGCTCGCAAGAAACCAGAGTTGAAATCAGCACAACGGCAGCAATCACCGCTAAAAATCCTTGTTTGAGATTTATTTTTATCATATTCAATATTTTTATCGACCCATTATAAATGTTTTTTGTTGATGTAGAGACGTTTCATGAAACGTCTCTACCGACGTATTCATATTCGGTTTTTGCAAATCCGAAATTTGTGTACCTTTGCCGTCCAAAAATTTTCAGAAAACCGGCGGCAAAAATAACAAATTTGAAGAATGGCAAAGCAACAAAAATATTACGTGGTTTGGGTGGGCAAGACTCCCGGCGTTTATGACAACTGGAACGACTGCAAACAACAGGTCTATCAGTTCGAGAACGCCAAGTACAAGTCTTTTGAGAGCAAGGCGGAGGCCGAAGCCGCTTTCAAGCAGGGTTATGAGAAGTTCTACAAGAGCCATCCCTCGCCTAACAACTCCGCCAAACAATTGTTGCTCTTGCAAGACCAGCCGAAACCGATTCTGCGCAGCCTGTCTGTGGATGCGGCGTGGAATTCCGTAACGAAAGTGATGGAGTACCGCGGTGTCTATACCGAGACCGGTCAGGAGTGGTTCCACAAGGGACCGTTCCCCCGAGCAACCAACAACGTGGGTGAGTTTTTGGCCATCGTGCACGGTCTCGCCCTCATCAAGCAGAAGGGCTACGACATCCCGATCTACACCGACAGCATGACCGCCCTCTCATGGGTGCGCAAGAAGAAGCACAATTCCGTGATTCTGCCCACCGAGGAAAACGAGGAGGTCATCGACATGCTGCAACGCGCGGAGCAGTGGCTGCGCAACAACGAATACACCACCCCGATCTACAAGTGGAACACGCCGCTATGGGGGGAGATTCCGGCGGATTTCGGGAGGAAGTAGGACTGAAGACTGAAGACTGGGGACTGGGGACTGAGGACTGAGGACTATGGACTTTGGTCTTTTTGCTGTAGAGACGTTTCCTGAAACGTCTCTGTTGTTTGAATGCAATAAACGCTTTTTCCTATCGTTGTATTCCAACAAAAACATTGTTCATTTTACAGATATTTATGAAAACGATTCGATTACCGATTTGTTTAATTGTGCTGTTGCTCTGTGCCGCTTCGATGGAAACGCGGGCACAGCAGGAGTACAACCCTTTCAAGGGATTCAACATCGGGGTCACCACGCAAGCGCAGTTGGTAGCACCCGTCAACTTCAAGTCCGTTTATGGTCCTACAGTGGATGCGTTCGCCCCCAAGGGATTGCCGGGATTCGGCTATGAGGGCGGGCTTGAGCTCTCTTACCATTTCGCCAAATGGTTCGGGATCTCCCTCGGGTTGAACTTCGGTTCCTCCGCTGTGATGGACTTCAGAGCCGGCGGCAAACGCATCCCCTGGAATCGCCTCTCGGACCGATTCCACGATTTCTTCTTTCCGCTGAAGTTCGAGTTCCACTACCCCGTCAGCGACAGGTTCTGGTTAGTGTCTGACCTCGGCGTGAAATTTTCTGGAAGCTTCCAAATAGGGGGAACTATGATGCAATCAACAATGGCTGTTTATGAGGATTTCAACGACCCTTCCACATACGTGGATCTCACTTGCGTCACCTCTGGACTGACTTCAACCCGTGAGGTCAATGCGGATCTCGTCTTCGACATGGGCTTCTACTATCAGCTTCCCTATGGAGACCTGCTCCGATTTACCGCAGGGGTAAACGCCCCCATGACCGGCACTACCTTGAGCGGCCTCTTCCAGCTCACCTGCCCTGCCTATCAGTACGAGTCTGGCGGCACGTTCACCTGCATCAACAACCACCTGAATTTCAGCGCGGCTTATATCCATACGTTCAAAAAATTAAAAGCGAAACAGTTAGACAAAAGCTGGATAGAGGAACTACCGCGCCATGAATTCCAATTCAATGTCGGGGATCCTTTTGTGGCGGTGAATTACAGCGACTTAAACTGGTTAAACCGCAATTTGGAGCATGTCTATTCTTTCGATCCTATTTCATGGACGGAACCGCTATCCGACTATATTCACACACGTTGCGTTCCCTCGTTCTCGTTCAACTATAATTTCAGGGTACAGAAATGGTTCTGGGTCGGTGCGTTGACTACCTTCACAGGCGTACACGGCACGTATCGCGATCGCCTGACGGACGCGAAGACCGGCAGTGCCAGTGAAGTTTTTTGGGCAATCATGCCCGATGTGCGCTTCTCCTACTTAAACCGTCCGCACGTCACACTCTACTCCGGAATCGCCCTCGGTGTGATGCTGGATCACGTAAAATCTCGTGAATATCAGGGCACACAGGCGTTCCTGGATTATCAGCTGACCGCTTTCGGAGTAAAGGCCGGCGACAAGCACTGGTTCGGTAACGTGGAGTTGGGTGTCGGACATAAGGGCATTGCCAGTGCCGGTTTCGGCTATCAGTTCTAATTCTCTCAAATTCAGTTTATAAAGATAGTCTAAGTCTAAGTTTAAGTCTAAGTTTAAGTCTAAAAACAAGAAAAACATGAAAAAACATATCAAATTATTAACATGTTTAGTCATAATCGCGCTGTTGATAGGCGGCTGCACGCTTAATGACGGCGAGAAGATGAAAACCAAAACTGGCCAGGAAATGTTCTTTTTCTGGAACCAAAGGGTGGAAATGCTGTTCTCGGGCATTCTTGAACGGGCCTTCAACTTCAACGCCTGGCTCACCGCACCGGAATCGGAGAAGCAGGAGGTGCTGAACCGCTATTTTGACACGGATGAGGCCTTATGCACTTTCCATGAGCTTGCCCCCAATATATGGCGTTTCCAATATAACGGAGACGAGAAACAGTTGCTGTTCGAATTATCGGGAGGCAACTCCCTCAACGACCCAGATGCCGTACTGACGGTTCGTCTTCTCTCACAAAAGAGCAACAATCCGTTCGTTAATTGCGTAATTATCATTCAAAATGTGTCCGCAGGCGTATGGAAAATACAGACCAACGGTGGCGAAAATGTAGTGTCTGGCACACTCCGCGTGGGAGATTCCGCCCCCGCATCTCTGATGTCCAGCCAAGATCTGGCTTTCAAAGCGGAAGGCATGTTCACGTTCTTCGACAACAAGGACGGCCAGAAAGTGCCTGTCTATATGCTCTCCACCACTAATTCGCCGATAATGTACACGTTTAGAGGGCAGTCTGGCAGCTGGTGGCATGACAGTGCGGTCTCACCATGCACCCTGCATGCTGGCGAGGTGACGCTCACCGCAAGGAAAAAGAACGGCGAAGGCAACACCGCCGTCATCACCGTCACAGGCGAGAACACGTTCAACGTGGCGATCGGTGGAGTGACGCAACCGTGGCACCTGTAGAGACGTTTCCTGAAACGTCTCCATTGCCAATGGCAAACAAAAAAAACGGGGAACGTGATTCGTCACGCTCCCCGTTATCATTCGGTGAAACCGTTTTTACAATCTGTCGATACAGTTCAAATCGCTGAACGCCACCTTGAGGCGCTCGACCATGGATTTTTCGCCTTCGCGAAGAACCGCACGCGGGTCGTAGTACTTCTTGTTGGGCTTGTCATCGCCTTCGGGGTTGCCGATTTGGCTTTGCAGATAGGCCTCGTTCTTCTTGTAATAGTTCATGACGCCCTGCCAGAAAGCCCACTGCGTGTCGGTGTCGATGTTCATCTTGATGACACCGTAGCTGATGGCTTCCTTGATCTTGGCGGGTTCGGAACCGGAACCGCCGTGGAACACGAAGTTCACGGGATTCGGCTGCGTGTTGAACTTCTTTTGGATGTATTCCTGGGAGTTGTGCAGGATGATGGGCTCCAACTTCACGTTGCCGGGTTTATAAACACCGTGTACATTGCCGAAAGAGGCGGCGATGGTGAAGTTCGGGCTGATCTTGCTCAGCTCTTCGTAAGCGTAAGCCACATCCTCGGGTTGCGTGTAGAGGCGCGCGCTGTCGATGCCGGTGTTATCGACGCCGTCTTCCTCGCCGCCGGTGATACCGAGCTCGATTTCGAGGGTCATCTCCAACTTCGCCATGCGGGCTAAATACTTCTTGCAGATCTCAATGTTCTCTTTCAAAGGCTCTTCGGAGAGGTCGAGCATGTGGGAGCTGAAGAGCGGTTTGCCGTGTGCGGCATAGTATTTCTCACCCTCGTCCAACAGACCGTCGATCCAGGGGAGGAGTTTCTTGGCGGCGTGGTCGGTGTGTACCACCACGGGCACGCCGTACATCTCGGCCATGCGGTGGATGTGCATAGCACCGGAGATACAGCCTTGGATGGCCGCCTGCTGATTGTCGTTGTTCAGCGACTTGCCGGCGCAGAAAACGCCACCGCCGTTGGAGAACTGGATCATCACCGGGGAATTCACCGCCTTGGCGGCTTCCATCACGGCGTTGATCGAGTCGGTGCCGACCACATTCACGGCCGGGAGGGCGAATTTGTTTTCCTTTGCAATGCGGAAGATCTCTTGCAGATCCTTACCATAAACCACACCGGGTTTCACTTTCGATAAAATCTTTTCTGACATTTTTTGTTGTTTATTTATTGATTTGTTTTTTTTATTTGTGATTTGTGATTTGAAACTTTCACATCATACATCATAAGTCTTACGTCACACGTCTAACGTCTCACGTCATCCCATCGGACGCGCAAAAGTACAATTTTTCCCGTCACAATTATGCATTATGAATTATGCATTATGAATTCTTTTTCCTCCTCCGGCGTTGCACAAACCAGTTGACAATCTCATAGCCAAGGCTGAAGGCAGTGATTACGCCACCCACCTTTCCTTTGCCTTTGCTCAGGAAGCCGGACTTGTTTTTGCCGATGGGAAGGGCGCGCACCGCCTGCACAGCGTTCGAGATGCCCGAAAGGCTGAAGTTCTGACCGAAATGACGGATCCCTTTCAGGCCGTCCCACACCTTTTTGAACGTGTCCACGTCATCCTGGTAGGCATCCAGGTCTTTGCTCAGCCTGCGCTCCTGCACCTCAATTTTGGCGCGAAGTTGTTGTTTGCGGCGGGCGATGTCCTCCAAGCTGTTGATAGGGGCTTTACTGCTGCTCATGCGGACCTCCTTTCTGGGACGCGTATTCATCCTCCACATCCTTGACGACATTTTCGGTCTCCACTTCTTCCACCTCATCCGGATACATGATACGGCTGAATTTGCGGAGAAGCGGCTTCACGAAAAGGACATCCTTCTTGGCAAAGACAAACACGATGATGCCGACAAACAGCAGACAGAAAATCGTATATGCCCATGCGGGGTTCAACAGCGTGGAAATCAAATGGATGAGAGCCGAGGATAGATAAATCAGCACCACCAAGGCGCACACGATGATAATCAGCATGGAGAACACCACAGACAGCAGCTGTGTGGATTTCTCCAGGAACTCCAGCTTCAGCAAATCGTAACGCTGCGAGAAGTACGTCTTGGCATCCGTCCACGTCTTCTCGCTGCGTTCCGATTTCTTGGTGAATCTACCTAAGATATCCATTACAGTTCCTCATCGTGCATCTCATTCTCGAAATCGTCATCCTCGATGTCGATGTTGAAGTCGTCTTCGCTCGGGGCACAGGCGCGTTTTTCCTTCAGTTTGGCAATGAGGCGGTCGATTTCCTCGCGGGTCATCTTCTCACCCACTTTCTTGCGGATTTCCTTACCCTTTTCAGTGGTACACAAAAGGGTGATTCCTGTAGCTGCGGCAGCTCCTGCCACGAATGCTAAAATTTCTGAAGCTTTCATTTTTTTGTGATTTTAAGGGGTTAATATTACTTTTTTGTTCCTTTTTAGGGGTTTGTTCTTTTTAGGGTCTTATGTTTTAAGACTTAAGACTTAAGACGTTAGACGTTAGACTTAAGACGTTAGACTTTGGAACATACGGTCTTTATTTCATCTTATATCTTATATCTTATATCTTTCTATCATTATCTTATATATCTCACATCTCACGTCTTACGTCTTACGTCTTACGTCTCACGTCTAATTCACATCGTATCCAATGCGTTCCACGGACTCCATCTGGTCAATCTGGCGCAGTTGCTCTATGAGGTTGTTCAATGTTTTCACACTCTGGATGTATAGCATCAGCGTGCCGGTGAACACATTGTTCTTGGTCTCGATGTTTAACGAGCGGATGTTCAAGTCCATCTGGGAGGTGATGACATCCATCATCTCCTTGATGATGCCCTTGCGGTCAAAGCCTTTGAGCTTGATTCCGGAGAGGAATGCGATGTTCTGACCCTTGCGCCATTTGGTCTTGATGATGCGGTTGCCGAAACGGGACATCTGCGCGATGGCGTTGGGGCAGCTGGTCTGATGCACCACGATGCGGTTGTCCGACACCTGGAAGCCCACCACCGTGTCGCCGGGAATCGGATTGCAGCAGTCGGCCAGCACATACTTGATCTGCTCATAGTCATCATCCAGCAGGAAAGCGTTCGGGGTCACATCCAACTGTTCGTCAATGATCTGGTCCAGCGGCTTGCTTTCAATCTCCTGCGTCACCTTTTGCTGGAAATCCGCAAGTTCTTTGGCATTCTTCACCGACAGCAGCTTCGACACTTTCTGTTTGGTGAGTTTCTTGGAAACCACGCTGTTCCAGAAAGCATCCGGGTTCTTTTCCAAAGAGGCATCCATCAGTTTGCGAACATTCTCCTCTGTGAAATCCACCTTCAGCTCATCGAAATACTGCTTCAACAACAGTTTTCCGGAAGAGACCAACTCATGCTGCTGGTTCCGGAAGAAATCCTTGATGCTTCTCCGCGCCTTGGGTGTCTGCACAAACTCTAACCATTCCGCTTTCGGGAACTGCTTCTTGGATGTGATGATTTCCACTTGGTCACCATTGCTGAGAGCCTTATTGACCGGAGTGATATTATAGTTGACCTTCGCGCCGATACAGTGGTCACCGAGATTGGTGTGCAAAGCGTAAGCGAAATCAAGTACAGTGGCGCCCTGCGGCAAGGTCTTCATATCACCCTTCGGAGTGAACACATAGATTTCCTTGAGACCGAGATTGAGCCGCACTTCACTGAGAAAGTCAAGGGCATCAGCATCCTTACTGTCAAGAATTTCCCGAGCCTTCAACAGCCAATCTTCCAAACGGTTGTCGAGGTCGGTGTCGGCATCGTCGTTTTCCCCCTCTTCCTTGTAACGGTAATGGGCAGCAAGTCCCTTCTCCGCAATCTCGTCCATGCGCTTGGAACGGATCTGAACCTCCACCCAACGCCCTTGCTTGCTCATGGCGGTCACGTGCAACGACTGGTAGCCGTTCGGCTTCGGATGGGTGAGGAAGTTGCGGTCACGCATCGGGTTAGTCTTATAGAGGTCGCAAATGATGCGGTAAATCTTCCAACAGATGTCAAACTCCTCATACATCGGGCTGTCAAACACAAATCGCACGGCAAAGATGTCATAAACATCCTCGAAATTGATTTGTTTGCGGAGCATTTTGTTATAGATGGAGGAGACCGACTTGGTGCGGCTGGAGATTTCAGCCTGAATGCCGGCTTTTTCCAATGCCGCCTTAATCGGGGCGATGAACTCCGGAATCATCGTGGAACGTTCCTTCTCGGAATCTTTCAGCTTTTCGGCGATGGCGAAATACTCGGTGGGGTTGGTGTAGCGCATGGCGTAGTCCTCCAACTCACTCTTGATGGAATACAGACCAAGCCTGTGGGCAAACGGAACATAGAAATAGGAGGTTTCGGAAGCTATCTTCAGCTGTTTCTCGGGAGGCATGGCGTCTAATGTGCGCATATTGTGCAAACGGTCAGCCAGCTTAATGAGGATGACACGCACATCTTTCGACATGGAGAGGAAAATCTTCTTGAAATTCTCCGCCTGGATGGACATATTCTGGTTATCAACCACCAAATCCTCAATCTTGGTCAAACCGTCGATGATGTTGGCGACCACCTCGCCGAAGAGCTCGCGCATATCGTCAAGGGTGTAATCCGTATCCTCAACCACATCATGCAACAGGGCGCAGATAACAGAAGTCGCACCGAGATTCATCTCGGAACAACAAATCATGGCCACCGCAATAGGATGATAGATGTAGGGTTCCCCGCTCTTGCGACGCACCCCAAAATGAGCATTGGTGGCGAGAACAAACGCCTTGCGGATTTGCTTGCGTTCCTCCACCGTCGTCCGAGGATAAACCACTTGCAGCAGCTCGCGGTACTTCCGCACCACGGTCTGATTCTCTAATTGCTCATTTGGAACATATTCTCCCATGTCTCTTCTTTACAAATTTATGTTTTTGCAAATATTGTGCCGAAAAAAGTTAGAAGGTTAAAAGGTTGGAAGGTTAGTGGTTGATCACAAGTTTTTTCGTCACAACTATCTTATTGTCAGTTATTTTCATCACATAGCATCCCGGGGCAAGGCCGTTCAGGTTCAGCGTGTTCACACCGGGCGTGAGAAGGGTTTGCAACACCACACGTCCTGTCAGGTCTATGAGCTGGCAGAAAGATTCGGATGATTCGGTGTTTGCTGTCACGAAGCACTGATTGCTTGCCGGATTCGGGAACACGGTGAACAAGGACTCCTTGTTGATGACATAATCGTCTATACCCACCGTAGTCAAGGCTTGTTGAATGGCATGGTAAGCGTTCACCTTGCCACTCCCGAAACGCAATGGGCCTGCCTGCTCCGTAAACTGGTCATTATACGCTGTTTGCAACAATATATCCTTCACCTGTGCGGCAGAAAGATACGGGTTTACCTGAAGGAGCAATGCAGCAACGCCCGCCACGAAAGGTCCTGCCATGGATGTGCCCGACAAAGAAGCGAACTTGTAGGCACGTCCGTTAAATTCCACCGTCTTCGTGTAGGAACCTGTATAGGTGTTGGTATAGCTGGATATGGCGGAGACAATACTTTTGCCCGGCGCGGAAATATCCGGTTTGTTCACGTCATGGAATCCAGGGCCTGAACTGGAGAACGATGCGATGTCACCACCGACAACATTTCCGGACGGGGCGGTGAAGCGCGGTGCGTGAGCCGCCACCGCAATCGAGCAGTCGATGTTGGCCGGTGTGCTGATCCCGTAGAGCGCGTCACCCTGTAACCAGTCGAGGTGCTGGCCGGGCCGCACAAAGGAGCCTCCCCAGTTGCCGTAGTCGGTCTCGATTAACGCCATATTCCATGCGTGGAATTCTCCACCGTTCGCCGCTACCGCAAGCCCTAATCTATGGCCGGAGTTCCTGGCGACACGCAGCTGCACCATGGGGCGCTGGTTGTATTCATTAGAGGCTTCCGCTTCGAACCAATAGCGGATAGTGTCGGTGCCGACCACCAATTGGGAATTGACGAGACTTTCACCGGAAGTGGCATAAAACGGGGTCTCCGCAAGGATATTATAGGAGTTGTCCATTGCGAACAAGGAGAACGAGAATGGTTGGTTAGCGCTGTTCATCATAGTGATGCGAGAGCCGATGGAGGAGCTGGGGAAGGTGAAAACCGTGCGGATGGTATCCTGCTGGGTGAAAGTGTTCATCAGATGGTCGTTCTCGTCACCATTGTTGCCCGCACTGGTAACGAAGACCACACCGAGGTCATTGAGCCGCTGCATCTCCTCGGCCAAAGGACCTGTCCCATCCATATTGTCAAGATAGTAAAGACCCCAGCTCATGCTGATTACCAGACGTTTGCCCTCTTGTTGTGAGACATCGTACATCCAACGCCACGCATCAATGACCTGCTGGTCTGTCAAACTGACACTGACAAACAGGAACTCCGCATCAACAGCCACGCCGCGATAGACGGTTCCAGCCCCAGCGCCACCGGCGATACCGGCGCAATGCGTGCCGTGGTATGCATAGTCATACACGTTGCTGGTATCGCATCTCGCATTCAGCAGTGCCTCAGCACCGACATATTCCGTGCCGTAGTCATAGCCCGCAGGCGCGGGGCCCGAAGTCTTGAACTGGTCCCAGGCTCGCAACACACGATAATGCACCATGTTCGTGTCATAGAAAACCGGGTGCGTGTAGTCGAATCCCCAGTCGGTGATACCGATAATCACACCCTCGCCAGTGAATTCCTGCGGCAGATTGATTGCCCACCGCACGCTGTCCAACCGTGCATCCACTGCGGCACGATGCAACAACGCCTGCGAACGGCCAACGAGTGCCAATGCCAATAGTCCTAAAAATAATAGTCCTTTTTTCATATTCTAAGTTTTTATTCGATTACGTTTTAGTTTCAAGTTTCAGAAGTTCAAAGTTTATGGTTTAATTCCTCAGTCCTCAGTCCTCAGTCCTTAATCCTGAAATTCAGCACCTGCAAGAAATCCTTCAGTTCCGGATTCTGCTCCAGCATATTGTTCACCTTGTCTTCGCTCGTGTAAATCACTTTTTTCCTCTCATGCTCACGAATCACAAACTCGACATCATCAACATTCAGTTGGAAATGGTTGCGCCAGTATTCCAACATAGCCCGTTTGCTCATCTCCAGCTGGTTTTTCTGGAAATCATTCTCCACATCAACAGTGATAATATCATTCTCATATCCAGGCAAATAATCATACAGTTGATGGTAGAAAGCCGGCTTTTTCTGGAAGATGGAGTCCACCATTTGTTTCCAACAATCCTCGAAGGATTCTGTATCGTCTGAGATTGGTTGTGAAGACGCGAGGTTTTGCATCTCGGGGGTCTCGAGTGGCGTCTCCGTCTCAGCGGTCTCAGGTTGCGACACCGATTCGGTGATTGCGGCTTGTTGAGACGCAAAATTTTGCGTCTCTACGGTTGTGGGCTGGGTCAGGGTGAGCGTCTGCGCCACCACTTCCTTGATGGAGGGCAGCGGCTTGATAGGGGTGAACCCTGCAAACTGTAAGCCCTGGGTGGAAATTTGGGGTTCTGAGGCCATACGCCTTTCTGGGGTATTGCCTTCGGCGGAACCACCTGCGCCTTCCGGGATGTTATCGCTCCTGCGATTGCCTCGCACGGTGCCGCATATAGACATAGTTGGCATTGATCTGCATTATGCACAACTCCACCGACAGCCGTTTGTTGTTCGACATCTTGTAGTTGAAATCGCATTGGTTGGCCAGTTCCAGCGCGCGGGTGAGCAGCATCCTGTCCGCTTTCTGCGCCTGCGCCTGCAGTTTCTGCTTGATAGCATCGGACATTTGGAGCAGCTGCACTGTGCCGGGATTCTGCGCGAGCAACAAATTACGAATATGCGTGGCGAGGCCGGAAATAAAATTCTGTGCATCAAATCCTTTCGCCAAAATATCGTCTAAAAGGAGCAATGCTCCCGACACATCTTCGCTCAGCACGATGTCCATCACCTGGAAATAGTTGTCCACATCTAAAACATTCAGGTTCTGGATGGTATCCTTGTAGGTGATGTTCTTTCCCGAAAAGCTGACTAATTGGTCGAAGATGGAGAGCGCATCACGAAGGGCGCCGTCGGCTTTGGTGGCTACCACACGAAGAGCATCCTCTTCGGCCGTCACCCCTTCCTGCTGCGCCACAAACTGCAAATGCCGAACTATATCGTTATCGTTAATACGCTTAAAATCATACACTTGGCAGCGAGAAAGAATTGTCGGGAGAATCTTGTGTTTCTCTGTCGTGGCCAATATGAACTTGGCGTATGCGGGCGGTTCCTCCAACGTTTTCAGGAAAGCGTTGAAAGCCGAACCCGAGAGCATGTGGACCTCATCGATGATATAGACCTTGTACTTGGCGCCTTGCGGAGGGATGCGCACCTGATCCACCAGGTCGCGGATTCCGTCCACCGAATTGTTTGAGGCGGCGTCCAGCTCAAAGACGTTGAACGAGGCCGAGTTATTGAAAGCCAGACAGGACTCGCACTCGTTGCAGGGTTCAAAGTCATCCGTCAAATGCTCGCAGTTCAAGGCTTTGGCGAAGATACGTGCGCAGGTGGTCTTGCCCACCCCACGCGGTCCGCAGAAGAGGAATGCCTGCGCCACCTGATTGTTCCGGATGGCGTTTTTGAGCGTCGAGGTGATGGTTTCCTGTCCCACCACAGACTTAAACGTCGAAGGTCTGTATTTTCTCGCTGATACGATGAAATTATCCATAATAGCTCTCCTTTTCGCAAATGTTACAATCTGCAAAAATACATTTTTTTTCGATTTACGTTTTTCAATTTACGATTTACGAACCGCCATCCGCGTCGCTTTCCGTGCCTCCTTCCAGCGCGGGAAATAATGGTCCATCAGCGCATGGAACTTCGGACCGTGGTTGGCCTCGATAAGATGCGCAAGCTCGTGAACCACAACATGTTCCACGCACCAATCGGGCAACAGCAAAAGATACGTGCTGAACTGGATGCCCCCTGTTTTCTTGTTACAGGAGCCCCAGCGGGAAATCGTGGGCTTGTAGGTGATTTTGGTGGGTTTGACCCCCATCAAGGCTGTGTATTTCAACAGCATGGGTTTAAGCATCGCATCCAGCCGTGCAACTGCCTCCTGCACTTGCTCTTTGGTCTCTAACGGAAGCTGCGAGTAAAAGTTGTAACGTTTCGCATTGGCATCCGCCACCTTCCGCATCGCTTGCGAAATCCAAGCCTCGTTGTCATGAATGAACTGCATTATCGTTTTCTTCGGAGTGAGATACGGTGCAGTCACATGCAGGTCACCGTTGCTCACCACCCGCATCGACATGCGTCGCGTCCGTCTGTAGGTTATGGTGATGTTCATTTTCGGTTGGTTCAAGGGTTAAGGTTCAAAGGTCAAGGGTCAAAGTTTCAGGTTTCAAGTTTCAGGTTTCAGGTTTCAGGTTTCAAATCTTATTGTGGCGCTGTGGAACAGTGTGTCGCGGGCGACCAGCACAAAAAAGCACTCGTAGGGCATGTCGCGATAGAGGTCGCGAAGTTTGATTTTGGCGGTGCCACGGTGCATTGAGGCATCCACGGTGTTCCATATTTCTTCGCCAAGGGGACGATAGCATAGCACCGCACGGCGGCAACGAGGCGCGGACTCGTCAAGGCGGCAACGGAAGGTCACCGTCGGATGAGATCCGGCAAGCGGACTCCAACGGCTCTCCACAAGAATGTCTTCTGCACTGAAATGGATCATCGGGGAGCCTTTTTCCTGCTCACTTACCGTACTCTCCTGTTCCCGCCGTGCTTTTTCGCGCGCATTCGACTCCATCTGGTGTTGCAAAAAAAGGATAAGGCACAGCATTAATGCTGCGCCCACGAACACCCACAACCACGGATTCTGTCTTGTAGAGGATGTTTTCTTATCTGAATGAGGGACAATTGCTCCCATCCTAAAAGTTTGACCTTGAGAACATCTGCAATTTCCAGTGATTTCCTTTCTCGTCGTCAAACTCGATAAGGAACTCATTTTTGTTCAACTTGAGAATTTTCGCCGTAAAATCATACACTCTTCCGTAGAATGTGTATTGGAAATTCACTGTTTTTGTCTTCTGGTCCGCCACCCACATGGCAAAAGTGGACTCCCGATACTCGCCATTATAGCGCGCCATCACCGACATCACATGGTCGGCATATATATAATAATATGTCTGCGGAGCATAACCGATATATTCCGTGGAGTCAATCTCCTCACCATTAAGATAGGTGTGCGACACTTGCCAAGACCTCACAATACGATAATCTATGGAGAACAAATTCTCGCATGATGTACACAAAACGGCTGTAATTCCGACCAGCAGCACAACACAAATTTTCGCCAATTTACTCATAACGTATGTTTTTCTTTATGACTACTTGCCGCAAAGCTGTCCGTACAGCTGCCGCATTCCAACGGTCGCTTTTTCTGTGATGTAAGTCACCCGGCGGGAAATGGCACCAGGCTGTTTCGGGTCGATGACGTAAATCTCCGCGTTGGCAGGCGCGTAGTAGAGCAGTCCCGCCGCCGGATAGACAGCCAAGGAAGTGCCGATGATGATAAGGATGTCGCACTGCTCCACCTCGCGGGCGGCAGCATCGAGCAACGGCACGGCCTCGCCGAACCACACAATAAACGGGCGCAGCAACGAACCGTCCTTGGCGCGCTCACCGTATTTCATCGGTTTGTAGCCGATGTCGAAAACCTCCGTCTTGCGCTCGTTGCAAGCCTTTGTGAGCTCGCCGTGCAGGTGGATGATTTTCGAGGAACCGCCACGCTCGTGCAGGTTATCGACGTTCTGCGTGACCACCGTCACGTCGTACTGTTCCTCTAACTTCGCCACCAGCTTGTGCGCGTCGTTGGGCTCGCAATGCTCTAACTGCGCACGCCGCTCGTTGTAGAAGTCAATGATCAGCTGCGGGTTGCGGTACCACCCATCAATGGTGGCCACATCCTCCACATTATGGTTTTCCCAAAGGCCGTCGCTGTCGCGGAACGTGCTGATGCCGCTCTCAGCAGAGATGCCGGCACCGGAAAGGACTACTATCTTTTTCATAATGGTTATTGGTTATGGGTTATTGGTTATTGACATTGGTTATTGACATTGGTTATTGACATTGGCATTGAGACAACTTTTTAGAATCTTCCCTGTTTACTCTAACAACATCCAGGATACGATACCATCACGATGGCTCGAGAAACCGACCAATCCTTTATCCTTATGTATTTCGGCATAATCCACGTATGGATCACCATATTGATCCAACCGTATGGTATCCCCCATTTCCGAGACATTGCCTTGATAATTCTTTGAATTCAGGCCACTCTGATGATTCTCGAAATCAGACAACATTCCAAATTCCACATTCACCACTTGACCATTTGAGCCTCCGGCACTCCCGCCAAACAACAATAATATCTGTTTTGGGGTTTTGTCTTCCGTTTGTTCAGAGATGCGAATCAACCTTACATCATAATCGGGTAATAGTCCTGTTGGGTAACAAGGATTGTAGGATGAGGTGACGTACGCAGAATCATATTCCAGTAATCGAACGTCAACTATTTCATAAATCACGGTGTCTCCAAGCTCGTCAGGCATTTCATTGGTAAAAGTCAGGTGCTGACCAACCTCGTATGGCAGATACTGGTTGAGAGTTTTGGGCAGAAGCCATACATGGGTGAGGATATCTTCGCACTCATCCTTTGGATGTCTTTGGCAACCTGACATAACTAGCATGACGATCACAACAAAGAACAAAACAATTTTTCTCATAAAAATAATGTTGAACAAATACTACTACTCTGATATTCTTTTCTATTCACAAGGAATTCTGATGTTTTATATTACCACCTCGCCCTGCGGGCACCCATTCTTAAAGAAAGGGAATGGAGCCTTTCGTCACAACTACCAACTATTAACTGCTAACTGCTAACTACTAACTGATCTCATCGCCGAAGGCCATGCCGACACCTCTTGCTGTATGCACGAGGAAATCGTCGGGTTTCACGAGGTGCGGTTCCTTGACGGCCTCTTCGAGCGGGACGTATGAGATGTCCGGATGGCGATAGACCACGAGGTTGCCATATTTTTTCTCCTTGACGAGCTCGAAGGCTTTCACGCCGAATTCGGTGGCGAGGATGCGGTCGTAGGCCACGGGAGTACCGCCACGTTGGAGGTGTCCGAGCACCGTCACACGGATGTCGTGCTCTATACCGAGGTCAAGGAGTTCCTGCTTCAGCACGTCCCCTACCCCACCGAGCTTGATGTGCTGGTCGCCGACAGCCGTCGGGGCTTTGCCGACGACATCACCGCCGACGCGTTTCGCGCCCTCGGCAATCACGATGTTGCAGAAGCCCATGCCGTTCTTGTAGCGCGCCTCGATTTTCTTGGCGATGGCCTCGGGACGGTACGGGATTTCGGGGATGATGCAGACATCCGCGCCGCCGGCAATGGCCGTGTGCAGGGCAATCCATCCCGCGTCGCGACCCATCACCTCCATGATGAAGACGCGGTTGTGGCTCTCCGCCGTCGTCACGAGCTTGTCGATGGCCTCCGTGGCGATCTGCACCGCCGTCTGGAAACCGAAGGTGAAGTCCGTGCTCGACAGGTCGTTGTCGATGGTCTTGGGCACGCCCACCACGGGGATGCCGATGTTGAGAAGATCCAAGGAGATACGTTGCGAGCCGTCGCCGCCGATGTTGATGATGGCGTCAAAGCCCATGTTCTCGAAACGTTTCTTCATGAGCTGCGAACGGTCCTCCATCTTCCAGCTGCCATCAGGCAAGCGCACGGGGAAATGGAACGGGCCGCCCTTGTTGGTGGTCTTGATGATGGTGCCGCCCTTCACATGCAGTCCGGAAACCATGCTCTCAGTGAGCTCCACAATCTCCACATTGTCCTTCAATATTCCGTTGAACGACTCTATACAGCCGTACACCTGCCATTCGTCTGCCTCCAGGGCCGCGCGTTTCACAATGCCGCGGATCACCGCGTTCAAACCGGGACAGTCGCCACCGCCCGTCGCTACCAATATTTTATGCGCCATATTTGTCCGTTATTTATTGAACGGCAAAGATACTTTTTTTTTCGATGAAACGATGAAACGATGAGACGATGAGACGATGAGACGATAAGAAGATGAGAAGATGATAGGATGGGATACCGTTCCGATTCCCTTTTTCATTTTTCATTTTTCATTTTTC
>JAFXTE010000005.1 GCA_017525245.1 Bacteroidales bacterium | reverse complement strand
GCGAAGCGCAGTGTGGGGCTGGAAGAAGCAGAAGGTCCCGAACTGCGGAGACAGCGATGACGACGAAGCGCAGCCTCAGTGTATGGGCCTGACAAGAACGAAAAAACCAAATCAGATATGAAAACCCCAAAAATCCTCAACCTCCTCGGCCTCGCCACCGCCTTGGCCGTCTTTATGATCCTCATGGCGCAGGTCCGCTACGACCGCCGCTACAACCGCTGCCTTGCGGACTCCGAACGGATGTACCGCATGGAGGACAACACACATAACCAAGGCTTCTCCCACAGAATGCCCGACGATGAAGTTGCCGACTTTCTCGACAGCCTCGACGGCGTGGAAGCGGTCTATCAGGTAAACATCACCAATTGTGCCACTTATCGTTTGGCAGACTCCGAGACAAATGACGGCGAACCGATCCTCTCTGTGGAGGGTGTCGGTGAACTGAACTCCGCCGACATCTGTAACACGCAATTCTTCGACTTCTTCGGCTACAAATGTGTGGAAGGTTCGTTCGGCGATTTGGACAACGGTGAGGAGGTCGTGGTGCCGGCATCATTGGCCCGCAAACTCTTCCCCAAAGGACAAGCCGTCGGAAAAACAATCTCGTTACATAATAAATACCGAAGCGAGGACACGATACTGAATCGGAAGATCGTGGCGGTGTATCGGGACATGCCGGCAAACAACTCTTTCGGTAATCCGCTGGTTTTCATTGAGGCTCCCTATTGGTTTTACGAAGTGGTGAAAATCAACCAAGATTCGATCCAAGCGCTCTGGGACGGACCGGAGAAGTGTTATGCGGATGTTTGGGAATATGGAAGAAGGGGCGATTTTGACACGATGTATTTTCAAGCCCGTCTCTTCAGCAAGACAAACGAAAATTCAGACTCAACGAAAAAAAGTAAGTCGAAGTTTGTGTTTCTCAGGGCCACAATGGATTCGCTCGAACCTGCGCCTGTGTTAGTGAAGCGTACGTTAAGGGAAGTGACCCCATCAGGCTCCATCTATTGCAAACTGAAGCCCGGCACCAACCCTGACACATTGGCTGCTATGTTGAAGGCTAAGTTCTACACCGAAAAAATGTGGAATTCTGCCCCGTCGGATGTGCGGTTGGTGGCCGCCAAAGACATCCATTTCGAGCCCGATGCCGTACGTGGTGGAAATCCCGATGCGGTGAGCCGTTTCGTGACCAACTGCCTGTCGGGCATCGCGTGGGCGGTTCTCCTCATCGCCTTCCTCAACTTCGCCAACTTCGCCATCGCGGAGGCACCCCTGCGTATGCGCCGCGTGAACACCCGCAAGGTGCTCGGCGAGTCGGACTGCAGAATTTGGTGGTCGATGACGAAGGGCTACGTCATCCTTTCGCTCGTGGCTTTCCTCATCGCCTTCCTCGTCTTCCTGCTCTGCACCCGCTTGCCGGAAATCCCCATGCTGACTGCCCCCATCACCTTGTCCGGCAATGTGTCTATCGTCTTGATTACCTTGTTGTTGTCCATTGTTTTCGGCGTTGTCGTTTCCATCTACCCGACGCGAATGGTCACCGTTGTCTCCCCGGATGTCGCGCTGAAGGGCAACTACGGCTTCTCGAAGACGGGGATTCGGTTGCGCACGCTCTTCATCGGGTTGCAATTCTTCCTCGCCTCCGTCATACTGACCTGCACGCTGTATGTCGCTGTCCAAAACCGTTACCTCAAGCAGTATGACATGGGCTTCCAGACGCATAACATTCTGAACTACACTGCGGATATTCGTTGGACGGACAGCATACCGTCATATATCCATGCGGTTGGACAATTGCCCGGTGTCGAAGATATAACGGCGGCATCATGCAACATCGTTCGCAATTCCGGCTACGTGTTGTATGGGGAAATGCTCAAAGATCCTGATAGCGAAAAGGAACAGAAAGTCGAGTTCAATTGCATGCAGGTGAGCCCCAATTTTATGGAATTCTTCGGGATACGGATGAGTGATGGAAGAACGTTCAAGAATTGCGAGATGACTAAGGATCAGCGGTATGTCATCTTCAATAAGAAGGCCCAAAACCTTTATCACTTGCATTTGAATTGGTATTACGAGGGAATGTTTGATGTCTCGCGGACAACGCTCATCGGCATTGCGGAGGACTTCCATTTCCGTCCGTTGTTCGACACCATCCAGCCGTTGGGCATAGAGGTCGGGAAATACGGTCAGGTGTTGCGCCAATTCTTCATCAAGTACGGGGAGAATGCCGACACTGCCGCGCTGATTCGGGAAATCCGCCGCATTTCGGGCGAATACGGCCACGAAACCGATTTGAAAGTCAGTACGTTGGACGACGACATCGCGGGTTTCTACGAAAAGGAGGCGGGCCTCTCGAAGGGGATGTTCATCCTCTGCGGCATCGCGGTGCTGCTCGCGCTGACGGGCGTGGCGGGGATGTTGCTGTTGGAGATGACCTACCGCCGTCCCGAGCTGGGCTTGCGGCAGATCTTCGGTTCCTCCACGGGACAGCTGCTCGCCCGCGCCAACGGCAAGTACGCCCTCCTCTGCTCTGTCGCCTTCCTGCTCTCCGTGCCCGTCAGTATCTTGCTGATCCGCCAGTGGCTGAAGCTGTTCGTCGCCCACGCCCCCATCGCCGTCTGGATCTTCCTCCTCGCGTACGTCATCCTATTGGTACTCACGGCGTTAGTCGTCACGGTGCAGTCGGCGCTGTCGTTGAGGTTCGAGCCGGTGGACACGGTGCGTAATTCATAATTCATAATGCCATAATGCATAATGAAGAATGATGGTGCGAAAGAGCCCCAATTCCCCCCTTTAGGGGGATGCCCGCAGGGCTGGGGGGTAAAACTACTTCCTTAAGCAGCCCATTCCCCTTCTATTTTAGAAAGGGTGTCCGAAGGGCGGGGTAGTATTAGGGACAAGACGCGCGAAGCGCTAATAACCCCATACAAGCGCAGCGCAGTGTTGGGCTTGTATAAGCGACGCAGGAACGCAGTGTAGTAAATAAACCAACAATCACCATACAATGAAAAATTTAAAAAAAACAATCGTCACCCTATCCCTATTTGCCTCATCAATAATTGTTTATGGGCAAACAAATGTCCGTGTAGATGAGCGATTCGAATTGACCGGAATAGCCTTTCGACTTACAGGAATTGAAACATTCGCAAAGTCTGTACCCAAAAGCTATGCGAATGATATTGATGAATACTTCGACAAATACAAAGAACACGAATTGGTCAAATTTCTTTACCACATTGTGATGACGAAAAAGCCTTTTGATATGACTTTCGTGGTCACTTCGGCAGCGGATATCGTAATTAGCGGTAACAACATCCATTTTTCTAAAAATCTGATCACCTGCTATGATTTGGCACCGACAATTGATACAACCAACAGTGAATGGACAAAAGCTGAATTGGAAGAGTATCTTCGTCTGCTTAACAAGTTTTACAAGGACACCAAGTTCCATGATTTTTTTGTACAGCACACCGATTTTTATCGAACAGCAGAAGGAAGAATGCAGCAAATCGTGAATCAGATTGACACTTTTTGGTTTAAATCGTTCTTTGGGCATTCTCACAATCTGGCAAATGTCTGGGTAATACCTGCTAATGGAGCAAATAATTATTCTTTGTGGAAACAAGATAAGACAGGAAAAATGCATTTCGACTGCGCGTTAGGATGTAGTACAAGCGATTCTTTAGGATATCCCGTTTTCGACGAAACAGATCTTAATGTTCTGGTCCATGAGATATGCCACCATTATGTCAACCCAATCTGCGACAAATTTTGGAGCAGTATAGAATCAACCTGCGACAGCATCTTTAGCTTTGTCAGTGACGAGTTGAAAAGTCACCATTGTGGAACACCCAAAGCAATGTTTTACGAAAGTATGAACAGGTTGTGCGAATATTCATATCTCAAGATGCACCCGATTGTTTCTGAAGAAAGAATGAAAACCAACATGATCATTTCCAACCTGATTGGATTTGTTTGGCTGCATGAGATGATTGACTTTTTTGAAGTTCTCACAAATATAAAAACGCCTTCCCCATATTTCGAAGATTGTATGCCACAACTTATAGGATTTCTTCAACAAGTGCCACAAAACATGGAATCATACTATTTGCCCAAGCATAGATTGCTTAGACCACGCATATTATACACCTATCCAGCAGCAAACTCCATTGTAGATACGGATTTGGATACGATAGTTATCTCTTTTTCGCAACCTATGCAACCTTTTTTTGCATGGTGGAGAGACTTTGCGGACAGTCTCAATATAGAAATACCACCTCTCAAAGAAAATGAGTTCTGGGCCGATGACCACACCGTATTATTTCCAATAGAAGGTCCGCTAAAACCACATACAAGATACGGTATCCCTGTTTCTGCATATACTTCAAGTGCAGATGCCGTTATGGGAAAAGATTTTGACCTGATTTTTGAAACGAAATAGAATTTGATGAAGAAGAATACTGTATAGATGAAACGAAAAAGCCCCAATATATAAAAACTACTTCCTTAAGCAGCCCCGTAGGGGCAAGAGCTCGGTAGCCAGGGGTAAGGCGCGAGGCACGAGCACCGCAGCCCCTGGATCCCGTAGGGGCAAGACGCGCGAAGCGCAATTAACCCCATACAAGCGCAGCACAGTGTGGGGCTTGATGCAGCAGAAAGCGGGAGTAGCGATGACGAAAATAACATCCTCCCACCCAAGATTCTCCCCATAAATCACGTTATTACTTATAGAAACCAATCACCAAAACCTTAACCATTATGAGAAAAATAACCTTAACCATCCTATTGGTTGTTGCAGTGGCAGCGACCTGGGCGCAGAAGCCCGACAAGAAAACCGTAAAATTGGAGAAACAACTCGTGGGGACTTTCGTGGAAATCCCGGGTGCCCATTTCTTGACTCATAACGCCAAAGGGGACACGATGTGGGTGACGCTCGCATCGTTCCGCATGTTGGAGTCAGAGGTGACCAACGCGTCTTACAACCTCTTCCTTGACGACCTGAAGGCGCAAGGACGTATGGCCGACTACGAGAAGGCGAAGATTGACACTTCGCTGGGAATGTTGGATTACCCATATTACTACAATCATCCGGCGTTTGGCCCGTTTCCCGTGTCGTCCATCAGCCATGACGGTGCGACACTGTTTTGCCAATGGTTGACCGAGAAAATGGGCGGCGACGAGTGGGAATACACCCTGCCTTCAGAAGTGCAGTGGAAATATGCTGCCCGAAGCGGATATCCATATCGGGAATATTCGATGGGTTCACCTTCTTTCAGAGATAGAAATGGCTATCCCTACTATACGTATTATCAAATTGGTGACCGAAATATCACCATGCGGGACGGACAATTTGTGGTCGTGACGAATGATAATCCCTTCATCAATAGAGGTTATACTTACATGGCAAAGGGACACTATCCTAATGATTTCGGTCTATACAACGTATGCGGCAATGTGGCGGAGATGGTTGCTGAGCGGGGTATCGCGTTTGGCGGCAGCTACCTCGACCCCGGCTACGACATCCGCATCGACAGCGAGAAGCGCTACGACGGTCCCTCCCCGCTGATCGGCTTCCGGGTGATTGCGGTGCGGAAGAAGCATTGATTTTTTTTGCAATGAAATTGTATTGAACAATTCAAATAATTGTATATCTTTGCGACAGAAAATAAAATAGAAAAATGGCAAAAGATTATTCTGCAGAAGACATTAAGAAACAGGAGGTTAACGAGCCTCAAGCTCAGTATGTTGCCTCTCCTCATGGTGCTTTTCGCACAGTTGACGAAGACGAACTGGCGGAATGCATCACGCTCGAGGAGTGGGAATCCGAACTGACGACAATTATCCATGAACACTATCAATCCAACCATGAAAGTCATAGTCAGTCCCATTGTAAGAATTAAAATCAACGAATTCTATAAAGCCGCCATGCGGAATCATCCGTCTCTCAGTGAAGAGACTGTATTGAAAAAAGCGAACCGAATGTTCAAAGGTTTGCAAGTTCTAAGCATGACCCAAGGATTTCCGGAAGCAAGGTTAAACCAAGAATGGAGAGCTAATGGTTGGCGTGAATTGGTGATAGAAGATTTTCACTTCGCATTCGAAGTGGTTGACAACGTTGACGGTGAGCGAATTGTAGTCGTTCGTGATGCCATACACAGTTTGCTGTATCATTGAATAGGTGCACCTCCCACCCGAGATATTCCCCATAACACACATTATATCTAAGAATCCTTTTATCAAAACCTAGCCCATTATGAAAAAACTGACACTCTCGTTTTTCGGATGCATGATGATCTTATGCGCATCCGCTCAGTCGAAAAAGATCAGCATTGCCGTGAACGACAAGGTCAAAATCGACATGGTTTTGATAACGCCTGACACGTTTGTCAGGAAGAACTATTATGGGGATACCCTATGCGACTATTCGCGTATTTGTCCTGTGATGGGGAAGCGCGCATACAGCGGTTACGACACCATTGTCCTCGCCCCCTATTACATCGCCACAGTCGAGGTGACGCAGCAGCTCTATTCGGCTGTGATGCACCAAAATCCCTCCCATTGGAATGACAACACCAATCATTCTGCCTGTCAAAACACTCCGGAACTTCTCCCTGTGGAAAAGGTTTCCTGGTATGACGCGCAAGCCTTCATTGATTCTTTGAACAAGCTCACAGGCAGGCATTTCCGTCTCCCAACCGAAGCGGAATGGCAGTATGCCGCGTGGGGCGAACGACCGAGACTGAAATACAGCGGCAGCGATACGATAATGCCTGTTGCATGGGATATTCACCAGGGCTTCACTCACTTGGTGGGCAGTAAACGTCCCAACGGCTATGGTCTGTATGATATGAGTGGCAACGTGGCGGAATGGTGCAGCGATTGGTTCTCCCCCGATTATTATGTTCCGGATTCATTATACTACCGACCTAATGGTCCCGAAACTGGCGAGTTTAAATTGTTGAAAGGGGGTTCTTGGGGATCCTCAACACTTCGGTTTTTGGAAGTGGACACAAGAGTCGGGTTCCGCTCGGAATACATTTCCAATGGTATTGGGTTCCGTTTGGCGATGGATGCCGAAGGGGTTGAGCCGTGAGACAGGGACGATGCCGAATAGAAAAAATCACCATTCCACCCAATATTCTCCCCATAAATCACGTTGTTACATATAGAAACCTATTCCAAAACCTTAACCGTTATGAAAAAAACAGCCTTGACCATTCTTTTGCTCGCCGCAATATTTTCTTTTATAGGTTGTTGCAACTCTCAAACGCATGCTGAAGAGATTGATGAGATTCAAATTGTTGAACCTGTGGATACCCTCGCAAATATACCTATGACTATTAAGTTTACATCCGTTTACATCCCTTGTACCGTTAATGGCAAAACCAAATTGTTTATTCTGGATCCTGAATGGAAACACAATTGCATAGAAAAGAGGTTTATATCAGAATTATACGACACTACAGGAACGTTGCGCATTTCATTTAAGGATGGATACTCTATTGTTTTAAGTATTCATACACTACAATACACCATCGGAAATCAAAATTTCATGCTGGATACGTCTCAGGTGATTTCGCACAACGACAGTGACTGGTACGGATATATTGGGAAACCATTATTCAACGAGAAGGTTGTTTGTATAAATTTTGACGAAAAAGAGATGTATATAACGAACAAAGTGCCTGACAGCATCCCTGGTTATATTCAAAAGGATTACATGGTTAATAAGAAAGGACATCGTGTCATTACCGTAAATTTTCCAACATCTGAAGGTGATAAAAAATACAATTTGATTGTTGACTTTGGTGCCCCCACCTCTAATCTCGACAATGATTTAAAAGAAATTATCACCATAAATGATAATAAGCCAAATCCTACTGATATTGCGCAAATGCTAATAACTTTTTGTAATAGTATTCGTAATCGGAACCAAACCCATTGGACAAATTCGCAAACCGGACAACCAGATGACCCCTATAAACGTTGGGGTTGTGATGGTTCAATTGGATTGGACATCATATCCCTCTATAATTGGATAATCGATTATCGTAACGACAAAATCTACTACACACCAAACGAACATTACAAAAAAAAGACGAAGCAATGAAAAAACTCATTATCATCGGAATTTTAGGAAGTCTGCTGTCGTGCACCGGTCAACCGAGTGGCGGTGATGCCGACAGCCGTTCCGTTCAAAAATACCCCTACCGTTTCCATACCTTCACTCCGCACATCTACGTGGATGCCTTCCTGAACGACAGCTTGCCCGTCAAGTTGGTTTACGATTGCGCCGCTCCTTTCGTGTGGTTGGACAGCACGTTTGTAGATAACCACTACGGTTACGAAAGCAAGCAGACAATGGCATTTGAGGGAATCGGTACGGAAGGGCGGCAGGTGGTGAAGGCGTTTCAGGATTGGAACATCACGATTGCAGAAAAGCGGGAAGAGTTTCCGATTATTCCCGCTCCCAACCTGCGAAGCACGTTTAATGACAGCATTGACGGGGTGATAGGGCTTGTCTTTATCAAAAAAAATGTGTGGGCGTTTGATTTCGGCACGCGTTCGTTCGATATTCTGCCTTCTGTCCCTGATTCGGTGCGAAAAAAATGGTGCGCTCTGAAGTTGGTTTTTCGGGACAAAGAGTATTATTTCGAGGCACCTGCCACGCTTTTTGTGACGGACAGCCTGAAAATTTCCGGAAAACTGTTATTCGACTCCGGGATGGGCACGGATCTTTGCCTTTTCGCGGATGTGGTGCGGAAATTGGATATTGGAAGTTTGGATATAGCCAAGGATTCTAGAACCACCCAAGGGGCTTCAGGTAGTAGCGCCAACGAAGTTTTTGACGCGAAACGTCTGGTGATGCCGAACTTTGTGGTGGATTCCGTACGCACGTGGGCAAATACGGACGCGTCCGGTCACGCCAGCAAAACCCCTTTCAAGGATGTAATAGGATATTTTGGCTTTGGTCTGTTGCAACGTATGGGCGAAGTGGTGATAGATTTCCCGAATCAGGTGGTATATTTTAAGCCGAAGGGGGCGGAATGAGAAAATAGCATCCTCCCACCCAAGATTCTCCCCGTAAATCACGTTGTTACATATAGAAACCTTTCATCAAAACCTTATCCATTATGAAAAAAATAACCCTGACCATCCTTTTAATCGCCGCAGTGGCGGCAACTTGGGCGCAGAAGCCTGACAAGAAAACCGTGAAATTGGAGAAACAGCTTGTGGGGACTTTCGTGGAAATTCCCTCGGTGCATTACAGCGAGTACATCCGCGACACGAACATGGAAGTGTACGCGTCTCAGGAAATCACGCTGGCGGGATTCCGCCTGTTGGAAACGGAGGTGTCCAACAAGGTGTATGACGCCTTTCTGGAGGATTTGAAAGCACAGGGCCGGATGAAGGATTACGAGTCGGCCCGTGTCCATAACGAGGGCTGGGCTCCCTGGTTGGACAGACCTGTTGACGAGTTCCTGCAAGATCAGGGAGACTGGGCACCGGTTTATGCCAATTGCCCGGTGGTGAACATCAGCTACGAAAGCGCACAACTGTTTTGCCAGTGGCTGAATGAGAAGATAGCGAGTCCGGAGTGGGAATATATGCTGCCTACTCGAGAACAATGGCGGGGTGCGGCAAGTTGTGGTGACCCTAATGCATCCTATTCTAATGGTTCTCCATTTCTTGAAACCATTGCTAACAAACCCAGATATAACTATTGGCATGTCCCAGAAATGTATATCTCCCGCACGGACGATGGGTATAAAGTGATGGATCTTTGGTCTGTAAAATATCATATTCTCCCCACAGTGCCGGTAAAGACATACTACCGTAACGCCTACGGTCTCTACAATATGTGCGGCAACGCGGCGGAGATGGTTGATGAGCGCGGCGTCGCGATCGGCGGCAGCTGGTACGACCCCGGCTACGACATCCGCATCGACAGCGAGAAGCCCTACAACGGTCCCTCCCCGCTGATCGGCTTCCGGGTGATTGCGGTAAGGAAGAAGTGATTTTTTTGTAAGGATTTTCCCATCCTGTTGTCCAATGTCGTAAAAACCAAACGGTCAGATGAAAAACGTGAGGGAAAAGCAATTCGAGGAACTGGTGAAACAGTACAAGCGGACAATCTACTCGGTCTGTTACATGTTCTCCCGCGACAAGGAAGAAATCAACGACCTCTTCCAGGAGATTCTCGTCCGGCTGTGGTTGGGGTTCGACCAGTTCGAGCAGCGCAGCAGCGTGAGCACATGGGTGTATCGCATCGCGCTCAACACTGCCATCAACAGCGACAAACGGGCGAAACGCCGTCCGCAAACTGTACCGCTCAGCACTGACATCGACCCCTACGACCCGCAGGACTCCTCGCTCGAACAGATTCGACAGCTCTACGCGCTCATCAACCAGCTCGATGTGATGGACCGCGGACTTGTATTGCTGTGGCTGGAGGGCATCGGCTACGACGAAATTGCGGCCATTATGGGCATCACGGTTGCCAATGTCGGCATAAAACTGCACCGTATCAAGGAAAAATTGGTTCAGAAATCGAAATCCGTCACCCATTAATTCATTAACAT
>JAFXTE010000050.1 GCA_017525245.1 Bacteroidales bacterium | reverse complement strand
CGGCGCTTTGTGCCAGATCCATTGGTTGGAGGGCAGCGGCAAGTCTCTGAAATTCCCCTACGATTTTTTTATGAGCGAGGAGCGGGTGGAGGACTTCGACGTGAAGAATCTGAGGGAGTATTTCAAGGGGATACGGTATCTTTCTTTTGAAAATTTGGGATATATACCAAGTAATCCAGAAGGAGAGAATGTGTTCCTGTACAACGACACCTCGGAATTGTCTGTCATATTGGAATCCTTGAAAATGTTCCACGAGAACCTGTCAAAAAGAGAGGATTGTGGACCTGTCGGTGGAACAGAAACCTTCAAAACCGAAAAATCAGATCCGAACAAATATGTGAATGAAAACCTTTTCATATCATATAGTTTAGGTTCCATACTTGGAGATTTTGATGACATTGGAACAGCGTTAGGACGATATTCGTTACGTTGTTATTACCAAGGATGGTTGGATAAAAATCATCAACTCGGACAATGGGTCTTGAAAGTGGAAAGCGTAAAATGCCGTTTCTTTGATGATTTTAATTATGATGATGACAATCCTAAAAGGAGTCAATTTCTCGGTTATTGGAAAAATGATACTGAAACGCCAGAACCTCCTGTTCGTTATAAATTGAAATTTTTTAATAAAAATAATTCGTGGTTAAAATTAGAGAACGCGTCTTTTAATAGTTTAAGAGAAATTCTTCACAAGGTAATGAAGAATTCTTGTTATGATTTCTATATACATTCAGATGTAAAGATTATTGATGATGAATTCATTAAAAAAAGTATTCTTATTTTATAAAAACATAGAGAAACCTTGGTTGATTCAAGAACTGTTTGTTCAAATTTATGTTTTTTCAGCAATCACAGTGTTTTTTGGCGGTATGTCAGGAGGCAATTACATTTGTTTTCCAATAGGTCTGTTATTAGTAGTTCATCTTTATTCATTCTTACGCAAAAAAGAAAAATTATTAGTTATTTGCACTATACTATCGATTCTTTTTTCGCTGTGGATTTTTATTATGGTTGTTATAGTGATGCTACGAGGGGATTGGGACACGGAATCTTTAATAATGTTTTTTTTGGGCATTTTCATAGTTTTTTGTAACAGTTTCTTTTGGCATTTCCATAGAGGGAATGGGAATCAGGAAAACACGCTTTTCAGAGTGATTATATTACTGGGAATCGGTTTCCTTTTGTTCCCTATCGTTTCTTGTTTTTATTGGTTTTTAGAGGCGTGGAATTTGTTTTTTTTGCTTGCATTTGAATGTTGCACGCTATTGTATATAGTATGGAAAATCTCATCCGCACAAATTGGGGACGGGAAAGTTTGTCAAGGAGAGGACAAGGAATCTGCGAGAAAGGGAAGTCTGTTCAAACAAAAATATGAAACAATTATTCTGAATTGGAAAAACGAAATCAGATATTTCACATTACCACAACAATGTTTTGTGTTGTTTATTATCTTTTATTCCTTTTTGGTTATCGGAGTTTTCAATGATACAACCAAAAGAATAGGTTATCACCTCGCTATGCCAGATATGGAAAAGATGCCCTCTATGAAAGGTTATGTCCCTGTTTCCGTTAGCGTGCTTTTATTTTGTATGGTTTGGGCAATAGCTATTTTGGTCAACAACCAGGGGAAAGGTGCTAAAACAGGTATGGTGGTTTCAGTGATAGCCGGGATACCGATATTCGCGTATATGTTTTTCAAGGCAGTTCTTCTTTTCTAACACAAAAACCATCAATGATGAATTCATTAAAAAAACTATACGAATCTTTTAGGACAATTGCCATTCACGAATCTGTTTATGATTTCTTTCTTCTGGTTCAGTTTTTCTTTATCACCTGTGACTTATTGGAAATAAATGATATTTATTACCATTCTTTCATTTCAGATAATTCAAACAGCAGCAATTATAAGGCATCTCCTATCGAATTTGTTGAACCTGTCCTTTTTTTTACTCTTTAATACCGCATTAGTGGTACTGATGGTGTTGTCTGCAACAAGAAATAAAAACTCGCTGTTTCTGATGTCCATCATAATTACATTCATTTTTTCACTCTGGTGCTACATCAGTGCCTACATCATCATATTGGGGTATGCAACCGTCGCCGTCGTTAACATCATTTTATGGCATGTCTTCCTTCGTATATGCTTTCCATATAATCTTATAGCCAAAATAGCGATAGTGTTGACAACGGGACTTTGGACAGGTATGGCAGTTGGGATGTTGATGGCTTGTTTCGGAGGTTTGATAAATATAGAAGCAGCCATAAGCATTTGGCTGCCCACCATCTTTTGGTGCCTTTGGAAAGTGTTTGTTGCTTTCAAAAAACGAAAAAGTCGGATATAAATGATTGTAAGAACAAACAATATAACGTCACGTTTTCAAATACAAAAATTATAGACAGTGAATTTGTTAAAAAGAGCATTCTCATTCTTGGAGAATATTAAAATTCCTATATTCATTTATGATTTAACACTACAGCTGCTATTTATGTTGTTTTTACTGCTCTTGGAGTCCATAATTGAGAGAGCTTTAAGGGGGTATGTTACGATGATTTTATTGCCTCTTTTCTTGTGCTGTCTCTTGGCTCTTCTATGCTGTGCTTTGGGATTATCTATATTGAAGAACAAAGGCTTTATTAGCAATTCGATTGTTTTTATGAGTTTTTTGCTGTTTTTATTTTATTTGATTTATCTTGTGAACGAAGACTTCGTTTTCGATGCTGTTGTTGCATTTTGTCTTTTTGCCGTGCTTCATTTGGTCGCTAATACGATAATATGGCATTTGATTTTCCGCAACAAGTATTATGATGCAAAAGCAATTATAATGTTGTTCGTGAGTTTTTTTCTGTGGGTTGTATTGGTGTATGGGTTTTGGCATGTATGGATTAGTTGTGTTTGCTCCCATGTGCGTCACCACTGCTATGTACGTTATCTGGTGCGTTTGGAGAAAAAGGCGTGAAATGAAGCGGGATAGCGAAAGAAACTACAAGGAGTTGACGGGGAAAATAGAAAAATCGAACCAATTGCAATAGACGATGAATTCATTAAAAAAACTATACAAATCTTTTAGTGACACAAAATTCTTTGGATATTTTCAGGATGTTGTGGCACAGACCCTCTTGTTTGCTATTGTTACCGTCGGATTATCTCTTTGGTGCTTATTAGAATATGGAGAATTGACTTACGGCAATGTAATTATAATGTCTGTTTTTGCTATCATCTTTTTTGTTTGTTTAATTCTCCTTATTTACAAAAAGTGGTTTCTGTTTCCTTTTTGCATCTCGTTGTTGATCACTTTGTTTTGTCTGTATGTTCATCAAGAGCTTTTCGGAGGTTTTTTGAAGTCGGTTGTCTTTTCTTTAGCCTGTTTTCTTATCCCTGCCTGTAATATCTTTGTGTGGCATTTTCAAAACCAGCACGACGGGTGTGAAAAAATATCTATGAGGGTATTTGTCCTATTGACAATCAACATTCTCGTATCTTTGCTGTTTGCTTGGACTTTCATGTACTTCAGTGAATACGAAATAATAGTCTCCCCCTTGTTTTTTTTCTGTGCCACTATGGCATACGTCTTTTTCAGGATTTTGTACGAGAGAAAAAATCTTTCAGCAAAAGGATGTCAAAAAGGCACAACTATTTGTAATAAACGCTCCACATCCTATTATGATGCGATTCTTAATGTGTATTATGTGCTGTATGTGGTTTTCTTTTCCGCGATATTGACAGGTATTACGGCCAACGATCTTTATATTAGCAGACACTATGATAGTTTAATAGACCAAGCACCGAAATATATCGAAACACATACTCTTGCCCTTTATTTTGCTGTTCTCTATTTTCTGCTTTGGGGCATATCCATTATTGCCAATTCAAAAAGTCTGCTTTCAAAAATCTGTTCCGCTTTTTCCGCGTTTGCTGCTATACCCATTTGTTTTGAAACCATCAACCATATCCAGAATAATCATATTCGCCTTGGTTTTGACTATGTTGTCCATTCTTGTTATGAGGCAATGGGGATATTAACTCATCAGGAAAGTATTAATTTAGTCCGCATTAACACAATGTTTGGCGCTATGTTTGGCATCACATCTGTTTTAATAGTCGGTTTGTGGTTTTATAAGAAAAAAAAGTTCAATTAGCGGAAAAAGGACAGGACAGACAGGCGGAGCAGGAATCGGAAAACTCAAACCAATTGCAATAAACTATGAATTAACAACAACATACAATAAAACCCGAAACAACACGTTATCCTGCATTTTTTTCACAAAATCCACACATTATGAAAAACAGTCAAATCAAAGAAAATCTGTTCAGTTTCAAAACGTTTCGCTCCCCGGACAGGATAGGCGAGATAGAAAAGAACCTTTTGTTTGCCCGGCATCCGAACATGGAGAAAAGCGTCTTCAACCAATGCCCGATGAAGAGGGATGGGGACGGGGACACCGACTATGAAATTTTCATGAAACAGTTGGAACCAATTGCCAGTTATAAAGAACTCCGATCGCTGTACCCTGAATTTTACGAGTTTTCTTGCAGATTGATGCAACAGCGCAAAAACGACAGTTCCAGGCCAAAATGGGAGGACAACTATCCCCAACCATTGGATGACGACTTATATTTTGCACTTTGGGAAGAATTGCTGAAACAAATCGCCACAAGGAAATCCATGGCCGCCCGACAGGCATGCGTTCAGATGATTATTGCCCAACACTTCCTGTCCAAGAAAATGACACCGGAAAATGTTTCCAATTTGACGGTGGTAATCCCCGAAAGAGTGGCCGTTTTTGTGGCAACGTGGCAGCACGGGCTTGAGGGAGAAGGCCTGTACGGAGTGTATAATCTCGGCATACAAGATTTCCGCAGGGTAGAACAGACCCTGTGCTGCTATGTTCCCGGCGAAGTGTCCCACATAGAAAATGTGATGGCACGCGAATTCAAGGAAAAGAGTTCCAGAAACACGTTGCGGACGGAGCAGACCACGGAGCTTTCGTCGGAATCAACCATTGAGAACACCAACGACACCACCACAGCGGAACGGAATGAGGTAAGCTCCGAAATAGCGAAAATCCTTCAAAAGGACAAGGCTTTCGATGTCAGCGGATCCGTCACCGTTTCCAAGGATTCGAAGATCTTCGGGAGTATATCTTCCAATGTCAGCACGGGATACAACAGCTCCAACTCTTCCTCTTTGTCAAACACAGAGGCGAAAAACTATGCCAAAGAGGTCACGGAGCGTGCCATTGAGCGCATAGAACAGAAAACCGCTGAAAAGAGAACGTACAAAATCATCAAGGAATTTGAGGAGATTGACAAGCACGGGTTTGACAACAGGCTCGGAAAAGAGCATGTCACAGGAGTTTACCGTTGGGTGGACAAGATTTACAAAAACGAACTGGTGAACTATGGCAAACGCCTTGTGCTGGAGGTGGAGGTCCCCCATCCGGCAAAGCTGTACAAAAAGTCGCTGAAATGGAAAACGAAAAGTCAGGCCGATCAAATATCCCTACTGACCCCGCCCCAAACGCTGGAAGATTTTGGAATAACAAAAGCTCTCGACATCACCTCTCAAAATGCCAGTAAAGCCGCTGCCGCCTACGGAGCGAACATTCAGATGTATGAACAAGACACACAATATGTTACGTTGGAAATTCCCGCAACAACCGTACAGAACACCAGTAGTTCCCAAAGTCAAACATTGGAAAGCATCTTCATTCCTGACGGACTTGTCGCAAATCATTTAAACTGTTCAGGATCATTTAACTACCATACCCCAACAGGGACAGCCTATCTGGAGTTCATGTTCAGCGGCCACATAATCCATATCGGCGATTTCGATAATCGTGGCACAAAGACGTTTGACAAAACGATAGAGTTGAATCCCAACATTGCGGGTTCAATCTCCGTAGTCGCAAGATATAGGCGTGCAAACAATTTCAGCGCGTCTGTAAAGGTCACCTGTGTCTCTGACCCTGCGCTTTTTGCCGAATGGCAGGAAGAGACCTATTTGGCTTTGGAAAGCGCTTATCAGAAAAAATATGACGAATATTCTGAAGCGTTGAAGTTACAACAAGTGGAGGCCGCTGCGGAACAAAACCAGGCCGACAGTGCGTCATACGGTAGCGAGGCCGCCAACCGGCTGATTGAGGAGCGTGAGCTGAAACGTTCCTGCATAGAGATGCTGGGCCGACCATACAGTTACGAAATGGGGAAATGCTTCCACAACTGCCGGAAGTATGAGTGTGAGAATTGCGAAGGGGAGACCGAGACGGTACACATTCCTGAAATTGTACAGAATGCTGAACTGGCACGGTATGCCGAATATGTGAAATTTTTTGAGACGGCATTCCAGTGGGAGATTCTCAGTTACACGTTCTACCCGTACTACTACAACCACAAATGTGCGTGGTACGAGCTGATGCAAACCAATTGTGACGATCCGATATTTGAGGCGTTCCTGCAAAGCGGCATGGCCAAAGTGCTCGTTCCCGTGCGCCCACAGTTTGAAAAGGCTGTCCTATGGTTCTTACAGACCGGGGAGATTTATACGGAAGGGGACATCGTTCCGGAGACGGAGGAAGATCAGAACCTTTCGTTGGTTTATGAATTGCAAGGCCAGGATGAAGTGACCGTTGAAGACACTTGGGAGACCCGTGTCCCGTCCACCCTTACCATCATACAGGCCAAGTCCACCTATCTCGAAGATGAGACAGGGCTTCCCTGCTCATGCGCCTTGGGGGAAAGCCCTTTCGGCTCGGACAACCGCGTGTTGGAAGGTTTGGACAATGCTGAGAAACAGGAATAACGTTGTTCGGCTATGGACACTGACTATTGGAAAAGCAGCCCCTTCGGGGAGGAGAGCATTTTTCATCCGAGCTTCGACAATAAAGATTTGAAAATCAGATATGTGTTTTGTCAGAAAGATGACAAATACACATATCTGTATTTTGACATCACGGCTCGGAATTTGTCATCTGAAAAAGCCGCTCTTGTGGTGGTCGAAAGTGAAGTCTTCAAAGACGATGCTATTGTTTCTCAAACCATTAATATAAACAAGAACGGAACCAAAAGATTTCGGGTCAGGGTTAATGAAATGAATCTCTCAAAGTCCATTTTTGAGGGCGAGTTTGAATTTAAGGCAACGGTTTCCTGTGACGGGCTTTCCGCCACAACAGGTGAGTTCAGAATCAAGTGTGGTAGCAGGAGTAATGTTTCTACCTCTAACAAATTGGAGCAGAAAAAGTCTGATCAAGAGGAGTCACTCCAAAACTATAATTGTGGAGCTCAGTATGCGGGATTAGTCAGATGCCATTCTCGTAATGAAAAATACGGTCCTGTTTTCTATGGGAATTTACCTATGAATTCCTATCAAAATTATAACACTTTAATTTCAAACAAGGTGTTAACGGAAGATGAAAAGTTAATCATTTTAGCGATGTCTGATAATGAAGGTAATTTTGATTCTGTTCAATCATACGACAGTGAGGTATTAAGTGCAGGTGTCATGCAAAAAACGATAAAATCAGACGGAATGGGAGAATTTCCTTTGCAAGTTTGGGAGTTTAAACAGAACCATTCGGAAAAATATGAAGCATTACTAAACAATTGCAATTGGACAGTCTGTGAAGATGATGACAATAACATCCAGATGTTTTATAATGGTGTTACAGGGGAAGATTTAAAATCTGTTATTCGAAATGGATTTAATAAAGATAATGTCGGGAAATCAGTGGATTGTCCCCCCTTATACCCTATCATCTCATTATTGAAAGATCCTGATTTTATAGAAAAACAGATTATAGACTTTATTGGAAGACTTCATTCTTGTCTTGCCAAAATTCCTTTAGACTATAATCACCCCATTTCTGACTACGTTTGTTCTTTACTAGGCAAGGCTGTCGTATTAGACCATGATGTGAACAGACCTGGTCATGTTAAGTTGTATTTTTCAGAAGCACTCAACAGGCTCTTTACGTCTGATCCTGCTATTCCTAAAAATCCAGCTGAATGGGGAGACAAACACTCTGATTACGAATCTGCACTTGTAACTATTTATGGACCATTGCGAGGAGAGAAATTACGTAATGTAAAACATCCTATGACCGATGCTATAAAAAGATATAATCATCTAAAAGCGAAATTATGATTATTCCCTTTTTTTTACTTTTATTACTAACCTTTTTTTGCTCATGCAACACCCATTCAGACAAAGTGAAATCAAGTGTTGCTTCCCCTCTTGCGCATACGGAACAAGAATATGTTTGGTCATTCGACACAGTTGCTTATTATGTTCCTATTGACGAACTCCGAAAGATCGAGTTTACCGAATTGATACGGGTAAATGTCGGGGAAGAGAAACGTAGCGACACTTTGTACGGGAAACCAATATACATTGTTGGAAAAGACACTTTTCCCCTTAATTCTGATCTTGAATTTGAGGGCTGTCATATTATTTCACCTGACAAGCAGAAAGTGGCTTTGCTCACTAGACGCTGTTCGTGGTTGGGGAACGTTTGGATAGACAGGGAATCGTGCCATATTCTTGATTTGAAAAGTATGATGCTAACAGAGGTGGAATGCTCTGATGGAAATTTCGACAAAAATAGCCGTTGGGTTTTTGATTCTGAAGGGTGGTATTGGTGTTGTCCTTAGTACATGACAAGGTTCGTAAACATCTGACCGCCAGCGGATCAGATATTGATAGGAACACAGGTGCTGGTATTCCATTGTCGTTCCAGTCTCTGAAATGGAACTCGTTGACGCTATCTGGTGCGTTTGGAGAATATTTGTTTATTTTGCGCCCGTGATAGCTTTCTGAACATCAACAAAATAAAGGAAAAGTACAAATTTCATTGTGAACTATTTTTCTTGATAGAAACGCAACTATGACACAAGAACAGTTTGAGCATATAACCGTCAACTGCCGGCCACACAAGGTTTTCTACAACGACTGGTCGCAGTATTACTCCGACGATTTTGCCGACACTCTGCTGCCAGATGCCGGCCTGCTGAAAGGCGAGGCGTTCCGCGGCAACAAAAACAGGAAAGAACCGGAAAAACAGCGGAAACAGTTACGGGTGGATTTCAACATAAAAGAAAAGACTGTCACCCAGTACAATATAACTGTTTTATGGAAAGATGAGATATTGTACGAAATGAGCTTCATCCCTGAAGTGAAGATTACGCCTTACGTGAAAACAGAAACCGAAAAGGCAGTGTTCACCCAGGAGAAGCAAACAGTTTATTGGGACTGCACTGAATTTATGGGCATTCTTATGAGGACAGAAAGAATTACCGTCAGAATTGTGGCCAAGGACTCGGATGGCAACACCTCCCTTTCGGAGAGAATAGTCAATCCAAGCGATATGTTTAAAAAGCCGGTAAAGAACAATTACATTGTTTTTTTGGATGCCGATAACAATGAACATACCATCTATGGGGATGACATTATCCGGCGGCAGGAGAGTTTCATAGAAAGAATCCCCAAGGCGGTGTACGACACCCTTTCGGACACGCACAAGCTGATACTTCATTTGCCGGAAATCATGGTGAAACTGGATTGGATACACGGTGCTTTGTGCCAAATCCATTGGTTGGAGGGGAGCGGCAAGTCGCTGAAATTCCCCTACGAGTTCTTTATGAGCGAGAAGCGGGTGGAGGACTTTGACGTGAAGAATTTGAGGGAGTATTTCAAGGGGGTACGGTATCTTTCTTTTGAAAATTTGGGATATAGCCCAAGTAATCCTGATGGAGAAAATATTTTTCTATACAACGACACCTCCAAACTACCGGTCATATTAGAATCCTTGAAGCTGTTTCACGAAAACCTGTCAAAAAAGGAGGATTGTGGACCTGTCGGTGGCAACGAAAGGTTCAAGACCGAACGGAGTGAAACGGAAAGTTTCGTCAATGAAAATCTTTTCCTGTCCTATTCCATAGGATATGAGGATGGTGATTTTGATGACATAGGGGCCGCCTTGGGGAAATACGCGATGAGGTGTTATTACCAAGGATGGTTGGACAAAAACTATCAACTCGGACAATGGGTCTTGAATGTGGAAAGCGTAAAATGCCGTTTCTTTGATGATTTCAATTTCGATGATGACAAGAAAGTCTGGTGGAAACCGTTAACTTGGTTTAGTCAAATGCTTGGATATTGGGACAGTGACACCAATGACCCTAAAGAACCTTTCTATTTTGGAATAAAAATTCGGCAAAATTTAAACAACAAGAAATTCAGACAGTTACGAAATGTTTTGCAAGTTTCTTTGAACAATTGTTGCAATGATTTCTATATTTTTTCTAACATAAAAACCATAGACGATGAATTTGTTAAAAAAAGCATTATCATTCTTGGAGAATATTAAAATTCCTATATTCATTTATGATTTAACACTACAGCTACTATTTATGCTGTTTTTGCTGCTCTTGGAGTCCATAATTGAGAGAGCTTTAAGGGGATATGTAACGATGATTATATTGCCTCTTTTCTTGTGCTGTCTCTTGGCTTTTCTATGCTGTGCTTTGGGATTATCTATATTGAAGAACAAAGGCCTTATTAGCAATTCAATTGTTCTTATGAGTTTCTTGCTGTTCTTATTATATTTAATTTATCTTGTGAAAAATCTTGTGACCAACGACTTTGTTTTCGATGATGTTGCTTTTTGTCTTTTTGCTGTGCTTCATTTGGTCGCTAATACAATAATATGGCATCTGATTTTCCGCAACAAGTATTATGATGCAAAAGTAATTATAATGTTGTTCGTGAGTTTTTTCTGGGGGTTGTATTGGTGTATGGGTTTTGGTATGTATGGAATAGTTGTGTTTGCTCCTATGTGTATCACCACTGTCTTGTATGTTATTTGGTGCGTTTGGAGGAAGAAAAGGGAGGTGAAGCGAGAAAGCGAAAAGAACTTCAAGGAACTGATGGGGGAAAAAGAAAATCAGAGCCCATTGCAATAAACATACAGCTTTTGCGTTATGGTACTTTACAAATCAATAATCAACAAAAAGCACCTTATTATGAACAACACAGACACAACAAAAAACCTGTTCAGTTTCAAGACGTTCCGCTTCCCCGACAGAACAGGCGAAGCCGACAATCTTCCGCATTTCGTCCATAGCACCAACCCCCAAGATTAAACACCGATGGCTATGGACACTGACTATTGGAAAAGCAGCCCCTTCGGGGAGGAGAGCATTTTTCATCCGAGCTGGGAGGAAAAGGAGAATGAAAAGATATTAACAAATAATATATCTAACAAAACACCTACTATATCATTAGAATCAGGTCAATCTAAATTATTATTACCTGCTGGCAGATCTAACATTGTTAGATTTAAAGTTTCTGGGATAAGCAAACGAGATATAGGTGGAAAATATTCTGTTGAAATTAATTGTATAGACCATCGCGTTATTATCTCGACAAATAAATTTGAGGTAGAGGAAGGTTGGGTGTTCATGACTTGTTTGGAGTCAGAAATTGTTTGTGACACCTCTATTGCTATTTATATTAACAAACAAATATGTAATAGTATCCCTGTGAAATTTTTAAACAGCAAGGATGTGTTCCAAGAAGAATCTATAGATTTAATGCTTGAAGAACTTAACTATATTAAAAGATATGCTGATAAACATGTTCCCCCGGAATATGATGAGAACTACTGCATGCAAGCTGCAGAAAGAGCTCTTTCCGTCTTACTGAACAACACCGTAAATTTTTATAGTGTAGTAAGAGACACTCATAAACATAGAAACAATATCGGATTCTCTGGCAAAACTGTTTATGACAGAGGAGATTTTTTTCAAAAATGTGGATTTGTTCAACACACACATATTTTTAAAAATTATAAAATCAACCCGTCAGAACTAAAGTTGATATACGACTCTCCCACTTCTCAATCAGCTGAAGCTCATTATAAAGAAGTTTTATACAAGATAGTAGAGGTTTCTGAAGATGAAAGAAAAAAAATACTCGAAGTTTTTAACAAAGATTTGGAAAACAAAGAAACCGGTTTCCATGTTTATTATTTTACTGTCACCAATGGTTTTCATACGATGCTTCTAATCATTAACAATACTGATGTAAGTAAACCCACGTATGAAATGTGGGATCAACATGGTTTGACTTCGTCGTATGGACCTTTGAAAGACATTGGATTAGGGTTTCAAAATCAAACCAGTTGGACTTTTGCAAACTCTTGCCTGAACAGATATAACAATCATACAACCCAATATTATGATTCTACACAGACAAAATTATGGAAAATAAAACGAAAATAGTACTGTGTTACTTTTTTGTAGGGATTGTTATCTTTTTCGCCCATTGCACCCGATTCTGCTCGTACCCGCAACAGGGAACGGGTTTCGCTTGGAGCGCAGACTCCACAAAAGATGCTGTTCTCCAAATCTTCATGGAACAATCGTGGAACTCTTTTCAAGGAGAAGCCATCACTGTGAAATTTGTAAAGATGAATGACTCTCTATACCGCATGGAAGATGTGGTGGATTGCAAAACCTTTATGAATATCTATGATGGAGAGGATTCACTTGCACGAGGTAACGACCTGTATTATAACGCTCACCCTATTATGAATTATTTCAAGGACAAAAATCACCTCTATGCTTATGTCATACATCCAAACCCTCCCTACGACAATTTTCTGATCGTTATCGGGAATAGTGATGCTTATAAAGTTCTTGGAGGAGCATATCTACAGATTGGAGGCAAAATTTATTGTGAGGGGAAGGAGATTGAAGGTGCAGACGTGACATCTTTCCAAATTATAGAAGTGATGCGAAAAGATAGTGAATGGCCTGTTGTTTTGGGGAAAGACAACAAGCATATATACTTGTTTGACAAGCCTATTACTAATAGTCAGTCGGAGTTGTTTTTTATAGATAAACCCCTAACAACAAAAGAATGAGCTAAAAGAGACTGAAAACAATCGCATCTGTGACCACGAAGCGACCTACCTTCGAGACGATAGTCTCGTCTATTGCTTTCCTACTAACACATACTTGGATGTTGACGCAAAGGGGTTTGAAGTCATTTATATCCAACAAGTCCCATTCGGAAAACACCACAATGTGTTCTACTATTGGGATGAACCCGTAGAAACCCCATAGCGATAAAATAATGAAACACACACTTCATATTTTGCTTCTTTGCTCCCTGTTTTGTGCCAGCTGCCACGCAGGAAAGACTGAAAAACACAGCGAATGCAACGTTACCGACACTCTGGTGCAACAAATTGGCGATTTTCACGTTATAGCAACATTATATAAATCAATTTTCACTAATCACTCACATTATGAAGAACAATCAAATAAAAGAAAACCTGTTCAGTTTCAAGACGTTCCGCTCCCCCGACAGAACAGGCGAAGCCGACAAACTTCCGCTTTTCGTCCATAGCACCAACCCCCAAGATTAAACCCTAACGGCTATGAAGAACGACTATTGGAAAAGCAGCCCTTCGGGGAGGAGAGCATTTTTCATCCGAGCTGGGAGGAAAAAGGGAGAGATGACCGAAACCGCCTTTTAAGCAATGCGCGAATTTTGGATGTTTATATCTCAAAAGGCAAACCAAATTATAAGGAACAACACATCCCACAGGATAATCTTTCACCAGAACGATATACACATGCGAGTATTAGACTTGACTTTCAAACCGTTTATATTAGCGTTTTCGTTATCGTAAGCGGTCGTGCGGAAGCAATATACGTCACTGTCAACAATCAGTGTAAACGAGCTATTGACCATGAGCGGACATTTGAAGTGAAAATGCCCAAATCATCAGCAAAAGAGATAATCAATGTCAAAGTTGCTCTTACAGATTTTATGGGGAAAGAAGTATTCGACGAAAAGGAGTATCTTGTGACGATTGGTTCTGATGGGAATGTTCTCACAACAAAAGAAGTGGAAATTAGAAAAACTGTTAAAAACATCAAACCTTCACAAGAATTCTATTTGTTGTTAAAAAAGATGGAAGGACTTGGATATAACGTCATATATGATGAAGATAGAGTTGTTGAGAAAGTACTCCCTTACGATGATGGTGGAAAAATGGGTAAAGGGAATGCCACCATTGGATATGGACATTTAATAGATACTAAACCATTTAATCCGTCAAATCCAAAACATAGGAAATGGGCCGATGGTATTTCTTTGGAAGAGGCCGAAGAATTACTTGTACAAGATATAAGTTTGTGTATTCCAACATTAGAAAGATTAATAAAAGTTAATCTTTTACAACAAGAATATGACGCTTTATTGCTTTGTCTTTTTAACGGTGGTATGGGAGATACTTTAATTACAACAATAAACAAAGGTGTAGAGAACCTAACCCCCGAGGAAATATTCCGAGCTTTTTTAACGAGAAGATACACAAAAAAAACTGAAAGCGATGGTTTGATTTATAGGAGAGCCTGTGAAGCAGAAATCTTTGTATATGGAAACTATGGCCCAAGCGAAATGTTTGAAAGCAGATATGCCTTTATTGCTGCATTCAAGAAATTTCTGACCACCGGCATTCTTCCTTTGTTGTTTGTTTTAACAGCTATAATATTTTCGGCATGCAAATATAAACAGGAGAAACCAGTTCCATCAGACGAACAGAGAACCGAGGCGCGTATCTCTGACAGCATAAACGAGGAGATCCACATCGACCCCAATCAGGACACGTATCGTCTCAAATACTTATATGACAAACAGTACGCCTATCGCTACAGACATTATGGATTCACCAGCGAATACCAGTACAACGAGATGCTGTTTGACAGCAACGATCCCCTGTTAATGCAGATGGACACCGTGCTGGAATACAGCACCCCGTCTCATTACTATAATGTTTCCCTAAAAAAGGAGAACGTCACCGTGTCCGTCTGGAAGTGGAAAGATATGCCCGACGACGCCAAACCACCCATAGTGATGCACGGTTTTCAGAAAGACGGTTTCATTTATATTGAAGACGAACAAGGAGAATACGAAATGTGTTACAAAATCGTACTGGGAAAATGCCTCTTTATATGGACTCCGCTCAACCGTTTGTGGTTTGTTATCAACGAAGGGAATATTTAACGCCATGACAAATTTCATGAATATAATTCGTTTTGGAAAAGATTTTGTTCATAAGAACGACAAAATTTTACTATTTCTTGTCTTGTTGGCGTTTATGCTGTCTTCTTGTGGCTCAAAGAGATCGGCGGAAGATGTTATCGAAACACAGGAAAACAAACATCCCCCATATTGCGACACCAAAAATCAGGATAACATCCGCAATTACCGACTATACCATTATATGTTCTTTACCAAGAATCCGAAAGACGATTTTTCAGGTGAGGACAAATACAATGAAATACTGTTCGACAACAATGACCGTTTGCTTATGCTGATGGACACCGTATTGGAATTCTCTTATTGCCAGGATTTGTTCAGAATTGTTCTCCGAAAAGATAGTGTGACAGTTTGCGTACAAAGTTGGAAAGAGATGACCACTCATTCTGAACCGCACATTTCACACGGTTACCAGAAAGACGGTTTCATTTATATTGAAGACGAACAAGGAGGATACGAAATGTGTTACAAGATCGTGTTGGGAAAATGCCTCTTTGTATGGATGCCCCACACCGGATGGGCGAGCATCCCTTGCGGCAGGAAGGGGGAATGCGATGAGACAGCCCCCCTGTGATGTTACTGCCACGCAGGAAAGACTGAAAAACACAGCGAATGCAACGTTACCGACACTCTGGTGCGACAAATTGGCGATTTTTACGTTATAGCAACATTATACAAATCAAAAATCCCCCTGTGCCGAAATTATGCATTATTCAAAACCGTTATGATTATTTCTGTTTCTTTACTTTTTTTTATAACTTTTTTTTATTCATGCGATACCCATTCAGACAGAGTGAAGTCAAGTGTTGGATAGGCAAAGAATCAACTTCTTACGTCTAAAAATTTTGTATATTTGCCACCGCGAAATTTTTTAGAAAAATGAAACGGATAAAACGATTAGCAGCACTATGCTTTTGCGCGGTGACCATACTCACCGGATGCACGAAATTCGGAACAGCGGTTTCCGAAATCAATACTTACAATTACAAAGACAGACAATTGGCTGTTACCGCGATAATCACAGACAATGGTGGATGCGACTATTACATGGAGCAAGGGTTTTGCTATCGTTTGGACACTTTCCCGAGTCTCAACGACGTGTTCTCCACCCAGGTGAAAGTCAACACCCGTTCGGAAGCCGATACCTTTTCGGCCACTTTCACGTTGCCCTTAGTTGACACCACCTACTACGTATGTGCCTACGTGAAAAACAGCGCCGGGCTTTCCTACAGCAACGTGAAAAAAATATCCACCAACCCTGAAGATTATCCTGAGACACCCGAAACGGAAGATTAATAATTTCTAACTTAATATTATAATCAATGAAAAAAATCCTCGCCATCAATCCCGGAGCCACCTCCACCAAAGTTGCCATTTTTGATGGCAATGAACAAATTTTCCTGAAAAATATAAAACACACCACCGAGGAGTTGTCGCAATTCCATACGATTGCCGACCAATATGAATTCCGCAAGAACATCATCACCTCTACCTTGGAAGCCGAGGGCATCAACCTGCACGACATCAACATCGTGATGGGCCGCGGCGGTCTTGTGAAACCCCTGAAATCAGGTGTTTACAGAGTCAACGACCTGATGCTTGAGCATCTGAAGATGGGCTATAGCGGACAGCACGCCTGCAACCTCGGCGGACTTATCGCCGACAGCATCGCCAAATACATCGGTTTGGAATGCGCCTACATCGCTGACCCTGTGATGGTTGACGAGATGCAGGAAATCGCCCGCATCTCCGGTCATCCGGATTTCGTGCGGCAGTCCATTTTCCACGCTCTGAACCACAAGGCCATCGGCCGTATGTATGCCAAAGACAATGGCAAGAAATACGAGGATCTCAACCTCATCATCACCCACATGGGCGGCGGCGTGAGTGTCGGTGCGCACGAGAAGGGCAAAGTAATCGATGTGAACCAAGCGTTGGACGGCGAAGGTCCGTTCTCACCCGAGCGTTCCGGCTCCCTGCCGATGAACCAGTTCTTAAAAGCTTGTTTCAGCGGCAAATATACGCAGCAGGACATGCAGAAAATGCTCGTCGGCAAAGGCGGTTATGTGGGCTATTTCGGCAGCAACGACGCCTACGCTGTGGAGAAGGCGGCCATCGCCGGTGACCCGAAAGCAGAACTTCTCGAGGAGGCTTTCGCTTACCAAGTGGCCAAACAAATCGGCGAGAACGCCTGCGTGCTCAAGGGCAAGGTGGATGCCATCATTCTCACCGGCGGCATCGCATACGGCAAACCCGTCGTTAACCGCATCAAAAAATACGTGGAATGGATCGCTCCCGTGGCCGTCTATCCCGGTGAAGACGAAATGGCGGCTATGGCCCTGAACGCCAACATGATCCTGAACAAGGAAATCGAAATCCAGGAATACGTGTAATGCCCACGTTCGCGCTCTACAGCCGTGTCGGCACCGGACAGCAACCTTTCACCGACACTGTCATTGATTTCCTGCGGCAAAACGGCTGCGGGGTAGTGTTGCATAAGAATATTTTTTCAAAAAGCTCTGATTTTCAGTGTTTTGAAACATATTTGGATTTGCAACAAATTGATTGTGTGGATTTTATGGTTTCCATTGGTGGTGATGGTTCTTTCATTGACTCCGCCAACCTTATCGGAGACCTGAACATTCCGTTAGTCGGTATCAACACGGGGCGCATCGGCTTCCTGTCAGCCATCAAGAAAGACAACTTCGAGGCATCCATCCGGATGCTCATAGAAAAAAAATACTCCTTGGAATCGCGCTCACTGCTCCACATCGAGGGCAGTGAGCCGTTGTCCTTGGACACGCATTTTGTGGTCAACGACGTGACCATCCGCGCCACCGACAGCGACTCCATCAACTCCATCACCGTCACCACCGACGGAAAGCACATCAACACTTATTGGGCCGACGGGCTGATTGTGGCCACCCCCACGGGCTCGACAGCGTACTCGATGAGCTGCGGGGGCCCGATTTTGCACCCGCAGACCGATGTGGTGGTGCTCACCCCCATCGCATCCCACTCGCTCAGCGTCCGTCCGTTAGTGATTCCTGCCACACAAGTTTTGGACATTGCCGTCAGTGGACGGGGCGGCAGATATTCGCTTTGCGTTGACACCCAGCGTCTTATCCTGAACGACAACGTCAAATTGCGCATCAGCAAAGAAAAATTCACCATCCAAACCGTCCTTTTCGACAACACAAACTTCTACTCCACCATCCGCGAAAAACTGCTCTGGGGGTTGGACAAACGCAACGACTGAAAAACCTCCAAAACGGGGTGTCATTTTCAACAATTTTGTGTTTATTTTTTTATCGGAATATAAAAAGTCAAAACCGTATTATTTTTAATTTTGTCAGATTAAAAGTAATTGCGCGTTTTTGATGAAATATGTCAAGCCGATAGTCCGTATCTTGCTGAGCGTCACTTTGTTAGTGGTGCTTGTTTTGGCGTTTGTCAAAATGCCGAGACAACAGTGTGAACGCATTCAGGCAGTGGCTCACACACAAAATGAAAGCGTGATTCTCTCCCAATCTGATGTTGAGTCATTGCTGTCGGAAGCGAAAATCGAAATCATTGGGAAAGCGATAAAGGAAATCGACCTCGGGGAGGTCGCCACCCTTCTGAAAAACAACCCGTTCATTGAAACGGTGAATTTCGTGCATTTCGCAGGCAGAAAACTGGTCATAGACTACACGTTGAGGGAAATCGTCCTGCATGTGTTCACCCCCGGGGGTGAACATTATTTTGTGGACAGCAAGGGCATTGTGGTGCCGTTCACCATGAAGATGAAGGACTACTTGATGGTGGTCAACGGCAACGTGTCCGACAACTTCAAGGCAGGTAAGAAGGCTCCCGGAAAACTTCAAGATGCCCTGGCATTGACCCTGAAAATCAACGAAGACGACTTCTGCCAAGCCCTATTCCGCCAGATATACCTCAACAACCGCAACGAAATGGAACTTACGACCACTGTGGGTGGACAGATTGTCCTTTTCGGCAACTTGGACAACGCTGACGAAAAACTCGAAAACCTCAAGACGGTTTACGAAAAAGGGCTCTCCCACAAGGGCTATAACACTTACGCCCAATTGGATGCCCGCTACCGGAACAGAATTATAGCAACAAGAAAATAACCGCGCGTATGGAGAAAAATTACTCTTCCAACAGTTTCGAAATCAACAATATGGCAAGCGATCTCATCGTCGGCCTTGACATCGGCACCACCAAGGTGGCCACCATCATCGGCTATCTGAACAACAGAGGCAAAATCGAGATTCTCGGTCACGGGAAATCGGCCTCCAAAGGCGTGGAGTTCGGCCTCATCATGAACCTGCTCAAGGCACAGGAGAGCATCAAGACCTCCGTGCAACTCGCCTCAAGCCACGCCCGTATGGACAACATCAGCAGCGTCTATGCCGGTATCGCCGCACGCCACATCCGCACCTCCAACTGCAAACACTACATTCTCCGCTCCAACCACAACGCGCTGATCAGCCAAGAGGAACTGGACTCGATGAAAAGGGATGTGGAAAACATTGCACTCCCGCCCGACCAGAAAATCATCGCCATCATCCCGCAAAAATACGTGATTGAAGATTCTGCCGATGGTGCGAGCCATGAATCCATGGACCCTGTTGGCGAACTCGGATCGAAAATCACTGGCTATTATCAGGTTATTACTGGAAATTATCAAGAAATCAAGAAGATACACACCTGTATCTCCAATGTCAATATAGAAACGGAAGACCTGATTCTGGAGCCGGTGGCTTCCGGACTGGCCTGTCTCACCGAAGAGGAGAAACAACGCGGCGTAGCCCTGATTGACATCGGCGGCGGCACCACCGACATGGTCATCTTCCAGAACGGTCACCCCAAATTCTGCAAGGTGATACCTTTCGCAGGCTCTGTCATCACTAAAGACATCGCCAACGTCTGCAAGATTCCGGAAGACACTGCCGAGGAACTCAAAATCAACCACGGCAGCTGCATACCGGCCAAGAGCAATCCCAATCGCGTGAGCACCATCATGCGCCCGCACCAGCAGACACCTCTGCGCATCACCGACGAACAGCTGGCCAAAATCATCTACAGCCGCGTGCATAACGACATTTTGGGTTATGTGAAGAAAGAGTTGGAAAATTCCGGCTGCATGAAGATGCTCCAGAATGGTGCCGGACTCGTACTCACCGGCGGCGGTTCCAAACTGCGGCACATCATCGAACTCTGCCAATACGACCTCGGCCTCAACACCCGTCCCGGCATACCTTGCGTGGGATTCTCTGACTCCCTCTCCAACGAACTGAAACAGCCCCAATATTCCACCGCCCTCGGATTGCTCAAATACGGTATCGAGGAGGAAACCAAGGGCATTCGTGTGGACGAGCGAAAAGAGGAGTTCACTAACCACCGCGATGAGAGGGAAGAAGACTTCCAACCCGACAACAACAGAAACACTGACGACGGCGGAAACGGAAAGCACAAATTCTTTGACGATTTCAAGAACGCTTTGACCAAACTGTTCGAGCAGATTTCATAAAAAACCAAACCATTAACCTTGTAAGTAATAATGAAAAACGATATGACAGAAGCAATCAATTTCACACCCGATTTCGGAGCAAAAGAGAACACTGCCGACATTAAAGTGATCGGTGTTGGCGGCGGCGGCAGCAATGCTGTTCAACACATGTATTCCGAAGGCATCCAAGGTGTTGACTATCTGGTCTGCAACACCGACAAATGCCATCTGAACGCGTGCAAAATCCAAGAGAAACTTTTGTTGGGCAACGGCCTCGGCGCAGGCGCGAACCCTGAAGTGGCACAGAAATATGCCACCGAAAGCGAAAAGGAGATCAGAGAGTTCATCGGTGAGAACACCAAGATGCTCTTCATCGCCGCAGGTATGGGCAAAGGCACTGGCACAGGTGCTTCCCCAGTGGTCGCTAAAGTGGCCAAAGACATGGGCATCCTCACCGTCGGCGTTGTTACCGAACCTTTCAAATTCGAAGGCAAACGCATCATGAACGCAGCCAATGCAGGTATTGAGGAAATGAGCAAATATGTTGACTCCCTGATTATTGTCAACAACCAAAACCTCATGAAATACTACAACTCATTGCCCATCAATGAAGCTTACGCCCAAGTGGATGACATTCTCAAAAACGCTGTGAAATGCGTGGCTGAAATCATCACGGTCACCTACGGCCAAAATGTCGATTTCAATGATGTGAAAACCATTATGGAACATAGCGGCAAAGCTCTCCTCGGCATCGCCACGGCACAAGGCGAAGACCGTGTGCAACAAGTGCTTGACGAGGTGCTCAACTGCCCTCTGCTTGAAAACGCTGACATCAGCAACGCCAAAAACTTCCTCTTCTTCGTCACCTATGGTCCGTCAAAACAGATTACCATGGGCGAACTGGAAGTCCTCCAAGACCGTTTCGATGAAATGCAGTCCGAAAATGTTCACCTCATCTGGGGTCACGGACTGGACGAGACATTGGGCGACAGCCTCAAACTTTCCCTTGTGGTCACCAACTTCGACAACGTCCACGAGGAAGAGTCTGAAATCGTCATCAACACCACAGGCGAGACTATCGTGAACACTACTGAGGAAAATGTCCAGACCAATGTTCCCGAAATCAACATCGAAACGCCGGCCGCAGAGCATGTCGAACAACCTGCAGCTGTGGCAGAGCCTGTTGAAACAGAACAAAAAACCGACTTTGAACCGAATAAACCCACGTTTCCGGATTTCCAATTCCCAGACTTGTCTTCCGGTAACACTTCCAACTTCAACAACGGCGATTATGATGATGACGAGATTTTCGCCAAAATGGTGGGCGAACCGGCGATCAAACGCGATGAACAACTGTTTGCCTCCGCGCAAAACAAAACCCAAACGACGGTGGAGGAGCCCAGCAACGCGGTGTATTACGAACTGAAAGACGATGTTTTCGATGTCTTTCACGGTTTAGCCGATTAATTTTTCAAATTTAGATAAAAAATGAAGGTGGAGCAGTCTTGCCCCGCCTTTTTTTTCTACAGATTAGTCACACTTCCTGTAATTAATCCGATAATTTCGTTTCACCACCAACGTCCTACGTCACCACGTCTTACGTCTTACATCAATAATAGAAATTTCGTACGAATAATGCAACAGGAACAAAAAGAGTAATGATCTTATTTACCGCCCGAAATCATAGATTACTTTGAAACGCAAGCCGAATCCTTGCATAGGATAGTTGCGGATGATTTCGTAATGGTTGTCGGCGATGTTCAGCAGCTCAAGCTTAAGTCCAAGTGTCGAATTCCGGAAATTGAAATCGTGACTCAGGGTGATGCTGTGGTCGAAATAACCGGGAACTTCGTTCGAGGGAATGTTCTGCGACAAGGCATACCGCTTCCCGCAGGCAATGAAAGAGTAAGTAACCGTTATCCAAGGCGTTTGCAAGCTCAGACTGGTTGATCCGGACCATAACGGTGTGTAAGGAATCTGATGGTTGAATGTCTTGCCGGTTTCATCGGTACGGTCAACCGCCTTTTGGTAGGTGACATTGCCGTTCAGCCGGAGGATATACCGGCCCGTTATGCGATACTGCCAGAATGTGTTCAGTTCCGCCCCCGCTACATACACCTTGCCGTAGTTCAGCATCGTCCAGGAAAACAGATTGTGCGACGGAAACGCCACGATTTTGTCCTTCACGATATTGAAATAGCCGTCCAACGTGGTGGAAACGGTGATTCTTCCAGCTGCCAGATGCGCCTCTTTCAGCACCAATCCCAAATTCCACTGATGTGTTTTTTCAGGATTGAGGTTAACATTGCCCACCTCCCGATAGTACAAGTCGTTGAAAGTGGGCATTCTGAAGATGTTCTTATAGAAAAAACGCAAATGCACTGTTTTGACCAATTCCACTGACCCGCCGATAGAAGGCGAAAAATGGGTGAAATCCTGCATTTTCGGGTTTTCCTGTATGATGTTGTTGACGTAGGTGAGCAACATGTTGGCATTCAGTTTCCAGCGGTTTCCGGCCAAAATGGCAGAGAATGAGGAAAGCGATGTAAGCCGTCCGGGATGTCTATATTCAAGGGAATTAGCCCGCATTTGTTGGTAAAAAACATCCTGTGCCAAAGAGAACTGCAGTTTGCGGACACGTTTCAACGAATCTTTTTCTGCAATGGGGGTATATAACACCGTATTGGAGAAATAGCTCTCGTGCTGATGGTAACGGTTATCCAAAAAACCTGCCAAATTCAGATAATCGGGGTCATAATAGCGCGTGTAGTCGTAGTTGAACTTCAGATTAGCCTGATACGCCCAACGGTCGTTGAAATACTTGTGGTAATGCACTTGGCCGAATGCGTTCTGATTCCACAGCTTCTGATGCGACTCGGAATTGTAGAAGATTGTGGCGGAAGGGAGTTCTCGAGCAGAATTGTAGTAATAGAGCTTGACATTGAACCGCTGCGTCTTATCTATCTGCCAGACCGCGTTAAATTCGGTGTTCAGCGTTCTCGTCTCCGCGTTTTTGCGGATTTCATGGGAAACGCTGTCATGAACGCCGCCATAATGAAGTGTATAAGGATAGTTTCCCTTGGAGCGCATGGCATCTGCCGACAGGTTCCAGAAAAACAGGCGGTCGTTGCGCTTTTTGGAAGTGACTTTATGGGTGACACCGGCTTGAAGGGAGTAGAGGCCATACATGCCAATGGTACCGCCCACACGAAAGCTGAACGGTTTTTCAGGGATAATGTTTATCGTGTTGATTTTCAAAAGACTGCTGTACGAAAATAATCTTGCGGGAACGAAAATTTTATCGTCGAGACCGACCACGAGGGAGATGGAAGAGACGTTTTCGAGGGAGAGTTTCCCAAGGTCGATTTGTCCGGTCTGGCAGTCGGTGAGGGCGATATCGTCGTAGGCCACGCCGGTATGCTGGGTGCCGAGACCGCGAACGGAGACTGTCTTCATGCCGCCGGTGCCGCCGTAGTCGCGAACCACCACGCCCGACATATACTTCAGGGCATCAGATAGTTGTAGAGTCGGAAGTTGTTTGATCTGCTGTGCGGAAATCTGCTGCACTGCCGCCGGTCCTGAAAACACCTTCTGTGGCGCGTCGGCGTTGATGTTGACCTCTTGCAACCGTCGCGCACGGAGGCTGTCGCGGTTGCTTTGCGCTTGGACGAAGATGCTAAACTGCAACAACACAAACAGTAACAAATATGCTATCGGACAGTGATTCATACAAAAAACAGCCTGCAAAAGTAGTATTTTTACGCTATTGAAAAAAATGTATTTTTGCCCCCTCAAAATTTAAAAATGACAGATATGAAAAGAAATGCTTTGAAATGTTTGGCAGTGTTATGCATTGCCTTCCTTTGCGGCTTGGGTTCTTTGTCAGCTCAAGAACAACAGGAGAAAAAAATCGCTTACAATTTCATCAATGAATACGGATTTTTCGTTGGAAAGAGTGTCGGTTGGACGGGTGTTTTCGTCAATGGTATCTCCATCAAGCAGAACGATGCTATCGGTATCGGTATCGGTTATGGACTGAACACCGCCACCTTTCAGGAAGTCCCTGTTTTCCTCAACTATCGCCACTATTTTGACAGAGGCCGCAAACTGAAACCGCTTATCAACATTGCTGCCGGTGCTGCTCTGCATTTTTGGACGGAGGAGAACTCTGTAGTTGTTCATAATGAGTATGGAAGCTATTACGACTACATTGATGAAAACAAGCACGGAGTCGGTATGTATGCCACTATCGCCGGAGGTTTCCGCGTGAAAGCCCTTTCCTTCACGGGCGGTTTCTTCTTCAGAACCTTTCCAAGTGTGAAAGGATTCAGCGGCGGTATCGAAGCCAAAGTCGGCTACACGTTTTAGGTCTTGGGACGTGAGACGTAGGACGTGAGACGTGAGACGTAGGACTTTAGATATATAACTTGAAACCTGAAACTTGAAACCTGAAACTTGAAACTTGAAACCTGAAACTTGAAACCTGAAACTCACCTCACTGCTACCTGCTATGTAAAAGCCAAAAGCTAATGATTCGACTGCACGGAGATTTTCCTGTGCGAAATCATCTTGAGGATTCCCACCCAGTAGCCGCACCCGTAACTGAGATGTATGGCTGCAAAGGTGAAGGGCATCCACAAAACATCAGGCCAGACACGTTCCCTGTTTCGCCCAAAAACGAAGCAACATAAAACGTAAAGGACTATTACGGAAACGTACATCCACATTATCGTTTTTGAAAAAACGCTCAACAGCCCTCCTGCAATGAGACCCGCAAAAAACATAGGCGGGATAAATTGACGGAGGGTTGTAGGTTTTTGCAGCTTATGGTTCACTAACGGTTTGAAAAGGCCGTACTGGAAAAACATCTTGGCGGTTTTAGTCAGGGAATCGCGAGCGAAATAGTCGATTACCACCTGCGGAAGCAACAGGATTCTGCCACCGTTCTTGATAATCCTCCCGTTGAATTCATCATCTTGGTTGCGCACCAATTCTTCATCGAAGAGACCGATTTTGTCAAAGATTTCCCGGCGAAAACAGCCAAAAGGCACTGTATCGACCCACATTTCATGGTCAGAGCCGATTCTGAAGTAGGAATTGCCCATTCCGAAAGGGGAACTCATGGCGTGTGCAATGGCCCGGCAAACGGAGGTGTCTTTTGCCGGCAACGTGCGGCACACCCCACCGACATTGTCCGCGCCTGATTCCTCCAACTTACTGACCAACAGCGAGAAATAGTTTGCGGGATATTTCGCGTGGGCATCCAACCGCATGATAATGTCCCCTGAGGAGGCGCCTATCCCGATGTTCAGGGCTGAAGGCGCAATTCGTTTAGGGTTGTCCAACAGCTGGATAAAAGCGTAATCTTGCATGTATTTGTCAATGATTTCGCGCGTTCTGTCATTGCTTTGTCCATCCACAAACAACACTTCCAATTGCTCTTTGGGATAATCCTGCGCCAGAATCGACAGAATGCACTCTTCGATGCGGTTTTCTTCGTTATATATGGGACAAATGACGGATAACATGATGTATGTTTTAGACGTGAGACGTGAGACGTATGGTTTAAGATTTAAGACTTAAGACTTTTGATTTGTTGATTCGTGTAAGTTATTGTACAAGGAGACATAATGTTGGGCGATGGTGTTCCAACGGAAAGAATCAAAGGCACTGTCAGGGAGGGTTTCGTATGCTTCCGGATGTTGGAGCATTCTTTTCATCGCAGCTGCCAAGTCGCTTTCATTCAACGGATTGACACTTTCACCAACCAACTCGGAGAACATCCCTTCAATGGCTTCGCCACGACTCCACAGAACAGAGAGTCCTTGGGAGAGCGCTTCAATATAGACAAGTCCGAAAGTTTCTGATTTTGAAGGCATTACAAATATGCTGTTAGCTCTATACAAGGATCGCATCTCCTCCAAATCGGTGATTCTTCCGTGATAGGTAATCCAGTCGGCGTGCTGTTTCATCAAAGCGAGAACTTGGTGTTCGTTGTCGCCGCCGTCACCCGCCACATCCAAATGCAAGTCGGGGATTTCGGATCGCAGACTTTGCAAGGCGTGTATCATTCGTGGAATGTTTTTGTTGCGGTTAAAAATGCCGACAAAAAGCAGACGATGCGGGTTTTCACTGTTTTTTTGAGTGTGTAAATGGTTGATCCAGAAATCGTTAATGCCATTCGGGATGACAATGGATTTGTCCGCTGTGGCTGTTTTCATCCGCCAAAGGGTAGGGTGTTTCAGCAGTCGTTGGCGAAGATTCGGGGTGATGAACACTACTTTTCCTGCGGCTTCGAGTACAGCACGATGTACCCACCAAAGATGCGGCATATAGCGCAAAAAGGCGTTCACATCGCTATTGCGCACCGCAACAATGTAAGGGATGCCGTATTTCCGATGCAATTCCCACGCCACCATACCGTCACTGAACAGAGTGGTGGCATGGATGCACGAAATCTGTCCAAAATCCACTGTTTTCTCAATTTCTCGCACCGTTTTTTCCACTTTATGGAAGAAAAAGAGGCGATGCAAAGGTTTCAGAATGTGAGCATATATAAACGTAGTGTGCTTCCCTTCAAAACGGTTGTTCTCCGGAGTTGTTTTTTTAACAGGAGAGAAGACCACCTGCTCCACTTCCAATTTGTCCAATTCTTGATATAGGTTGGAATGTACTTTGCTGTAAAAGAAATCGTTACAGATATGAAGCACCTTTTTCGGCATCTCATCCTTCCTGATTGATCGGGTTGTCTCGCGGGGGCAGAGCGAGAATCCTAACAACAGGAACGCGAGTAACTGCACCAAGCCTGGTCCGTATGGAAAATTGGGCTCCGCAAAGCTGACAATCAGCGGAATACAACAAACAATCCAACCCACTTGATGAATCTCTGATTTCCGTCTTCTGAAAATTTCAATCAGCGTACTGATGCCGAAATAAAGATAAAAAGCCAGCAACGGCCAGGCAAAAAAGCCATATCTTGCTAATCGCAAAAGCGGATAGTTGTGAATGAACGGTATTTTCATCGGATTTTTCAAATCTTCCATGGAATGATGGTGGATGAAAATGTCCAATCCTTGTTGATTCCGTTCCCAACGGTCGGTAGTCAGTTCGTTGATGTCATTGCCGTTCTTGCCTCCGAACATAAACGTATGCAGTTCGTCATGGATGAAACCGGTGTAGATAATCACCCCAATCAGCACAATCCCGATAATCGTCAAAATCGTTTTCACATTCCATTTCCAATGAAAGTCAGCCTCTTTCGCAACGATCAGCAGGCTGCAGGCGAGCAGGGCGAAGAGATCCGATCGCGCCCGAATCAACACGAGGCTCAGCAACGCCAAAATGCTGACCACCCACAAAGGAGTGCGCTCGTCCCGTATCTTCATGCCGAAATAGAAACAGGCCGTCGCCCCGATAGCCGCCATAGCCCCAATTTGGTTCTTCCCTTCGTCAAACATATAATATTCAGGGATATACAAACCTCCCGCATAAAAAAGGGCATTGCAAAGGATTACGGCTATCACGCAAATCGTATAATAGTAACAGACATTCATCCATCGGTGTTCATCCCATTGCAACCCCATTCCGATTGTGACCACTATCAGTGAAACGGCCAGTTGGAATATGTCCGTCAACTCTATGGGAAGAAACAATAGACAGACTGACATGCACAATATTGTGAGGATAAGAAGCCGTACAAACCGGGCGGACAAGGTGCGTGTCAGCGAGAAGGTGAGCACAAAAACTGCAAGAGTCATCAACATCATCACGTAGCGGGCAATGTAGTAGGTGATTGTCAAATAAACCCACGGCAGAAACATCAATGGTGACATACACAACACCATCGTCATCAATATATTAGCAATCTTCTGCTTCTTCATCTTTAATACGATTTACGGTTTATGGTTTACGATTTACGGTTTATGGTGTCCAGCCGCACCAATTTGCCGAAAAGCCGGTCGCTTTCGGGAAGCCGACCATAGTCGAAACCTCCACTCGGCGTAAAAGTCAGCTCTCCGAAATAAGCTTTTCCTCGTTCGAGGTAAAAATCAGCTCTGACAAACGGGAATGGTTTTGAAAGCGTCTCCGCGTAATCGAACAACGCATCCATGCCGTCGGGTTTGGGGATGGTGAAATCTTCTGGAGCATCAATCCCTTGACGGTTAAGTCGCTGTAGCTGCCATTTCCGGTCAAAAAAGTAGAATTCCGGTTTCTGCCCATCCTGCCGCCCGATGCAGCACAACACATATTTGGCCTCCCCGTTAAAACAATAGAATTTGTAATCTACTGGGGAGGAACCGCGTTCCGGATCAATGAATTTTTCGCATATCAGCACCTTTTTCGCCACGTCATATTGAGGTTCAGCGGCCAAAAGATGAAACTTGAGTTTTTGGAAACGTTTCAGCTCCCGCACTGCCTGATCTGCGTCCAATTGTTGTTTGTCCGTGCAGACCACATTGCCGCCGTTCCCGAAATTCCACTTCAAAACGAACTTTTCCGGCAGTTCGTCCCACCGAATATCCTTTGGGTCATCATAACAGGCAATCACTTCCGTCAGAATGGACTCCAAACCGCAATCTTTTACATAATCTCTTACTCTCCATTTGTCGGCGCACTGCTTTACTAATGCATTGTCTTTGTAATAATGCAACTTCATCCACTGGATTTTTTCGTCCAACGTCTGTGGGTTGTCCAAGTCCGGTTTCCGATGGTGACAAAGTCGGAAAAGCAGATTTATCGTCCACTTCGGCGAAATGGAAGTCAGCAGATAGCGGAACCATATATTCAGATTGGAACGTTTTTGCATATTGCGGTGTTATTATTTTCGATGGAACATTTTGAGCAGAACATCCATATACGTGTCAAGACCCTCCATTTTCAGCAGTTTGGAAACACCGAGATAACTTACAGCGTAAACAAGGATTTGAACCAGCATAGTGACGTAAATGCTGCCGTGAAGTAACAGCCCGGTTCCGTATGCAAGCGCTCCCGCAAGAGCAGCCACCAATAAATTAGGAGTAATATCAACCACTTGTCGGAAAAGGCCATAGTCAATCAATTTTTTGTTTACCAACGCATTGATAATAAAACTGATATAGGCTACAATCGTCACTGTCCAAAGTAAACCGTAAATTCCGAAACGCACTCCGAACAGTATCAGTGCAATACCAAGGACACGTTTGGTGATCTGAACAAAAAAATAGATTTGTCCTTTTCCTAATGATTTGATTACATTGGTGTTAAGGGTGTTTGTGCAGTAAATCAATCCTGAGACGCAAAGAATTTGGAAATAGGGGGCGGAAGGTGCCCATTTTTGTCCGTACAAAAAAGTGATCAGCGGAAGGGCAATGACCATCAGCAAAATCATCATCGGGAAATTGGCAAAAGTGAGGGCTTTCATGCTTTTCCGCATACCTTCCCGCAAGCGTGCCGTATCGTCTTGTATGGACGCGAACGCAGGGAAAGTCACATCGTTGACAATGGAGGAGAGGCCTGTGACGGGTATTTCATCCAGTTTTTTCGCTTGGGTGAAGTAGCCCAAGTCACCGGCGGAGAACCGCTTTCCGATAATGAGCCCCTGAAGGTTGGTGTATAACGTTTCCGCCAAGGAGGAAAGCAGCATCAGTCCGCCGAAATTGAACAGTGTTTTGAGTGAGGTGAGGCTGAACTCCCATGTCGGTCTCCAACTGCTCAAAATCCAGAGTAGCAGCACATTGACGATGGAAGCCGTGATAGCGGAGGCCACCAAGCTCCATGGTCCGAAACCGCGTAAGGCCAAAGGAATGGCAATCAGCGTCCCGGCCAGTGCCGCCGCCATGTTCCGAATGGCCAACGCCCTGAAATTCATCTGTTTCGTCAGTTGGGTGACTTGCACGATGGAGAATGACTGGATAATCAGCACCAGACTTTGCACCCTGAGCAGCGGTTTCACCAATGGCATCTCATAGAAGTCCGCTATGAAGGGGGCAAGTGCGAAGAGAATCAAGTAAAAGAGTACGGAAAAGACCAGATTCCAATAAAACACCGTGGAATAGTCCAAATGGTCGGGGTTCTTCTTTTGGATAAGCGCGGTTCCCAATCCGCCTTGGATGAAGATGTTGGAGACAGCAAGAAATATGACCATCATTCCGATACAGCCGAAATCTTCTGGCAGAAGAAGACGCGCAAGCACGAGGTTAGTGAAGAAATTGATGGTCAATGTCCCCACCTTTCCCACGGCACCCCACATCATGCCGGAAATCGTTTTCTCCTTCAAATCACTTTGTCCCATTCCCTGTTTTATGCAGTCTTTTTTCCTAATTTTATCAAGCGGGCAAAAATACAAAAAGAAACATTTTGCCCAAACAGTTTTATTCCCGCCAGATACTAATTTTGTTCTTTTTTCGTTTTCATTGTTTTTCGGAATTAAATTGTATATTTGCACCTTTAAAATTACGCCCGAAAGAATGAGCAAACAAAGTACAACGTCAGCAAGGAGATTGAGTCCCGACAGGCCGGGATTTCACATTCTATTAGCCATTTTGGTGACCGTAATCATCTTTGTGTTAGCTATTTTGTTCTTGAGACTGTTCACACGGCACGGACGCGAAATCGAGATGCCTTCCTATTACGGTCAATCGGCGGAAGAACTTACCCAACGCGGCAGGTCGGAAGGGTTTGTCTTTGAAGTCAGCGACGAACTATACGACCACAAAGCCGAACCGGGCACAGTGCTGAAACAAAACCCGACACCCGGCGAAAAGGTCAAACATGGGCGTAAGGTTTACCTCACCGTTGCCGCTGCCGAGCCTCCAACCATCAAGATGTTGGAATTGAGGGACTTGTCACTCCGTCAGGCTCAAATCATGATAGAGTCGCAAGGACTGGTGCTGGACCGTGTGATCGAAAAACCCAGTCCGTATGAAAATGTCGTGTTGGAGGTACTATACAAAGGCCATTCCATCGCGCAAGGCACTCCCGTCAAGCAAGGCGAGAAAATCACCCTTGTGGTGGGCAAAGATGTCGGCGGTTTACCAGACACCACGCAAACAACAATTTCAGAAAATCCACTATAACCATATTACAAATCCGTTTTATGAATTTCAGAATCAAATTAGTAATCTTACTTTTCTGTACCATCCCGTTTCTCGGCATTTCGCAAGAAATGCTTACAGGTGTCACACAGAACACTGCCATCGTGAAAGCGGCAAAGAAAGGGCTTCCTGTGCGGTCCACCATGGCATTGAAACCACCCTTTGTGGATGACTTCTCCAACTACACAGGTTTTCCGAGCCCCGACAGGTGGCTTGACCGGCAGGGGTACGTGAACACCGGATTTGCAATCTATCCCCCGTCCTTAGGCGTTGTCACGTTGGATGCACTCAACGAATATGGTCAGGTGTATGCCCATGCATCCCGAAACACGTTCCCTGCGGACACGCTGACCTCCAACCTCATACGGTTAGACAGTAATTTCACGCTGAACCGCCGCATGCAAGTCGGGGACTCCCTTTACCTGAGCTTTTACTACCAACCTGGCGGAGGCAGCAAGACGGCAGATGCCGGTGGTTGGGAAATCGTGGGTGACATGCCCGAACGCTCCGACAAATTGGTGCTGGAGTTCGGTTATGCGACTGGAAACATCGTATTCGCTGGTTACAGCTATGGAGAATATACTATTGAAAACGGTCAGTATTATTCAGCGGGCGACTCCGTTGAGAATCCGTTCATTCCCGGCACCTATTACGTTTTTGAAAACGATGCCTATTCCGGACAGACCATCCTGATGCCTGCGGATTCCCTCTTTGAAGAGGAATTCATCTGGAACGAAGTCTGGTCCACTTTCGGTTGCAACATGCGCGACTGGATCACTGAAAATCCGCTTCAATATTTCAAACAGGTGATGATTCCCATCACCGATGAGCAATACTTCCGTGACAATTTCCAGTTCCGTTTCCGCAACTTTGCCAGTCTTGACCAAGATGCATGGACCGGCAACAATATCGTGGGGTGGAGTAGTAACTGCGACCAATGGAACATCGACTATGTGCGGCTGGGACTTAACCGCACGCAAAACGACCTTTACCCGAACGATGTGGCCTTTGTCAGCCCCTCTATCTCTTCCTTGAAAGAGTACCAAGCCATGCCATGGAAACAGTTCCGTGATTCCGACATGATTACGCAGTTCCATAACGAGCTGAGCAACTTGTCGAACACCACCAAGAATACTTACTATACGTTCGATATTGTGAAAAATCACCAGCAGACCATCTACGTGTCGCCGCTGAACAACGAGAATGCCACGCCCTATTTCCCCAATGGCCTGCACACTTACGAGCACCATGCGACCCCGTCCTTGCAGATGGAATACGATTACGACGGTGCCGACAGTGCCGTGTTCACCATCACCCATGTTTTCGGCATGGCTGGCGGCAACGATGTCTGTAAAAGCAATGACACTTCTGTGTTTGAGCAGAAGTTCTATAACTACTACGCATACGACGATGGCACGGCAGAAGCGGGGTACTGCCTGCTCTCCACCATGGCGAACCCGCATTCATATTTCGCTGTGAAGTTCACCCTTGCCGAGCCCGATACGCTGCAAGCGGTGCGTTTTTGGTTCAACCATACGCTCAATGACGAGAATGTGGCTCCCTTCACCCTGATGGTTTGGGACGACCAACTTGGCCTCCCTGGCAATGTGTTGCTCGAAATGCCATTGCAACTTCCTGAATTTCAAGATGATTATCTGGATTTTGTCTCCTATTACCTGGACGAACCTTTGGCAATCTCCGGAACTTTCTATGTGGGTTTCTATCAGAATCATGACATACAGTTGAACATCGGCTTTGACCAAAACAACGATGCACGTGGGAAATTCTTTTACAAAACTGCCGCCGACTGGAACGAATCTTACTACAAAGGAGCCCCGATGATTCGCCCTGTGGTCGGAAAATCCTTCAACCACTCTTCCGTCCGTCCATACAGCCTGTCTGATATCAAGATTTATCCTAATCCCACGCACGACAAGCTGAACATTCAGTATAACAACGAGGCAGAGAATCTTAACTATCAAATTTTAAATATGTATGGTCAATGTTTGGAAGTCGGACAGTTGCAGTCCAACGAACTTTCACTCGCTCCATACGCCGAAGGAGTCTATTTCATTCGACTGTTCTCTAAGAATCAACCTATTAAAACCGAAAAAATAATCAAACACTAATATGAAATTCAATTTAAGCAGACCTTTGGTCTTTTTTGATTTGGAGACCACCGGCTTGAATGTCGGAAAAGATAAAATCGTGGAAATCTCAATGTTGAAAGTGATGCCTGACGGTGAGGAAATCAGCCGCACGGAACTCATCAATCCAGGAATCCCGATTCCTGAGGAGTGCTCCTCCATTCACGGAATCACGGACGAGGATGTACAGGACAAGCCCACGTTTGCCCAACTCGCTGATGACCTGATGGCTTTCATCGGGGATGCGGATCTGGCCGGCTTCAACTCCAACAAGTTCGATGTACCCTTGCTGGTGGAGGAATTCCTCCGCTGCGGAAAACGTTTTGACTTGAGAAACCGTTACCTCATCGATGTGCAGAACATCTTCCACAAAATGGAGCCACGTAACCTTGTGGCCGCTTATAAGTTTTACTGCAACGGCGATTTGACGAATGCGCATCAAGCTTCAGCTGATACCCGGGCGACTTACGAGGTGTTGAAAGCGCAATTGGAGAAATATGACGGCGTGGAATACACGGACCGCCAGACCAAACGCACCTACGTGCCGGTCGTCAACGATGTGAAAGCCTTGAGTGCCTTCACCTCAGAGCGTCCGACGGTCGATCTCGCCGGACATATTGTGATGGACGCTCAGCAACGTCCCGTCTTCAATTTCGGCAAACACAAATCCAAGCCCGTAAGCGAAGTGTTCAAAGTGGAACCCGCCTATTACGACTGGATGATGAAAGCGGATTTCCCTCTCTATACGAAGGAAATCATCACGCAAATCTATCACGAAGTCTCCTTAGAGAAGAAGTTCGCTAAATAGCGTTTATACGAACTCTTTGCCAAAATCCACCTGTATGTCCGTGACATATTGGCGGATTTGCTGTTCTTCCGATTTCTTGCAAATCAACAAAACATTGTCGTTTTCAGCCACAATGTAGTCATCAAGTCCTTGAATGACCACTACTTTGTTGCGTTTGGGAATATTGACAATGCATTTGCTCGCATCGTACAATTTGACGTGGTTGCCGAATACGACATTCTGTTTTTCGTCTTTCTTGCGTAAATCGTAGAGGGAACTCCAAGTACCTAAGTCGGACCAACCGAAATTAGCGGCATAAACCTTTACGTTGTCCGCTTTTTCCATGATGCCGTAGTCAATGGATATCTTTCTGCAAACCTGATAGATACGATTAATAAAATCCTGTTCTTCAGGGGTGTTGTACAATCCTTCGCCTTGCTTGAAGAGGCTGTTGATATCGGGAAGATAAGTCTCAAAAGCTTTGTTGATGGCTTCGAGGGACCACATAAATATACCGGCATTCCAGAGAAATTCGCCGCTGTCAAGGAAGTTCTTGGCCATTTCAAGTTCGGGTTTCTCGGTGAATGTTTTTACGGCATATACGGAGGAATTGCCAGCAAGTGGCTCGTCTTCATCATATTGGATATAGCCGTATCCCGTGTTGGGAGTTGTTGGCTGGATGCCGATGGTGAGCAGGCAAGGCGATTGTGCCGTAATGTCCAAGCCTCTTTTGATCACATCAACGAACACATCTTCTTTTTCGATATAATGGTCAGACGGAGCCACCACGATTACGGCATGCGGGTTCTTGGCTTTGATTTTATAATTGGCGTATGCAATACAAGGGGCCGTGTTTCTGCGGAAAGGCTCAAGTATAATTTGCTCCTCGGAGATGTCGGGAAACTGCTCCCGAGTAAGATCATGGTAGGTTTTGTTGGTGACAATGTAGATGTTCTCCTTGGGACAAACTTTTGCAAAACGGTCAAAAGTTTTCTGGATCAGCGTTCTGCCTTCGCCCAAAAGGTCCATAAACTGTTTTGGTGTAGAGGAGTTGCTCATGGGCCAAATACGTGCGCCCACGCCGCCGGCCATAATGACACAGTAATAGTTGCTGTTCAGCATGTATGTTTTTTGTTTTTGAATTATAATTAATGGTAAACGTTCCGTAGAGACGATAAATACATCATCTCTACGGACGTAATGTAATAATTTTTCCGTTCTGTAGAGACGCGCCATGGCACGTCTCTACAACGGTGACGGATTAATTTTCGTTCAGTGCTTTGACACCCGGCAACTCCTTGCCCTCCAGATATTCCAGCATGGCGCCGCCGCCGGTGCTGATGTAGGAGATGTAGTTGCCGAGGTCGTACTTGTTGACTGCCGCGATGGAGTCGCCGCCGCCCACGATGGAATACGCGCCCGCCAATGTGGTGGCTGCCACGCTCAACGCCACGGCACGGGTGCCTTCGCTGAACTTCTCCAGTTCGAACACACCCACGGGACCGTTCCACAGAATCGTCTTGGAATCCTTGATGACCTTCGCGATGTTCACGCGGCTCTTCGGACCGATGTCCAAAGCCTCCCAGTTGTCGGGGATGTTGTTGTCTTCGGTCACCAAGATGTTGGCATCGTTGCTGAACTTGTCGGCGCAGACGCTATCGACACGGCAGACGAAGTTCACGCCGGAAGCCTTCACCTGATCGAGGATTTCCTGCGCAACGGGCAGCATATCAGGCTCGTACAGCGAGTTGCCGATGGTGAAGCCCATAGCCTTCAGGAAAGTGTAGCTCAGACCGCCGCCCACCACGAGGTTATCGACCTTGGGGATGAGGTTCTTGAGGATGTTGATTTTCGTGGAAACCTTCGAACCGCCGATGATGGCCGTGAAGGGGCGCTCCTGACCGTTGAGGGTCTTCTCGAGGTTCATCACCTCGTTGTAGAGCAGGTAGCCGGCGAAGGCTTTGCCCGGGAAGCAGCGGGCCACGGTGGCGGTGGAGGCGTGCTCGCGGTGAGCGGTGCCGAACGCGTCGTTCACATAGACATCGCCCAAGCGTGCCAAAGCCTTGGCGAAATCGACATCGCCCTTCTCCTCTTCCTTGTGGAAGCGCAGGTTCTCCATCAGCACGATGCTGCCGGGTTTGAGGTTCTTGCAGAGGGTTTCGGCCTCGGCTGTCAACACGTCGCCGCCGAAAACAACCTCTTTGCCGAGGATTTCGGACACCGTCTTCACGATGTGGCGCAAGGAGAACTCGTCCTTCACCTCGCCTTTAGGACGACCGAGGTGGGAGAGTAAAATGGCTGAGCCACCGTCGTTTAAGATCTTGCCGATGGTCTCTTTCGTGCGCACAATGCGGGTGACATCGGTCACGTTGAACTGCTCGTCCAACGGCACGTTGTAGTCAACACGGATCAGGGCTCTTTCGCCGCTGAAATTATGTTCTTGAATGGATTTCATAATGTTTGGTATTTTAAGTGAGAAAATAATTCATCGTTTTTTATCGTCTCATCGCATCATCGCTTCATCGTCAAACCGCCACTTCCGCTTTGATATGCGGATGCGGGTCGTAGTTCTCTAACGTAAAATCCTCGTATTGGAAGTCGAAAATGCTCTTGACATCAGGGTTGATGCGCATCTGCGGCAATGCACGCGGCTCACGGGAGAGCTGTAACTTGGCCTGTTCCACGTGGTTGGAGTAGATGTGCGCGTCGCCAAAGGTGTGTACGAAATCTTTGGCCTTCAGCCCGCAGACCTGCGCCACCATCATCGTCAACAGGGCGTAAGAGGCGATGTTGAAGGGCACGCCGAGGAAGACGTCCGCGCTGCGCTGGTAGAGCTGGCACGAGAGCTGTCCGTCGTTGGCGTAGAACTGGAACATCGTGTGGCACGGCGGCAGCGCCATCTGATCGACATCCGCCGGGTTCCACGCGCTCACGATGAGCCGCCGCGAGTCGGGATTGCGCTTGAGCTGCTCAATCAGATTGGTGATCTGGTCGATGACACGGCCGTCGGGGGCTTCCCAGGAGCGCCACTGCTTTCCATAGACCGGACCGAGGTCACCGTTTTCGTCCGCCCATTCGTCCCAAATCGTCACGTTATGGTCGTGCAGGTACTGGATGTTCGTGTCGCCACGCAGGAACCACAGCAGCTCATAAATGATGGAGCGCAGATGCAACTTCTTGGTAGTCAGCAGTGGAAATCCCTTCTGCAGGTCAAAGCGCATCTGGTAGCCGAAAATACTGTATGTCCCCGTACCCGTACGGTCGGCTTTGTAGTGACCCTCGTCGAGGATCGTGCGCATCAAGTCTAAATATTGCTTCATTGTCGGTTTTTAGTGATTGGAAAAGGGCTCAAGGGTCAAAGTTCAAAGTTCAAGGGTTAAGGGTTACGCGGGAACTTCCAGACTTTCGAGCACATCGAGCGCATTCTCCAAACGGGTCTCCTTGACTTTTTCAATTTGGCCTTTGTCGCAGAGGGTGGCCATTTCGGGATCGATGGGAAGTCTATCCAACAGTTTGATGTTGAACTCTTTGGCGACTTCTTCGGCATTGCTCTTACCGAACACGGAAATCTTCTCGCCGCACTTCGGGCAGGTGATGTAGCTGTAGTTCTCGATGAGACCGAGGATAGGAATGTTCATCATGCCGGCCATGTTGACGGCCTTGCTCACGATGAGGGAGACCAGCTCCTGCGGGGAGGTGATCATCAAGATGCCGTCGAGGGTGATGGTCTGGAAGACGGTCAACGGCACGTCGCCGGTGCCGGGAGGCATGTCAATTAGCAGGAAGTCGATGTTTTCCCAGATCACTTCGGTCCAGAACTGCTTCACCATGCCGGCGACCAACGGACCGCGCCACAGCACGGGCGACTTCTCGTCGGCAATTAGCAAATTGCTGGAAATCACCTCGATGCCAGTCTCGGTAACGGCGGGATAGACGCCTTGTTCGCTGCCACGCACCATTTCGTGGAGGTTGAACATCTTGGGGATGGAGGGCCCGGTGACATCGGCGTCGAGGATGCCTACGCGGTAGCCCTTGCGGCGCAACGCCACGGCCAACAACGAGGTGACGGAACTCTTGCCCACGCCGCCTTTGCCGCTCACCACGCCGATGACTTTCTTAATATCGCTCAATGCATTCGGTTTCTCGTGCAAATCTCTGCTTCCGCAGTCTTTCTGGCTGCATTCCTGACAATTGTGATTACATTCGCTCATATTCTATCTTTCTTTTTAGGAGGTGCAAAGATACGATTTTTTTGGACGTAAGACGTAGGATGTAAGACGTGGGAATACGGGAATCAGAACAAAATACAACTATGACTTAGACTTAGACTATGACTTAGACTTAAACTTAAACTTAGACTAATGACAATGACTTTGGCTGGTAACACTTACTTTGGAATTCATCATTGTCAATAAAATTGCCATATCATTCGCATCAAACCGATTTTTTCCTATTTTTGCCCCGTCAATCTAAATGATAGAAACAAATGGATAGTGAGTTGATGAGAGACAGTATCAAAGCCAATGTTTTGGAGGTTAATCCAAATGCGGAAGTTTGGCTTTATGGTTCCCGGGCTCGTGGTACAGCTCGCGAGGACTCGGACTGGGATGTCCTTGTGCTTACTCCTGACGACAGTCTATCTGTTCAAGAGGAAGGACGTTTCATTGATCACATTTGCGACTTGATGGTGAAAACAGGTCAAGTCATCCAACTGTTTGCATATGGGAAACAAGATTGGCACAATCGCCACAGCATCACCCCGTTCTATCACAATGTTCAACGCGAAGCAATCAGACTATGAAAGAAATGGAAGAAGACTGGACTGCTTTTGTCCGTTATCGAATAGAAAAAGCTGACGAGACCTATCTTGCGGCACAAGTGTTGTATGAAGCTGCTCAATGGAACTCTGTAGTCAATCGGCTTTATTATTCTTGTTTTTATGTGGCTTCGGCTCTCTTGTTGCATAGACATATCACAGCAAAATCACATGCTGGTATTATTGGACAATTCTCTGAAAATGTTGTCAGAACAGGTGAAATCAGCATTGATGATTTTCGGGTGTATTCGAAACTCCTGAACTGGCGCACCAAAGGTGACTACAGCGACCTTTATGATTTCACTCAAGAAGATGTGGACATGGTTATGAAACCAGCACGTGTTTTTATAAACAGAGTGAAAGAATTGATAGTTTTGCCATAACATTCCTTTCAAACAGATTTTTTTTTATTTTTGCCCCGTCAATCCGAAAGCTGAAATGCTGGAAGGTTGGCGGGAAATTTATTGAATAAAACGAAGCGTTTCGCTTATTCTTGTGTTAGAAAACGTAGGAAATTTTCTGAAGATGCAAGGAAGCCGAGCGGTTCTCACGTTTCAGCGTGGGCTGCTTATCCTACATCTTTATCTTCGGGTTTCCTACGACCTTCTAACAAAGAGGTGGCGATTCAGTGCCACGCTTCTTTTTGTGATTTGCTCTTGGGGTGCTGGGGAGCGGAGAAAAAGTTGTGCCCGACACGAAACAAGGGATTAAAAGAATGAAATGCTTCATGATTAACACCCCCCCAAGGATTTCACCCATTTTGTTAAAGGATGTGGAATATTTTAATTTTTCAAATACAGAGATAAAGAAATGGTTAAAAAAAATTTCTTTTCTTTTGATATTAGTTCTTATACAAGTATCTGTAGTTGGACAATCTGCACCGGAAATCATGTTTAATGAAAAAAACTATGATTTTGGACAAATTCAAGAAGAAAATGGAAAGGTAACACATCGATTTTATTACACCAACATTGGAACAGCTGATTTAATCATCACTTCTGTTAGAACTTCTTGTGGTTGTCAAACAGTTAATTACGACAAAACAAAGTCCGTCCCTCCAGGCCAAGAAGGTTATATAGATGTCTCATATAATCCTAGTAAGCGTCCCGGAGCTTTTAATAAATCTGTAAGCGTATTCACAAATGAACCAGAGATGAATGTTGAGAACCCAATTCCTCATAAAATTTATGTGATGGGGACGGTTATTGAAGGGCAAGCAGCATTATCTTTGTCAGGTGGCTCTGTTGCCCCGAAAGTGGAGAGATATTCTGAAACATATTTTGTTGGAAATCTTACGACAAATGCTTACCCACTCACACCAGAGGAAAGAAAGTTAAAATTAGAAGTAAAATACAATTCTGATAAAGGGACAGTTGATATTAGGCCCCGCGGTGGAGAATATCATGAAGGACGTTCTATACATTTTACTTGTGGCCGTTCTACAATGAAATTGAAAAGTGGAGAAGAAATTAATTGTTGGACCACGTTGGATTTAGATAGATTGAAAGTGGATAATATAGTTATTTCTTCGGTTACTGTGCAAGAATTCGTAGGCTACGGTCCTAAATACAAACCCAGTACTTTCCCAGTCAACATATCATTAGATTTCAGTGTTTGGAAAACAGATTGGGCATTCAGAAAAGCCTTGAAAGGAGGACTTGCGGAGGAAATAAATTATTTAGAAATATGTCCATACGATGATCATAAAACGAAACTCGAAAATGATGTTGTTAGCAACAAAGTAAAAAACATTGAGGATATTGTATATGTTAATGACAATTATCCGACTCTTAAATACAAACTTACAGAAAAAATGTTGTCGATGATCTCATCAATATCAGATTGTAGGACTTTCTTGAAATATTATAATTCGTATGCTTCAAAAGCAGAGGAGGTTTTATATAATTTGCTAAAAGAGACACAATCTCAAAGTGATATAGATGCCTATATTGAAATGTTCCCCACAGGCAAACATATAACAGAGATGAAAGCGTCGAAAACGGAATTACAATATTATGCAAAAGCATTAGACGGAGATATTCAAGAATGCGCAACATACATTTCCAAATATCCAAATGGTCGCTTTGTCTCTGAAATTCAATCCAGAAAAACACGACTTGAACAGTTAAAAGCGAATTCCAATAAGTCGCTGTGGAAAATGGGCAATAAGATTTGTCACTGTAATACTTATGGTGTCACAATGGTAACTTTGGATCAATGGAATGAAGACAAAAGTAATTTCAAGGGTATTGTAGTTGCTAGTCCGGGTGGCTTATATGAAGGCACTATATTGCAAAAGGGAAATTTATTATGGATAGAACCCGAAAATTGGCACAAGTGCCTTGAAGACGAAATTCAGTATGCCTTAAACAATGACAGGAGCGTGGAGGCGGAAAAACTGTTGAGTGAAAAAAACATGAAATTCCCTCGTGGTACTGTTGTGTCACAAACATTTCAAACGGGGTGGCTTTTTAAATTTAATAATACAATAACCGCAAAAGTTGAAGATTGGAATGATGATTTTACGAAAATGAAAATTCAGATAGTAAGCACAGGCGGGTTGAATTATTTCAATGGTGAGAGCATTTACGAAGGTAAGTATATTTGGGTGTCACCAATAGGATGGCAGTAGAGAGTTCGCTTTTAGTTGAGCAACATTAAATTGCTTGCAAACAATGCCTGCACACCTGACGGCGCGCGATTTGAGACGCTGGAAGCGTCTTCTCCTACCTAAGCCAACAGCCAAACAGCCAACAGCTAACACCCCATCGCCGCCAGCAACCCGTCGCAGCCCTCCTGCACGTCGTCCCAGGTGGCTTGGAAGTCACCGGTGTACCAGGGGTCGGCCACGTCTCGCGGGTGGTCGGTGTAGTCCATCAACAGCGAAATCTTGCCGTCCACGTCTTGCCCGACAATGCGCTGGATGTTCCGCCGGTTGTTCTGGTCCATGATGATGATGTAGTC
>JAFXTE010000049.1 GCA_017525245.1 Bacteroidales bacterium | reverse complement strand
GGCATTGTGCGTGCCGTGGTTGATAGTCAAGTGCAGCGTGTCGGTGCTGGCACAACTGTCCGCATTGAAATAGTCGTAGGTGTAAGTGCCGCTGGAGGTGTAGGTCGTGCCATGCCATTCGTAACTCTCGCAGGCGGTCTCCGTTTCGACATTGTACGTACCGTAGTTGATGGTCAGGTGGAGGGTGACAGTGGAGTCTGCGCCGTTCAGGTCGGTATAAGTTCTCTCATAATCACCCGAAGCGGTGTAAGTCTGACCGTCCCATTCGTAGGATTCGCAGGCGGAGGCGGAGAACTCATTGGCGGAAGAGTAGAAGACGGTGAGGTGCAGTGTGTCCACCTGCTCGCATCCGTTAGCATCCTGATGGTTGTACAAATAGTTGCCGGAAGCATTGTAAGTCTGTCCGTTTCCTTCCGTCCAGACGAAGGAATCGTAAGCGGTTTCTGTGTAGGCTTGGTGCTGCGGGTTGTTAATGGTGAGGTGCAGCGTATCCGTGCTGGCACAACTGTCTGCATTGAAATAGTCGTAGGTGTAAGTGCCGCTGGTGGAGTAGGTAGTGCCGTGCCATTCGTAGCTTTCGCAAGCCACCGCAGTATCGGCATTGTGCGTGCCGTGGTTGATAGTCAAGTGCAGCGTGTCGGTGCTGGCACAACTGTCTGCATTGAAATATTCGTAGGTGTAAGTGCCGCTGGAGGTGTAGGTCGTGCCGTGCCACACATAGCTTTCGCAAGCCACCGCAGTATCGGTATTGTGCGTGCCGTGGTTGACGGTAAGGTGCAGCGTATCGGTGCTGGCACAACTGTCCACATTGAAATATTCGTAGGTGTAAGTGCCGGAAGTGTCGTAAGTCTGTCCGTGCCACACGTAGCTCTCGCAAGCGACCGCAGTGTCAACAATGTGTGTGCCGTGGTTGACAGTGAGATGTAGCGTGACAATGCTGTCGCAGCCCGCCGCGTTGATACTGACAAAGGTATGTGTGAGGGTGTCGCAGCTTTCAGTAATGTTGAGGTGCTCGTACCAGTCAAAGGATTCACAGGCCACCGCTATGGTGTCATTTTGCAGGACAGGATTCACTAAAATATATTGAACCAATTCTCTGCTTTGGCAACCGTCTGCCACTGTCCATGCTCTGGTAATGGTATCCTGTTGCGTTATATGTGAGGTGGAAACATCAGAAAACGATAGGGTTAAATTTTCTAAAGGAACGCAATTGTCCACTATCTCGGTCGGACTACCTGTCACAGATGTGTCCGCATCAAACGTCCCGTCCGCATTTCTGCAAATAATAACATTGTCGGGCACTATGAAAGTCGGTGCAATCGTGTCTTCTATCACGAAAGTGCTGCTCCAGGGATGGCTGTGACCGCTACAATCCTCATACACCCAAGAGTAGGTCACATGCCCGCTGCATCCGTCGAAAACACTGTCGATGGGTTGCTCAACGGGCACAATAGTATCGTTACAGCTATTTGTGACGACAGGCGGATCGGGATGGAGCACTTCTGCTACGCACTGTACATGTACGGTGTTGCTGACAGGGACATCGAAATCATCGGGATCCACATGGTAGATGTAATTCCATGGGAATGTATTACCGTTGACGGTGTAATGGTAATGATACGTGATGTTCCCGCATCTACCGTTTAGAGTGTTGGAAACGGAGTCGTATGTGAAAGGCACTTCACTGCCGCATACGTTGAGAACGGGAGTTTCAGGTTCCGTGGCATCGTTCACGCAGTGTATATCCTTTAAGCTGTCGGTTATTGGGTCGAAGGATTCCGGATTCAGGTGGTAAATATGGATCCAAGTGAAGGATTCCTCGCAGAGTTCATAGTTGTAGGTGTGGGTGATTTCGCCCGTATTGTCATCGCCAACGGTGGATGTGCGAGTGATAATAGTGATGGAGGCGGTTTCTCCGCAATCATTGGTCAGAGTGGGTGCATTTATCGGGTAGTTAACGGTGTCGGCAAGACAACTGATATTGTCGGTGACGGGTTCAGGAACGGTGACAGGTGGTGCGGCAATGGTGTAAGTGTAACTCCAAGTAGTATCATCTCCGGCGCAGTTCTGATACGTGTAAGTGAATCTCTTGGTGCCGGTGCAGTTCGTGATGTTGCTATCAATAAGAGGCTCTCCGACAGGCTGCAAAATCTCCCCGCAGGCATCCGTGACAGTCGGAAGAAAGATGGAATCGGCTGTCGCCTGGCTTCCGCAATTAACGGTACTTAAGGTATCCACTTGACTGATAGTGAATAAGGGAAGTCGGTTGATAAGGATGGTTTGGGAGATGTCGGAGGCGTTTCCGCACAAATCACTGATAGTGTAGGTGCGAAGAATGGAAATGTTGCAATCTTCTGGTATAGGTTGATCCTGATGGGATAAAGTCAGATTTTCAGGGGAAGTGCAATTATCTGAAATGGAGAGATAGCCTGAATTGATGATTTCAGAAATGGTGGAGTATGCGCTGGGTGCATCCTCGGTGGAGCATCCAGGAGCAGTGATTTCAGGAAGTGTGTCTGTGATGATGGGTTTTACAGTATCTACAACATGTACGAAATCCGTTTTAGAGGCGGTGCATATTCCGTCTGAATATTGGACAGTGTAGTATAATGAGTCATTACAAAGATTATTTGGAATTGTAATATCATAAGAATCAGTCTGTTGTAGGGAACTGATTTCGTGTGTTTCTTCGGGGGTGTTTGCTGTCCACGTTACAGAATAGTTTTCCGTTGCATTTAAAAATGTTGCGCTAACGGTTACCGCATCTTCGTCCGGACAGACGGAAATCAGGGTTGTGGTGATGGAGACGGAGTCGCGGACGGAGAGTGAGAAAGTATCCGCTTTCGAGCAGGTGTTGGCATCGGTAACCGTAACGGTATAAGTGTTCGCGGAGTTCACCTCAATGGACTGCGAAGTCTCTCCCGTATTCCAAAGGTAAGAATAGCCTGAACCTGAAGTGGCGGTGAGAATGTCTGTTTGTCCTTGACAGATGGTTGTGTTGCCGGTTATGGATACTTCTGGCAGTTCGTTGACGGTAACATTTACTGAAGATGTGGCGGTGCATCCCGTCGCGGTTTCGAAGACAAACACAGAATAATTACCCGTAATGGCGACAGTTGCATTTGGGATAATGAGGTTCTGTACGAAGATGGAATCTCCATTCGGATCAATCCATTTGTAGGTAACTCCTTCCGTTTCAGACGTTGCGATCAACTTAAGTGTATCGTTTACACATGGGGTGTTAGCCGATGCAATGACATTAACCGTGCTGCTGGTATTGATAACCCTAATCGTATCGGAAGAGGAACAATTACTGTTCGTGTTCAAAACAGTAACAGTGTATAAGCCTGTAGTCAGTTCGGTGAAAGAGGTGCCGCTTTGCGGGGCACCGTTGTTGAGGGCGTATGTGTACTCATCACCATGAGGTGCATTAACCGTAATGCTTCCGTCATGGATTGTGGAGGTACAGCTGGTGTTGGGGGTGGCGGAGAGGGTGGGGGTGGGGGGGGAGGGAAGGATGGTGAGGTGTAGTGTGTCGACCTGCGTGCAGTTGTTGTCGTCCTCGTGGCTGTAGGTGTAGTCGCCGCTGGCGGTGTAGGTCTCACCGTCGCCGTTCTCCCAGGTGTAGGACTCGCAGGCCGTCACCTCGTAGTGCTGGTGCTGCGGGTTGTTGATGGTGAGGTGCAGTGTGTCGACCTGCGTGCAGTTGTTGTCGTCCTCGTGGCTGTAGGTGTAGTCGCCGCTGGCGGTGTAGGTTTCACCGTCGCCGTTCTCCCAGGTGTAGGACTCGCACTCGGTGACAGGGAAGGCCTGGTGCTGCGGGTGCTTCACCCCCACCACAAACGTGTCCACCCGCACACACCCGCCTCCCGGCGGCGTCACGGTCACGTAGTAGGTGGTGGTCTCGGACGGACTGACGGTGATGGTCGGATTGATTGAATCGTTACCCCAGTTGTTGGTTCCGTCACTCCAATGGTAGGTGCAGTTGTTGCCATTCGTCTTCACATAGTCCACGAAGGCTCGTTTGTGGTAGTTGGTGCCAGCGGCGACGGTCTCAATGGTGATAGTCGAAGTATCTGTGGCACCGTCAAACGCCAGCGAGTAATTGCGGTAGGCATCAGTGCCGGGCCAGTGGTAAGCGGGGGTGGTTTCGAAACTATGTTCCTGCTGTGTGCTCATACCTTTGTCCACCACCACGTTCATCATGGTCTTTTTAGGAGGGTTGGTGCTGGTGGGGTCCGAACCCCATCCTTTCGCTCGGATCAGCACAGAGAAGGGATTTGTGAGGTTCATGGGGACGGAGGTCATACTGCCTATTGTGTCACCATTTCCCAACTTCACCTTCCCACCCGCCGAAAACACTTTCGACCGTATAGGAAAGTTCGACAACACACTCTCGGAGATCTCGCTGTTTGTTATTGGCCCATCATGGTCTGAATTACTTGTACTGTGAGAATGCCAAATATCTCCGCCTGCGCTTGCTTCTTCGAAGCCTTCGTGAAATTTACTGTTGCCATTGTCACAATAAGCTTCCAATGTGATGCTCTCCCCAGCGCATACAGAGGTGTCATACCGAGTCCCTTCCGGCGCCATCACCACCACCGTGAACTCCCTGTCGTACCAGCATCTCGTCGTTGAGTCGTACAACTGCAACGTGCGCGTAAGGGTATCGTTTTGCGTGACCATCGGCGCAGTGAAGACAATGGTTGAGTCACCTTCGCTAAAATTGGAAACATCAAAATTCGTGTCCACCTGCCCGTCCGCCGTCAGCACCGCCGCACCATTCACCGAATTCCCAGCAGGCTGAAGCACCCCATCTTCAAATTTGATTTCCCAGTCGAAGAGGTAGCCGTTGTAAGGGCCTTCTTTTTCGTAATTAATAATTTCAATTGTCCAAGGACCATTGATGTGGCATCCCTCTAAAGAAAAAAAATCTTCATCGGGTATGTAAAAATGGGTCAGGCCATAAACGTTCGAGGAGTCAAACGAATATGACTCATTGTTGGGTATATTAACAAAATTGTTTTCATAAAAATTAATAGGTGAATAATTCTGATTGCTAGTCCAACAATAATTCCAACCGATACCAGGTAGGTTAATAGGATTAGTAGTATCACAATCCCAAGTATCTTCTACATCTTCAATAGGATTGCCAAGATTCAACCAATCTGGGTAATTATCTATGGCTGAGGTGATGTATCCACAATTTGTATTAATAAAAAGATTGTCAGGGGAAAGGATGTTTGAGGAATTTCCATCTGGACATACTATTCTGATGTTCAAATAGTTTGCCATAGTAAATTCCATATTGAGTTTTATGTATTTAATGTTGCTTGCATCTTGAACAATTCCTGAATATCCAGAAAAATTGATTGTGGAAGAAAACTTACAATCATTATTATTGCAAGAAGAACTTCCAATAAACATTCTCTCCGCCGAATCAATCCTCGGCTCCTGTGCCGCAATCACAATGTCTTTGGTTGTATCATAACCGATAGTGTAAATATTGGTGCTGCCGGCACAAATAGTGTCAGGGATGTTTAATTTGGAAATGATAGTGTCAACCAAATGCGTGCAGTCGTGACAGCTTGGACAATCCTCATTGTTCTGCCCGTACCCCACAACCGACAAAAGCAAAAACAGAACCAGCAGGACTGGAACAATGAGCTTCTGATAGAATGTATATTGAGCGTATGACATTGAAAGCCAACTTCTTAAATCGTTCAATAAATTCTTTGTCTTTTACCAAGACAAAAATGCAAAGGTATAATTTTTAACAATATATAAAGTATTAAAATATTTATGTATGTAACCCATTTTGAATGAAAATTTTATAGTCGTCATTGTCTTGATATTTTGTTTTAAATTTGACCACAAAAATAAAAAATATTTTAATATATCTTATCTGTTGCTTGATTTTTTTTATTGCGAATTTAAAACAAAAAAGAGACGCACCTCCGCACGTCTCCTCCAAACAATGACAATGATGAGATCATTGTCTATACATTATACATTGTAAATTATACATTGTACATTGTACATTGTACATTAAGAATTCATCCGTCTGTCCAGTTCCTGCGCAATATACGAGGCCACGTCATCGGCGTAGGTGTTGGCACCGAAACCGGCATCGTAACCCAACTCCTTGGCTAACTCGTGCGTGATACGAGGTCCGCCGCACACCACAATCAGCTTGTCGCGCAAGCCCTCGGCCTCCAACATCTCGATCAGCTCGGTGAGGTTCTGGATGTGCACGTCTTTCTGGGTCACGGTCTGCGACACCAACAAAGCGTCGGCGTGCAGCTCCACGGCCTTGGCAATGAACTCCTCGTTCGGCACCTGACTACCCATGTTTAACGCGTCGAACATGTCGTAACGCTCAATGCCATAGTGACCTGCGTAGCCCTTCATGTTCATGATGGCGTCAATGCCCACCGTGTGCGCGTCCGTACCCGTACTGGCACCCACCACCACGATCTTCCGGCCGATGTGCTCGCGGATGAAGTCGTCCGTCTCCTGCATCGACCACACCGTGGATTCCACCTTCGGCACGTGGATGGTCGTGTAATCCACCGTGTGCGTGCAGGCACCATAGCAGTTCACAAACGTAAATCCGTCTGTAAGCTCTTTGAAATAAACGACTTGCGGGTTGTCAAAACCCATCTTTTTCATCAATTGTTTTGCGGCCTCCACGGCTTCGTCACCGCAAGGCACCGGCAAGGTGAAACTCAATTGCGTCTTGCCGTCGTTCATCGTGTCGCCGTAAGGCTTCACCTTGGTTAAATCTAAGGTCTGATCAAAGTCCTTTTGATCCATTGAATATAATCCACCGCTCATAATAATCGATTTTTAATTTGGTTGTTTTTTACTGTTTTACAAATTGTTCCTTTATAGGGTTTTCGTTAAATAAAGTTAGCAGTTAGCAGTTAGTAGTTAGCAGTTCCTTTCCTACGATCAACTACTAACTGCTAACTACTAACTTCTAACTCCAACAAAGTAGTCCTCCTTGTCGTCGAAGAGCACGTTAAACGAGGTCATGCTGCCGTAGATCCGGGAGATGTACTGCTGGAGGTTGACTTTCTCCTCGTCGGTGAGGCTTGCGCTGCTGTTGATGTTCTGTTCGAGCACACGCAGACGGTCACGCATCATGACGATCTTGTGGAAGAAGGTCTCCACGGGAATCTCCTTGGGAGCCAGATCCTTGTTGGCGGGCTGCAGAATCATCGTGCCACCTTGCCATTTCTTGCCTAACTCGGCTTTGTATTCGATGCCGTTGTATTGGGTCAGAATCTGGGTCAGCACCTGCTTGAACTCACGGATGTTGAGCTTCGGGGTGTCGTCCTCCACATCGTTGGCCTCGACCACCTCCAACGCCACGGCCGCCTTGGAGAACTCCAACTCGCCGCCGCGCACGAAGATGATCTTGTACGTCAACGCGTTATTCTGGCTGATGATGCCCTCGCCATACTTCTCGTGACTGACGCGGGTTCCTACCGGGAGGTTGTCTATGTCGTAGTTTGTATCCATTTCACTAATATGCAAAAATATAGGTTTTTCGTTAGAAGACTTGAGACTTGAGACTTGAGACTTTGGGGTTTTACGATTGTCTCTGATATTTTGTTGTTTCGTTCTTCGTTTTATAATTCATTTTATATCGTATATTATTTTATCATCTCACGTCCTACGTCTTACGTCCTACGTCCTACGTCCTACGTCTTACGTCCAACGTCCAACGTCTCACGTCCTACCATCTTTCTTTCATCATCTTCACGAACGGGTTGAAGTAGTTGTCGCCTTTGGTGACCACTCCGGCGAGACCCTTGCCGCCGTCCTTCGGACGCTTCACGTCGCCGAAGATACCTTTCTCCAAAGCGGAGAAGAGACCTTCCTGGACGATCTGCTGCAACAGCTCGATGGCGTTGTTGAGGACGGTCTTGGCGCGCTCGCGGCAGATACCGCCTTCACGGAATTCCATCTCCTCGCCGATGCTGCGCATGTCGTTGAAGATGTAGCGGGCATTCTCGATGGAGAGGTAACGGTCGCTCATGAAGGGCGTGTGGATGGCCTCGGTGGGCATACCCAACAGCTGGATACCCTGGTGCGTCCAGATGCCGATGATGTTGAAGAGCGCGTCTTGGATGTGGCCGCGGAAGATGTTGCCCGTCATGAACTTGGTCGGGGGCATGTACTTCAGCGTGGCCTTCGGGAAAATCTCGCGGGTCATCTGCGCCTGCGCGAGTTCCAACAGGAATCCGTTCTCCAAGCTCGGATCCATCTCGAAGGCATGACCCAAGCCCATCTGCTCTTCGGGCAGACCGGCTAACAATGCCAATTGCTCGTTGATAAGGTCCGAGGCGAGCACGGTGTGTGCGGCCTCCACGGCATCGGCGGTGGTGAGGTAGTTGTCCTCGCCGGTGTTGATGATGACGCCGGCATAACCGTTGATGATACGGGAGAAATACTGGTCAATAAGGGTTCTCTGCGGGTTGATGTCGCGGAAAAGGATGCCGTAGAGGGCGTCGTTGAGCATCACGTCGAGACGCTCTAAAGCGCCCATGGCTGCGATTTCCGGCATACAAAGTCCTGAACAGTAGTTGCATAAGCGGATGTAACGGCCTTGCTCTTCGCCCACTTCGTCAAGAGCCTTACGCATGATGCGGAAGTTCTCCTGCGTGGCGAACGTGCCGCCGAAACCCTCGGTGGTCGCGCCGTAAGGCACATAGTCGAGCAAGCTCTGACCCGTGGTTCGGATCACGGCGATGATGTCCGCGCCCTGGCGTGCACCGGCCTGTGCTTGGACGACATCCTCGTAGATGTTGCCCGTTGCGACGATGATGTAGAGGTACGGTTTCGGACCCTCGCCGATGGTGTTCAGGTATTCGTTACGTTTGGCCACGTTGCCCTTGATGCGGGTGAGGCACTGTTCGATGTAAGGCTGAACCGCCTTCTGGATGTCAGCCAGCGGATGCAACGGCAACGCGGTGACGTTCAGTTGGTTGTTGGTGATGCGCTCGGCAATCTCCTGCGGGTTCGCGCCTGTCTCCAAGATGGCGTTGCCCATGAAGTAGAGCACGCCCTGACTGAGCACGCCGGCCTCCAAGAGCGCATCCACCACCCGGTTGGGAAGCGGCACGCCGTTCTCATCGACACCGTCAATGCCAATCAGTCGGCAGAGCGTGCGCTCCACCGTCACGGTCGTGTAACCATCGACAAACTCCTGAACCTGGTCCGCAATTTGCTTCGCCAACTGCTTCGCAGCAGCCACCTGGGTGAAATCCAGTCCAAGTTTTGATTTTTCTGCCATATTTTTACCTTTTATATTAATGTAATCCTTTATGTTTTAAATATAAGTCTCAAATCGGCAAAAATACAAAAAATACGGATATGCTGCAACAACGTTGAAAATGTAAAGACGCAGCGTGCGTGTCTCTACAACGAAACGATATCCGTCATGCCCGTAGGGGCGAATTATTATTCGCTTCTGCCGATGTCATATATAATGTCAAAATGTCAGTGGTTTTTCCCTTGAAAATCACAGACATTATTTTTTGGCACAGTTGTTGCAATAGATATCCGCGTTCAGCAATGAACTGCGTAAAAATCAAGATTGTTTAATAATTAAAATCATACAAAAATGGGTAAAATAATCGGAATAGACTTAGGAACAACCAATTCATGTGTTGCGGTGATGGAAGGCAGCGAGCCTGTCGTCATCCCCAACAGCGAAGGCAGAAGAACAACGCCTTCCATCGTGGCATTCGTGGGCGACAACGAGCGTAAGGTCGGCGATCCCGCCAAACGTCAGGCCATCACGAACCCCACCAAAACCATCTTCTCCATCAAGAGATTCATGGGCGAGACGTACGACCGCGTGACCAGCGAGGTGAGCCGCGTGCCTTACATCGTGGAACGCTCTTCCAACAACATGCCGAAAGTGAAGATCGACGACCGTTCTTACACGGCGCAGGAGATCTCCGCCATGATTCTGCAAAAGATGAAGAAAACGGCTGAAGATTACCTCGGCCAGGAAGTGACGGAAGCCGTCATCACGGTGCCTGCTTACTTCAGCGACTCCCAACGTCAGGCCACCAAGGAAGCCGGCGAGATCGCGGGTCTGAACGTGAAACGTATCATCAACGAACCTACCGCAGCTGCATTGGCCTACGGTCTGGACAAGAAGAAAGCCGACTCCAAAGTGGCTGTGTTCGACCTCGGTGGCGGTACCTTCGATATCTCCATCCTCGAGTTGGGTGACGGCGTCTTCGAAGTGAAATCCACCAACGGCGACACGCCCCTCGGCGGCGACGACTTCGACCACAAGATCATCGACTGGTTAGCCAGCGAGTTCATGAAAGACTACAACGTGGATCTGCGTAAGGATGCCATGGCTTTGCAACGTCTGAAAGAGGCTGCCGAGAAGGCCAAGATCGAACTTTCCAGCTCCAACTCCACGGAAATCAACCTGCCGTACATCATGCCGATTGACGGTGTTCCGCAACACTTGGTGCGCACATTAACTCGCGCCCAGTTCGAGCAACTCTGCGACGACCTGATCCGCAAGACCATCGAGCCGTGTAAGAAAGCTTTGGCCGATGCCGGCTACAAGACCTCTGACATTGACGAGGTTATCCTCGTGGGCGGCTCCACACGTATCCCCGCCATCCAGAAGGTGGTGGAAGACTTCTTCGGCAAGGTGCCTTCCAAGGGCGTGAACCCTGACGAAGTGGTGGCTATCGGTGCCTGCATCCAAGGCGGTGTGCTGAGCGGCGACGTGAAAGACATCCTCTTGCTTGATGTCACCCCGCTGTCACTCGGTTTGGAGACCCTCGGCGGTGTGATGACCAAGCTCATCGACGCCAACACGACCATCCCGACCAAGAAGTCGCAGGTCTTCACCACGGCGGCCGACAACCAGACCTCTGTGGAGATCCACGTCCTGCAGGGCGAGCGTCCCATGGCGGCCCAGAACAAGAGCATCGGTCGTTTCCACTTGGACGGCATCCCGGCGGCTATGCGTGGTGTCCCGCAAATCGAGGTCACCTTCGACATCGACTCCAACGGCATCCTGAACGTGACGGCTCACGACAAGGCTTCCGGCAAGGAGCAGAAGATCCGCATCGAGGCTTCCTCCGGCTTGAGTGACGACGAGATCAAGCGCATGAAGGCCGAGGCCGAGGCCAACGCCGACGCCGACAAGAAGGCCAAGGAGGAGATCGACAAGCTGAACAACGCCGACTCGCTGGTGTTCAACACCGAGAAGCAGCTCAAGGAGTTCGGTGACAAGATCCCCGCTGACGACAAGGCCAAGATCGAGGCGGCGGCCGCGAGACTGAAGACCGCGCATGACAACAAGGACTTCAGCGGCATCGACACCGCGATGGCCGAGTTGCAGAGTGCCTGGAACGAGGCTTCGCAGAAGATGTACGCCGCACAGGGTGGTGCGCAGCAGCAGCCCGGCGCCGACTTCAACGGCGGCTTCAACCATCAGGCCGGTCCGCAAGGCCCGCAGGGCGGCAACGGCGGCAACGACTCCG
>JAFXTE010000048.1 GCA_017525245.1 Bacteroidales bacterium | reverse complement strand
GTGATGACGCTCGACAGCGCGTCGCTGAGGTTGTTGACGGCGTCCATCACGATGGCCACACTGCTGGCCACGATGCCGACACCGGCCTTGAAAGCCGCCAAAAGCACGTTGGCGGCGATGCCAATCCAACTGGTGCGGATAATTTGGGTACTACGATCGGGTTGTTTGCTCATTTGGGATTTGATATTGCTTAAAGACTCAAAATGCGTTTTTTACTTGAATTTGTCCAATGTGAAAAAATTCCGCGCCGATCCGTGTGATACGCGGAAAGATATAAATTACGCCCACTCGAAATTCTCTTTTCCCGCGCCTACCTCAAAGTGGCATTTGGCGATGCCGAGGTCGAGTTTGGCATAGCCGATGAGGGAGAACTTCGCCTTGGCCTCCACACGGTTGTCATCGTGCAGGGCAAACACGAACTTCTGTTGGTTCACGGCCGTGGGTGCCAACAATGCTGCTTCCACGCCTTGCCCGAACCACGCGGGGAAAGGCTTTCCGTGGTCGGCAGTGCGGCGGTCTTCTGTCACGTCGGCAACAGTCCGTTTTTGCGGGTGCTGCACCCCTTGGTTGGCACCGTAACCGAGCGACACCACGCAGACGAGCGACTCGCCGTCGTCCACCTTGTACTGGTCGGGCTGTTTGCGGAAGGAAAGTCCCACCCAGCAGGTGTTTAGTCCGAGCGTTTGCGCCAACAGAATCACCTTCTCGCCGTGGTAACCGAGTTTCACATCGTCGCCTTTTTTGCAGATCATGGCGATGTAGTTGCGCACGCCGCGGAACTTGCCGTACTTGGCCATCCCGCCGGCAAAAGCGTTCGGCTCCTCTGTCACTAACTGTATGTGCAGTCCGCCCTCGCGGTTGCACTCGTCGATGAGGGTCTGTAGTTGCTGTACTTTCTCCGCCTCAATAGGCTTTTCGATGTATTGCCGCACGCTGTGGCGGGCAACGATGGCCTCTTGTAAGGTCATATTGGTTTCGGTAGTGTCCATATTCAGTTGGATTTATGTTCTTCTCAATGTCTATTGAATTATTTTGTTTCGTAAACTATTGATATCAAGTTGTTTTTACAACTTCTTTCCTGCAATTCGCTGCATCGCCACTGCGCAGGATGTGTCGCCGGTGACCGACATGACGGTGCGGCCCATGTCGATGAGGCGGTCGATTCCGGCGGCCACGGCCAACAGCAAAGCGATGCCAATTTGGGCAGTAAGGGATAACTTTTTCACTTAAGGTTTATCTTTTGATTACGCGACGCATTGACACACCGTCGGAAGAGAGGACGCGGAGAATGTAAACACCGTCGGGGCAAGCCGACAGGTTGATGCGCGGATTCGTGGACACCTTGACGAGACGGCCGGTAGCATCGTAGAGTTCAACACGGCCGCCCTCGGGCATTCCCTCGATAGTAATATGACCATTAGTGGGATTGGGATAAACGTTGAGGGTTTGGACCGTTGAAGGGTTGTGGATGCCTGCGCCAGAAAACCTCTCAATGACGATGTTGTCGATGAGCAAGCCAACACAGCTGGTCTCGGCAAAATGAAAGAAGTCGAGGCGCACGGTATCGCCCTCAACTACAGAGAAAAGCAACTCGCGCGACTGCCATGTAGTCGATTCAATTGTATCAACAAATGTCTCGGCACCAACAGTAAGAGTGTAAGAGTCGCTCCTTGAAGCATTCTTGGCACACACCTGCCAGGTCACTCTGTAGTCGCCGGGAGTGACGATGGATGGTGAATACATGTGGTCATCACAGGTTTCGGCGATGGCGCGGAAAGCTCCTGCGGAATAGTTGCCGTCAGCCCCTGTGGAGTCAGTAACCATCCAGGAATAACTGTGGCGGATATGGGAGGAGGTTGCTTCCCAACCGGTGGGGGCCGTCTCAAAGTCCTCTGTATAGGGGAATTGGCGAATGATGCAGAGTGAGTCTTCACCGGTGGGGGGCTGTATGCCCACCAGTATCTCCTGACCGACAGTGAAGTCATAGGTATATGAGCCAATGATAGGTGTCAGGCTGTTGAGGGTGAAGAAGCCGTCGCCATCGCCACTCCAGCCCCAATTGAAGTGGTATCGGTTCTCATCGTCGTAACCATCGCAGACAAAACAGTGGCCTGCTGTTTGTTCGAAACCAGCGTAAATAATGGGACGGGAGGCGTCAAGTTCACCGCGCACCAGCGCTGTCCAAGCGTTGTCGTCATACTTGATGCGTTCCATACCTGTGGCTGACGAGGAATAGCCGAGATACTTGATTATGCCATTAAGAGCGTTTCCTTCTCTCATGTAAGGAGCATTTCGGATTTTGGTGCCACTGCCACCATAAGCGGCCGAACCATAATACATGTCGCACGCCACGCCACAGTGGTACATCAGTGTGGCCACGGCTGCCTTCTGCACATCGGGAGAGGTCACGGTGAGGTGGTCAGGCATATTGTCCCAATCATAGGTTGTCGCGCCGAAGTTGGCCGTTTGTTCGCCAAAGGTATAACCTAAGCCGAAAAACGAGACCGAGTTGTAGGTATGGGTACCGGTGCCGCGCACGGGGTAGTTCCAGTATTTCATCACCTGGGCCATCGCCGTAGCCACGCAACCCGTGAGGGCACGCACGCTTGACCCAAACTCAATGCGGGAAGGACAGCTATCGTTGTATGGAGCATCCTGATCCCACTGGGTGGTTATCATGGGATCCACCACCGTCAGCGGCTGCGGAATGCCATTACCCTCCAACAGCTGTTGCCACTCTCCGTTTTTCTCCCCACCTTTCTCCTTCCTCAACTCGTCGATTTGCTGTTGCCAACCGTCAAGCCACCAACTCATAGAGGGTCCCACCGTGCCACGCATGGCGTTGTTGTGGAACGAGTAGGCCAGCACGGGGCGCACGCGGTCGTCGGTCGAGACAATAACAAAGCCTTTGCCTTCGGCTGGAGCAAAGATATAGAAGGCGTCCCAACGGATGTCAAGTCGGTGCATGGGGGCGTTCAGTTCCCCCACATCCTTGTCATGATGAAGGTTCCAGAAAGTGCGGGCCACCCGCTCGGCGGTCTGCGGAGTCACTTCGGCGGCTTGTACCGCCAGCGGGAACGTCACCAAGAAAGCAGCGACAGCCACAAATAGCTTAATTACTGTTCTTTTCATTGTTCTTATTATCTTTTTGTCAATAATTCACATGACTTAACCACGGTTTCGCAAACTTGTTGCTATTACAATACACGAATCCCCTACTCTCCTTTTCCGAAAACCTCATCAACCAATCGCACAAATTCCTTATACGCGAAGGTGTCGCGCAGCTCGCTCAAGGAAGCGGCTAATCCTCGGTAGTGCCACTCGTGCGAGGCTTTGTTCGTGACATGGAAGATATTCCACAGTTCGTCGCCTTTCTCCTGGTAATCGCGCCAGATGGCACGCATGTTGCTCAACTTGTCGCCCATCGCCACAACCTTCGCGTCATGCGATGCCGATGCCAAACGGTCAATGGCGGCCTGCTTGCGGTCGTGCCAACTGTCTTCTTCGCTCACCCCCTCGGTGAACCGGTCGCTCTCGGCAAACACGAGTTCCGCGATGCGGTCGCCGAACTCCGCACGAAGCTGCTCGACTGTCACGTCGGTGTCCTCAACCGTGTCGTGCAACGCCGCTGCCGCCAACAGTTCCTGGTTGGAGGTGATGGTCGCGACAATCTCAACGGCTTCCATAGGATGGACGATATACGGAAATCCCTTGCCGCGCCGCTCGGTGTTGTGATGCGCCTTAACCGCAAACACAATCGCCCGGTCAAGCAAATCAGTGTCTATGAAATTATTTGCCATTTTTTGTTAATTCTATTTAACCGACAACTATAATGAATCGTTTCAACTCCAAAGTCTCACGTCACACATCTCACGTCTTACGTCTTACGTCTCACGTCTCACGTCTTACGTCTTACATCTCACGTCCTAATACACAACCCCCTCCAGCATCGCCCTGAATTGCGGCATTGCGCAGTGGGTGTCTCGCTCGATGATGAGGGTTTTCAAGCCGGCATAGATTCGGACCGTTTTCTCTATCTCGTCAAGGTCTGCATCGGGTCCGAAATACTCCGGGGCAAAGGCATCCCAGAAACGCCGGGCCGTGGCGTTGGACATGTGGTTCTGCGTCTGAGTCCAATCTTCGTCGTTTAAGCAGCAGCAAAGATAGACCATGCCGAGGTCGAACATCGGGTAACCGTAGCAGAAATCGCCGAGGTCGATGAAATAGGGGGTGCGCACGCCATCTTTCTCCACAAAGATGCCGTTGCCAAACTGCAAGTCGCCGTGGATGGCGGTGTCGGCATCCGGCGCAGCGGCAATGAAGTCGTGTATCTTCCGCTTCTGCTCGTCAGTGAAATAAGGATTAGCGGCTAACATGGCGTACAAGCGGTCTTTGACATTCTCGAATTGCGTGGTGTCCACGTGGGTGGCGTGCAGTTTCTTGCACAGTTGCGCGAATTCGCGGGCATACTCTTCGGTGCGTTCTGGGTTGTCGCCGCAGGCACGCGAATAGGACTTCTTGCCATCTATGCGGCGGAAACGGATGCCCATCGCCTTGCCGTCGGTCACGAGATCACCAGGCTCAGGAGTGGGGATTCCCATCGCATACACTTTCTGCGCCACCTCCAATTCTTGTCTGGCGGCCTCGAAATTGCGGAAATACATCTTGAGCATGATGTTCTTATCCGTCTTGTGGTTGTAGCTGGCACCATTGGCTCCTTCACCCGTGCGCTCGTAATCGTCGAGGTTGATTAAAACAGGTTCCATAATTATTTTTGCATAAATGGTAAATCTTTCGCTTGGTTATATGTCATCTCCGCCAAAAGTTCGTTTTGGGGATTGTCGCCGTTGAGGGCGTTGAAGAAACGGACGAGCCCTCTCTTACCACCACCCGTTGCGAGGATGCAGACGATGCAGATGTTCTGTACGCCCACCGACGAGGAGAGAATGTCGAGGTCGGTGTTCCCCAACTGGTGACGGGCGAGGGCGTAGGCATCGTCCATGTATTGTTTGTACAGCCGGTCCACATCGCCTAACGTCTTGCAACCGAGGGCTATAAACTCACCAAGATAATTGGTCAGCGGCACTTCCTGTATCTCCGCCTGGTTGATGGCTGCAATACGGCGGTTGAACATCTCAAACGGTTTGGTTTCGAGGTAACTGCGGAAAGTGTCGCCGTCTAACTGCACGTCGTCTAATTTGCCATTCTGCACAAGCTGCTGCACACGACGGCGGTAGTTGTTGATCTCCGTGCGAATACGGCTGAACTCGTCATCGGCCATCTCCAACATACCTGCCAAACGGTTGATCTGGCGCATGTAGAAGTGAGGTATCTCCACATCCGTCTTGTAGCCGATATCATGGTTGATGGACGCCCACGCGTGCTGGAGCGTCGTGCGGAGCTGCAACTCAAAACTTATCTCGTTCAGCTGCGGACAGTCGGGTTCGTTAACGATTGACTTGGGCAAACGGCAGATATAATGCAGCGAATTGTAACCGAAACTGTCCGTGTCGTGCAGGCGGCGTTTATCGACGGAATTTTCCCAATCGATGTCGAAAAGCTTCTCGGTCAGGGCGGCGATGCGATCGACATCGTCGGTGTAGAACGTGATGATCCGTGCGCCGAGGATGTCGGTGATGTCGCCCAGCGAATGGTATTTGTCGCCTTTGAGCGCCAACTTGCCGGCAAGACTCTCCCGGGATTTGACCCGTGCGCTGACAGCCGTCACCGTCAGCCCGTTGTTGTCTATGATATTCTGCAGCGAGATTTCCACGATACGTTCCAACCGCCGGTATATCGGCAACATCTCATCGTACTCCGCCAGAATCATTTCGTTGTGGATGTTCATCGCTACTGGATTTCGAAAATGCTGATGAAGCCCGTCATCATGAAGACCTGGCGGATGTCGTCGTTGATATTGCGCACAATCACTTTGCTGTTGTGAGGTGCCGCTTCTTTGCGGATGCCGAGGAAGATGCGCAGTCCCGACGAGGAGATGGACTCCAGTTCGCTGCAGTCGAGGACAATCTCCTTGCCGACGGCTTCCAACAGAGGTGCCACATCCTCGGCGGTTTGTACGGCAGCGGCCGTGTCCAACCTGCCGGAGAACTTGGCGATGATTTGATTGCCGTTGGTTATAATTTCGGTTGTCATATATGTCATTTTATCAATTTAACTTCTTCATAAGCGTAAGCACGTTTCTCCCCTCTTCGCGGCGGTAGTGAATCTCGTCCATGATTTGCCGCACGAGGTGTATGCCCAATCCGCCGAGCTTGCGTTTCTCCGCGGGAAGGGTGATGTCCGCCTCCGCCTGCTGTGTCGGGTCGAAAGGGATGCCGCTGTCGGTGACCGTGAAGACATAAGTCGGATGCTGCGGGTCGGGGGCTTGGCGTTTTACGAACTCAACGAGGACTTGCCCGTTCGTGTCTTTGGGATACGCGTAGAGCATCACATTGCTTACGATTTCCTCGACTGCAAGATTCACGGATTTGTTAAGTTCTTCCGGAATACCCAGACCGTCAACCCATTCGGTGAGGGTGGGTATCTGCTGTATGTCGTTGCCCAAAACGATGGCAGGGGTCTGGTAACGGATGGCAAGCATGGTCAGGTCGTCGCTCTGCTGCGCCCCATTCACAAACGCCTCTGCGCTTGCCTGCATGTATTCGACAATCTCTCGCGGACGATTAACGGTCGTGGCGGACAGGCTCTGCAACATCCGCTGCTCGCCGTACTGCTCGTGGCTGCCGTTTTCCGCTTCGGTAAGACCGTCGGTATATAGGAACAGCATGTCGCCGCACATCATCTGCGTGGTTTGCTGCTTGAAAGGGAAATCCTCTTCTATGCCTAATGGCAGATTTGCAAAACAATCGACCTTTTTCCATTCCCCGCCAACCATTATCACCGGCGGGTTATGTCCTGCGTTGCAATAGTTGAGCACACCCGTCTTGCAATCGAGTACGCCGAGGAAGAGCGTGAGGAACATGTTCTCCGTGTTCTGCTCCGCAAGGGCTCTGTTCATCTCGCTGACGATGGCCGACGGGTTCTCCTCGTGCGCGGTGACGTTGCGGAGCAGCGAATGGGTCATCGCCATCACCAACGCGGCGGGCACTCCTTTGCCGCTCACGTCGCCGACACAGAAGAACAGTTTGTCATGCCTGACGAAGAAATCATACAGGTCGCCGCCTATCTCTTTGGCGGGGGTCACCATGCCATAGACATTGAGGTCGGGACGGTCGTTGTAGGGAGGGAACACTTTCGGCAACATCGCCATCTGGATTGTGCGGGCGATATGCAATTCCCCCTCTAAACGCTGGTTCTTCTCCGTGGAAATAACGAGACGGCGACTGTCGCGTCCGGCATACCACACAATAAAGAGGAGCAACGCCAAACCGACAACCATCAGCAGCTCGAAAATCAAGCTGGCGCGGTTGAGGTCGGCGAAGATGACGTCTTCAGGGATGACAATCGAGATTTTCCATCCCGTTTTGTCGATGTCTTCATTGAAAATCTGGTAGCTGCGCCCCGGCACGGTGTCCACGCCGGAGACAATTTCCAATCCTTTGCCGGAGCGGATGGAATAATAACTGTCCTTGTAAATCTGCAAGTATTCCGACATGTGCTGCAGATAATCCAGCGACACATCCACGCAGGCAACGGCCACCACATCCCCGCGTCTGTTGCGGATCGGGTGCGTGCAACTGACCACCATCGTGCGCGCGCCGTATTCGTCCATGTATGGCTCGCTCCACTTGCAACCGTCAACGGTCTGTCCGTTGTGGTACCACTCCGTTTGGAAGTAATCATGGTCGGCACCGCCAATTTGCCGTGTGTAGATGCTGCCGTCCGGCTGCCGGCTGCTGCATATTTCGTACCATTTTCCTTTTTGGGGAAAGTAGTTCTCCTTGCAGGCGACACCGGCGCTCCCGACGTTCCCGATGGTTTGCAGCAGCAGTCGGGTGGCCACGGCTATGGAGTCCGGGTTATCAACATTGCGTTCCGCCAAGGTCGTCAGCATCTTTGCCGAGGCTTCCATCTCCACCATCACCGCATTGATTTCCAGCTCGGCACGGCGCAACTCACTCTGCGCCCGTTGTTCTGCCGCCACACGAATCCCCGCACGGCTGTAGAAATACTGGACGCAGGAGATGGTTTCAATCACCACCGCCGCCGCCAATATGGCCCACAATCCAATACGTGAATTCTTGTTTGCCCTTTTCAATTTTTTAAAACTTGAAGAAAAAAGAGTGTGCAAAAATACACAAATTATGGATATACGTGATTCACAACACCTTCATCCTCTCGTCGTCAGTACTTCACTACTTTCAAAACAATATCCTCCCGATCACGAGAATGTACAAGCACGAAATAGATTCCCGCCGGGCGAGACGACAAATCACACCCTGTTTGACTGCTCTCCGCTATCTTTCTTCCCTGACAATCAAAAATTTCCATCCAGTGGAATCCAGATGGAATGCCGTCCACAACAATCTTGCCATTCGTGGGGTTAGGGCGAACAACGATTTCAGGACGTTCACGCTGCGGAAGTGCCGAGTGCGGAACAAGAATAGCCCCCTCAAAACAGGCGATGCCGCCGGCGTAATTTCCCAAAACCATGTCCGGACGACCATCCCCATTGAGCTCGGCCACCGTAGCTGCCACTCGCCTACCCTCCCGGAGACCTTGCGCCACACCGTTTATTGTCTCTGCCAAATTCGCCTCCGCCTTCTCAAACATACCGTCCAAATTACCGTCAATCTGTTTGTAATAAGCCACTTCACCCAATTCACCCGCGCAGAACAGGACCGTACCCTGTTGCGCATCACGATAGAGACAAGGCACGCTGTATCCGAAATAGGACTGCGTGAAATCCCGCATGTCAACCCCGCCTAACGTATCCGTAATCTTTTGAAATTCAGCAATGTCACCAGAAACATTGCGATAATAAGACAACAACCCGCGTCGATTGCCGATAATCAAATCATTATTCCCGTCGCCATCAAGGTCGAAACACTGCGGGGTACTGCACTCTCCGACATCAATATCGGCAAAGCGAGTGTTAAGCGTGCCGTTGCCTGTCACCAAACGGGCATGAGGCACCAGCACCAGCGTCCCGTCCTCCTGTCCGCAAAGCATATCCGTTTCCCCGTCCCCGTCAAAATCCCCGAATGTTGGATGCAACAAATGGAATCCCAATGATTTGAGATTTCCGAAATCGCGGGTCTGCAAGGTAAAAACAGGCGATGACGAGGACCCCGTATTCCGATAATAGGACACCGACGAGGAAAAAAAGGATGTCAACCAACCGTTAAGCACATTCGCGCTGTCGAATTGGCCATAGTTTCCGATAAACAAGTCCAACAGGCCATCACCATCAAAATCGTATAATACAGGATGGCTACCGCTCCCCACATCCATCATCTCACGCTGCAAAAAATCCGTTTGGGCAAGGACATATTGCTGTATATCAGTATTATAATCATACACCCACACACTGTTCAAATCCTGTGATTTAGTCAACGACGGATCAGACGGCGAGACCACCAATGAAGGTTGGTCCCGTCCCGGAAGGCTCACAAAAGAAGCCGCCGGCATGGAATAGAGATGTATCGGCATAGATGCCGGAAACGCTGTGTCCTGCACTGTCATCTGCGCATCCTCAAATGTACCGTTGTTATATAATAATATATTGTATGGCGAATCCACATCCCCCAACAGCAGATCCGGCAAACCGTTACCATCAAAATCGTGCAACAACATTGACGAACCCGTATGACGTGTGTGGTCATTCCCGGATTTGTCGCTGCAATCAGAGAAAAGCGTAACCACATTATTGTCGGCGGCTTCCTCGAAATGCCCCCAGCACTCATTCTCCAAGCGGAAATCGAAAGGTTCACCCGCCTCCGCATAGTCGCGAAGATGATGCACATACTTCCCTAACACCCAGAAATTCAAGATATCCAGATGGCCGTCCTGATCAATGTCATCCACCACGAGATAATCATCGGGCGATGCGTAGATGTTCGTATATCCGTTGTAGTAGAAGGCAGTCAAGGGATCTGCCACAAGCCTGAACCGCAAGGCATCTTCGGAGATGTTCTCGAACACCCGCACGGAAGCCAGTCCGTAAGTGAAAATGTCCGCTTTCCCATCGTGGTTAAAATCGTAAAGAATCACCCAGTCATGCAAATCCGGGAAACAGCGAGCATACTGCGGAGCATATTGAAAATCGTCGCCGACACGTAAAAACGGGAGCAATCGGTTGCCGTGCTTCTCAAAGCCCAAGAGATCGGTGACCCCGTCAAGATTAAGATCTATTTCAGAGAAACGAACCGAGTTAAGCCCGCCCGCCCATGGCAATGACAATGTGCGCCCATTTTCAACAACAGGAATGGACTGTTGTCTCTCAAATCCGAAATCATAGTATGCGTTCTGCGCTTCTGCAAGCAAAAACAGCGTACAGAAAAACAGCGTCAGGAAAAGAGGCAGACGGCTCATGGCTACCGCACACGCAGGCGTTGCCCCTCACGGATAAAGTCGCTGCGCAAATGGTTGAGCTTCTTGATTTTCGAGACCGTTGTATGGTATTTGGCGGCAATTCTGCCCAAGTTATCACCTTTGCGCACCTTATAGTATTGAGCGGAGGTCTGGGGCTTCGGTTTGGCTGGCTGCACTACCTGCTGCGTAGGATTCGGCACCGAAACCGTGTAACCGGAAATATAGAGCGTGTCAAATTTGGTTTTGAAATTGTCGAAATCAATGAGACGGCAAGGGTTGATGTCGTTGCCAAGATAGCGTACCTCGAAATGGAGGTGCGATCCGTAGGAGCGTCCGGTGTTACCACCGAGGCCGATGATGTCGCCGGCCTTCACCATCTGGCCAGGGTTCACCAACCGACGGGAAAGGTGACCATAGTAGGTTTCCAGCCCGTTGTCATGACGGATGACCACAAGATTGCCGTAGCCGCCCGTGTTGGCCGTGCCCTTGGATATGCGCACGATGCCATCCCACGCGGCCGCAACAGGCGTGCCCTCCGGATAGCCAAGGTCAACCCCCCGGTGCATCCGGCGATGCCTGTACCCGTAGTTGGAGGTGATACGGTATTTTGCCGGATGATAGTACCCCGTCAGGTCGATGGTGTCACGCGGAGCAGAACCCTGATGACGGTAATGGATGGTCACAATATCGAAGTTCTGGTACAAATTGAATCCCGGCATCCAGTTGAAATAAGTGAACAACAACCCGTTACCATGATCGACATTGTCCAAATTGGAATCATACATCGAATTGATGAGGTTGCCTAATGAATCTTCTTCAATGACCGCGTCAATACGCGCGGTGTCATTCACCACATTGAAGTGAATATGATCCTCCTGCGCCGCAAGACGGCATACGCCAAGCAGCAAAAGGACTGACATCAGAATATGTTTAGCCGACAATATACGCATAACCATCATTTCGTTCTTCTACATCCATAACTACCCGGTCGGGAATTCTGACGATAATTTTTCGTCGTCGGCGTGTATTTCGTCTTCACATCATAACTGTGCCGTTTGAAATTCCTTCTGATGTAATAGGTGGTGTGCTGTGAGGTGGAAGCATTCCAATTGGGTGTGTGGCGTGTGCGTACTTTCTGATATTTGGACTTGCCACGCGTCTGGGTGCGAGAGGTCTGGCAGGAGGCAGAAGCCATCACGGCCAGAAAGCAGAACAGACAAAATATATATTGCAAGAATCTATTATTCATGTTTTTTCACATTTAAAAACCAAATGGCAAAGATACAATTTTTTGGCATTGCCTCGGCAGCACCCCTTCGTTTTATTTTTTCAACGCTTCATTATGACTTTTATTATGACTCCCTAAGAAAAACGGCTGAAAAATTTGTACTTTTGCCGCCGAAAGGAAACATCATGGAATCGTCTGACAAAGAGAAACTTTGGAACAGGGAATACATCAAGGTAATGGCGACGAATTTTTCGTTGTTCTTCGCTTTCTACATCCTCACGCCGTTGCTGCCCATCTACTTGAGCGAGCATTTCGGCGCGACGAAGGATGTTATCGGACTGGTGCTGTCGGGCTATGCCGTGGCCGCGCTGCTGTTCCGTCCATTCAGCGGCTACATCGTCGATTCCTTCAACCGCAAGAAGGTGCTGATTTTCTTCATGTTGTTGAGTTTCGTGTTCTACGGTTTCTACCTTCTGGCAGGCACATTAGTCCTTTTCGCTGTGGTCCGCACACTCCACGGCGGGCCGTTCGGGGCTTGTACCGTGGCCAACTCCACCGTCGCCATCGACGTGCTGCCCTCCTCGCGCCGTAACGAGGGCATCGGCTATTACGGGCTGAGCAACAACATCGCCACAGCCATCGCGCCCACCGTGGGCATCGCCCTGTACAAACTTACCGGCGACTTCGACATACTCTTCCTCGTAGCTTTGCTGTTCGCTCTGCTGAGTGTGGTGCTCTCCGCCTCGGTGAAACTGCCGCAACGCGCTCCCGTGGCCGACAAGAAGAAGATTTCCCTTGACCGTTTCTTCCTCCTGAGAGGCTGGTTCATAGGCGTCAACATGGTCTGTTTCGCTCTCTGCTACGGCGTGCTGAGCAACTATTTAGCCATTTACGGCAAGGAGGTTATGGGCATCACCAGCGGGTCCGGCACCTTCTTCCTGCTGCTCTCCCTCGGACTGATCATGTCACGTCTGCAAGGCGGCAAGTCGTTGAGGGAAGGCAAGTTGACCCGTCACGCAGGCATCGGCATCCTGATTTCCACGGTCGGATACACGGTGTTCGTCATCTCCACGCATCCCGTCTGCTTTTACGCCACCGCCATACTCGTGGGACTTGGAAACGGACACATGTGGCCCGCCTTCCAGAACATGATCATCTCCGTCGCACACCACAACGAACGCGGCACCGCCAACTCCACCCTGCTGACCAGCTGGGACTTAGGCTTGGGATTAGGCATCGTCCTCGGAGGCGTCATCGCCGAGTATTTCGGATACTCCGCCGCCTTCTGGACCGTGGTGGCCGTCCATGTCATCGGGGTTGTCATGTACTTCGCCTGCACAAGGAAAATGTTCATCCAACGAAGGATAACAGAATGACAACTTCAAAACAAAAATGAACATATTTCAGAAAAAAAATGTACTTTTGCCACGATTTAATGAACCTGCTATCTCATTCGTTCTCTTCTGCTCTACCAAGCTCTTGCCCCTGTCGGGGCCGCTCAAGGAAAATGTTTTTTTGATTGAACCTTGAACTACCAAGCTCTTGCCCCTGTCGGGGCTGCTCTAGGAAAATGTTTTTTTGATTGAACTTTGAACTACCAAGCTCTTGCCCCTGTCGGGGCCGCTCAAGGAAAATGTTTTTTTGATTGAACCTTGAACTTTGAACTTGAAACTTATATACAAACAATCCAACAAATAAACAAACAAATGTACACCAATTTCCAACAACATCTTCAGAAAGAATTGGCCGACATCAAGGAAGCCGGCTTGTACAAGAACGAACGCATCATCGCTTCTCCGCAAAGCGGTGAGATCACACTGCAGGACGGCAGCAAGGTGCTGAATTTCTGCGCCAACAACTACCTGGGCCTCGCCAACGACGCGCGTCTGATTGCCGCCGCCAAGGAAGCCCTCGACACTCATGGCTACGGCATGGCCTCCGTGCGTTTCATCTGCGGCTGCTCCGACCTGCACAAGGCCCTGGAGAAGAAAATCGCTGAATTCTTCGGCACAGAGGACACCATCCTCTACGCTGCTTGCTTCGATGCCAACGGTGGTGTCTTCGAGCCCCTGCTCACTGACCAGGACGCCATCATCTCCGACGCCCTCAACCACGCCTCCATCATCGACGGCGTGCGTCTCTGCAAGGCAGTCCGCTACCGTTACAAAAACGCTGACATGGCCGACCTTGAGGAGCAACTGAAAGCCGCTCAGGCACAGCGTTTCCGCATCATCGTCACCGACGGCGTGTTCAGCATGGACGGCAACGTCTGCCCGCTTGATAAGATTTACGAACTGGCACAGAAATACGATGCCATGGTCATGGTTGACGAGTCTCACTCCGCCGGCGTGGTGGGCAACACCGGTCGCGGCGTGACTGAGCGCTACAACCTGCGCGGTAAAATCGAAATCCTCACTGGTACGCTGGGCAAGGCCTTCGGCGGTGCTATCGGCGGTTTCACCACCGGTAAGAAGGAAATCATTGACATGCTTCGTCAGCGCTCCCGTCCGTACCTGTTCTCCAACTCCATCCCTCCGATGGTGGCCGCTGCCGGCTGCAAGATGGTTGACATCATGTCGGAGACCAACGAGCTGCAGGACAAGCTGCACAGCAACACCGAATACTTCGTGGCCAAGATGAAAGCCGCCGGTTTCGACATCAAGCCGACCGAGTCCGCCATCTGCGCCGTGATGCTGTATGACGCCAAACTGTCACAGGTGATGGCCGCCAAGCTGCAGGAGGAAGGCATCTACGTCACCGGTTTCTACTATCCTGTGGTGCCGAAAGACCAAGCCCGTATCCGCGTGCAGATTTCCGCCGCCCACGAGCGCGAGCACCTCGACAAGTGCATCGCCGCCTTCACCAAGATCGGCAAGGAACTCGGCGTGCTGAAATAGTCTGCAGTTAGTAATTATCAGTTAGAAGTTAAGGGGGAATCGTTGTGGTTCCCCTTTTTTTGTTTCAGGGTTCAGGGTTCAAAGTTTAAAGTTTAAACTGCCAACTGCTAACTACACAAGCCGTACCGCTAACAATTCCCGTCCTATTTTGTGGATAGCATCTTGTATCTTCGAGGCCTGCTTCTCCGAAACATACTGTCCTCTTTTGTACTGGCGCATCAGCGAGGGGTTGACGCCCGCCCTGTCGGCTAATTTGGTCATGTTGAGGTAGTTGTAGCAGTTCAGGAATGACGGGAGGTCGTATTTGTACTCGAACACAGTGTTTTTCAAGTCATCCGGGTCATGACGACCCTCCTCTTCAAAAACCTCAATAAACTCCTTAACTGTATTTTCAAAGTCAGCTTTGGCTTCAGCAACAGTATTACCATCTCCGAAGACAGTTGACTTGGTATCCGGGGTAAATATAGCGAACGTGCCATCCTGACCCTTTTCGATTAAGGCTATACATTTTTTCATGTTACTATTATTCTATATTTCAAAAACCTATCTGTCGTTTCAATTTGTAATAAATACCTGTTTTCACCTCCTCAGAACCGTGTCTTTCAATTGCCAATTGTCCTTCTTTTTGGGGATGAGCGTAAATATCATGTTTTGCTCCATATCGAATAAGATACCATCCTTTTTCTTCTGCAATTCTCCTTAATTCATTCCATTTCATATTATTATTATTTTGTCTTCAATCACGCTGCAAATATATAACTTTTTTGACATATAACAATATTGTGCTATTTTATTTTTCTACTATGATTTGTTTTCTTCATAACATCTCATTTTGATGATTTAAATATTATATTTCAGGCGACAAATGTACAACAAAATCGCACGAATGTCAAGTGTTTTTCAATTTTTTTTCTTTCTTGAAAGCCAACAAATTATGATTTAATTTTAACTGTTTGAAATTAAATAGTTAAAATTAAAAACAAATTTTCGCAAAAAAAGGGAACATCCACCGCCACCGCTATCCACTAACTGCCAACCACTAACTACTCGCCCCGCATCACCGAACCGATGTCCCGCGCCACTTTCTGCGAGAAAAGGTCCGCGCCAATCTTGTTCAGGTGCATCGTGTTGTAGAAGTAGGCCGTGTCGTAGCTCAATGTGTCGTAGGTGTAGTCCAGATACGGGATGTCGAAATCGGTGGCGATTTGCGCGAACATGGCATGCATGCCCGTGGAGTCCGCCATCTTTCGCGTACCACCGATGTAAAACGGCGAGGTGACCAGCACCACTTGGATGCTGTCGCGGCGGCACTCGGACAAGAAATCCCTGAACTGCCGGATAATCGTTGTGTCATGAGTATAGGAAACGCTGGCCTGCTGATGAAGCCCCCTCCCACTCCACTTCCGGTCATAGCTTCGGAAACCTTTATACAACGGAGAATCGTATTCGCTTTTCACTGTGGGAAAAAGTATTTTCCGTATGAGAGCCTGCCGGCCCAGAAAACGCCAGCTCGGCAGCACTAAATCCGCGAAGGAGAAATCCTCCTGCTCGTGACAAAGCCGCCACAGATATGGATCGTGGAGGTAGGGCACAAACTGCTCCCGCTCGTAACCGTTGCTTTTCTGCATCGTGCCGTGACTCACCTCATAGACAATGAGTTTTGGCTTGGGATTTCCCCGATGACGGAATACCTTGTATTTCAAAATCTGGGAATCGGCGGCGCGACCATTCATGCCAAGATTGTAACTATTGGTATGGAGAACGCTATCGATGATGGCCGGATTGAACTGCACAAACGCTCTGGAACTGCCCATGATGAGGACTTGCGCATCAATATCCCGCTGATAAAGGTCGTTCCATGTGGCAAACGGTGATGTACGCAACCGCAGTGCTTTTGTAGTCAGCAGCATATCGAACACTACCGCCATAACCAGCAGAACGAAAGCGAAAAGGAGTGTCTTCAGCAGGAACTTTTTCATATCAGAACTGGAAATAGATGAAGGTTTCTGAATTGGAATAGGCAAAGAACATAATGACAATCAGACTGTAATAGAGGAGATAACGGATCGCGGCGGAATGGATGCGCAAGTCAAGACCATGGTTTCCCGCACGATGCACCCATTCCATGACGAGCATGAGGAGCACAAAGACGGAACAGGCCGCAAGCCCCTCGGTGTATGGCGCTCCCCAACCCGGCAACAATGTAAGGTATTGCCACGCCTGCCCGATGGAGTCGGCACGGAAGAGTATCCATCCGATGGTTACTAACACAAAGGTCAGCAACATGCGGCCTGCCTCGGACCAAGTGGGCAAAACACGTCCTTCTGCGATGCCGCTGGTGTATTTGCGGTTGCGACCCGACAGGATGAGCGGCAGGAAGAGCAGCGCGTGGAAAGCGCCCCAGGCAAGGAAAGTCCAGTTGGCACCGTGCCAGAAGCCGCTCAACAAGAAAATGACGAAAGTGTTGCGCACGACCTTCGCCTTCGGAACACGGCTGCCGCCCAAAGGGATATAGACGTAATCGCGGAACCAAGTGGTGAGCGAAATGTGCCATCGCCGCCAGAACTCCGCAATATCACGACTGAAATAGGGATTATTGAAGTTCCGCATCAGCCTGATACCGAATAGTTTGGATGTGCCGATAGCGATATCGGAGTAGCCAGAGAAATCACCGTAGATTTGGAAAGCGAACAGCACGGCGGCGATGGCCAAGGTGCTGCCGCTCTGCGACGCATACGATCCATAGACGTAATCGACGTAGGCGGCGCAGTTGTCGGCCACGGCAATCTTCTTGAAAAGTCCCCAAAGGATCTGCCTCATGCCATCAACGGCCTGCGCGTAGTCGAAAGTGCGCGGCTTTGCGAACTGCGGCAGCAGATTGGTCGCTCTCTCAATAGGACCGGCCACCAACTGTGGGAAAAAGCTCACGAACGCGAAGAACTGCACAATATCACGGGTGGGTTCCAGCTTCCCGCGATAAACGTCGATGCTGTAGCTCAACGCTTGGAAAGTGTAGAAGCTGATGCCCACAGGAAGTATGATGTTGAGCAACAGCCCGTCGGTGCGGCCGTTCAGAAAGAGGTTCGCGAAAGAGGTGACAAAGAAGTCGTAGTACTTGAACACACCGAGGATGGCCAGGTTCAACACTATATTAGAAACATGCACGATTTTCGCGACCGGGCGGTTGCGATGGCGTTCGATGAGGATGCCGCTGCCCCAGCTGCAGAGCGAGGTGAAGGCAATCAGGAAAAGAAAACGCCAGTCCCACCAACCATAAAAGAGGTAAGAGACCGCAACAACAAAAAGGTTCTGCGCCCGCACACTCCGCTGAAACACAAGCCAATAGAGCAGGAACACAGCTGGCAGAAACAAGGCGAACTCTATCGAATTGAAAAGCATGATTGGAGTCGAATCAGGGCAGAAAAGTTGATTAATATGGTCACTTCAACGTGCGAATCTTGAACACAGGTTTCTCATCCAACAAAGGATAATCCACCTTAACCTTCACTTCCTCATTTGGCTTCAAATCAAAGTAATTGTCGGAATAATCGACTTTGTAGCCATGCGTTTCTTCAATGAAAACGCCCTTTTTCAACATTTTGGAAGAAAGGTGGATTACAGCGGAATGGTCGCCATATTCCGTATTGACCTGAATCGGCTGAGAGGAGAGATTCAACGCTTTCGGTTTCACGAAATAGGTCAAATATGTGACTTTTTCAGCATTTTCGGGTTTGAAAGAGGCCTCCACGAAGACATTTCCCGCGTTTTTCACAGATTTCGGCAAAGTCACCACTGCAGCCTTGGTACTGCTGTTGGCAGAGGTTGAGATGCTCACGCCCGCCGAATTGACCATTTCGCCATCCATGGTTCGGATAGCCCACTCAAGGAGACCGCCAACTGGCTCAAAACTGTCATTGATCATATACAGCTCGATGGTGTCCTGCGAGATATGGCGCGAGGCGATGGCCACGTTGGCGTACAGCTGCGGCAGACGGTAGTACAGCGCCTTGGGATTCCCGGCCACGTCGATGCAGCTCCAGGAGGCCACGGGCCAACAGTCGTTCAGCTGCCAGAAGAGCGTGCCGCTGCACTTCTCGTGTTGAATGCGGTGCGCCTCGATGGCCTGCGCGATGCCATCCTGCTGCACCAACTGGCTGATATAGACGAATTTGTCTAGATTGTTGGTGTCCTTGAATCCGTACAGATCTTCCATCGCCTTCAGGATGATCGGCACCCCGCGACCGTGCTTCTGGTGATTGCGCATAGACGGGGATTTCAGAACACGTTCGCCTTCAGGGATGTATTCGTTCCAGAACGACATTTCCGGGTAGGCCTGGAAACCGTACTCTGTCATGAAGCGACCGGTTTTCTCCCACCAAATCTCGAACGGCAGCTCGCCCCACCAGACGCCCCAGTAGTGGCTGCAGCCATGGGTGGTGCACTCGGGGTGACCCCATCCGTAAGTCGGCGAGGAGTGTACATAGTTGGGCTTGTGCAGATTTTCCATGCAGATTTTCGGCAGCATCTTCTCGAAAAGCTGCTCGTAATCCTCATACATTTTCGAATATTGTTGGTCGGTGTAGCCCAAGGCATCCTTCCAGCCCCAGTCCTCCAAGCCGTTGTGTACCTCGTTGTTGCCACACCACGTGGCGATGCAGGCGTGGTGGCGCAACCGCTTCACTTGCTCCTCGGCTTCGGCTTTCACGTTGTTCATAAACGCTTCGTCGCCGGGATAAATGTTGCAGGCGAACATGAAATCCTGCCACACCAAAAGCCCCATTTGGTCGCAGTAGTTGTAGAAGGCCTCATGCTCGTAGAGGCCACCGCCCCATACGCGCAACATGTTCATATTCGCGTCTTTGGCTTGCTTCAGCAGCTCGGCATAGCGGTCATCGCCCTCGCTGCGGGTGAGCGTGCCTGGGTACGAAGAGGCGGGGATCCAGTCGGCGCCACGCATGAAGAGCGGCTTGCCGTTGACAACGAACTGGAACGACTCGCCGATGCTGTCGCGCTTCTGGACGAGCTCCACCGTGCGCAGCCCGTGCGTGTGCACGAGGCCGTTGTCTTTCTCGTTGTTCTTCAGGGTGAAGTAATAAAGGTGAGCCTCTCCTGCCCCGTTCGGCCACCACAGCTTCGGATTCTCGATGGTGATGGGAATCACCACCTTGTTCGTCCCTTTGTGCAGCTGCGCCTTGTGCTGGATCTGCTGGCTGTAGCCGTCCTTGTCGGTGATATCCAGATGTATATAGGTGGTGACCTTTTTGTCGGCTTCGACCTCCACCTCCACTTCGGCAATCCACGGACGGGTGGAATCGCGGGACGGTTCTGTGTCTTTTACATAAAAGTCTTTGACTTTTAACACATTCCAAGATTCAATATAGACGTTTTTCCAGATGCCGCAGGTGTTGAGCTTCGGGCCCCAGTCCCAGCCGCTCTCGTACTGTGCCTTGCGGGTGAAGACGCGGTTGTCGGGGAGCTTGTACGGCAGTTTCGAAGCTGCGACGCTGTCGAACGGTTCGGTCGGCAGAAATCTGACAATCAGTTCGTTGCCAGTCTCCTTCAGCTTGTCGGGCAGCGGGAAACGCCACGTCCGGAACATGTTGTTGGTCATCGTGTCCCCTGTGGAGGCGGTCAGCCGTTCGCCGTTGAGGAAGACCTCCGCGTAGGTGTCCAAACCCTCGAATACCAGCTCGTTATGCGGGAAAGGTCCCTCACTGCCGCAACTGCCATCAAACAACAGCCGGTATTCCCAGACACTGTCGGCAACCCACTGCACTTTCGATTCGTTGTCGCCGTAGAACGGGTCGGGAATCAGCTTGTTGGCGAGCAGGTCGTCGTGGATGTTGCCCGGCACGGTGGCGGCGTACCATTGGTTGCCGCAGCGGAACTGCCAGGCGTTATGCACGCACCCGAACTCGGAGTTGAAATAGACCCGGTCGGATTTCCAAAGGGTGGTCTGGTCGGTGCGGCAGGCCACCAGCAGGAGTGTGCTGATAAGGACGGGGAGGATGAGACGGTTCATTTAATTATGAATTATGAATGCTGAATGTAAAATGTAGAATGAATACGGTGATCCGTAGAGACGTGCCATGGCGCGTCTCTACACCGTGAACCCCTGCCGCTCCAGCGTCTCCTTCAGCACCTGCGCGAAATGCTCGTTGTCGGGCTGGGTGTAGCGGTGCTTGGTGAAAACCTGCGCGAGGTTGTCGCAGTCGGGGTTCTCTTTGAGGATGTTGGCGGTTTCCTCGGAGTTCTCCTTCTCGCGGTAGAACTCGTCGATGCGCTGCTCGTCGTAGTCGCGGTAAACCTCCCGGTGCACAAAGGTCTCCACAGGCAGCTTCTGCGTCAGGGCGGGCTTCTTCACGGGGTAGCCCATCGGGATGCAGGCCACGGGGATGACGTGTTGGGGCAGCTGCAGCGCCTCCACGAACTTATCGACGTTGTAAGTGATGGTGCCGAGCCAGACGAATCCGAGTCCGAGGGCTTCGGCGGCCACGCAGGCGTTCTGCGCGGCGATGAGCGCGTCAGTGACGGCCCAGTGATAGCTCTGCAGGTTACTGTAAGCTTCCGTGTTGGCATTGCGGAACCGGCAGTACTGGTTGAAGCGGCGGAAGTCGGCGCAGAAGGTGAGGATCACCGGCGCGGAGGTCGCCATCGGCTGGTTGAAATGGAACGGCGCGAGCTTGGCCTTCATTTGCTCGTCGCGGGTCACAATGACGCTGAACAGCTGCATATTGCCCATCGTGGAGCCGCTGCAGGCCGCCTTGAGGATCAGGTTCAATGTTTCCTCTTCCACGGGACGGTCGCTGTACTCGCGCACGCTGACGTGGTTGAGGATGGTTTCCAATGTGGGGTTATAAATGGTTTCGATTTTACTCATCTTTTCCTTGATTAAAATGCAAACAAAAAAAGGCGTGCCGAAGCACGCCTGAAACTTTACTTCACAAACGCGATCACATCGCCCTTGCTCACTTTCTGTCCCTGCTCCGCGACCGTCTCCAAGAGCTGGCCGTCGAAGAGTGAAGGAACCGGCTCCATGCCGTAGTAGGTGCTCACGAAACAGACCGTGTCGCCCTTCTTCAAAGGAGTGCCTACCGGTTTGGGCATCGACTTCTCGTCACCGACGGCGATTTCCCACAAGAGCTGTCCGCTCACGGGCGCGACGATCGGCTGGGCCTCGGGGTACATCTTCCTGACGCGTTCGAAGACAATCTGCTGACGGTCTTGCGGGGCGGCACCGGCACCCGCCTGCTTCTTCTGCATGGCGGCCTCCAACTCGCGGTTGAAGTTCTGCTTTGCCCTACCCTCTTTGTAGTCAATGTACTGGCGTTCGTGCATGGCGAGCTCGAAGAGTTCCTCCTCGTCTTGACCGACATCCCAGCCCTTCTCTTCCATCATCTTGCGGTACTTGGGCAGCTCGTCGGGATAGTTGTCTTGCGGCACCCCGTCGAAGAACTCGAAGCCCTTCTCCTTGGCCAACGCGACGATTTCCGGAGCGAGCGGTCCGGGCAGACGGCCGCACTTGCCGAGGATCATGTCCCACTGGTTCTGCTCCATGTAGGTGAAGCGGGGTTTGCCCTCGATTTCGGCGCGGACGTTCATCAACGCGATGTTCTTCACATACTGGCTGAACGGGGTCACCAGACCGGGCGTGCCCACCATCGGCCAAACGGCTGCCACCTCGTCGAAGAGTTTGATGAGCAGCTGGTCCTCGCTGAGCGGCTCCTTGCCGGACTTCTCCAAAGTCTTGTTAAGGTAACTGTGGATGCCCTTCAGGTCGGCCATCATGGAACCCATCATGCCGCCGGGCAGACCGCAACCGAGCAACAACGACGTGGAAATCTTGTTTTTCGGCTCAATGAAATAACCCAGGAAGTCATCCATGAACTTCTGCGTGAGCGTGCGGGCTTCCATATAGGCGTTCATGTCGATGTCGGCGACTTCGAAACCGGCATCACGAAGCATGGCCTGCACCGCAATCACGTCCGGGTGGACCATACCCCAGGAGAGGGGTTCCATGGCCACATCGATGA
>JAFXTE010000047.1 GCA_017525245.1 Bacteroidales bacterium | reverse complement strand
TGATGGTGAGATGTCCCATTTTAAGGGAAGGAATCTTCATCATCGCTTTCTTTTTCGTTCTGTTTTGGGCGTCACGTGTGGTGATACTGGCGCCCATCGGTTGCATCCACGGCTCTTCTTCTCCTATCCAGAACCCTGTCCTGGCACCTGTGTCGAACATCAGGTTCTTGGTTTCCCCCTCGATTTCCACGGGCACAATGATGGCCCCTTCCCACATTTTTATCTTGATGGTATCGACAAAATCCTGTTCGGAGATGCCGAAATAGCGGTCGCTCAACCGCTGGGCCGGTGCTTGCCAAAATGCCGAAAACAGCAGCAAAACGACCGTCGTGATGGCTTTTATCGGATTATTCATTCGCATCTTTTCGGTTTTTAGTCACTTTCTGTGACGATTTCAGACCGCAAAGATACACTTTTAGATTTTTGGAATCACCATCCGAATGTTAAAACTATAAAGGCCGTACTTTTTCTCTAACTAAAATTCACTCTAATTAAAATTCGCATAATTCGTAAAATTCGCCGACACTAGCGCCACTCCGCAAAGCACGAGAAGCCATAGCGCGTTTCAACGCCCTCGGGCAGGAAGAAGTAAAGCACCTTCAAATCCGTCGGCATCCCGTCTTTCTTGACGCTGAAGTAGTTGTCGGAACTTTGGTTGGAGGAGAACTTCTTCCGTCCCAGATGAACGAGCATCCATTCGGCGATGCGGATGATTTTCTTCTAACATTTTTTTTATTTTTGCATCTGTTACGCTTATTCTTGTTGAAAATGTAAATGTCTTATTTTCAAACATTTATTATAAATTCATTCTTATGGAAAAATCATTTAAAATTATCATGGCTTTGGTTTTCGGGGTGTTTTTGTTTTCTTCTTGCCAAAAAGAAGGCCAATATCTACCCAAGAAAAAAATCACCAAGATAGAAACCTTTTCAACCACCAACGGGATCACAATTAATTTCGGATCTCAGGAATGGGAGTGGGACGGAAAACTGTTGAATAAAATCACAAACAAGGACGGCAATGGCGAAATCAAAAGCATCGCCACATTCAAATACGGATCCGACAAACGCATTGAATGGCTTCATGTAGATAACACTCCCCTTATAAGTGATTACGAATATATTTATGAAGGGAAAGATTTAGTGAAGATCATCCGCCATAATGCTACTTACGATGACGATGTTGTCACGTTCAAGAAGGCAGACGGCAAAGTGGTGGAAATTACGTTGTCGCCCATAGCATCCAAAGATTTTTCCGAAAGTGGTGTCAACCCGTTGGATTTCGTGCTCTCGAAAGAGGTTGCATCCCACATCAAACCTATAGATACCAAGGCGGTTACGGTTTACAAACTTACATGGGATGGTAAGAACATTGTTGCTATGGATCTTTTTTCCAATGGCGTATTGTCAATGAAAAATACTTGGAAGTATGACGAAATGATCAACCCGCACAAGGGACTTTATGAGGAAGGTGTTCCGTTTGTCCCGGAAAATCTTTTTTCAGCCAACAATGTAATTGAAGAGACAACGGAAACACCTGTGGTTAATTATTCATCTAAAGTTGAATTTAAGTATGAATATGATGGGAAGTATCCTGTAAAGCGGACTTGGACCACCTCAACGTTAGGAATAATTACTGAATTTTCTGAAATCATTTATTACAAATAACGAATGGATTTCCACTTTTTCGCCCCCGGCCGCGTGAACCTCATCGGCGACCACACCGACTACAACGGCGGACTCGTCTTCCCCGCCGCGCTCAATATAGGCACGTATCTCACTGTGATACAGTATGATGATGAGGATTCCTGCCGTTTCCTCTCCGAAAACGATTCGGCGGAGTTTCTGATTCGTAAGGAAGAACTGCCGCAGAAACGGAACAGCTGGGTGGATTACCCGCTCGGCGTGGTCAAGGAGTTCACCGACAGGGGATTTCCCGTAAGCGGCCTCCAGTTCCACTACCGCGGCGACCTGCCCATCGGGGCGGCGCTCTCCTCCTCCGCCTCCATCGAGATGGTGACCGCCGTGGCTCTCAACGCCTTGAACGGCAGTCCGTTCACGATGCTGGAGCTCGTGCAGATGGCACAACACGCGGAGAACGACTTCGTGGGGATGAACTGCGGCATCATGGACCAGTTTGCTTCGGGATTCGGGAAGAAGGATTGCGCCATTGCGTTGGATTGCAATACGTTGGAGTACGAGCACGTGCCGTTGGAGATGCGCGGGCTGAAGTTCGTCATCGCCAACACCAACAAGAAACGCGGGCTGGTGGATTCCGCCTACAACCAGCGGCGCAGCGAGTGTCAGCAGGCGTTGGAGATCATCCGTGCGCACCGACCAGTTGATTGTCTCTGTCAACTCACTATGGATCAGTTTAATACGGTTGCACCATATCTTACGGGCAACGTACTCAAGCGGGCGCGGCACGCGGTGTGCGAGAACGAGAACGTGCGCGAGGCCGTCACCGCGCTCAAGGTCGGCGACATGGTCCGTTTCGGACAGCTGATGAACGCCTCGCACGCCACCCTGCGCGACGACTACGAGGTCACCTGTCCCGAACTGGACTTCTTAGCCGAACGGGCGCAGCATTTCCCCGGCGTGCTCGGCAGCCGCATGACCGGTGCGGGCTTCGGCGGCTGCACCGTCACGCTGATTGTGGAAGAACAGGTGGAAGCATTTGTCGAAACCATCGGCAAAGCATACGAGGAAAGATTCGGCTTGCGTGCGGATTTTTATGTGGCGGAGATCGGCGACGGAGCGGGAGAATTAGTAGTTAGCAGTTAGTAGTTAGTAGTTAGCAGTTAGTAGTTAGTAGTTGAGTCGAAAGTACTCAATGATATTAACCTCTTCCTTAAACATCCCCGGAAGTGGCAAGAGCTTGGTAAAGCAGTAATTTTCGAATTTGAAAATAATAACGATTATGAAAAATGGTAAGAATTTGTTGTACAGCGCCTTTTTCTTGCTGTGCATGGTGTTAATGTCCAATGTGAATGGACAGGGGAAAACAAGAATGGTTGTGCTTGAACGGGATGCCAGCCAGTTCGTGAACATCACCGACGTGGTGCCCGATGCGATTCTGGAAATCCGCTATTTCAGCACTTATAACTTTGTGGGTCAGCGCATTGACGGCTACCTGCAGCCCACCGCGCTGATGACCAGACGTGCTGCCGACAGTCTGAAGGCCGTCAGCGACGATGTGATGCGCATGGGCTACCGGCTGAAAATCTACGACGCCTACCGTCCGCAGATGGCCGTCGATCATTTCGTGCGCTGGGCCGCCAACATCCCCGACACACTGATGCGACGCTACTTTTACCCCGAGGTCGATAAAAGTCGGTTGTTCGAATTGGACTACATCGCGGCGAAGAGCGGCCACACCCGCGGCTCCACCGTCGATCTCACCCTTTTCGACATGACCACCGAGAAGGAGGTTGACATGGGCGGCACCTTCGACTGGTTCGGTGAGGAGAGCCATCCCGACTTCGGCGGCAATCCCGAGACGGGTGTCTTTAACGGGAAACCGTCCCCTGCCGGCCGTACCATCACGGAGGAGCAGTTCCGCAACCGCATGATTTTGCGGGCCGCGATGCTCCGCCACGGCTTCAAACCCATCGACAGCGAATGGTGGCACTTCACGTTGAAGGACGAGCCGTTCCCCGAGACCTATTTTGAATTTCCGGTGAAGGAACTGAGGTAAGTTATTGGCTATTAGCTGTTGACCAAAAACAAAAATGTACTTTGCCAATTAAATGATAGAGAAATGAATAAACACGCCTTTTCAATCCGAATCATGCTCGTGATTCTGAGCTTCATCCTCTTGGTTCCCGTGGTGAAGGGTGCGGGAACGAAGAAGCCGCTCAAGTGTGTCGCACCCGCCTACCTGAAACCGGGCGACAAGGTGGCGCTCATCTCTCCGTCGTACTATAGTTCGATGGAGACCGCTCTTGCGGCGGCTGACACCCTTCGCAGTTGGGGGTACGAGCCGGTCATCGGACCGAATGTCGGCAAAAAGTATCTTGAACACTATGCCGGAACCGTGGAGGAGCGGCTCGCCGACATCCGCTGGGCACTCAAAGACCCCGACATCAAGGCTATCCTCTGTCTGCGCGGCGGTTACAGCACCCTGCACTTGGTGGAAGGGTTGCCCTTGAAAGAGCTTGTCGCCTCCCCGAAATGGCTCATCGGTTACAGCGACATCACCACGCTGCTCAGCATGGAGGCTTGCGCCAGCGTGATGAGCATTCACGGCGTGATGGGCTGCAATATTGCCAAGCAAGACAGTGTCAATGTACAACAATCCTGCACGTTGCTGCGCGACCTGCTCCAGGGTCAGGTGCCACGCTATGAGCTGCCCGCCCACAAAGAGAACATCCTCGGTCGGGCCAAGGGCACCCTCGTGGGCGGCAATCTCGCCACCTTCGCCCCGCTGCTCTGCTCTCAGGTCAACGAAATCGGCCAGTCAGACATCATCCTTTTCGTGGAGGAGGTGGAGGAGACCCACCATAACATCGACCGTCTTTTCAATATGCTGAAAATGAGTGGTGTACTCGCGCATTGCAAAGGCATTATCTTAGGCGATTTCACCGACTGCACCAACGATGTCGGCTATGAAAGTGTGGAAGCGATGCTGCGCCAATACATTGAACCGTACCATATCCCGTTGCTCTGCGGCTTTCCTGCCGGTCACGAAAAGCTGAACCTGCCGCTCGTGATAGGCGCGCCCGTCACCATGGAGGTGCGTGCGGACGGTGTGACGCTCACTTTCGACATCCCTGGTGAGCAACAAGCTGTCACCGCGTATTGATAATTTGTCCGGTGCGGGAGTGAGCGGCAATTCAGACGCACGAGTATGTGTTACAATTTTACAAAATCACGCTTCCAATATTGAAAATCGGGAAAAGCTGTGTTTTTGCCGCAGTATTGATTGTCATAAGGTTGGCAAAAGCTCAATAATTCTTCATTACACTTCATTCGTACCCGTGGGAATTAGTTTTGCATGAAATAGCAGAAAAACCAGCGAAAAACTTCCTGCGTATTTTAACTATTGCAAAATTAAATTGTTAACGTTATTTATATATCATTGGTTTTTAACAACAAAGAAAATCTCTCTAAAACCTTGACAATCGTGAGATTTATTCGTATGTTTGCGAGGTGATTATTTTGCGTTTTTATAGAAATGCCATCGTGAAAAATCGCAAATAATAATCACGAAAAAATATTGTTTTTTTATTGAAAAATCAACATTTATGTTTATTTTTGCAAACTGATTTAAACTATGACGAAGAAAAACTTACTGATTGAATTACTGGAAGATAGCGGAAAAGTCAGCTCGTATATCGCTTGGATATCATTAAGCGTGATGGAGCGGCGGATAGGCACTTCAGATATGAGGGGACTCTACATGATCGGGTGATGGCATTACCTTCTCATTTAGAAACAACATCTTTGCGACTCTATCTTCTTAACATTCAGTCTAAAATTCTAATACTTGGAAATGGCGGGCTAAAAACCACTTCCACCTATCAAGAAGATTATCATTTGAACAAATGTGTGCAAACATTGCAAAAGATTGATATCGAATTGAAACAACTTGAAAGGAAGAATATTCTTACTATAAAGGGCACCCAGATCATAGGTCCTTTATTGCTTGAAATTAACGATTAAATATAATGGTATGAAAACCAATAAGTTGATGGATGAAATTAGGCAGACTATGACTCCTGAAATGAAAAAGCAAATGGAGTTGTCAGTGAGCATAGCCAATCGTATCTATGAGATTTTGGAAGAGAAGGGGATGAGTCAGAAGGATTTGGCGTATGCGCTGGGCAAAACAGAAACCGAGGTTAGCAGATGGCTTTCCGGAACGCACAACTTAACTACCGCCACCATCGCAAAGATATCTGTTGCCCTTGGTCAGGATATTATCCAAGTTGTCAGACCTCGTAAGAAAGTGAATTTGGCTGCGGCTGTGCTGTAACTTTTGACCAGCAAAGCGGCCATGTTCTTTTTTCAGATACTTGTACTTATGGTTTTTCTTATAGCCATAGGCATTCCAGTCCGCTGCATCGCCAAGTTGCAAAAGGCAACAGTTATATGCTAACAGCCAATAGCCAAAAATTTGTACTTTTCCTCTGAAATTGTAGAGACGTTTCATGAAACGTCTCTACAGCGTCAATTACATCTGTCTGTGTATATTCGTAATTTATGTACTTTTGCCCCCAACTTAAAACCTTAAAGAATGAACCCCGCATTTCATACCCTAGACATCATCATTTTCGCTGCTTATCTGCTGGTTATTGTTGGATTGGGCATCTGGATTTCACATCGGAAGAAGAACAAGGACAAGACCGCCGAGGACTATTTTCTTGCGGGCAAGTCGCTGCCGTGGTGGACGATAGGCGCGTCGTTGATTGCCGCGAACATCTCGGCAGAGCAGTTTATCGGGATGTCCGGGTCGGGCTTCGCGGGTGGTTTCGCGGTGGCGTCTTACGAGTTTATGGCTGCGCTCACCCTCATCATTGTGGCCAAGTTTTTCATGCCGGTGTTTGTGAAACAGGGAATTTACACCATTCCCCAATTCGTGGAGCAACGTTACTCTCGAAATCTCAAAACTATTCTCGCGGTGTTTTGGCTTGGTTTGTTCATCTTCGTGAACCTCACCTCGGTGCTCTTCCTCGGCGCCAAAGCCATTGACACCATCATCGGCACAGGTGACGGCTCGCTCATCATGCCCGCTATCATTGGGCTGGGGGTGGTTGCCGCGCTCTATTCCATCACCGGCGGACTTTCCTCCGTGGCATGGACCGACATCCTGCAGGTTGTTCTGCTCGTGTTAGGCGGCCTTATCACCACGGTGGTGGCGTTGCAGGTCATCAGTCCTGACGGCACTGTGATGCAGGGCATCCAGCATCTCACCAACGTGGCAGGTGACCGGATGCATCTGATTTTGCCGAAAGACAACCCCGAATACCATAACCTACCGGGCATTGCGATGCTCATTGGTGGACTGTGGGTGGCCAACCTCTACTACTGGGGCTTTAACCAATACATCATCCAGCGGGCGTTTGCCGCCAAATCGCTGCCCGAGGCGCAAAAGGGCTTGGCTTTCGCGGCCTTCCTCAAGTTGCTCATCCCGTTTATCGTTGTTATTCCTGGCATTGTGGCCTACGTGATGTTTACAGAAGGTCATCCGGGAGCATTGGAGGCCCTCACCAAGGCCAACGGTGCCCTCAACAACGACAACGCTTATCCGTGGCTGATCAGCACTTTTATCCCGACGGGTCTTAAAGGACTGGTACTCGCCGCGTTAGCCGCAGCTATCATCTCTTCGTTAGCCTCCATGCTCAATTCTGCCTCCACGATTTATACGATGGACATTTATAAACCTTATATTGCTCCAAAAGTGAAGGAGAAAACGGGCAAAGATGTCAGTTTAGTGCTTGTGGGACAGATTTCCGCCGGACTTTTCCTCATTATCGCCATATTGATTGCCCCACTGCTCGGCAGTGTGGGACAGATGTTCCAGTACATTCAGGAATACACAGGATTGGTGAGTCCGGGCATCCTCGCGCTCTTCTTGTTAGGACTTTTCTGGAAGAAGACCACCAACAAAGGCGCCATTACGGGCGTGGTGCTATCCATCCCCATTGCATTGGCACTCAAGTTCTTGCCTATAGACATGCCCTTCATCGACCAAATGTTCTACACCTGTCTGCTCACGATGGCCATCATCGTGATGGTGAGTTTATGCACCTGCGAAAACGAAGACGATGTTAAGGGTATTGCTTTGACATCCAGTATGTTCCAAACTAAGCGCGATTTCCACATCGCGGCATACGCAATATTAATTTTGTTAGTGGTGATTTACGCGGTATTCTGGTAGTTTTTGTAATTTTGTCGCACTATGAAAGGACGTAACGACAAGCCGCACATCGGCATTTTCGGGCGTAGGAACAACGGCAAGAGTTCCCTTATCAACGCCATCACGGGACAGGAGGTCTCCATTGTGGATGCCACGGCCGGCACCACCACCGACCCCGTGCGCAAATCCATCGAGATTTTCGGCATCGGGCCGTGCATCATCATCGACACCGCCGGCATCGACGACGAAGGCACCGTCGGGGCGAAACGCATCCAAAAGTCGCTGGAAGTATTGAAAACCATCGACTTGGCCATCCTCGTTATCACCGATTACGAGGTGGGCATTCCTGAACGACAACTGATAGAACAGTTCCGCCAATTCGAACTTCCTTACCTCATCGTCAACAACAAATGCGACCTGACCGCTCCTCAAGAGATGGATGTTGACAATTGCAAAGTCTTGAATGTCAGTACGAAAACGCATTCCGGCATTGACGAGATGCTGCAAGAAATCGTGCGGATTATGCCCGAATCGGCGTACCGTACCCGTTCGCTGCTCGGCGACCTCATCGGCGAGGGCGATGAAGTGCTCTTGGTGACCCCCATCGACACGGAAGCCCCCGAAGGTCGGCTCATCCTCCCGCAAGTGCAGACCATCCGCGACATCTTAGACAATGAGGCGGTTGCCATCGTGCTGAAAGAGGACAAAGTAGCCACCTACCTACAAAACCACCGTGCCCCGAGATTGGTTGTCACCGACAGCCAAGCGTTCCACAAAGTGGAGAAATCCGTGCCGGAGAGCATCCCCCTGACGGGCTTCAGCGTGATGTTGGCACATCAGAAGGGCGAATTCAGTGCTTATCTCAAAGGGACCCCGAAATTGCTCGACCTTCGCGACGGCGACCGCATCCTGATGTTGGAATCCTGCACGCACCTCACCTCCTGCGAAGACATCGGGCGGGTGAAACTGCCACGTCTTATCCGCAAGTTCACGGGTAAAGAGCTGCAGTTCGATTTTGTGTCGGGTCTCAACCAAATCCCTGACATCCAGCAGTATGCGATGGTCATCCAGTGCGGTGGATGCATGGTCACCCGCAAGCAGCTGAAGGAACGGCTGCGTCCGGCCATCGAAGCGGGAATCCCTGTCAGCAATTACGGCATGGTACTCGCCTACGTCAACGGCATCTTCGACCGGGCGGTGGCACCGTTTGCCGCATTGTAGGGACGCGATTTATCGCGTCCGCAATACGGTTTATCGCGTCCGTGTTTCCATGATTTGCCGCGTTCATATTTATTAGGTGGACGCGATTTGGTTTGATTGGCGGACGCGATAAATCGCGTCCCTACGGGAGATTAAACGCGATTTAATGAATATTGCGATTCCCATTTGGCCGGGTTTAGTTCGATATATTTGGCAATTTTGTTCATTTCATCCCTGTTGCGGATAATGCGATCGTGGTAACGGGGTTGCCATTTGAATGGGATATTGTTTTGTCGGGCGAATTGTGTTACCCGAGCCTTCAATCCCCGCACAACCGTCCCCAGTGTTGAATTCAGCATCGGATTCTTTTTCCCCGTAATTCCCCCTGTAGGGACGCGATTTATCGCGTCCGCATTATGATTTATCGCGTCCGCATTATGATTTATCGCGTCCGCATTATGATTTATCACGTCCGCATCAGGATTTATCGCGTCCGCATCAGGATTTATCGCGTCCGCATTTTCCCGATTCCACGTATCCTTATGTATTTCCATAATCAAATGAACATGATCAGGCATGATTACATATATCGGTATTTCAGCGTATGGATAGAAGTCCTGCACTTTCTCAATTTCTGTCTTCAAATATTTTCCCACCTTCGTCAATTCTGTCTGACCGTTACGCACTTCACCAAAATAATGCCTTCGTTCATAGGTGCAAAAGGTGACGAAATATTCCGAACCGCTGTAATTATGCCACTTGGCGCGATAAGATTTACGGTTGGGCAAAGAAGAAGAATTCGATGGTTTGTTTTGTCTTTGGTTAGTTGATGATACATTCTCTTTTTTCATATTTTTGCTTTCAGAATTTTTATATTGTTTTCATTTACAAATGGTTGTGGGTAGATTCCCTTTCCATATTGTTTGTTGGCAATAATAACATTTTTTTTAACACTCTCTATGGTTATATAAATAAAATTTAATTTTTTGTTTATTTGCGGGTATAAGGCACTACCTATACCAAAAAAGGTCGCAGGAAAATTCCCGCGACCTTTTTCATAGCATTCGTGCTTGGATTATGCCAGATCGGCGCGCTCCATAGCGTCTTTGTAGTACTTCTGGTTGATGAAGACATCTTCCTTGTACGGGTTGATGTGGCGCTTCTTGGCCTGGGCGATGATGTAGCACAGGGCGACAGCATTGGTGATGAGAGCCAGGGCGCTGATCACCGTCATCATGGTCGGATTGCCGGCCACGGTTTCCACGGTGGTGCCCACAGCGGCAGCTTCACCGCCGGCAGCAGCGTAAATCTCCGTGATAGTTTCGATGCCGTTGGGATACTGCACGGGAAGCACAGCCCATTTGAAGGCCTGGAAACCGTCTTTGAAGGTCTCTTGGAAGAGCGGAAACACCTGCGCGAACATGCACCAGATAGCCAACGTGTTGGCGCGGTTCATGATCCAACCGCCGCGGTTCCAGCAAATAGCTGCGATCGTCGGGGCGAGCAACAACGCGATACCGCAGAACCAGCTGTGCGTGGGCAGACAGTTATAGGTGTAGGCGAAATTCCAGATGTCATAGACCACGATGAAGACCCAGGTCATATCGGCCCAGATCATGTCTTTCTTGTCCTTGGAGGGGAAGACATTCCACCAAGCGGTCATACAGAGGATGTTGAGCAGACCGGCGACGCCATTCATGACGTTGTGCCAGCCGCCGTAAAGCCACACGCCCTCGCTGGAGAGCCACCACTTGTTCCAGCCCATAATGGCGGATTCGAAGTCGGAAGCCACGGCAATGAGGATGTTGATGGCCACGATGATGAACGGGAACGGTTTGAACCAGTGTTTGGCGCCGATGCCCCATTTGTACTTGATCATCATGAAACCGATACAGCCGGTGAGCGCGGCGTAGAGCTTGGCGTAGTGGAACCAGCCGTTCATATAGACGTGCGTCTGGTTGTTGACCGCCCATTCGGCTCCGGAACGTGCTCCGATGGCGATGGCCACGAAATAGACCGTCAGGATGACGGGGATGACGAAAAAGGTGATGATGCCGCCGGCTTTGGTACGACGGGCGAACTCGTTGAACAGGATGAGACCCACGAGGACGACGAGCAGCATCCCCCATTGGGCCAGGGCGTTAGCCCCATAAACTTGGAAAAACATAACCGTTTGATATTAAGTTAGAAATACGTTAGTTAGCTTCGTGGAAACCTTCATCTTTCTCATTCTCTGCAAAGACGCTCTTCTTGATTTCGATAACCTTTACCTCGTTCATTTATACTGTTTCCTATTTCGGGTGCAAAGGTATATTTTTTTTCGCCTCAAATGTCACCTTTCACCCCTCTCATCCGTTTAACTGTTGAATCGATTCGGTAAATAACGGAAATGTTTAACCTTAAAATTTAGAGTCATGGATTTAGAATCTTTAAGTGCTATCACTGGGGGTATCGTCTTCCTAATAGGGGTTTGCGTGGTGCTGCCTTTGACGATTGTGTGGCTGGTCAACAAACGGAAAAACCACGAAATCGACAAGAAAACGGAAATTCTGATGGCCTTGATGGAAAAGAAGCCCAACATAGACCCGGCAGAGGTGCTGAACAAGCTGAACATGTCACAGGAAACCAATAACAAAACATTGAAACAAAAGTTGTTGGAAAATCTATACGGCGGCCTGATGATGACGCTTATGGGACTGGTCATCTTAGTCCTCCACCTAATGGGGATGGTTTCGTTTGGCTCGAAAGCGATCGGACTCTTTTGCGGCGGCGTGATAATGGCCATAGGCTTGGCGTTCCTTATCTACTACTTTGTAAGCAAGAGGGTCCTCCGCAACGAGTTGGAGGCCGAAGAAAAACGGATTGCCGAGCAAAAGATCTCCGAATGACACGAGAACAATTCATAGCCTTAGTTTCGGAGGAGCAGGAGTCTTTGCGGAGATTCCTGCTTGCCTTGTGTGAAGGCGACCGGATGGAGGCGGAGGACATCGCGCAGGAGGCGATGGTGAAGGCGTACATCGCGATGGAGCGGTTCGTGGAGCGTGCCAAGTTCGCCACATGGCTCTTCAAGATCGCCTACAACACCTTCCTCGACCACCAGCGGTCGGGGTGGAACCGCCGCATGGACTTGGATGCGGCGGAGCAGATGCCGGGCGGCCCGCGCGCCGACGATGCCTTCCAATACCAGGAGCTGTACGAGGCTATCGGCACGCTGCCGTTGAAGGAGAAGAGCGCCATCCTGCTGTTCTACGTCAGCGGCTACTCCGTGAAGGAGATTGCGAAAATCACGGGAGGTTCCCAATTGGCTGTGAAACAGCAGCTTTCAAGAGGAAGAAGTAAACTCAGACAAATTTTGGAACGATGAAAGAGACTAACATAGAAGACCTTTTCGCCCGTTACCAGCCGGACATGGGCGACCGCGACGAATACATGGAGCGGCTTTCCAAGAAGTTGGAGGCGGCGGAATACGCGAAACGGTACCGCGAGGCGCAGACCAAGCGTTACCGCCGGATGATGGTGGCCGTGTTCATTTCGGGCATCGTCACGGGCGCCATCGGCATCGTGCTCGTGCTGTCGCACCCGCAATGGCTGATACCAGCGGAGACTGTCTCCGTCGATGTGCCCTTCCCCGCATTCTCGATGCTCCCGAAAGTGGTTCTGCTTCTGGCTGTATGCTTTGTAAGCTTGTGTATCACGGGGTTAGTGCGGAAAATCTGTGAAGTTTCGCAGGCCTGACGGTTTGCAACTTCGCACCGTTGCCGTTTTACGTCACTGTCAGTTTCATACCAATCGTTGTTTTGGTGTTTCTATAATTCCGTAAATTACTTTCAATTTTAACTGTTGATAAATCAGCAAGTCATTGTTAATAAATAAATTAGCAATGACTTGCTATTCTCGTTTTTTTCACCTATCTTTGCGATCGCTTACTTCAACAAACAATTGGTGAGAAATATGGCAGCAAAAATACAAATCATAAACGATAGAATCAACAGTTTCGGTGGAATTTTTTTTCATCATTGATCAATTTCGTTCTTTCGGACTTGCCGCATTGGTTGACAAGACACTGAGAATCAAGGGATAAATACGAGATATTCCTATTCCAACGTCATTGAGAATCTCACGTCCGTCTTCGTGAGCGGCGCACGCTCGTGCAGGACAAGCAGTCCACCCTGTTCGATAGCTACGTCTATCGCTGCATATTGACCAACGAATGGGAGAGCAGCGAGCGCGAGGTGGTGGAGTTCTACAACCAGCGCGGCGCTTCGGAGCGCACTTTCGACATGCAGAACAACGACTTCGGCTGGAAACACCTGCCCTTCTCGTTCATGAAAGAAAACACTGTGTTCATGACACTTACGGCCTTGATCCGCAACTTATACGTCTGGCTCGTGGGGAAAATCGCCGCCAACAAGGCTTTCGGTCTGGAGGCGACCTCGCGTGTGAAAAAGTTCGTTTTCCGCTTCGTTCAGGTGCCGTTCCGCTGGGTCTTCCGCAGCCGCCAGTGGCACCTGCAGCTGTTCACCAGCCGTCCTTACGACCGACTGCGCTTGTAGTTCCATTCTCTTACGGTTTTTCTCCTATCCCCATTCGCTTGGGTGGGGGGACTTATGCGCTCTCGTCAGCAAAACTCGCTTCCGGAGGCCGCGCAACCGTGTTCTTCGTCAACCGAGGGCACATCTGCGCGGCCTTGAGACACCCGCCGGAGGCTGAAGGGAGTATTTGCGGAAATTAGGTTTACAATTAATAGTTAATAAACGAATAGAATTTGTTTTGAATTTGCAAAAATCGTATTCGAAAAAATCATATTGTTGCCGATATGAAAACGGAAGGAAATATTTTTTCGGATTATAATACAAGTGATTGTGAATTAGAATATTTCAATGGGTCGCTGTGCCAATTTGCAAGCGGATTGCTGTCGCGTGGCCGTGGCGAAGGTTGCGTTTGTCGAATATGCGGAATTCCTTCTGCCATAGTTGAGGACATGAAATCGAATGGTTTAGAACTGCTTTCCAACGACATAATTGTTACGCAGCGACAAATATTCAAGTACCGAAAACACCCAAAGACAGGTAAAGGTGCGAACATTCCCGTGGAGGATTATGCAATCATTGAGTCGGCTTTGAAGAACCCAATGCACATTTACGAAGACACGGTTCAGAAACGCCTTGTGTATGTATGCACACATCCATACCACGACAACCGGTTGGTGAAAGTTGTGGTGGAGCCGAATTACAAAAGTTGCGGTAGGATTGTGAATTTGGCGAAATCATGGGGGATAGTGCAGCATGAGAACATGCGGGGAGGACAATATCGTTTGATCCGATGAAAAAAGAGGATGTGAAGACACCCTCTTTTGCGCTGGCGGAGGGAGTTGAACCCTCAATATAGTGGCTCATTGTCATGAGTCACCCCCGCTACCATGTTGCGACCATCAACCAACGTTTGACTGCAAAAATACACTTTTTTCAATATCAAAACGCTGCCCAGTGATTTTTTTTATTCATCATTCTACATTCTTCATTCTACCATTACAAAGGGCGCGACCGCCCCGGCCACGTCCTTTGTGAATGCAGAATGCAGAATTAAGAATGTAGAATTTAGTCGCGGAGGCAGCGGAGGGTTGAGTCAAAACGGCTTACACCGACAGCGTTTTGCCGATAAGAAGAGCGTGAAAAAGTTTATTCCATCCACCATCCAGTGTTCTCCAACGGCCGAATCCAGATAACGTCGCCTTTCTCGTACCTGATTCCTTCTATAATGGGAGTGTTGTAATATCGCTTGTCGCTCGATTCAACAGCTCCCACACGAACCTGCAAACGCTCGCCGTTGTCCACGTTCTTCTCCACAAAGCAAATGACTTTCATCGTATAAGCATCCCTGCGTTCGGACAATGTGAACCATAGGAACGTGTTTGTCTCCGTATGTACCCAGTCCTCACAATACACTATGCGGTCGCCCTCTTTTGCGTTTCTGATCTCGTCTATGCGCCGTTTTTCCGCATTGGCGGCGGCGATGCGGGCTTTTTCCTCCTGTTCGGCCCTCTGGCGGGCTTCCTCGGCGGCTTTCCGTTGTCGTTCTTGTTCTTCAAGCTCGGCCTTTCTGCGTGCCTCCGCAAAGAGTTGCTCTTGATGCTCCGTGTAACCAATATTTTCACCATACTGATTTATCTTTACTTCCTCGTCTTTATCGTTCACCACAACAGCATATCCTTCACTATTGTAAGGTTGCAGCACTTTCTTGTAAATTGCAGGAATAGTCTTATTCACCGATTCATTGAGGAATCCGTATTTGCCATCCACATAGAAATCGGTAAAACCGTTGTGTGTTTCGCCCATTTCCACAAAGAATTTTTCTTTAAGATAATTAAAATGTCCAAACTCCTGAAGTATGCCGTCTTTGAATGCTCCACTGATAAGCAAATAATCCCCCGACACATTGACGAAACCGATGCCTTCGCCCTGAATCTTCCCGTCACGCACCTCTCCGCTCCACCGCACGTCCCTCATCTCCACAAATTTTAACGGTTCTTTGGGAGTCAAAACCCTGGCCAAACCTGTACTTTTCAGGTCATCAAGCGAGTACTCGAAATTGCACAATTGACCGAACACAAAGTGAGGATAATATTTTTGCCATAATGATCTTGCTTCCTCATCGTACTCTCTAAACCTTCTGTTTTGATATTTACCATTGGTAATTGTACATCGTAGCATGCCTTCGGATGTCACTACCAAACCTTCCCCATTCAAGTAATCGTCATGCCAGGGGCCTTTCCCTATTTGCATTTTCAAATTTCCGTTGTCGCCCCTAAAGTAACAGCATTCGCCTTCTCCTTCACAAATGCCGTTCTTTTTGTATCCTTTAAACATCAATCCGTCTTTGCCGAACTTGATTAGTTCCACATAGCCGTGTTCTAAGACATCACTCGACAAAAGTTGTCCTTTCGGGTGTTTCTTTGTGGTAAAAGAACCCACAATCTTGGATATCTTTTTGCCGTAATTACATTTGATGAATGTGCCTTTCAACGGTTCTCCCTTGGAAAAGGTTCCTTCAAAGCTGGATCCATCACGCCACGTCATCACGCCTTGACCGTGAGGCAAACCCTTCTTGTCTGTTTGTCCCTTGTATTGGTATTGCGCGACGGCTGTTACGGTTATCAAAAACGACACTAAAATAAAACATATTTTTTTCATATATGTCTTTTGCAGATATGCCGCTGCAAGCCCGGATTTAATGAAACCTCTATTCCATCCACCAACCTGAGTTCTCCAACGGACGTATCCAGATCACGTCGCCTTTCTCGTACCTGATTCCTTCTATAATGGGAGTGTTGTAATATCGCTTGTCGCTCGATTCAACAGCTCCCACACGAACCTGCAAACGCTCGCCGTTGTCAACATTCTTCTCCACAAAGCAAATGACTTTCATCGTATAAGCATCCCTGCGTTCGGACAATGTGAACCACAGGAACGTGTTTGTCTCCGTATGTACCCAGTCCTCACAATACACTATGCGGTCGCCCTCTTTTGCGTTTCTGATCTCGTCTATGCGCCGTTTTTCCGCATTGGCGGCGGCGATGCGGGCTTTTTCCTCCTGTTCAGCCCTTTGGCGAGCTTCCTCGGCGGCTTTCCGTTGTCGTTCTTGTTCTTCAAGCTCGGCCTTTCTGCGCGCCTCGGCAAAAATCTCATTTTGGTGGTCGGAATAACCGAGTTCAGACCCATGTTTGTCAATTTTTATCTCCTCATCCTGATCGTTTAACACAATGGCTTCGCCGTCACTGTCAAAAGAAGATACGATTTTTTTATATTTTGGTTGGACAACTACTTTGGCGGATTCGTCAATGAAACCCCATTTGTCGTCCTTGTAATACCGAGCATATCCATTGATGAAATCGGACACCATATAGGATTTGTCCTTCGTAATCATTTTGGACGGATCAAGCATTCCGTCCTCCACATTAGCAGTGACTTGAGTCACCGTGCAGTTCCCGTTGGCAATGCCGTTTATGTATTTGCCCGAGATGACATAATGTTGGCCATTCTCAAGCATTGCAACACCTGTTCCCGAACCTTCAATCATGCCGTTGGCCACTCGACCGCTCCATTCGACATCAACCGCCTTCGAACTGCCCCCGAGCACGATGTAAGCCTTCCCTTTTTGCAACTTGTCGCTTTGAACTCTTGCAAGATAGTACCCGATTTCATTTTCGGGCATGAACTCTGCGGAACGAATGGCAGGAACGCGATTCCCGAATTTAATCATGGCTTTGGTTGTCAAATTCCCGTTCTTAATGACGACCAGGTTGTTATACCTCATATTCCTGCGGAAATCATCATAGGAAATACGTATCGATTTAGGAACATTTATCGAATAGGCACCCCGACCCTGATCAATCCGACCCTTGAGCAAAGCATCCTTAACTATTGCTGTGAATTTAGCGTTGTTGCCTTTTATCTTTGTTTCATCTGGCATTTTTGACTGACAGAAAGACGCTGTTGCCAACAGCATCATCAAACTTAAAATGATATATTTCTTCATAATATCTCTTATAATGATAGGTTAAAAATTAAATAATATTCCAAAATCCGGGTAATGTCTGAAGGTTTTGACAGCCTTTGATGCTCCCCACTGAATGGTATAGCCTCCATAGATGGCAAGCTGATTGGTGACATAGACCTTGAGTTGCGCCATGAGGCCAATGTCAAATAAGATGCCATTCCATGAATAATCGGTGAAAGGTGAGTTCAAGCCCACGCTTAAAAACAAAGGGATTTGGACTCTCCTATACGGCATAATGGTGAAACCGGGACGATAGAATACCCCAACGGATCTTAAATTCTCTTTATCGTATATAGTATGAGTAGAGTCCATATAATCAGCGTAAACAGTGGAATAAACCAAACCTATCTGTTGGATGAATCCACCTCTGCGTATTTCAAAATCTAATTTCAGGGCGGGTCTCCCAAACGAATGGAATCCCTCGTCTATGTCCCCGTCAAATATCCCGCCGGAACATCTCAATCTTTCAAATCCCCAAGGGGCATATCCGACCGAAAAGCCATGCGTTTTTTGGGCGTCACAATAGAAAAACAGCAACGACAATGCCGTAACAAGTACAAATTTCTTCATTGTATAATCTTTAAACTCTCATCAGCAGACTCCCGATGCTGAAGAATCTTATTCACAACCAAGAATCCACATAAAAAAAGCGCGGGAATCTGAACTCATCGCTCATCCCGCTTCTGTAGGCCTTCGCATTGCCTTCCAACCGAGGATAAGCAATGCCGAAGCCCACGCCGTATGTATATTGAAACAGGGAATTTGGAAATCCCTTTTGTAGAGACGTTGCGCGCAACGTCTCTACATGGTGAGGACACGAAATATCGCGCCAAACCGTAATATACAAAACCATGGACATTGACCATTGCCTTACCGTGCGGTTGGAAATGAATTTGCGAAGTTCACAGAAGCCGCAGATAAGACGTTGACTCAACGCCTTTTATATGTTTCGCCTCCCGCCCGCGAGCCCGTCAACGAGCTTCGGACGATTGACGATGCAAAAATAAGAAAATTTCAACTTACCACTGCTTGTAGCTGAAAAAAAATCAGACATGGTGCGGTGAAAATAAGTTTTATTCGCCGCATTTTTGCGGAGAATATTTTGTATTTTTGCCGCATGAAAGAAGGAAGAGCAATCTATATATGGCAACAAGATAACTGGCCGGCATTCTCCTGGGATGCAAAAAAAGTTGAAGAGCTGATGCTGACAGTCCAACGGCGACAAGCGCATCTCGCCGGTATGCTTGACGTGCTAGGCTTTGACATTCAGCAAACGACAACGCTGGAATCCATAACACAAGATGTTGTCCGCTCTTCGGAAATTGAGGGCGAACGGCTTAACATGGACTCTGTGCGTTCTTCCATCGCACGGCATCTTGGCGTTGAGAAGGCGACCTCCTTCATCAGCGACCACTACACAGAAGGAGTGGTGCAAGTGGAGCTTGACGCCGTGCAAAACTGTAAAGAACCGCTCACCAAAGAACGTCTGTGCGACTGGCACGCCGCCTTGTTCCCGACAGGTCGCAGCGGGATGTACAAAATCACCGTGGCGGACTGGCGGCAAGGCGAGGATCCGATGCTGATTGTGTCCGGCGCGATGGGGAAAGAGCGCGTCCATTATGAAGCACCGCCTTCCGAGATGGTCGCGCAAGAGATGGATGTTTTCTTGAAATGGATAAACGAGGATCAGCCTTACAACGATTTACTGAAAGCTGCCGTCGCACATTTATGGTTCGTGGTCATACACCCCTTCGACGACGGGAATGGAAGGATCACGCGTACCATCACGGACATGCTGATTTCGCGTTTCAATGAAGCAAGGTGGCAGTTCTACAGTGTGTCAGCCGAAATCCTGAAGAACCGGAAAACCTACTACCAGATGTTGCAGCGTGCCTCATGCGGTTCCATGGACATCACGGAATGGGCAGTGTGGTTTTTGGAGCGTGTCCGTGACGCTATAGAGACGTCCGAACTTCGTTTGGACAGTGTTTTGAAGAAAGCGGCCTTCTGGAACTCCCACGCACAGACTCCCCTTAACGAACGGCAGCGCAAAATCATCAACCGCCTGTTTGACGGATTCGACGGTCCGTTGACCAGCAGCAAATGGGCCAAGATCTGCAAATGCTCGCCCGACACCGCCCTGCGCGACATCAACGATTTGATTGGAAAAGGGATACTCGCGAAAACATCGGCTGGCGGGCGGAGCACACATTACGAATTGGGGTGATTATTCGAGGCCTCCCCGCCATGTCGTTATTTCAGCCACCACACTACATTCACATTGTCGCTGACCGCCAGGTCGTCGGGAGTGATGTCGAGACTATTAACCGTGCTGGCTATCCTTCCTCCGTATCCTCACCGTCAGCTGGATTTGCTCCTCAGGGTGTTCTTCGGGGGCGATGCGGCTGATGCGGCAGTCGAAGAGGTCGTCGTGGCCCATGTCGAAGAAGGGGGCGAGACTGCGGTTGTCGCCGCGGGGGATGTAGCCGAGGAGGAAGTTCTCGCCGTCGCTGTTGAAGATGACCTGCACGGCCTCGGGGTCGTAGCGGTTGTCGGCCTCGCGCTCCAAACGCAATGGCATCCCGACACGCAGCCGGTCCCAAACAAGGTCTGCTTCGTGATACTTGCGGCCCGCCAAGTGGCAGCCCAGATAGAATTTGCTTTTCTCTTTCATCATTTTGCCGTTTTTAAATTCATGCGGCAAAATTACCACTCGACTGCGCCAAAAAGCGGACCAATGGGAATTGTTATTTGAAATATTCGTACAAAAAAAGCGGAAAGGCATTCAAAATGGAGACACAACATTCGTCAGTGTTGACGAACTTTGCCAGCTGGTTCTCAAAAATGATGACTTGCGCAACGTCTTCTTTTTTCTTCGGATTTTCGTTCCTTCCCGTACAGATGAAGTTGGCTTTGGAAACGTTCTGGACTTTAAGACACTGCCAGTTCTGCATGATATCTTTATAGTTATCCCCGTCTAACTGAATAAACGCCAAACCCTTATAATCAGAAAATTCAGACGCTAAAAATTTAAAACCTGATTTAGGGTTCCCGGGTATCTTTGGACAATCTTCGCGTTTCACACAATAAGTGTGATAATTCGCATCCGGCATTGTTTTCGTGTATCTGATGGATTCCATCATGGGATAACTTATGTACAACTTCCCGTTTTCCGTTTCATTGTCAAACAGGGTCAACATTTCATGCAAATGGCTGTTCCATTGTTCCAGATTCATTCTGACATGAAAATCATAATCAAAAAAGAGGAATATTTCAGAGAAATCTTTTTCTCTGTATTTCAAGAAAACGTCATAATTTTCCCGCAATTTTTCGTTTTTGTTTGAAGCAGCCTTTTCCCGCAGATGTTCCAATAGTCCAATCTCCTCGTCATGAAGGGTTTTATATAGAGAATGAAATGATGTACCATACGTGTAAGTTACTATTTCATCCTGTTTCCCGCTTGGATGGATGAAAAACAATTTCTCTAATGTGGTGAAAATGGCCGGTTCCCGATCCGCGCCTTCAAAAACGAACAACAGCATAATTAGTCGAATGCACCTCCCCTGTACAATTTTTCAATGTTATGGCCCCAACGCAGTTCCTTTTCAGTACAATCACACAGTGGTTTAATAGTGTTCTTGTTCAATATGAAATTGCAGTCAGGACGAAGCAAGTCGTTGGTCATCAGAAAAGTATTATGCGATGTCAAAAAGAGTTGACAGTTGCTCCTAAACAATTTCCTGCAGAGATTGAAAGCCAGTTCATAATGATAAAAAGCATCAAATTCATCAATAAAGATCAAAGAAGTAGTATCAATTTTTGTAATCCAGTAGAACAGGAATTCAAGTGCTCTTGTTCCTGTTGAACGAACAATGTCGAATGGGATCCGTACATTGTCAATCAAACACCACAGCAAGCGTTCATGTCCTGCATTATGCCTTTCAAAAGTAAAGTGCTGTTTACTAACCTCCGACAAAAAATCTTCAAAGTCGGCAATCAATCCATTATTGATAATATATTCTTCCACATCAGCACTTCCATTCTGAAGTCCTACATATCTGTCTTCCTCTAAATTTTTGAACCACAGCATTTTATCTGCAAATTGTTTCAGAATCAGCAATGGATCATCCTCTTTAATCGGATAAGTGGAAAGAAGCGCACTGACGATAGAAACCTTGTTAGCATTGTTGACATATTCGTTATATCTATACGGCTCAATATCGTACTTGTTTATAACCAATTCATCACCATCTCGAACAAAAATTATTTCATCGTTGATGACTAATTGTTCTGAAAGCAATTCAGCATTATAATTCTTTTTATATATGTAGTTGACCCTATTATTGCGAAATCTGAATTCATAATAAAATTCGACAGGACTGCCCTGATTTCCGGCATAGGCGAAATTAAGATTATAATCCCGTTCTTTCTCTTTTTGAGTAAGATGATTCACAATGTCAAAAACAGCCAGACCGAAGTTCGTTTTACCCGAGCCGTTGGGTCCGTAAATAATGCCATTCTTGATGATTCCGTCCTTGACAGCGAACGGGTTGAACTCATAATTGCTTGGATGCGACAGATCCCATTCAAGCTTTTCGGCAAAGCCGCGATAATTTTTGACAGCAAATTTTGCAAGCATCTTTCAAAGTTTTTCGCTGCAAAAATACAAAAAAATCAATATCCGTAAAAAAATTACGGAAAAAAACGATAAGCATTGCGAATACTTAATCACTGAAATCATGTCCACTACCAGCTCCTTTCGGAGCTATTTTTACGATAGCATATATGAACAATATGAAGAACAGGACTTCTAACATTTTGGTTTTCTCCTTTCGGTGCAAATCTACATTGTTTTTAATTTCATGCAGCAAAATTACCACTCAACTGCGCCAAAAAGCGGACCAACTGGATTTTTTTCTCAGAAAAAACTATTCCTCTGCAGCCTCCAAGTGCATCCGTCTAATTTTCAATGCGATGTCTTCCGGCTCCAACACTTTCAGCCAGCGGCCGCGGGAGAGGATCTGCGCCAGGAAGTCGCTCGTGGGGTGCAGTTTCACCTCGAAATCGACATAGTCATCGCCGACAGCCAACTCCTTCTGCGAGTGGTGCAGCGGCAGGTCGCGTAAGGCGTAACGCTCGTTCCCGAAGGCGCGCAACACAATCCGCTGTTTCGGCTCGTTCCCGCCTTGCATAATGCCGTAATAGTTCGAGAAGTAGCTCTGCGCGTCAAAATCCTTGTCCAGAACGAACGTCCTGTCGGTCATCGCTATCTCCTGGATGCGGTCGAACGAGAGGGTGAGGAAGCCGCCGTCTTCCAGGCGTCCGAGCAGGTACCAGCGGCGGCGAAAGAGTTTGATGCAGTAGGGTTCCACCGTCCACTGGCTCGATTCGGTCTTGCCGTATCGCTTGTAACAGACAGAAAGGCAGCGGTTCTCGCGCATCGCATCGACCACGGTTTGCAGGTGTTCGCTTTCGCTCGGGATGCTTTCGAGAAGGATGCGGTCGTGCAGTCCGCGGGCCTCGCTGACGATGTTGCTGACGGTGAGCGAGCCCAGCATCCAGCGCTGCACGCTGTCCTCGCGGAGCATCTCGGTGTCGTCAATGTAGTAGCGGTTCTCGCTGTCGCATTCGATGATGATGTCGAACATCTCCTCCACCTCGGCGCGGTGCCGGCGGAAGGTGGAACGGCTGAACGGAACGCCCTCGCTCATCTCGGTGCGGAGCCATCGTTCGTTGATTTCGCGCAGGGTGATGCGCCCGGCGCGGCTGATGGTGCCCACCAGCCAAACGTATTGCTTGAAAAGTGCGGATGCTTTCATGGCTTTTAACGTTAATCTAATTTCAAATCCTAATATTTCCGTTTCAGAATCTCAGACCAGACCACCCCTTTATATACCTCCTCCTCGTCAATGGTGAGTTTAATCTTAGAATCAGTGCTTGTTTGAGCGGGTGTGTTTGCCTCTTCTTCCATATTTTGGGCGAATGCTTGCTCGAAATCGCGTTCACTCATCGTCTCGTAGGAGAAATATTCGTTGTTTTGTCCGGGCTGCGGGGCAACTCTCGCCCTCCTTTGCGGCTGCACCTCTTCTTGTACATCGGCCTCTTCAACTATAATCGGCCGTCCACTTCGGCTCTTTTTCACCTGCCGTTCCGCTTCGTCTTTTTTGAATGATTTGACGACAGACAACAAAATGCTGCCCAAAATGAGTATAATGTATAATATTGAATCAAAGTCCATAATTCCTATTCTTTATTCTTGTTTTGAAATCCCAAAGTGTTCTGTTCCAGCTGATCGCTCAGTTTTTTATTTTCGCTTTTCGCTTTTGCAATGCTGACGTTGAGGTCGTAGCAGATGAGAAAGATGGCTGCACTCCAGTTAATCCACAGCAGAATGGCGAAAATGGCGCCCAAAGAGCCGTATATCAGGTTGTAGCTGTCGAAATTGGAGAAGTAGATGTTGAGAAACCAAAGCAGTACCACCAACAATATGGTGCAGGTGGAAGATCCTGCGGAGAAGAATTTGTAGTCGCCGCGTTTAACCGGTGCCAGATAATAGAAAATGCTAATCAGGAAATAGACGGCGGCATACACTAACACCCATTTGAGGAAATGAACCACAAAAGAGTATATGAGCGGATTGTTGACGAAATTAGTGTGGACGTATCGGACGGCCAGCGATGCCAGAATGAAAAAGGCTGCCACTACCACGATAATGATGAAAGTGAGAAACATGAGTCCGGCGCTGAGCACAATCTGATCGAAGATGTTGCGCTTCACATCGGTGTAATACGACGAGGTCATAGCCACCAAAATGCCGTTGATGCAGACGATAGTGAAATAGATACCAATGACAAGCATGAACGACGACAGTGTGCCGTTCTGGCGCATTACCACATCGGTGATCATTCCAGACACGGAAGGCCAAACGTAGGGGGGCACGACAGATTCCAACAGGGAGATGATGGTGTTTTGGAAATCCTCCCCGAAAAAGGCGATGGCGGAGAAGAGAGCGATAATCATGGGGATCACGGCGACGAAAACCCGGTAGGTGATGGCGGCAGCGCGTTGGAAAACCACCCCCTTGCTCAGCGATTGTCCGAAGAACCGCATCACATCGTAAAGCGGCACTTTCATCAGTCCGGGAAGCGTCATGGTTTTCGATTTCGCCACAATCTTCCCGAAACCTGGAACACGTTCCAGATCATTGCTCCATTGCCGAAGTTTTATCTTCGCGTATCGGAAAAATCGTTTCATCGTCAACAAATAATATTATCAATAGATATTCTTTAAGCAGCCCCGATAGGGGCAAGAGCTCGGTAGCCCAGGGTAAGGCCGCAGGCCGCAACCCTGGGAATGGTCAACATTATATCGCTTTGAGGCTCATGTCTAAGCTTTTGATCTGGTGGGTGAACGCACCGACGGAGATGAAATCGACGCCAGTGACAGCGTAGTCATGCAGGGTTTCGCGCACGATGCCGCCAGAGGCCTCGGTTTCCATACGGTGATCGACCATTTTTACGCCTTCGCGGATCATGTCCGGAGTGAAATTGTCGAACATAATACGTTGCACACCACCATGCTTCAAGACGCGCGCCACATCGTCCAGACTGCGGGTCTCAATCTCGATATTGAGCTGCATATTGTTGTCTTTCAGATATTTGTTGGCAGCGTCAATGGCCTTTTCAATCCCGCCGGCGAAGTCAATATGGTTGTCTTTGAGCATCATCATGTCATAGAGTCCGAAACGGTGGTTCTGTGCCCCGCCGACCGTCACGGCGTATTTTTCAAAAATGCGCATGTTGGGAGTTGTCTTGCGCGTGTCGAGCAGAGTGACGTTCGTATCTTTCACCAAATCAACATATTCGCGAGTGGTAGTGGCAATACCGCTCATGCGTTGCATGAAGTTAAGGAGCGTACGTTCGGCCGTCAACATGTTGCGTGAAGAGCCGTGCAGGGTGAAAGCGATGTCGCCCGTATGCACCAATGTGCCATCGGGAAGCAGCAACTCCATCTGGATATTCTCATCGACCTGGCGCAGCACCTCGCGGGCTACATCAACCCCGGCAAGAACACCGTCTTGCTTGATGAGCAGCTTCATGTCACCTTGCGCCTCGGCGGGGATGCACGAAAGCGAAGAGTGGTCACCGTTACCGATGTCTTCGCGTAACGTCAATGCTATCAGTTCTTTAACTTTGTCTGTTATTTTCATTTTTTTACGATTATTTCAGGGGTGATAATAGTGTCACTGTGATGCAGAGCGCGGTCCACAAGGAAACAGGAGAGCCGCACCGTGTCATACGGGGAATTTGGATTGTTGATGAACGTGACGATGGACAACTTGCCTTCGATGGATTCTGGCACGTCATCGCTGAGATGCGGGATGCGGGAATGCAGCGGCGTAGGCAATTCCAGCTCCACCCATTCCCCATCCTGTTTTTCGTACAAATGGATGAAAAAGTTGTAGTAGTATGGAGAATCAACGGCGAAAACCGGATTTCGGTCTGTTTCATCCAACCCGATATCCCCGTCGCCATCCTGGAAATAAATGGTCAGCTCCGCCTGGCTGTCGTGCCCCGTACCGTTATCAATCTTCTCGATTGAAACAAACTCAATGTGCGGAACCTCCGAATATTTCGGCTCGCGCCGGCAACCTGTCGTAACGAGCACGAAGACAGCAACTAAAAATCCGATACTGAACTTTTTCATCGTTAACAATATTATCGTTTGTATCTTTCAGCTTTTAGCTATTAGCTATTGGCATTTTTTAAGTCCCAAGTCTCAAGTCCCAAGTCCCAAGTTCAATGTCTAAAGAATCTCGCCAGTGAATAAGCCAATAGCTAACAGCCAACAGCCAATAGCTGGTTACATTACCACGCGCACGCCTTTGATGAAGTCGATGGACTTCTGGATCAATTCATGCATGTAGGTGTCGTTCTCCACGAACGGTACATATTCACGATAGATTTTCACAAACTCCTCGATGAATTCGGAGCTTTTCAGCGGTTTGCGGAAGTCGAGGGCTTGGGCAGCATTGAACAGCTCGATGCCGAGAATCTTCTCCACGTTGTTGACCACCAAGTAGCACTTCGTGGCGGCGTTTGCACCCATGCTCACGTGGTCCTCCTGACCTTGTGACGACTCGATGGAGTCGGTGGAGCAGGGCATCGTGAAGGCCTTGTTCTGGTTCACGATGGAGGCGGCAGCATATTGCGGAATCATGAAGCCGGAGTTGAGGCCGGGGTTCTTCACGAGGAAAGACGGCAGTCCGCGCTTGCCGCTAATCAGTTGATAGATACGGCGTTCGGAGATGTTGCCGAGTTCCGCCATGGCGATGGAGAGGAAGTCCAAGACCAATGCCAACGGCTGACCGTGGAAGTTGCCCGCGCTGACGATGATGTCTTCGTCCGGGAACACCGTAGGGTTGTCGGTGACGGAGTTGATTTCGGTTTCCACCACGTTCTGCACGTGCTCGATAGCGTCTTTGGACGCACCGTGTACCTGCGGCATGCAACGGAAGGAGTAAGGATCCTGCACGTGTTCCTTGTGTTGGGCGATAATCTCCGAACCCTCAAGTAGTTGCGAGATATGGGCAGCCGTGGTGATTTGTCCGGCATGCGGGCGCACGAGATGCACCAGCATGTTGAAGGGCTCGATGCGGCCGTCGAAAGCCTCCAAGGAGATGGTGCCGATGATGTCGGCGAGCCAGCTCAGCTTGCGGGCCTTCATCAGCAACCAGACGGCGTAGGAGCTCATGAACTGCGTGCCGTTGAGCAGCGCGAGACCCTCTTTGGATTTCAGCGTGATGGGTTCCCAGCCGAACTTTTCGTTGATTTCGGCGGCGGAGTATTTCTTGTTGCGGTAATAAACCTCACCCATGCCGATGATAGGCAATGAAAGGTGCGCCAGCGGAGCCAAGTCGCCGGAAGCACCGAGTGAACCTTGTTGATACACAATGGGATATACGCCCTTGTTGTAGAAATTCACCAGTCGTTGGATGGTGTCGAGCTGCACACCGGAGTGGCCGTATGACAGCGACTGGATTTTCATGAGCAGCATGAGTTGCACGATTTCCTGCGGTACCTCCTCGCCCACGCCGCACGCGTGAGAGATGACAAGGTTGCGCTGGAGGGTGGAGAGGTCCTCCGGGGAGATGTGCTTGTTGCAGAGCGAGCCGAAACCGGTGGTCACACCGTAGATTGGTTCTGCACTCTTGGCTGCCTTGGTGTCCAAGAAGTCGCGGCATTTCTTCACTGCCGCAATGGCCTCTTCTGACAGTTCGATTTTCTGTTTGTGCTCAATGATTTTCGATACTTTCTCAATGCTGAGAAACTTGGTTGAAATTTGATGTTTTTTCATTTTTATTTGGGTTTATTGTTTATTTCGTATTGTAAGTGATCAGTGAACAGTGAATAGGGTCAAGGGAATAGGGTCGAGGGAATAGTGGTTAGTCTCATCGCTTCATCGTCTCATCGTCTCATCGAACATTGTGTTTCCCTGTCAGTCTATACGTCCGCATCCCGCCGATGAGGTTATATACCTCGTCAAATCCGTTCTGCATCAGGATGCGGGAGGCGACGTAGCCGCGGAGCCCGACCTCGCAGAAGACCACGATCTTCTTGCCTTCGGGGATTTCCTCTAAAAATTCGCGCAGCTCATCGACTGAATAGCGGGTCGCCCCTTCGATGGTACCGTTCTTGTATTCCGGCAGTTCGCGAACATCCAAAAGGAAGAAATCCTCCTTGTTGTCAATCATTTCGTCTAACTGCTTCACGTGGATGGGATTCATCAGGTGGGCAAAGATGTTCTCCGCCACCATGCCGGCGAACATCACGGGACTCTTGGCGGACCCGAACGGCGGCGCGTAGCTGTGCTCGCTGTTCACGAGGTCGAAAATCGTGCCGTGGTGTTTCAACAGCAGCGAGATGATATCGATCTGTTTGTCAATGTTCTGCGTCCCGATGGCCTGTGCACCGTAAATCGTGCCGTCCTCCATAGAGAAGTTCAGCTTCAACGAAACCGGGCTGCTTCCGGGGTAGTAGGTGGCATGTGCTGCCGGATGGACGATGACCGTCTCGTAGGCGAGGCCCGCTCGTTGTAAGGCAGTTTCGTTCAATCCCGTAGAGGCTACAGCCAAGTCGAAAATCTTCGCGATTGCAGTGCCCACAGAGCCTTGATAGACAACGCTTTCGGGATAGACCATATTCATGGCGGCGATACGCGCCTGCGCATTGGCGGGACCCGCAAGGAAGTTGCAGTACGGAACGCCCGTCACCGGATGCGGGAACTCGATGGCGTCGCCCACCGCGAAGATGCGCTCGTCGGAAGTCTGCAAGTATTCGTTGACCTTGATGCCTCGGCCGATTTCCAGACCGGCGGCTTCGGCCAATGCGGTGTTCGGACGAACGCCGATACTCAGCACCGCGAGGTCGCAGGATAACTTCTGCCCGTCTTCGAGACAGACGGTCAGCTGTTCGCCGCTTTCCTCAAACTCGCTGATGCCGTTACCAGTAATCAGCTGCACGCCCTTGTCTCTCAGATGCTTCTCTGCGATGGCCGCGATAGGTTCATCGACGGGCGTGAGGATATGGTCGGCCTTCTCTACCACGGTGATGTGGTAGCCGATCTTGTGCAAGTTCTCTGCCATTTCCAATCCGATGAAGCCCCCGCCAATGATGACAGCCTCCGCATTTTCTTTCAGTGATTCAACGGCTTGCATCTTGATCTTGTCGCAGTCGCTGACACTACGCAGGGTGAAAATCTTCTCGCTGTGAATGCCGGGCAGTTCGGGAATCACTGGTTCGGCGCCAGGCGACAGCAGCAGGATATCGTAGTCCTCCGTATAAGTCTTGCCGTTACGCAGGTTCCTGACCTCCACGGTGTGTGCCTCGCGGTTGATAGAGGTAACTTCCTGCAGTACACGCACATCCACGTCATAGCGATTGCCGAACGACACGGGGGTCTGCACGAACAGCCGCTTGCGCTCCTCTATCGTGTTGCCGATGTAGTAGGGCATGCCGCAGTTGGCGTACGAGATATGTTCGCCTTTCTCGAACATGATGATTTCAGCATCTTCACTGAGTCTCCTCAGTCGTGCGGCCGCCGATGCTCCGCCTGCCACACCGCCTATGATGACGTATTTCATTCTTTTTAATGGTTATGGGTTATGGGTTATAGGTTATTGAAGCGAGGAAAGAGTTAGCAGTTAGTAGTTAGTAGTTAGTAGTTAGTAGTTAGTAGTTAGCAGTTAATCGTAAGTACGTACTTTTAATCATCTTATTCTCTCATCATCTTTTCATCGTTCCTTCATCGCCTCTTCATCGTTTCATCGTCTCATCGCTTCATCGCCTGTCGGCCAGCCAGTTCGTGACATTGTCATAAATTCGTTGCTCCACGTTGTCGGCCGGGGCGGGGACGAACTTTTCGCCGGTGATGTGCTCGTAGAGCTCGATGTAGCGGTTGGTGATGCCATTGACGACCTCTTCGGTCATTTCGGGTACCTGCTGGCCTTCCTGTCCTTGGAAGCCGTTGGCCATGAGCCACTCACGTACGAACTCCTTCGACAACTGCTTCTGCGGCAGGCCTTTGGCGAACTGCTCTTCGTAGCCCTGCGCGTAGAAATAGCGGGAGGAGTCGGGAGTGTGGATTTCGTCGATGAGGTAGATCTTGTCGTCGGCCTTGCCGAATTCGTACTTGGTATCGACGAGGATAAGTCCCTTCTTCGCTGCGATTTCGGTGCCGCGAAGGAAGAGCTTCATCGTATAATCTTCCAAAACGGCGTAGTCTTCGGGAGAGACGAGTCCTTTGGAGAGGATTTCCTCCTTGGAGATGTCGGCATCGTGTTCGCCCTGCTCAGCTTTGGTGGTCGGGGTGATGAGTGGCACGGGGAACTTCTGGTTCTCCTTCATGCCGTCGGGCAGGATGTTGCCGCAGAGGTTGCGTCCGCCGTTCTTGTAGAAACGCCACGCGCTGCCGCAGAGGTAGCCGCGCACGATCATTTCCACTGGGAAGCCTTTGCAGGTGCGGCCCACCGTGACCATCGGGTCGGGGGAGGCCATCTTCCAGTTCGGACAAATGTCACTGGTGGCATCCAAGAATTTGGAAGCTATCTGATTGAGAATCTGTCCTTTGTAAGGGATGCCCTTCGGCAGGATGACATCGAAGGCACTGATGCGGTCTGAAGCGACCATCACTAACACATCGTCCAGGAAATAGACGTCGCGGACTTTTCCGTGATACACCGACTTTTGGTTCGGGAATTGGTAATTGGTTTTTGTTAAGGCGTTCATTATTGAATGGTTATGGGTTATTGGTTATGGGTTATTGAAGCTTGTTGCCTGATCACTTTTTCACAAACTTAAACGTACCTGTCTGATTGTTATGAAGCGTTGCTGTTCCGATGTAAAATCCTTTCGGCAAAGATGTTACGTTAATTTTGAGAATTGGGGAGTTTGAAACGGCGGTTTGCAGGACGAGTTGGCCGGAGGTGTTATAGATGCTGATGGACTGGATGTTGCCGTCGGTGTTGGTGAGGATTAGCTTGTCGGTAACAGGATTTGGATAGACGCAGATGTTCAGCGGTTTGTAGTCGTTGAGGCCGACGTGGGAAGCATAGATTTGGTAGAAGTTGGGAATGCCGTAGCCGAATTCGGTGTCGGGGTTGTTGTAGAGGTGACCGCTTTCGCGGATGAACTGCATCATTTCCGTGGAGGTGTATTGGGGCATGGCCTGCCAGAGACAGGCACACATACCGGCAGCGACGGGAGTGGCCAAACTGGTGCCGTTGGCGAACGAGAGCTCGTCGTTAGGGTGGTAGCAGGCGGTCTGCACGCCCATGGAGGTGATGTCGGGTTTTACACGGCCATCGTAGGAGGGGCCGTGCGAGGAAAATGCGGCGATGAGGCTGTCGGATGTGCAAGCACCCACGCACAGAATGTCGAAGGCATCGCCGGGACGGTTGATATGGTAGAACTCGCTGTTGCCGTCATTACCTGCTGCTACACAGACGATTGCACCCTTTTGCCCGAGGATGGTGGCGCATCGCGAGGCAATGCCGTGTACTCCATCCATATTTTCGTAGGTGATGTCGGATTGCGGGAAATCCGGGAACATGCGGTAGCCTAAGGAGGAGTTGATGACATCCGCGCCGATACTGTCGGCGATTTCCGCTCCGTTGGCCCAGAAATCCTCCTCTATCATTTCCTCGGTATCAACCCATTCCGTGTGGATGAGTGCGTAAGAGGCTGCAGGTGCGGTTCCCACCAGCTCGCCATTCGTGTTGGCAGCCATGGCGGAGGTCACAATCGTGCCGTGTACTTCTTGCGCGATGCCGCCCAACGTATCTACAAAGTATGGCATTAGAGAATAATGGCCGAAGAACCGTCCTTCATTGACCAACTGTTGGTAGAAAGAGGTGGTCTCAATACCTAAAAAACCACCGTCAATCACCGCAATGAGCATTCCTTCGCCGCAAAAGCCTTCTTCATGCAACGGAATGCCGTTAAGCAGCGCTATTTGTGCCAATCCTTCACCATAATCAATGGCATCCTTTGTAGGAATGGACGAATTGTGAACTAAAGGAACCGGATTTTCAGGGTTCCGATATACGGGAGCATCGTGCAAAATGTAGTTGCCCACCGCCTTGATGGAATCCACAAACGGCAGGTTCAAGATTTGCGGCACGACAATACTGTCGGGACAATAAATCGTGACGGTGTTCATCCATTTTGAGGTGGACAACAGTTGCATATCCGCATCCAATGCTAAAATCTGCTGCTTGTACTGCGGATTTACAGGAAAATCTTGCTCGGTAATTGAGATGTTGAAACGGGCACGTTTGTCGATAGCGCGTTGTGAAAGATATTCTGATGGATTATCAATAGAATATGGTGAATTGTTTTTGTCACTCAGATAAATACGATAGCATGTGGGATTCTGTGCATATAAGGAGACTGACAAGCCAAACCATAGCAGCAAAAAAAACAGTTTTTTTATCATATTTTTCTTTTATTAAAACCTGCAAAAATACATTTTTTTGATGAATTGTTGAGAGAGAAAGTGACAATTGATACCGCCAAATAATTTTTTTTCATTAGTATGTGGAGATTTCAAAAAAAAGTGTATTTTTGCCGCTCCAAAATCAAGGTCTCGTGGCCGAGTGGTTAGGTACCGGTCTGCAAAACCGTTGACTCCAGTTCGAATCTGGACGAGACCTCAAAAATGTGGAGACGATGTACAATCGTCTCCACATTTTTTATGTATTTTTGCCGCTGTTATGAAACCGCAGAAATTGTTCTATATCTTACTGGCAATTTGGGTGTTAGCGGATTTGCTACAGGCCATCTTCACGCCCGTTTTCTCGGACGAGGCCTACTATTCGCTGTATGGACAGTTTCTCGACTGGGGCTACTACGACCACCCGCCGATGGTGGCGTTGCTCACCGCTTTCAGTGGTGCTCTTTTCAAAGGAAATCTTTCTATCCGCTTCGCCACAGTATTGCTCCATGGCGGAACCGTTTGGCTTATTTGGAAGATGTTGCCACACACTACACTGACTAACAAGGATGTTTGGGCGTTTTTTGCTGTCGCCGCCTCTCTCGTGATGTTTTCCGTCTATGGTTTCGTGACCACCCCTGACGCACCATTGCTTTTTTTCACCGCACTCTTTTTCTACCTCTATCGCCACTTCCTTGACAATCCAAGCTGGTCGGTCGCACTTGCAGTCGGAGTGACATTCGCGGCCATGTTCTACAGCAAATATATGGCTGTGCTTGTAGCAGGATTCGTGCTATTGTCAAATCTCAAACTGCTGAAAGACAAGAAAGTGTGGATTGCGATGCTATTGGCTGCCGTACTGTTTGTGCCGCATATCCTTTGGCAGGTACGCAACGGATTTCCCAGCTTCCAATACCATCTCTTAGACCGCAACGACGGTTTTCACCTGTTGTCTCTCTTGGAATATACCCCTAATCAGCTGCTGGTGTTCAATCCGGTCTGTTTTTGTCTCGCCCTCTACGTTTGTTGGCAAAGACGAAAAACAGACGACCTTTTTGAGCGGGCTTGCCTTTTTACCATTGCCGGTTTCGTCCTCTTCTTCTGGGTAATGACCCTGAAGGGTCATGCCGAACCCCATTGGACGGTGGCAGCTTCCGTGCCGATGATTATAGTGCTATGTCAGGAATTGCGTAAAGATCACTGGCACAGATGGTTGATGAAGGGAATAGTACCGATAACTTTGATACTGACGGTGTTGCGTTTCGCGGCACCGGCTTTATTGAACAATAATTTTCTGAATATCCTTGGGGACCGTAAAAAATTCGCGGTGATTCATAAATGCTGCGGACAAACCCCTGTGGTGTTTGCTGGCTCTTTCCAAGACCCCTCCCTGTACCGCTTTTATACTGGTGAAAACGCCATGCAAATCAGTTCATTATATAACCGTAAGACGCAATTCGACCTTTGGCAGTTTGACAAAGAGGTTCAGGGAAAACCTGTCAATATCATCAACACCAATGTGTATCAACGCGGAGTGCCTAGAGGTTATGATTTGATTGAAAAGGACGGTGTCTCCTTTTACCTCCACAGAACAAAAGCATTCCAAGGTACTAATCGTATTCAGGTAAGTGTTGAAAACTACAGAGTTACGAACGATTCCCTCCACCTTGACCTTATCTTATGCAACCCATACGAAACGGATTTTGTGTTCGACAATCCTGAATTTCCCATTACGCTTCACGTTGTCTATATGCAAGACGGCCGATTTACTCCTATAACAAGCCCTATTGACTCTGGTATGGTCATACCCGCTAGTGGGAGTCTGCGTTGTAACACCGTTGTCAAATATATCCCAGACGCTCCCGTTGTCATCTGTTTGGACAACGTCGTCAATCGTTCTGTGAACAGCCTTCCCATTAAAATCAAAGTCCATGATTAACAGCACATTGATACTCAAATTTCTAAAGTTCTGCGTTGTGGGCTTTTCGGGTATGTTAGTCGATTTCGGCACCACATGGCTCTGCAAGGAGAAGTTCGGATGGAACAAGTATGTCTCCAACTCCCTTGGGTTCATCCTTGCCGCCACCAACAACTACATCTGGAACCGTCTGTGGACCTTCCATAGCACCAATACAAACATCCCTGTTGAATACGGAAAATTCTTTTTGATTTCTGTTATTGGATTAATAATCAATAATTTAACGATTTATATTTTACACGGAAAACTGAAATTGAACTTCTACCTTGCCAAATTATTCGCCATCGGCGTCATCACCATTTGGAATTTCACTATGAACTATTTCTTCACCTTCTAACCATCTAACCTTCAATGACTTATAAACCATAACCAATAACCATTCATAAATGACCGAACTTTTCCACTCTTCCGCATTCGATTGGGACAAAAACATGTTCCAGTTCATTAACAACCATAACTCGCCGTTTTGGGACAAGGTGATGTGGGTGATCACCAGTACCCAGTTCGGGTTGCTTTTTTCCCTGATTTTATCTCTGCTGATAGTCTATTTTTATCGCAAGCAGTCGTGGAAGATTTTGCTTCTTATAGCTGCTGTCACGCTGATGGCTGATGCGATAGGAGCGCGTGTACTCAAACCCACGGTGCAGCGGTTGCGCCCTTCGCATGATGCCGAATATCATGGGGATTATCAAGTACACCTGCTTCAGAAAAGAGACGGAACTTATTATAAGGGAGGCAAATACAGCTGTCCTTCGAATCACGCCATCAACTATATGACCACGTCGCTGCTCTTTTTCTATTTCCTTCGGAATAAGGTCAGGCGGCGGTGGCTGTTGGCGGTGTCTGTTTTCGGAATAACCTTATTGAGCTGTTACAGTCGCATCTACGTAGGGGTTCATTATCCGTTCGATATCCTGTGCGGTTTGCTCATCGCCGCATTTTTGGCGGGATTGGTAATCACGATTTTGCGGTCTTTTGCGGCACGCAAGCCGAATACCGTTTCGCGTACTTCGTCGGTCTCAAAAGAGTGATTCACAGCTCCTTCGGGTGAAATATACAACTGCAATCCCGGCTTTTCCCCCGAAAGATACGGGAAGAGGCGGCCATTGTCCGCCTTTCGCAGATAATTCAACAGGCTGACAATTCGTCTGGAAGACAAATGCTTGTTATACTCGCTGTTATGCAGCGGGCTGGCGAATCCGCTGATAGCCAAATCCACGGTGTCGCCATTCTCCATCGCTTCGGTAAGATATTGTTGCAGAAGCAGTAAGCGTGCATAACCCGTCTGAACGGAGTCACGCATGAACCCCGCCACCGCATACATCGCCCTTCGCTGCTCTTCACCAGTCAACCCTTGTCCTGACTTGTGGATATATTCTTGAATATCATTGACATACGAATTGTATAGTTCCAAATAGTCTTTGTCGGTGGTGTCGGAAACGGATTTCGGGTCGGGATAGTCGTTTTGGAAATAAAGTGTGATGGGCAATACGGAGGCTATTTTCTCGTGTATGTTTGGCAGTGTTTCGATGGCAACGCTCTCTTTTTCAGGAAGTTTCCAATCCACATAGAAAATGTCGTTGCAACATGTATCCTCATCGGCCATGTCGTCATGCGGACGGTTGGAACTAAAAAAGGCACTCTTATGATTTTGATTTACAGAGAAATAGAAGTCGTTATATTCAGAATTGAAAGGTCTGTCAAGATGTAGAGGCTGTTTCCATGCCCCTAAAGCCCCTTCGCTGCAAAATATATCGTAATCGCCAATGCCTTTTCGCTCGTCGGCACTGAAATAGAGCATTTTACTGTTTTTGTGATAAAAAGGCGTGATTTCGTTTCCCTCCGAGTTGATCATCGGACCAAGATTCACAGGGTCTTGATAATGGCCGTTTTTGCAAATGGAATACCATATATCCGAATTCCCATAACCACCAGGACGGTCGGAAGCAAAATAAAGAATCTCGTAGTCAGTCAGTTGCACTAAACATGGCTGCATAGAAGAACTTCCATTTTGGTTAATGGCGGAAGGGAGTTGCATGGGCTTTTTCCAGGTTCCTTTCTCTTTTTCAGAATGCCATAAAGAACAACGAAGGTCACCATCACCCACTCTGACACAGCGTGTCAGAATCATCCGCTGCCCGTCTTCGCTCAGACAGAAGTTACTGTTGAAGAACTTAGGATGGTTGATGGTTGTCGGTAGCGGTTTAGATAGGGCAAATTTTCCTTCTGGCAAGGCTTTTGACTCGTAAAGATAACAATACCAGTTTGTTTCAAAGAAATGCTCGACATCCTCAGCGGCATCATTGCGCATGGCGGTGAATAGAAACGTGGAATCGGGTAGCAATTTGCCGGCATATTCCGAAAAATGGGAATTTATGGCCGAAGGCAAGGGCTTTATAGTCACGATGATGGAATCTGTTGTGGGTAAAACAGAAGTGTCGCCATTCTGCGCCCTTGCAGGAACCCACAAAGAAAACACCATAACGGTAATCCATAAAACCTTTATTATAACCGACTTACCTTGCATTCAGTTTATTATATTCAGTCTCTCTCTATACCAGCTTCAATAACCAATAACCCATAACCATTACATAATGTCATACGGACACGGCTCCTTCCCAATCCTGGTAATTGTTCTTTTCTTGAATATGTAGGAGATGGCGATTTCCATGCCGCCGCGTCCATGTGTGGCTACCACAAACGGTGACACGTTCACGTCATACGCAATGGAAAAACGGAGATTCTGCCAGCTCACGAATCCGTTGAAAACCAGAGCATCGTTCCATCGGTATAGGATCCCGCCGCCTAATGTGTATAGCGTGGTGTAGCTGTTTTTCTTGTTGAAATACTCCACATTGCAGCCGAACAAAAACTCGCTGAAGGAACGCTGCCAGGATGCGTAAAGCATGGGGGACAAAGACACCTCGCGGGTGAGGGCAATCTGAGAGTAAAAATGGGCGGTGTATTTTACGGGTAACCGCGCATCGCTCTCGCCGAAACCGTAGAATGGCATGTTGATGTGCGACGCACTGACCGCCGCCCGCAACAGTACGGTTTTGGTGGGCAGATAGCTCCAGAACGCGCCCGCACCGAAATCCGCATATAGCCGCTGGATGGATTCAAAATTCTCACCTGTAGGAAGATACGGGTAAAAAATCCCATCCACAAATTGGTTGTCCCAAGTGCTGAGGTCGAAATCGAAATGGTTGTTGATGATGCCACCGTACAGCCCAAGTCCGATTTTGTGGCGACTGCGTCGGCCGATATTCTTGATGTACGACAGCGACAGAACGGCCTGCACGGAGCTGTAGTTCACGTCGCCCGCTTTGTCGCCGTTGAAGGTGAGCCCGATGCCGAGCAGTTCCTGCCGGCGGTGGTTCTTATAGACGGCGCCATCGACTTCCGCGCCCATCGTCAGGAACGGTTTGGTCACGGCAAGCCATTGCGACCGCATAATAACCCCGCCTCGCACAACTCCGTCGAAAGCAGCTGTCAACGCGGGGTTCACGCCAGTCGGATTGGCGTAAAACTGGGAAAAATGGTAATCTTGGGCGAAAGTTATCTTAAAAAAAAAAAGTCAGTGCTGTCAGCAACAGCATCACGTAGCGGTATTTCTCGTTCCAGCAACTTCTCAGATACCGCCGCAGTTCGTTTTCGCGGGGATTGTTCTGTGGCTCATAGAGTTTCGTGCCAGCAATTTGTTCGGGCATGAACTCCTGGTTCACGAAGTTGTGCTCGTAATCGTGTGCGTATTGATAGCCCTTGTGGTAGCCAAGTTCCTTCATCAGCTTGGTCGGGGCGTTGCGGATGTGCATTGGCACGGGGAGGTCGCCGGTCTGTTTGACGAGCGCAATAGCGTTGTCAATGGCCATGTAGGAGGCGTTGCTCTTGGGCGAAGAAGCCAGATACACAGCGGTTTGCGATAGCACGATGCGCGCTTCCGGCATCCCGATGACGTTCACCGCCTGGAAGCAATTGTTGGCTAACAGCAGCGCGTTGGGGTTGGCGTTGCCGATGTCTTCGGAAGCGAGAATCACCATTCGGCGGGCGATAAAGAGCGGATCTTCGCCGGCCACAAGCATCCGGGCCATCCAATAGACCGCCGCATTGGGGTCGCTGCCGCGCAACGACTTGATGAACGCGGAGATGATGTCGTAATGTTGCTCGCCCTTTTTGTCGTAGAGTGCCAAATTCTGCTGAATGACGTGGATGATTTGCTCGCGGGTGAGTGTAATCACACCATCAACTGGCGGGGTCATCCAAGAAACTAATTCAATAGCGTTCAGCAACTTACGGGCATCTCCACCGGAAATGCGCATCAGAGCTTCCGTGTTCTCCAACTTGATTTTGCAGTTCATCTGTCCCTCCAGATATTTGATAGCGGTTTGCAGCAACTTCTCAAGATTGTCCTTCGAAAGTTCTTTCAGGACATAGACCTGGCAGCGGGAGAGTAGGGGAGAGATGACCTCGAAGGAGGGATTCTCCGTGGTGGCGCCGATGAGGGTGACCACGCCCTGCTCCACCGCGCCGAGCAGCGAATCTTGCTGCGACTTGGAGAACCGGTGGATTTCATCGATGAAGAGGATGCAGCGTTTTTCGGATTTCTTGGCCTTGTCAATGACCTCGCGGATGTCCTTCACGCCGCTGCTGATGGCGCTGAGGGTGAAAAACTCCGCGTCGATGGACTGCGCAATCAACAGTGCGAGAGTCGTTTTGCCCACGCCGGGCGGTCCCCAGAAGATCATCGACTGGATGTTGCCGCTCTCGATGGCCGTGCGCAACACCGCCCCTTCACCCATCAGGTGCTCCTGACCGATGTAGCCCTCAAGCGTGTGCGGGCGGAGGATCTCTGCCAACGGCTGTTTCTGCATGACACGGAATTTGACCGCGCAAAGATAGACAAAATACGGATATGCGGGGAGGATGGAAAATTTTGCATAGGGGTATGGACTGTTGGCTATTGTTTTCCCTTGTTTATAAATCTACAGAACTCCTCCAAGCTGCGTTGGATAACACCGCCCACTTGCAATTGTTCTTTATAAAGTGTCACCATTGTGGGTGACATACTGCGATTCAGTGCGTAGCGCACCACCTCCATGTCGGCATCTTTACAAAGGATGATACCGATGCTTGGATTCTCGTTCGAACGACGTTCCTCTTGGTCGAGTGCTTCCAAATAAAACTCCAATTGCCCCAAATCTTTGGGCTGGAACTCGTCGGTTTTCAGCTCAACGGCCACCATACATTGCAATAACCTGTGGTAAAACAGCAAATCCACTTTGAACGTTTTTCCGCCTACCATCAAACGATGCTCTTCATCTATAAAAAGGAAATCTTTACCCATCTCCAAAATGAAATCCTTCATGTGGGCGATTATTCTCTTTCTCAGTTTAGATTCCCTGTATTTCACAGGTAACCCGAACATTTCCAGATAAACCGTGTCTTTGAACATGACGCCGCTTTGCGGATATTTCTGTTTCATCATTTCGGACTGCATTTTCCCTCCAAGCAGAGAATTCATGGTGTTTGTCTTAATAATGCGAATAAGTTCCTTGTTTGACAATTGTTCCTTCCCTGCATAAAGCATGTAGAATAGTCGTGCCGGGTCGTTATTGCACCTGTTCATGATTATCTGGTGATTTGTCCAACCTGTAGAAAAGAGCACATTATGAATTTGTGTCATTTCGAATGACACAAATTCATCGTTTGTAAATTGTGCCATTTCGAATGGCATAATTTTGTCTTTCCCTTTTTGTGTCAATCCGATTGACACAAATTTATCTTTCCCTCTTTGTGCCAATTCGATTGGCACAAGTTCACCATCCTTAAATGGCAGCTTTTCCTGCTCTGTCTCAGACAGATAGTTTTGCATTCCGTAACGGCTGACAGTTTGCGTGAAACCATCAGACGAATACATTTCGTAGAACTTTACCATTCTGTATATGGTACTATAGCTCCAACCTTTGGCTTTGGGATTCCGAGTGCGGATGTAATCCGCAAGCATACGGACTACTCCATCGCCCCAGACGGCTCTCTTTAATCGATCTGACACGAAAGCACCCACCTCCCAAATCATGAGAAGCGATTCGTTATGCACGGCTCTCATCGACCGGTTCTTATGAGAGGTTATGATGCCGAAGATTTTTTCAAAATCATTCCTATACGCCAACGGATTGTTGCTTGTTTCCAAGACTGTTTGGAGGTTTCTTTTATCGGTCTTTTTCTTTGCCATAACATTTTGTTTTTGGTGATTGATAATACTAATGATTTCCGCTGACAAATATACAACAAAACCGCCCTCTTGTCAAGGGTTTTGCAAAATATTTTTATTCTTGAAAACCAATCGGTTGTAATTTTAATTTAACTATTTTGATTTGAATAGTTAAATTTTTTGATTGGGTTTTCGGAAAGAAATGCAAGGATGTATTTCCAGTAGTGTCGAAGACACTATATTTTAATAACCCCACACCAAACGACCATAGGGAGTGCGGTGTGGGGTACGGCGATGCTCGCCATGGCCGGTGTGTTGAAGACACACTACGATGGGAAGTGGGACGTGAGAGTAAAAAAATCGTAATCCGCTGAAAATAAGCGGTGTTAGGAATGTAATAAATATCTTTTCGAAAATCTTGACAAAAATTAACAAAAAAAGTTTGGCGGTTTCATTTTTCCGCTTTACCTTTGCACTTTGAAAGTTATTTATAAACAAAAAAACGAGTGATTATGGAAGAAAAATTTGATTTTTTGAAGAATCCATTTGATGGATTAACGGCAGATAATGTGAAAGAGTTTCAAAACAAATGCTTTTCTATTGCAAAACAACTATTGAGTGATTTTTGTATTGAATGTGGTGAAAAAGAGAAGAAATATTACAATCTTGCGGAAATAGAGTTTTATTATTTTGACAAAAACGATTTCAATGAAGATTGGAATATCGTCACATATGCAAGAAACGAATACAAAGCAGGTGATTTATTCTACCATTTGAGCGGAGTTGACATATGCTTTGAAAGTAAATATAGTGATAATCGATTTGGTGGAATTCTCATCAGATCTTTGAAAGGTGATGGTCAAAAACTTATCACAGGACCGTTGAGTTGCAAAGATGAATTATTAAATGCTTGCAAGGGAAGTTATATGCCTAAATTGCAAAAGTCTAAATTTCACGTTGCAAAGGAGCCAAAAACCACAAAACGTTTATTAGGCCAGACAGCAATGATTGATAATATAGATGGGGATTATAATTTGTGTTTCTATGATGGAGATATAACAAATTGGAATACAGAACGGACTTGGTATGACAAAAGAAAAGGCGTGGTGAAAAGTATTGAAAAAAAATATACCATAGAAAGGAATTTGTTCTCTAAATAAAATCATAAAGGAATTTGTTCTCTAAATAAAATCATAACAATGGATATGATCACCGACAACCAAACCAACACCGTTTACTTCTCCGACCTGTTGCCGAAGAAGTGCCCGATCCTGAACACTCACATCACGGAGGCGTTGACAAAGTATGGGATTCCGTACGACTACCTATCGAAAACCGAAGACATCTGGTGCCGAGATTTCATGCCCATCCAGATTGAAAAAGAGCGTTTCGTGTTCTACAAATATACGCCCAATTATTTGAAAGACACATACGGCCAAAGCGTTCAAACCAATCCCGATGATGTGTTCCAATCAGAAGCGAACCATTTGCAGCAGCTACTACCCAAAAGTATCAGAATCAACCTCGTTTTGGACGGCGGCAACGTGGTGAAATGCGGCGATACCGTTGTGATGACGGAGAAGGTGTTTGAAGAAAACCAAGACAAATCTCGCGCTGAGGTAGAAAAGATGCTGCGCGACGCTTTCCAATGCGACATTCTTTTTCTGCCGAGGGAAAAATGCGACAGATATGGACATAGTGACGGCATTGTTCATTACGTTGGTGACGGAAAGATTCTCCTGACCAACTATGATGATTTCTCAACAAAGTTTTACAACCTTTTCTATGAAATATTGGAAAAACGCTTTGAAATCATCCCGTTGAAATTCAATGTAGAAAAGCATGATAAATACAGTTGGTGTTACATCAATTTCCTGCAAGTGGGCAACTTGATTTTGGTGCCACAATTGGGAATTGAGGAAGATGAACAAGCTCTGAAACAAATCAAAAACACCTGTCCCGAATGCGAAGTGGTCGGCATACCCTCTTTGGAAGCCGTCAAAAGAGGCGGTGCGCTGAACTGTATTTCATGGAATATTAAAGTTTAAAACGACAATTTCCCCGTCAAATACTCGAATTCCCCCAACGACAACTGCTCCGCGCGTTTCGTGAACAGCGGCTCGGTTTCCATGAAGGCCTTGTCAAAGGGCAGCGACTGTAACGCGTTGCGGAGGGTCTTGCGGCGGTAGTTGAAGGCGGTTTTCACCACCGTGCGGAAGGTCTTCTCGTCGCAGTTCAGCTTCTTGTCGAAGTTGCGGGTGAGACGGATGACGGCTGACTTCACCTGCGGCGGCGGCGTGAACTCATGCTCTCCTACGGTGAAGAGATATTCGGTGTCGTAATATGCTTGTAGCAAGACGCTTAGGATGCCGTACTGTTTGTTGCCCGCGTGGGCACACACCCGCTCGGCCACCTCCTTCTGGAACATGCCCACCAGCTCCACCACGGTCTCTTTCTCGTCCAAAACCTTGAACAGAATTTGTGAGGAGATGTTGTAGGGGAAATTGCCGACAATCACCTTCGGGCCGTCATAGAAATTCGATAGTTGATATTGCAGGAAATCGCCGTGAATCAGATTGTTACCCAATTCCGGATAGTGAACTTGCAGATACTCAACGGATTCCTCGTCCAGCTCGATAACAGCGAACTGTGGGAACTCGCGCTGCAGGAGATATTGTGTCAACACGCCCATGCCCGGTCCGATCTCTATCACATGCGCGTCGGGCGTGCGGATGGCGTCGGCGATATCCTGCGCAATCGCCTGGTTATTCAGAAAATGCTGTCCTAATCGTTTCTTTGCTCGTACCATATTTGTAGATTTGAGACTTGAGATTTGAGACTTGAGACTTAAGACTTGAGACTTAAGACTTTTGAAGACAAAAGATATTTTATCATAAATTTCATTTCCTCCGTTTTCTGCCCAAAGTTTTACGTTTTACGTCTTACGTCTTACGTCTTATTATCCGGCAAAGATACACAATTTTGTAACCTTTAGGCTTTTTTGCATCTTTATGTAGAGACGTTTCATGAAACGTCTCCACAGCGTCAATTTAATCTGTCTGTGTATATTTGTAATTTATGTACTTTTGCACCCATAATAAAAGATGCCGTTATGTTCAAATACCTCAAAGAGAAAAAACAGAAACTGCTCCGATTCTTGTTCGGATCGTTTTCTTTCACCGCGCTGATGTTCGCGTTTCAAGCTTGTTACGGAATGCCTGGGAATCAGATGGAAGCCGTTATCCAAGGTAGAGTGTCCGATGTGGAAACCAATGAACCTGTTGAAGGATTGATGGTTGTATCTGAAGAGGTTTGTTTTGTAGATACCACAGACCATAATGGGAATTTCTTTGACTCGGAGAAGCGTTATCTGTACGACATGCAAGAATTCCGATTTTCCGTCACGGACATAGACAGCACAGAGAATGGACAGTACGAAACCTTGGACACCATGGTTTATGGTTCTGATTTGACTCAGCCTCTGCGATTTAAGGTCAAGAAAGTTTCTGACGCTCAATAAGATGAGTGCTTTCAAGCGTTTCCTGTTCCGTGTGTTTCGCAAGAATGAAACCGAAATACACGAATTGAACTATCTCTTTTGGGAGTGTACATGGCGGTGCAATCTTTCGTGCCGTCATTGCGGGTCGGATTGCAAATCGGAGACCCGTGTGGCGGACATGCCGTTCGCCGATTTTCTTCGCGCCATCGAACCCTTGGAGCATCGCTATCCCCGCGACACCGTCATCATCGCCATCACCGGCGGGGAACCGTTATTGCGCGAGGACCTGGCCGACTGCGGACGCACCCTCCGACAGCACGGATTCCGCTGGGGCATCGTCACTAACGGGATGCTCTACGATGAGCAGCGACACTGCGAATTAGTAGCCGCTGGGTTGAGTTCCGTCACCGTCAGTTTGGACGGGTTGGAGGAAACGCACAATTGGTTACGGCAGCACCCGCAAAGTTTCCAACGGGCACTGCGGGCGTTGCGACTCATCGCTAACGAGCCGCGGCTGAACTATGATGTTGTCACCTGCGTGCATAAACGGAATCTACCAGAGTTACAGCAACTTAAAGAACTGCTCATCGCCAACGGGATTCGGTACTGGCGGTTGTTCACCATCGCCCCCATCGGACGTGCGGCGGGCGACCCGGAACTGATGCTTAGCCGTTCCCAAGTGGAAGAGATGCTGCAATTTATCGCCGACACCCGTCGCGAAGGCGAAATCAACCTGACCTTCAGCTGCGAAGCTTATACGGGCAAGTACGAAGAAGAGGTAAGAGACAGCTATTTCTTCTGCCGCGCCGGCATCAACATCGGGTCCGTGTTGCTGAATGGCGACATCTCTGCCTGCCCAAACATCAACCGATCATTCCGGCAAGGCAACATCTATCACGATAACTTGCTGGATGTTTGGGACAACCGCTTCCAAATCATGCGCGACCGCAAATGGATGCACTGTGGCATGTGCGCCTCCTGCAAAGATTACAAGCAATGTCTGGGCGGTGCCATGCACCTGCGACCGGCCGAAGGCGAACCGATTCTGCGGTGCTATAATTTCAGATAATGGTTATGGATTAGAGGTTATTGGTTATTGAAGCCAGGGTTATAGTCAATAGTTCTAAGTTTAAGTTTATCGTACGATTTGAGATTCCGCTCGCTCACTGCGTTCGCGGCGGAATGGTGCGCACCTCCGTATGAGACCAAGGGGGAAGAAGATGGGCGGCGGGGAAATAGCTGCCGTTGTCTGAAGTTTCACGACCGCCGCCCATCTTCTTCCCCCTTTTTCCTTGAATGCGGCGCACCATTCCGCCAGTGACGACAGGAACTGGCGGAATCTCCTCCGTTGAACGACAAATTTCCACAAACAGTCTGAATCATACTTGCGAAACTTGAGAAAGATTTTATATATTTGCCACTTTAGTGGAGAAAATTCAAGTATCTGATTATCAATTTAATAAAATAAAAATTATGCCGAAAATTTCCCAAAAAGGTGCAAGCATGCAGTCTTCCCCCATCCGGAAGCTCGTCCCGTTCTCTGATGCCGCCAAAGCTCGTGGCATCCATGTCTATCATTTGAACATCGGTCAGCCCGACATCGAGACCCCGAAAGGCGCTCGTGATGCGGTGCGCAACGCTGACATCCCGGTGATTGCCTACAGCCACTCTGCCGGTAACATCAGCTATCGCAAGAAATTAGTGGAGTACTACCACAGCGTGGGTATCGAGATCACTCCCGATGAGATTATCGTCACCACCGGCGGCAGCGAAGGCCTCCTTTTCGCCTTCAACAGCTGCATGGATTCCGGCGACGAGATCATCATCCCGGAACCTTTCTATGCCAACTACAACGCCTTCGCCACGATGTGCGGCGTGGTGGTGAAACCCATCGTCTCCACGATTGAGAACGGCTTCGCGCTGCCGTCCATCGAGGATTTTGAGAAGGTTATCACCCCGAAGACCAAGGCCATCATGATCTGTAACCCTAACAACCCCACTGGCTACCTCTATTCCAAGGAGGAAGTCCTGAAGTTGGGTGAGATTGCCAAGAAACACGACCTCTTCCTCTTCGCCGATGAGGTTTATCGTGAATTCTGTTACGATGGCGCCCAGCATTTCTCCGTCATGGAGTTGACCGACATTGCCGACAACGTGGTGCTTTTGGACTCTGTGTCGAAGCGTTACAGCGCATGTGGTGTACGTGTGGGTGCTTTCATCACGCATAACAAGGAGGTTTACAATACCGCGATGAAGATGGCGCAGGCCCGTCTGAGCCCGCCTTCCTACGGTCAGATTCTCGGTGAGGCCGCCGTTGATACTCCCAAAGAGTATTTCGAGAGCGTCAACAAGGAATACGTAGCTCGCAGAAATACCATCGTGAACGGTGTGAACGCCATCCCCGGTTGTTTCGTGCCGATGCCGAAGGGCGCTTTCTATTGTGTCGCCCGTCTGCCCATCGACGACTCCGACAAATTCTGCCGCTGGCTGCTCGAAGACTTCAGCTACAATGGTGCCACGGTGATGTTCGCTCCTGCCACTGGCTTCTATTCCAAGAAGGGTCAAGGCGTTAACGAGGTGCGTATCAGCTACTGCCTCAACGTTTCCGACTTGGAGAAAGCTGTTGAATGCCTCCGCGAAGCCCTCAAGGTCTATCCAGGACGCACGAACTAATGTTGGCTGTTGGCTGTTAGCTGTTAGCTGTTGGCTATCAACAGGAATTGGCACTAAAAGCCAAAGGCCAAAAGCCAAAAGCTAAAAGCCATATTTGGCAGATGTCAAGTATGAATTATTCAGATCAGATTATATGATTAATTTTAAGCATACCGAAAAAGATGTGGCAGGTTGTCGCTTGCTACATCTTTTTCTCTTTTTGGCAGTGATAGTGGCCGTGTCAATGCCGAAAAGTATGGTTGCGCAGCGGAGCAAACCGGTCTATCAGACTGATTTTTCCAGCAAGGACTATGTGGACACTGCCGCTCCGATGATTTGGTTGGATGCGCACATGGCCTACCATTTCCCGATGGGCAATTTGCGTGCCATGTTCAAGAACAATTTTGCTGTCGGACCGGGATTTACGTTCAAGTCAAAGTCAAATTGGACGGTCGGTTTCCATTTCGACTACATGTTCAATGCGAACATGCGCGACCCGAATTTCTTCAACGGTACGCTGGCCAATGAAGACGGCATTGTCATTGACGGCAACGGGCTGGTGTCGCCGGGCGGCATCCGGGCGGAAGGCCGTTATTGGACTGTCCAAGCCGACATCGGGAAGATTATCCCCTTGGACCGTTGGAAGAATTCCGGTATCTGGCTCAAACTTGGTGGTGGCTACTTCAGCCATCGGCTACGTCTTGATGACTACAGCCACCAATATCCCCAGTTGGACGACAACTACGCCAAGGGCTACGACCGTCGGTCGGGCGGATTTGTCCTCAGTCAGTTCATCGGCTACCAGTTTGTACACAGAAACCGTATGTTGAACTTTTTTATCGGGGTTGAGTTTCACGAGATGTGGACCAGACCGAACCGAAACTATGTCTTTTTCGAAGGTCCCACTGCAGACATGCCGTATAAATTCAGCGGATTGGTAGGATTCAAGGCGGGCTGGAACATCCCGTTGTATGAACGGAAAACAACGACCACGTTTTATTATCGATGAGACGATGAGACGATAAAGCGATGAGACGATAAAGCGATGAGACGATGAAACGATGAAACGATGAAACGATGAGACGATGAAACGATGAAACGATGAAAGTGTTATACACGATAGGGATTTGGTTTTACGGGCTGGGCATCCGGGTGGCGGCGCTGTTCAATGAGAAGGCGCGGCTGTGGGTGCGAGGTCGTAGGGGCTTGTTTGCCGAGATGGAACGTACTTTCGCCGGCAAATCAAATCCTGTGTGGATTCATTGCGCATCTTTAGGGGAATATGAGCAAGCCAAGCCGCTTGTTGAGAAAATCAAGCAGGAACAACCTGATAAACAAATACTTGTAACATTCTTCTCTCCTTCGGGTTACACGCAGGCAGTTAAAAAACCGATTGCTGATTATAATTTCTATCTGCCGTTGGATTTGCCCCATAATGCAAGAAAGTTCCTTGACATCGTGCAACCCGCGGCAGCCATCTTTGTGAAATATGAATTTTGGTATAACTTCATGCAGCAATTGCATCAAAAAGCTATACCTTTTTATTATATAAGTGCCATTTTCCGTGAAAACCAACATTTTTTCAAGCCCTCTGGTCGCTGGTTTGCCAAGCAACTGCAACAGGCTTCGCATTTCTTTGTGCAGACAGAAAAATCCAAAGAATTGTTGGATGGTATTGGCATCAAACAGGTTACCGTTTGCGGCGACACTCGTTTCGATCGTGTGAAAGCCATTGCCGCGCAGGTGCAGCCGTTCGATTTCATGGAAACGTTCCGTGGCGACAAGAAAGTCATCGTGGCGGGCAGCACGTGGGGACCAGACGAGCAACTGCTGGCACAATTATTGCAGCATTTTCCTGATTATAAACTGGTGGTCGCGCCCCACGAAATCAACCGAACCCCGGAAGTGAAACAGACGTTCGCCGCATATAAAACCGCGCTTTATTCTTCCAAAGAGGAGAATGATTTAGCGAATTGCCAAGTGCTTATCATTGACACGATTGGCATTTTAAGCAGATTATACCAATACAGCACGGTCTCCTACATCGGGGGCGCTTTCAAGACAGGTTTGCACAATATTTTGGAGGCCGCCGTCTATGGAAAACCGCTCTTCTTTGGGCCACATTACGATCATTTCAATGAAGCAGTGAATCTGGTGGCACAAAAAGGGGCATTTTCGGTCAATTCCTCAGATGAAATGAAAGATATAATGACGAAATTCGAACAAAAGCCTGAATATTATACCCAAACATGCAATATTTGTCAGGAATATGTGGCGCAGAATTCAGGTGCAGTGGATATAATTTACAAACAAATCGAAAAATCTTTCTGTAGAGACGTTTCATGAAACGTCTCTACAAGTTTCATGAAACATCTCTACAAGATAAACGAGAAAATTTCAAATATTAAAATTCAATAAAATGAGCAAGACATTAAAAACCATCCTGATTATCGTTGGCATCGTCATCGTTTTGGGTGCCATGTTCGTGAAACCTTACAACAATATGGTCCAAAAGGACGAAGGATGCTCTAAGGCTTGGGCCAACGTGGAGAATGCCTACCAGCGCCGTATGGACTTGATTCCTAATTTGGTGAAGACAGTTGAGGGTGCTGCGAACTATGAGAAAGGAACTCTGACAGAGGTGATTGAGGCACGTGCCAAAGCCACATCGGTGCAAATCGACCCGAATAACCTTACTGAGGAGTCTATCGCCAAATTCCAGGCAGCCCAAGACCAACTCAGTTCCGCTTTGAGCCGTTTGATGGTCGTTGTGGAACGCTATCCCGAACTGAAGGCAAACCAGAATTTCCTGGAGTTGCAAGCCCAACTGGAAGGTACCGAAAACCGCATTGCCGTGGAGCGCGGCAAGTTCAACGAAACGGTGAACGACTATAACAGTTACATTCGTCGTTTCCCGAACAACATCATCGCCGGTATTTTCAATTTCGACAAGAAAGGCTATTTCAAAGCAGTTGAAGGTGCCGACAAGGCTCCTAATGTGGAATTCAATTTCAACTAATCATAATCCAAAGTAGTCTTGAAACGACTGATAATCATATTCTTCGTTCTCTTTGTCGCGTGGACGGGTATAGCGCAGACTACGGATGCAATTCCGCCCAAACCCGATCCGCCGCGCTTAGTCAACGACTTTGCGGGCATTCTCACTCCTGAACAAATCCAGGAGAAGGAGGATTTGCTGGTGGCTTTCAACGATACCACCACGAATGTTATCTGTGTGGTAACTGTCAACGACTTGGGCGACTACACGGCTGCGGAATTCGCCTACGAAATCGGTGACCAATGGGGTGTGAGATCCACCGACGAGAAACGCAATGGGGTGGTGTTGTTGCTGAAACCCCGCAACGAGACCTCCGGAGAAGTCTATATCGCGGTGGGTTACGACCTTGAGGGCGCTATCCCCGATGCTATCGCGAAACGCATCATCGAGACGAAGATGATGCCCGCCCTGCGTGACGGCGATTACAACGCGGCCATTGATTCGGCATTGGCGTACATTCTGCCTCTGGCGGCAGGCGAAATCAAGGAGATACGAGAAGACAACGAGTTTGACGGGGATGCCCTTTTTGGTCTTTTGTTTTTTATCGGTATAGTTGTTCTCATTTGTGTAATCATACACAAAAACTGGAAAGGAGGCGGCGGCAGCCATTATACTGGTTCCTTCTTCCCACCCACCCACTATGGCGGCAATTGGTCTGACTTCGGCGGTGGTTTCGGTGGTAGCAGCTTCGGTGGCGGCCGTAGCAGTGGCGGTTTCGGTGGCTTTGGTGGTGGAGGCGGCTTCGGCGGCGGCGGTGCCGGCGGACGATTCTAATTATGCGATGAAAAACGATGAATGAACGATGAACTACGGACTGCTTCAATAACCAATAACCCATAACCCATAACCATTACTAATGAATTATTTCATTAAAAATGCAACTGTAGTAAACGAAGGTGAGACTTTTAGTGCTCACCTTTATATTAAAGATGGCATAATCGCTAAAATCGTGCGCAACGGCGAGACCTTTGAGCCAGAAAACGCGCAGGTTGTTGACGCTCGGGGCAAATACCTTATTCCCGGAGTCATTGACGAGCACGTGCACTTCCGGGAACCGGGCATGACCGCCAAAGCTGACATTTACAGCGAGAGCCGATCGGCAGTGGCAGGCGGCGTGACCTCCTATATGGAGATGCCCAACACGATACCGCAAACCACCACGCAAGCTTTGCTGCAGGAGAAATTCAATCTCGCAGCCGAAAAATCATTGGCAAATTACTCGTTCTACATCGGAGCCACAAACGACAACCTTGACGAAATTGTGAAAACCGACCCTGCAAAAGTTTGCGGTGTGAAATTGTTCATGGGTTCCAGCACAGGCAACATGCTGGTGGATAAGGATTCTGTCTTGGAAACTCTTTTCAAAGAATCACCGTGTCTGATAGCTGCACATTGTGAAGACGAGGATATAATCAAACGCAATACGCTGCATTATAAGGAATTGGCTGAACACCATGAAGTAGTGCCTGATGCAAGCATCCATCCGCTCGTCCGCACCGAAGAGGCTTGTTACCGTTCGACTGAAAAGGCCGTGAATTTAGCCAAAAAGACGGGTGCGCGACTGCACGTCATGCATATTTCCACCCGTGCGGAACTACTGCTTTTTGACCCTTCCATACCATTGTTGTCCAAGAGGATAACTGCGGAAACGTGCCCGCATTATCTGTTGTTTGATGACCGTGATTACAGCCAATACGGATTCGCCATCAAGTGCAATCCGGCCATAAAGTCGGCAAACGACAAACGTGCTCTTTGGCGTGGGGTGCAAGATGGCTACATTGACACTATTGGCTCCGACCATGCACCGCATCTTCGCGAGGAAAAGTTTACCGATAGCTATTTCACAGCCAAGTCCGGGTTTCCGTCCATCCAACATAATTTTGCGTTTATGTTGGATAATTTCAAACGAAATAAATTGAAAATAGCTGATTTGGTAAGATTGATGTGTCATAATCCCGCCACGATATATCGCATTGAACGGCGCGGCTTTATCAGGGAAGGCTATTTTGCGGATTTGGCGATTGTGGATGACAATGCTAATGCGTTGATTACCAACGAAGATGTGTTATACAAATGTGGTTGGACACCTTATGATGGGAATACAGTCCGTTCGCAAGTAACACACACATTTGTTAACGGAAATTTAGTTTATGAAAACGGGATTTTCCACGAGGAGAATCGTGGCGAAAGATTGACATTCACCAGAAAATAAGGGCAAACAGTAACAATTCTTAAAATCAGCTAAAAGCCAACAGCTAACCCTTAATTCTCAATGTCTTTCGGATCAGTTGGTTGATGTCTTCCGAAATGTGCCAGAAATAGCACACAACCACGGTGACCAACATCAAAAAGACGCTTTTGACAGTCGCATCCACTAGTGCATTGGCAGTTATGGAAAATGGCAGTTTCATGAAAAGAGGTGCAATTATCCGTACCCATCCAAAATTTAACAACAACAATCCGGCAACTAAGGCAATCACTTTGAGCTGCGCTGCTGATAATATGTTGATATTCAGTTTCACACGAACCACTAACAGCAAACATAGGTAAAAGGTCAGGTAGGAAATCAGATGTGACAAGGAAGCGCCGTTCATCCCATATCGTGGAATTAGCAATACGTTTAGTAAAACGGCCATAGTGGTAAGCATGACTGTAAACACCAGCGACCAATAGTAATATTTGGAGTAATTCAACGCGCTTGAACTGACAAACAGGGTGGAATTGAAAAACTTAGCGAAGCCGAGGATTAGTACCACACTTTTCCCAGCCTCATACATTTCGCCGTTGGGCAGTAGCATGAAAAGCGCATCGATATTAATCCAGATAAACAAAAAGATAAGCGCACTGGACAGCATCAGATGCAGGGAAACTGATTTGCAGAGTGTTTCGGCTCTTTCTATATCGTTGTTTTTGATGGATTCAGAAATTTCTGGCTGCACGATGGCATTAAGTGACCGATTCGGCACCTCAACCACGGTGGCTATGTAGTTTGCGATGGCGTAAATGCCTGTGAATGTGAGGCCCATGCCCGCACTGACAAAGAAGGTGTTCAGTAACGGCATCACATTTACCGTGACAGCGTTCAGCAACAGGAATATGGTGTAGAACCCTATGTCTTTTAGTAAAGGTCTGGTAAATATTTTGAAATCAGGCTTGAATGAAATTTTGCTCAGCGACAATAGGTAGAAAAAATCAATCAGTGCGGCGAGGAGGTAGGTGATACATACGCCCATCACGAGGCCGTCCAAATCAATGACGTGCCAGTAGCCGTATAGTAAATATGCCAGCAGCAAACCGACACGCACACCCACTTCGCGCACGAATTTCGGCACCACAATGCGCATCAGCACGTTGGCGTTGGCCTCGAAAACCGTTTGGTAGAGCATGAATAGCGCCAGTGGGAATACGAATCGATAGTAGGTGACAAACAGTTCTGAGTTTTTTGAAAAAGTGTGTATAATAGTACCTTCCAGACATTTGGCCACGATTAGGAACAGGAGAAAGCCGACAATCGGTACAATCAGGGTCCAGAAAAAGAATCCATGATGTTTCTCGTTTTCATCCTTAAAATAAGGGAAAAAACGAATGATGGAGGAGCCGGTGCCGAGTTGGGCAAAGCTGGCGAAAAGGACAGCGGCGTCAATCATCACGCGGGTGAGGCCGATTTCTTCCTGCGTCAGATACTTGGTGACAATAAAAAACGTGGTGATAAAGCCGATGGCTATTCCCACGTAGTTGACTATCGTGCCTTTAATGCTCTGTTTGATAACTATGCCCATAGTGTTCTGTGTTTTTTTGGAGAGACGAGTAAATAGTCCCTTCAAACGGCGAACCGTCAAACAGTGTTATTTCTTGGGGATTTTCAGTTTCTGGCCGATTTTGATGGCATCTTTGTTGGCCAAGTGGTTGTATTGGGCGATGTCGTTGGCAGTGGTCCCGTAACGTCTTGCTATAGAGGATAGTGTGTCTCCTTGGCGGATGGTGTAGGAGGTGTAGTTGAGTTGTTGCTGCACGGGTTTGATTTCCGGTTTCGGTTGGACGGGAGCGGGACTGCCTACTGTATCGCTTTTCGTTGTCATGGAATCAACGGTGGTGTTGCTGGCAATAGTTTTAGTGGAGTCTTGAGTTGAAGGTTTGTAGTTGGGGTTGGGAACTTTCACCGTGGAGCCTTTCTTCACAATCAGCTTTTGTCCGATACGCAGATTGGTGCTGTGCAAATGGTTCAAGGCTTTCAAACTATTGACACTTGTGTGGTATTTTGAAGCGATTTTGCCTAACGTTTCGCCCTTTTTCACGATGTGATATTTGTTCGGGGTCTTCTGCACGATCATCATGCCGTCGTCGGAGACATCGCCATTCGAGGCAACCAGGTTCAGGTTTTTGGTCGGATTGAAGTAGGTGTCATAGTTGTAGTTCGGGACGGAGTCGGCCATGGCGATGTAGCGCAAAATATCGTTGGACCGGAGCCGCACCGGCATCGGCAGGTTAAAGGCCGGAATGATGTCTTTCTTGTATTGCGGATTCAGCGATTTGATTTCGTCATAACTGACACCTAAGACGTTGGCAATCTGTTGGAAATGGGTCTCCTTTTGAATCATGATGGTATCCACATCCAAGGGGATGGAGATTTTGGCGGGCTGGATTCCGTAAAGGTTGTGGTAGGTCATCATGTACATGGCGCCGATGAAGGCGGGGAAGTAGTTCTGGGTTTCGCGGGGAAGGTAGTTGCAGACGCTCCAGAAATCGGTTTTGCCACCGGAACGTTGGATGGCCTTGCGAACGTTGCCGGCGCCGCAATTGTAGGCGGAAATAGCCAAGCCCCAGTCACCGAAGATGTTGTAGAGGTCGCGGAAGTGCCGTGCAGCGGCATCGGTGGCTTTGTAGGGATCGCGGCGGTCATCCACGTATGAGGTGACTTCCAAGCCGTAGAGTTTGCCCGTGCCATACATGAACTGCCAGATGCCTGTCGCTCCCGCCGGAGACACCGCCGTGGGATTCAACGCCGATTCGATAATGGTGATATAGACTAACTCTTCAGGCAGGTCATATTTGTCGAAAATGGCCTTCATCCACGGATAATAGTATTGCGCCAGCCCCAAGATTACAGAAGAACTGCGTTGGCGCTGGACGGAATAAAGTTCAATAAAGCGTTTCACTTTGTCATTGTAAGCCACTTGAATCGGGGTCTCAATCGCACTTAAACGCTTGTAAATCAGAGAATCATTGTTGTCGTATTTGGTTGTGTCATCGGTCAGCTTGGAAAGAACGGAGTTTTGGGAGGCGAGGTCGCGTTTCACGTACCAGACATTCAGCAGGGAGTCCATCAGTCGGATCTCGTTGCGGGTGAAAATCTCCAAACTCTCCTGAGTGCTTTTGGCGGCGGTGGAATCAGACGCATTCTGACTTTCCGGTTGTGCGTTCAACCCCCACACAAATCCGTACAATAAGGTACATATCAATATTTTTAATCTCATATTCAAATTTTATAAAACAATAAATACCAAGACCTTACAAGTCTTTGACATCAAAAAAAATTCATCTGTTATCCTTAAGTTAATCAAACAGATTGAAATTTGAGGCCACAAAAATACGAAATTTTTTAACGCGAACCCCTCTTACTTTATTGTATAGTTATTCCATTTTAATTCCTTACCCTCTTTGTATAAGGTAGTTATGGATAAAATTCCTTCTTCGTCATACAGTTGCCAAATTCCTTCTTGCAAGCCTTCTTCGTATTTTCCGGTCAGGCGGACATTGCCGTTTTCCCAATACAACGTGTATTTTCCATCCATGAGATTGTCGGAATATTGGATTTCGGATGCGAGTTTGTTGTTGTCGAACCATGATTTCCAAGTTCCTTCGCGCATGCCACCGCTGTAATTTCCTGTCTCATAAGATGTTCCGTTTCTGTAAAACCAAGTTCCTTCTTCGTAACCGGCTTCGTAACGACCGTTTGTCATTACCACCCCCTCTTCATCATACTCTGTGTAGCGGCCTTCCAAGTCTCCGTCCTCATAGTTGGCCACAGTCATGGTGTCGCCAGTCGGGTAGAACCAAAACCATTCCCCGATTTTTTGGCCTTTTGCATTGTAACTGCCTATGATTTCGATGGTTTTGTCAGGAAAATAGAACTCCCATTCCCCAATAGGTTTTGAATTTTTGTATTTCCCTTTTGAGCGGAGTTCACCGGTAGGGTAGTACTCTTTCCACAATCCTTGGCGCAATCCGTTCAGGTCGGTGATGCCCTCAAAGCGGAGCCACCCCTCTTCGTACAAATAGCCGTTGGTGATTTTGCCGGTGGAGTCAAAGTCTCGGCGCACACCGTCGGGGCGACCGTTGTAGTAGGTGGCGGCGATAGCGACCTGGCCATTTGAATGGTAGGTGCGCCGACGCTCGAGTTCTTTGGTCTCCTTGGCATCCTTCACCAACTGGTCGTTTTCGTACTTCTCAACGTACAGAAAATCACCGTTCTCGTCATAATATTTGAAAAAACCGTGCTTTTTGTCATTGAGGTATTGTGCCTCGACCCGTAAGTTGCCGTTGGGCCAGAAATATTTCCAACTGCCCTGCTTAAGTCCGAACTTGTCGATGCGGTTGATGACTTCGCGGCGGCTGCGTACTCCATGGTAGTATTTGGTCACGGCCACCACCAATCCTGTGTCATTGAACTCCTTGGCCAGACCGTGCGGCAGACCATTCATGTAGGGAATCGTTTTTTTCCAAACATGATTCAATCCATACGTGTTCACTTGGCCGATGATGGTGTCTTCGTGCCATTGTGTCACAGTGTATTCATCTTTCTGATAGACAATCTGTTCACCATCTTTTTTGTCTTCCTTGTAATGCACTTTCATCCGAACAGACGCGTCATCGTTGTAAAAAGTCCACAGACTGTCTAAAAGGAAGTTCTTCCGGTTTCCTTCGGAAATAAGCACTCCTTTTTCGTTGTAGGATTTCCACCAGCCGTCCGGTTTGCCATCCACCAGTCGGCCTTCACTCGACTTCACGCCGGAAGGATAATAAAATATTTTGTAATCATGCAAAAAAGTGGAGTCCTGAGCTTGGCAGAACACCACTCCCATCAGGAGAATCAGCCCAAGAGTCCACTTTTTCAACATGGGGGTTGGAATGATTATTTCGTACCCGTAAATTTGACAATGCTTACACGGGTCTGGAGCAGGTTGCTGATCAGCGCCACTTCGTAAAACATATCCAGATTTACCGTGTTGCCGCTAAAGGTGGCTTCAACTCTCACGTTTTTGATTTGTTCGGTTGCCGCATTATAGATGTTACTTTGGTTACCGACATACTGCAAAAGCTGGGTTACGAGTTCGGCATTGTTATCATTCGAAATAAAGACGTTGGATGAAACAGGGTTGATAGGTACAACACCATAGACCAACAATCCAGAAGTCAGAGGATTGGAGACCAACCGCAAGGTGCCGTTTTTAGTGATGTTGTTTGTGACGAACGTGAACGTGCCGGAGTATTTACCTGCGTAAGGGTTCGTGCTGTTACAAGACACCAGTGCAAGAACTGCTGCAAAAATGACAATGACAATTTTTTTCATTTCCTTATATGTTTTGGGATTATTTTCAAATGGCAAAAATACAAAAAACATTGAATAATAAACAATGGTTTGTACAAAAAAAAAGTGTATGTTTGCAGCCCTTTTTTGAAAAGTTATTATGAAGATTATGAAATTGCCGTTTTTTGTATGTGTGCTGTTATTAGCTTTAATGACGGTTTCCTGTAGTCATTCGTGTGAATGCACGCTTTATGAATACGGGACCGCAGTCGCCACTTCCACAGAAGTTGCGCAAGGTCAATCTTGTTCAGAGTTTAGTTCTGTAACCGAAACCCCCTATGGAAAAATGGGACTTGAGTGTGTGAAAAAAAAATGATTTTTTTTTGCTAGGTGTATAAAAAATTGTATTTTTGCCGCGAAATTAGTACTAACTTAAATTTTTTAAAAATGAAAAAATTAATGGCAATTTTTGGAGCTGCTATGTTGTTAGCAGGTGTTGCAACTTCTTGCAGCAAGGTTTGTGAATGCACTGTGTCTGTCATGGGCGTTTCAACCACCACTGAAGTTAACTTGCAAAACAGTGGTTATAAAAACTGTAACGCATATGCTGATGCTCTTCAATCCGCAGCAGCGGTTAGTGACTACGAAGTTGTTTGCAAACGTAAATAATTTAGTGGTTTTCCCTAAAAAAAGCCCCTCGTAAAGGGGCTTTTTTTATTTTTGCAAACTTAAATTAGATATATGACTATCAATATCATCACCTTAGGTTGTTCCAAGAACATTGTGGATTCAGAAGTTATGGCCGCGCAACTCTACCGCAACGGGCATGAACTCTACTACGAAAGCGCGCAGAAGTCTGACATCGTGATTATCAACACATGCAGCTTCATCCATGATGCCCGCGAAGAGTCTGTGAACGAGATTCTGAACCAAATTGAGCGCAAGAAACGCCACCAGATCAAGAAGTTGTACGTGGTGGGATGCCTTGTGCAACGCAATATGGCGGAATTGCAGGAAGCGTTGCCCGAAGTGGATGGCTTCTTCACCTTCGCGGAACTGCCGAATCTGCTGGAATCCCCCGATTTCCAGCTGCTCAACACAGCGGACCGTATGCTTTCGACCCCGCGTCACTATGCCTACCTTAAAATCTCCGAGGGCTGTGACCACCAATGCTCCTACTGTTCCATCCCGCTCATCCGCGACCGGCAGGTCTCCAAACCGATTCCGCTTCTCGTGGAGGAGGCACAACGTCTTGCCGACCAAGGGGTTAAGGAGCTGATGCTGATTGCCCAGGACCTCACTTACTACGGCATCGACCGCAGCGGCAAGCGCGAACTCGCCGACCTGATGGATAAGCTCGCGCAAGTGAAAGGCATCCAGTGGATTCGGCTGCATTACGCCTACCCGCTGAACTTCCCCTACGAGATTCTGGAGGTGATGAAGCAGTACCCGCAATACTGCCGCTATTTGGACATTCCGTTCCAGCATGTGAGCGACGACATTCTGCAGAGTATGCGTCGCGGAGGCAGCTCGGCTTACATCTACGACCTCATCGCCCGCATCCGCGAGACGATTCCCGGCATCGCGCTGCGCACTACGCTGATCTCTGGCTACCCGACCGAGACCCGCGAACAGCACAAGGAGCTCGTGGAGTTCGTGCGCCGCAACCGTTTCGAACGGCTCGGCGTTTTCGCCTACTCACAGGAGGATGACACCCCCGCTTTCGACCTTGGCGACCCCATCAAGGCCTCCGAAAAGAACAAACGGGTGAACGAAATCATGAAGCTGCAGGAGAAAATCTCCTTCGAGATCAACCAGACCCGCGTCGGCACCACGATGAAGGTGCTCATCGACAGCGAAGAACCCGACTGCTACATCGGTCGCACGGAATTCGACTCGCCCGATGTCGATAACGACGTCTTCATCGACAAATCCCAACCGCTCACCATCGGCGAATTCTACAACGTGGAAATCACCGACGCCGCGGAATATGATTTGTTCGGAACGATTTGCCAGCTTCAATAACCTATAACCCTTAACCAATAACCTTTATATGAACCTCCTCCAACTCTTCAAAAACCTCCGCCCGTTTGTGAAACCTTACAAATGGCTGGTATTCATCACTTTAATCCTTACATTAGTGGGATCTTTGATGGCGCAGGTCAACGCCATTGTGCTTGACCGGACAGTGGATGCTATCAATGCGCTCATCGGCACCAACTTCCAATGGGGTCAGGCGGCACGGATTATGACCATCATCAGCATCGTGCTGTTAGGCAAGGAGTTGCTTTCCGCAATTGTCACCTTTGCACAGAACTATTTCGGCGAGCGGATGCGAATCTACGTGAGCCGCGACTTGGCGCAGAGCGTCATTGAGAAGGTGCTCACTTTCAAGATGGCCTTCTTCAACTCGGGCGACAACGCCACCGGCAAGCTGCAAGCGCGTATTGATCAAGGTGTCAGTTCGTTATCGCGCACGGTGCAGAACTTTTTCATCGACCTGCTTCCGTTGTTCTCCAGCGCCTTGCTCGCCCTCATCCTGATGTTCGCGGCCAACGTCTATGTCGGCTTGGTCGCCCTCGGCATCGTGCCGGTTTACTTCTGGATTACCTATCGGCAGGCGCGTCGGCTCAAGGGCTGGCGACGTGAGATGCGCAGCCATTTGGAGACTAAAAGTCAGGGTATCAAGAACATCATCGACTCCATCAACGTCATCAAGAGCTTCAACCGCGAGGAGATTGAGGGACAGAAACAGTTGGATATCCAGAACCAAGTGACGGAAAACCAGATGAAGACCCGCAAGGTGGCTTTCTACTACAACGGACTCAAGAGTTTCGTGCGGCAGGTGGGCACCGTGCTGGTCATCATTCTCACCGCCTATTTGGTGCTCATCGAATACCCCGGCATGACCATCGGTAAAATCATGTACCACGTGATGTTGTTCAGCAACGTCATCGCGCCCATCACGCAGCTGCAGCGCATCTTCGACGACGTGAACGACGCGCTGATTTACGCCGAGGGATTCTTCGGCATCCTCAACTCCGAGAAGGAGGTCGAGCCGTCAGGCGAGTACAGACCGGAGCCCATCCACGGCAATTTCGAGCTGAAGGGCGTTGATTTCACCTACCCGAACGGCACGCAGGCGTTGTTCGGTGTCAACATGAAGATTGAGCCGGGCAAGATCACGGCGTTGGTCGGGCTGTCGGGCGCGGGCAAGAGTACGATTGTCAACCTGCTGGACAAGTTCTACGAGCCGCAGGTGGGCACCATCACGTTGGACGGGATCGATCTCCGCGACTACGACACGCACTACCTGCGCGAGAACATCGGGTTGGTGTTGCAAAAGAACCACATCTTCGACGGCACCATCGAGGAGAACATCCTCTATGGCAACCCGGATGCCACGCACGAGGAAGTGGTGGAGGCCGCGAAGAAGGCGCACCTCTACGACCAGGTCATGGAGCTGCCGAAGCAGTTCGCGCACAACGCCGCTGACCTCTCCGGTGGGCAGCAGCAGCGCGTGGCCATCGCCCGCATGTTCCTCAAGAACCCGCCTATCATCTTCTTGGACGAGCCCACCGCCAGTTTGGATGCCATCGCCACCGAACAGATCAAGAACAGCATCGATGCCATCAAGCAGGACCGCACCGTCATCATCATCTCGCACAGCATCTCGCAAATCATCGATGCCGACTACATCTATGCGCTCAAGGACGGTCGCGTGGAGGAGTCAGGCGACCCCGACGAAATCTACAAGAAAGGCGGCATCTACAAGGATATTATTGATGCTTCGGCAAGAAGTTTGAACATTGAGAAGATTGCGAAAACGATAGGATAGTTGATGAAACTAGTTGATCGCTTAATAGGCAATTCCCATTACTGAGACAGCATCAATTGCAGCTGGATACCAGTTTGGAAATTCATTCTATTATATTGGTTCTTATTTTTTGGTCTGTTAATGGATTGGTCGTAGTAGAACTTGAGTCCGACCATGCGGCTGAATTGATAATCGGCAGCTACGTTTATGGTGATGTCTAATGAACCAGAGGTCACTTGTGTGTCATCTTCGGTGATTCTGCGCAGCATTGTCTGGTTGTCTTTCAAACCGAAACCGGCGGTAAGATTCAAGTCGCTGACAAACTGTCGTTTCATGCCAGAAAATACAAGTCCGATTTTGATGTCTTTGAACCGATAGCCTGTGGAAACAGAAACTTCCTTGCTGGTGGTTTCAGTAAGCTGGGTGTTCGTGAAACTCAGTGAGATATTTCGGGATTGTTTATATTCCACTTTCAGTATCATACTGTTTTTCAGAGTCATATCAAAACCGATGAGCGGAGAGAATTGCTCGGTTAATGCCATCTGGCTGAGTTCGTGGGCAGCGATGAAGTCTCCGAGGTTGTTGTAAGCGTTGGGGTAACCATTGGCATCTTGTGTGTAGGCAATATTGGTGGAATAGCCGTTTACATTATAGTTACAGGTGTAATTATGAGTGATGGAGAACGTTTGGAAGATTTTGTTCATTCCCTTGATTTTGGTCAGGCCGTTGTAGTTGAGACGCCAGTTGGGGAGCGGGATTTTCAAGAAGGGTGAGAAGATATCTGCTTTTTGGGCATCTTTGCTGAGGTAGGTAGTGAAGAAAGCACCCATCAGCACGTCTTGGGAAATGGCGCTGTAGCCTACAGGGAATCCTGTTTCCGGATCCACCTCTCCTGCGTAGTTGGGGTTGTTTTGGGCATAACGTTCGGACAGCTGTGCTCTTACGGCACGGAATTCTTGGAACAGATCGTCGTGGTTTTTGAAGAAAGTCCCCAATCCGCAGTAAGTCATGCTGAAGGAGCCTGAACGTTGGGGAGTGTAATGTTGCACATTGCCCAATTCATCCACATGGAAATATTCGGAGAAGTTTTCTGTAAAGTTGCGGTTTGCGGAAACGTCAATTCTGAAATCCTTGAATGGTTCCACGGATGCCCGGAAATTCATCACTTGGTTCTTGGTCCGTTGATAGGCGGAATTCATCAGCGAGTCGGTTGTCAGCCAGTGGTCGCGTGCTGCAATGGTTTGGATGTCAGGTTGTCCACCGAACATAAACAGGAAGCCAGGTGTGCTGCTTTCCTTGCTGTGTCCTACCAGAGTGGCGGAATGCATATAGCCAGGCAAAGTTGTACCGCGTCCTTGTGTGTAATTGGCCGAAACGTTCCTCACAGACATCAGAACGCGCAAAGTTCCGTCTAAAATCAATTTGCCTATCTGTGGCTTTTCTTTCAGAGAATCGTTTTTGTCCCTGTTCTTTTTGCCTTTATTTAGTTCTTTTTCGGTGTCGTTATCGTTGTCTTTAGGGTCTTTTGATCCTTTTCCCTTGTCAGCATTTTTGTTTTGGGCGATGCCTTGATTTACTTTTTTCAGGTAAGGAACTGAATTGTAAAGTGTTACGAGATTTAAAGTGGCATTCCCCTGAACGTTTTGTGAGTTTTGGATGGTGTTGCCAAGGTAAGCGAGGGAAAGTGCCGATGCATTAAAGTTGTACATGGAGGAGTAGCGCACATTGGCGTTTATGAATTTGAATAATGGAAACTTGTTCAGCGGGATCTGGTATGTGGCGTTGAAAGTCTGACGGTAGTCGGTGGTGCGGCCGCCTTTGCCGATGCAGCGCCACAAAGAGTCTTTTTGCGTGCGTGTTTCAATGCGGCCGTCCGGCTCGTCGATGCGTGCGGAAGCGTCAGCCCTGAACTCTAACTTCAAACTTTGGAAGATGTCCCAATTGAAAGCGTAATTTCTTGTCCAATCGTATGATTTTACATAGTTGGTGTCAATGATAATGTTGCCTTGGCTCTTGGGACGATACTTGAACTCCTGCAGGTCGCGGTGCATGGTGGTGCGGAACGTGATGTTCTTCGGCATGGGGGTCACGTTGAAGTCGCGAATCAGCTGTAGCCACTTGCTTTTGGTCCATTTTGCCTTAGAAAAAGGTCGGTAGTTCTTGGGATTCGTGCTGAACGTGTAGCCGATTTCCCCGTGATGGATGTATTCGTTGTTCATCTCCATGTCCTCGGTGCGCTGAATCATTTCAGAATAGGAGTAGGAGAAGTCGAGGTTCTCAACATCCCAGGGGTGCATCTTGTTGCCTTTTGAGAAATCACGTTCCTTGCGGACGTTCATCAAGTTCACGTTCTGGCGTTGGGTGACGGTGTTGGTCAGGAAACGCAGGGAGTCACGGGATTCAGCGTTGGGAAGCTGTGACAGTTCGTCTTTCATCTTCACGTCCGGATTCAGCGGGTTATATTCCGGTTGCACAACGCCTAAGGAATAGTCATAGTGAAGCGGGATTCTGATGTTCCATTTTTCCGGGAAGAAAAGTTTTCCGCCATCAATGTTGGTGGCAATGTCCACATTGATGTTGGTTTCATGCGACCTTTCGGTTATGGATTGCTCTAATGCTCCGTAGCCGGGGGTTGAGTATGTTCCCGACACGGTGAGGTTTCCGACATCGGCGAGGGTGGCTCGGGCGCGTAAGAGTGCAGCGACTCCCTGGCGGTCGTCAAAGCCGCTCAATCTCAACTCGTTGATCCAGACCTCCACGGATTTCGCCAGCATGTCGTCGTAGTAACCGCCCGGACCGGCATTCTGGGTGCGTTTCTTGGGGTTGCGAATACCGACCATGATAGTCGTGACCTCACCCAAGTTAGGGTTGCCTACAACAGTCATCCGCTCTTCACCGCTTTCGAGTCCTCTCGGAGGATAGGGTATGGAATTGCCCGGATGCATGCCGTTTCTGACTGCGGCGTTACGCTGCATCTTCAAAGAAACTAAGGAATCCAAAGCGATGTACATGCGGTTTTTCTCCGGCCAAATGGCATTGGTGTCGCGCCCGACTGTCCATGGGGAGATGTCCACGGGGATCTCGTATTCGTAGTAGTTTTCCGTGAAGTCGGATCCCAAACGGATGAAAACTCTGATATCGCCGGGATTCAAATCGCCGGAAGAGTGGACGTCTTCAGCATGGATGTACATCTGTAAGTTGTTGAACTGGCGCAGGTCGTAGGAAGTGTTTTTATACACGGCACGCGAGTCACCATCGGGCAGGTTGACAACCTTCATGGTCAGCGACTGCTCGTTTTCGTTGATGAGTTGGGCGGTCATACCGTATGTCTGTTCACGTACGATGCCGGGAGGGAGCATATAAGGAATCGGAACCCTGTTGGCATTCTCCTCCAAACTCACTGTTCCGACGTAGAACGAACATTCTCCATCGTCTTGGGTCGGGAGATAGTCACCGTCTTCGCGCAGGCTCAGGTTGTAGGAACGCCAGTCGCTACGAACCAGTTCGAAAGTGGCCAAACGGCAGATAATGGGTTCCTCAAAGTCTTTCATGAAAACACGCATGAAACGTATGGAGTTGAATCCGGACATGTTGTTCACCACCTTGTCGGGGTTGTGAATGGGTATGCGGAACTGATACCATTTCGTGGTGGGGCGGCTTCCGTCGGGAAGCGCTTTGGGATGCCCCTCATAAACATCGTTGATGTAGTTCTCACCAACCACCATTTTGTCGGGCGAAAGGTCAATGACGTACTGGTAGTAACGTTCGTCCTCGCTCAGGGTGTTGTCGTTGTTCATGTCTTCCATGTTCGGCATACTGGTGGCGGAAGTGGGATAGTTTTCACCTCCTTGTCCTTGTTCGGGGGAGTTGCCCTCAGCGTTGTTGAAATATTTGTAGCGTTCAACGAGCTTGACATCAGCGGCATCATAATCGCTGCCTCTGAAATAGTGATAGTCATCGGCAGACGGGTCTGCGACAGCCATCTGGTAGGCTTGTGAACCAACACCGAAGGTTGCAGCCACACGGTCAATGAAAGATTCTTGGAAATAGTCCGCCTCACGGGTGGAGGGTAAGCCATCGTAACCGACATCCTGATAGACGCGGGAACCCGTTTGGTTGTCAAAAGCATTGATAACCATCTGCTTGGTGGGCACGCGTCCCCATGCGGTGAACTCCACATCCTGGTCGGTTCCGTCGGTGGGCAGACCGTTTTCGTAAAATTTACGTCCGTCGCGCAAAATATCTTCGGAAATGTCGCCCAAGTTAAAATAGAGCTTACCACCACTATGGTTTGGATTTTCAATGAATGGGTCCATCATCCAGAACTCGATGTATTCGTAGTTGGAGGATTCAAAGTCGGTGTTGTCGAATTTCCGCATGATACCGCCCCAACGGGTTTCAGGATCACGCAAGGAGCCGTCGTCGTTCAAACCACGGGAAAAGCCTTCCGACCCATCGACATCATAGTTGTACGCGCCACGCTCAGACGGGTAATAGGCCAGGTTGAACACGGTCATCAGGGTGGAAAGTGCGGTGGTGGGCTGTTCCTTATAGGGGAAAAGCTCGGGCTCATACACCGCACGGGCGTAGGGGCGCGAAAGGTCTTCCGCAGTCAGGTTTGACGGCACAGCTGTTCCACCGTTATAGAATAAATTGTCGATGGTGTACCAAGCAAGTCGGGCACGGTTGAAACCGTATGCCAATTGTCGGCGCGTCGAAGCGGAGATGTTCACAGGTTGAGCCTCGGGGAACAAATCCGGCTGGCCTTGCGGCGTGGAAGCCAACACCCAATTGCTCATGTTCATCAGGTCGATGGTCGATTTCGCGGATTCGAAATTGTCAATGTATGTTGTTCCGCTCTTGCCAATCTGACGGTTGTGGCCAGGGATGAAATGCGCGAACTCACCATCCAAGTTTAGATACGACTTGGTGGTGGTATGGTGGAAACTCAACAGATCAATGGCCTTGGTGACGAATGGCAGTTCGGTCTTGTAAGCGAAGTTCATACCCCATATCAGGTTGTTGATAGGTTCGTCACCATAGTTGACCTTGTTGGTGATAGGACGCTCGCTAAGGTTCAGCAAGGTGGCCCCGATGGTGAAATCCTGTGAGAACATATAGTCTAAGTTCACTCCGAACATCCGCTTGTCCATCTGGTAGTTGTCGTCCGTTTCTGGTGTGACGGTGATGGGTGTTCCCGAAGCTAAAATGCTCTGGTTGATGATGGTCACTACGCCCATGTCATAGTTGACAGTATAGTCCACATTCTCCGTCAATGCCACGCCGCCGGCAGTCACTCTCACCGACTTTGTCGCGCCACCGCTGGGGAAATGGAACTCGGAACCGTAAGACGAACGATATGTTCCCTCAATGTAATATTTGTTCTTGTTGGTGATTTGCTGCGCCATGGTTTTCGTCATCGTATAGAGCGAGTCGAATGCATATTTGTCAGCTAACGCGGGGTCGTCGAGTGCGGCGCGCAAATCCTTGCCGAACGGCTCGGTGGTGGGGAAATAAACACGACCGTTGCTGGAATTGATGGTACCGCCGTTGGTGGCCGCCCCGTCAATAAAGTCGAAAACACCGTCAGGGGTGGGGTCTTGCTGCTTGTTCAAACGGTCCAGCCCCATCAGTCGGATCAAAGGAATACCCTTTTGGGCACCTTGCGTGAAGAAGCCGTTGGGAACTCCCTCCTCATCACCGGTGTAAAGGACGTTCAGACGGAACTTGTCGGCTGAAAGCTGATAGGCGTTTAAACTGTAAACGTTCTTCATCATAAGTTTCCACAACGGAGACTTGACGTTCAGGCTGGAACTCTTCAACAGTTTGACACGAATACAATTCGGCGTGGCCACTTCGTTGGCGAACTCACCCACTTGGTAAACATGATCGTCGCCGATGACCGTATATTGGAACGCCACGGCCAGCACTTGGTCGGCGGCCAACGCAGAATTCAGCGAGATGAAACCTAACTTTGTGTTCACAGTGTATTCGCTGGGGGAAAGCAATCGGGCACTCTCCACTTTCTCGTAGTCTGTCCCCGATTTCATGCCAATGGACTGCATGTTGCCTGACACGGAGGCTATGTTACGGATCAGAGAACTGTCGGCGTAGGCGGTCAGATTGTTGATGTTGTTGTCTGGGTGCTGGCCTCCCGGGTATGCCGGGTTATAGGACAGATTTGAAAACGAGGGGTCATACTCACCCAAGTCTGTGAAAGCCACGATGTTGCGGTTGTTTGTGGTGGCTGAACCCACCGTGGTGCGCCAAACTTCGATTTTAGTGATGACAATAGGGGATCCGACCAGAGGTAATGTGCTGAGGTATTGGTTGTAATGTTCTTCAAAGAAATGGCCGAGGAAGAAGTGTTTGTTTTCCTCGTATTCATCGGCGCGGAAATAGAATTCGGTTTCTTCCGCCCCACCGGAGATGGTAATGGATTGTGAGGAGCTCTTTTTACGGGATGCCACTGCCGTGACGAATAGGTTCCCGAACTTGAGCTGAGTCTTTACGCCAAACAGACTTTGGCTGCCCGTAATCAATGTGCTGTTCAGTGGAAATGTGATGTCACCAAATTCAATCAATTGCAGAATGTCATCCTCTTTGCCGTTGTATTTCAGTTTTATCTGGTCTGTTTTGGTGGTGGTGACGGCCAATTCGTCGGTGGAGTAGTTCAGATTGAACTCGATTTTATCACCGATTTTGGCTAACAGGTTCAATTGAATGTCTTCGTCAAAGTCAAGCTGCAGATTCTTCCTTTTTTTTACGGGAATGTTGAAATTGTCGGTTTTAGTGAATTTGACACCCAGTTTCAGCCCGATATTTCCTGACGGGCGGATGTCTATCGTGTTGCTGCCGAAGATGCCCTCGAAGATGTCGCCTCCGATGTGAAGCTGCGGAATCAGGCCGCTACCGGTGCGAGACCTTCCGTTGCTTCCGATACTGCGGCTTTGGTTATGCCAATAATTGTGGATGTTCTGCTGTAAGTCGTAATCGATGTACTCGTTAATGTTCATGTAAGCAGCAGGCCCGAAGGGAGTGCTACCGGTCATGTACTGGAAATTGTACGTGTTGGTAATCGGATCGTAGATAATCGAAGGTCCGATGCCGGGAGGATTCTGGAGGTAGAACGGGTTGTTGGCGGGCGGGTTCAGCGGGTTGTTGTCCGGCTGGGGAAGTGTCGGAGGGTTCGTGTCGGGCGGGAAAATCGGGTACGACAGTTGAATCCCCACAGGCAGGGTCTTGTGCAAAACCAAAACTTCCGAAGCATTAAGACGTAAATGCCCGGATGTGATTACGAGGAATGCTAAAACGATAGCATATATATATTGTCTTACTTTCAAACTTTCCTTTTTTTGTTACAACAATTTCAACGACTTCTTAATAAGTTCTTCCACAGATAGTTGTATCCCTTCTGCTTTTATGATTTTATCCAACACTGTTTCTGCTCCGGATTTCGGGAAACCCAAAGCAACAAGAGCAGATAACGCTTCATATTTGTTATTATTGTATGCCACGTTAATTTTTGTTGCATCCGCCCAAGAAGCCTTCTTCGCCTTGTCTTTCAGCTCAATCACAACACGCTGCGCAGTCTTGGCACCGATGCCTTTTACCGATTGGATGGCTTTGACGTTTTCGGTGGCGATGGCGTTCAACACTTCGCCTACACTCATGGAAGACAGAATCAGGCGTGCGGTGTTCGGCCCTATGCCATTGACCGAAATCAACAGTTTGAACAGCTCGCGCTCCTCTTCCGTCGCGAATCCGTAAAGGACCTGCGCGTCTTCCTTCACGATGAAATGGGTGAGCAACTTGATTTCTTGCTTGTCCTTGATCTCAGAGAATGTGGCCAAAGAGATGTTAATGTAGTATCCTATCCCGCCGGCGGTCTCAATGATGACATACGCGGGATTCACTTCTTCAATTCTGCCTTTGATGTGGTTTATCATATTTAAAAAAACAAGCGGCAAAGATACAAAATTTGGGGTTACCTTGCTCATATTCATTTTTCGTCTCCTGTATAATGGAACGGAATCTCTTTTTCAGCACAGAAACTGCGCCATTTTTCTACATAATAAGCAGAATTGGACCCATCTGCCACCACTTCTCTGAAAGGAAGCTTCAACATTATTTCGTCGGGTGCTATCTTCGGATTTTGGCGTAAAAGCAGACAATCAACACTCAGACCGTCATTTTTGTTTCGAACCATTTTTTTCTGCTTTTTATTGAGAATAAAGTAGTTCTTGCCATTAAATCGGATGAAGCTCCCGCGTTTGCATAGAAACGGTGTGTCAAAATCGGAAGTGTCAATCGGCACTACCAAGACTTTCAGGTGATGCTTCCTTGCATAGTTGCTGATATTGTAACGGTACAAATCGTCCTTCTCGTCCTGGATGGAATCCGAAAAAAGCACCATGCTGCCTTGACTTTGGAACCCCATAGCGCTGATTTTCCGGACGTGGTAGGCTATAAATCCCGACTCACCCGCCAATTGGACTTTCCGCACGGCAAAAGAGACGCAGAACAAGGTCAACAGCGTGCAGGCTGTCCAGAACGTTTTACGGCTTTTCCGATAAAGCAGCAAACACACACATCCGATAACGGCGTACAAAAGAATTACTTGAATAACGTGATAATCAATGTTTTCCGTTACGGAGTGAGGGAGTTGCTCGATGAATCGGATGATGCGGTTCATGATGCTGATTTCCTTGGTCAGTATCCAAGAGGCATGACGCGCGATGACCGGAATCAGCGAAAGCGGCAGCAAGGAGATGCCTGTGATGATGGCGGCGAAGGAGAGGGTGATTACGGACAGGTTGGAGAGCAGGAAATAGTTGGGGAATTTCGCAAAATAGTAGATGGAGATGGGGAATGTGCCGATCTGCGCCGCCACGGAAACCGTAATCAACTCCCAAAAATAGTTTCCGATACGGCACCGGCACGTGTACAATGCCGATAACTTTGGCTGGAAGAGCACAATACCCGCCACCGCAAGGTAGCTGAGTTGGAAACCCACCTCGAATAATAGCAGTGGATTGACAATCAGGAGAATGAACATGGAGGCGAACAGACTGTGGAAAACGTTGGTGTTCCGTCGCAGCAGCTGCCCGATGGCCACAAACGTAAACATGGTGGCGGAACGCGTTACTGACGGAGCTAATCCCGTGATGTGCGCATACAGCCAAACAATCAGCATAACCAAAATAGTTTTGAGGATTCTTGAGCGGCGGAAAAAGTCCAACGGATTCAGCAGAAAGTTGATAATCATGAAGATAACGCCCACGTGCATTCCGGAAACACACAGAATGTGGCTTACCCCCGCAGATGAATAGGAGGCCTTCAGTTCGGGATCCAAGGTGTCGTCATCGCCCAACAGTATGGCTTTTAGGATGTCTAATTCCTCGCCGCTCATTCCTGCAGATATGTAGGTGTTTGTCAGTCTGTTACGAGTTTTTTGCGCCAGGAATTTCACCCTGTTTCCGGGTCTGTTGCCGATACGCTCCCAGGCGTTCTCGTTCACGAAGCCGGTATAGTAGATGCCGCGCCGTTGCATATACCGCTGGTTGTCGAAAGCGTCCGGATTGTATGGCGGCGGGATGCGGGTGAGTTTCGCGTGAACAAACAGAAGGTCGCCGTAATGTATCCCTGTGGCATCGGCGGAGGGTTTCAGATAGAGCAGAATTTTTGCTTTTACGTCCTGTTTGTGGTTAACGTGCAAGACTTCCACCGGAATTTTCACACTCTTTTGGCGCAGAGTGGGTTCTTCTGCCACGCGAACCACCCAGTCGGTGTTGCTCGTCATCAATTCAGTAGGCAATGTCGGATGTAACCTTATGTTAGTCAGTAATATACCTGTCATAATAAAAGCTATGACCATCATAAGAGTCTTCACGATTCGCCAGCGATACGATTTGACAAACGTCAAGGAAAAGGTCATCAGAAAAGATACGCCTGTTAAGGTTAGCAGCAATGGTCTGATCTGTTCCCCAAAATCGGCGTTGTAAGCAATAAGAATGCCGATGACATACGGGAAAAGCAGTTTCACAACAGGATAGTTTTCAATCTTCATGGTAATATATTTTTTTTGTAATAGTCTTGTTTTCAATGTTTTATATATTGTTTTCAATGTTAATACATACTAAGTTTCCATGCCGCAAAAATAAAAATTTTTGTTACATGAAAATCAAATATAAACAAAAAAAGCAAGCAAACAGCTAAATGCTAATAGCCAAAAGCCAACAGCCAACAGCCGTTACAGCACTACCACCACCGCGTCTTTTGCTTTCTGGCGCACACCTTTTGGCAATGTTATGGTGTATTCGTCACCTTTTTTGGAGATGGAGGCCTTTTCGGAGGAACCCAAAATGGTGGCTTTACCCGTTTTCACGGGTTTCTCAAGGTTTTTGAAAGTATAGGTGGCGGGGGCGGGTTCGTTTTCAGGGAATAGCAGTAAAGCGTAGCGTTGTCCGTCTTTGCCTTGCGTGAAACGAACTTGTCCGTAACAATAGGGAAGGCAAGGACGGGTGCTGTAAATTGCCTTTCCGTTGACGCTCAGCCATTTGCCCATGTCTTGCAAGCGTTCCACAGCGGTTTGCGGGAGGCTACCCTCAGGGGATGGTCCCACATTCAGCAGGAAATTGCCGCCTTTGGCCACGATGTCGATCAGCAGGTGGATGAGCTGGTTGGTGGACTTGTAGTTGTCGGTGGCCACGTACGACCAGGAATCGCCCATCGACATGCAAGTTTCCCAGGGGTAGGGGAGCAGTGTGTCGGGGACTTGCTGTTCGGGGGTGCGGTAGTTCTCGTATTTGCCGTGTACGCTGCGATCGACGATGATGAGGTCGGGGTTTTTAGCGCGCACATCCTTCGCCACCCGCGGCATGTCGATGTCCTGGATCCAGCCCTGGCATCCGAGCCAGTCACGGACCTCCTCGTCAACGCTCCATGCAGGGCGCACCCAGCCACCGTCAAGCCACAGGATGTCAATGTCGCCGTAGTTGTTGGCTATTTCGTGCAACTGTTTGCGGGTGAAGTCGCAGTATTTCGCCCACCGTTCGGGGTGCTTTTCGGGGTCGTAGTTCACGTTGCGGTCGGGAGTGGCCCATTCCGGCGCCCAGTAGTCGGGACAGTGCCAGTCGGGCTTCGAGAAGTAGAGTCCCGTCCAAAGACCTTGACTCCGGAAAGCTTTCACCAAGGCGCCGGTCACATCGGCGTTAGGGTTTTTGGAGAACGGGCAATCTTTTCCCGTGACGGAGTAGTCGGTCTCTTTAGTGTCATACATGCAGAAGCCGTCGTGATGCTTGGTGGTGAACACGAAGTACTTCATGCCGCAATCTTTAGCCAGCTTTGCCCAAGATTCCGGATCGAATTTTGTCGGATTGAAGGTTTTGTTAAGTGCCTGGTATTTGGCCTTATATTCTGTATAAGGAACGCCGTTGCGGCTGATCCACGGCTCGTTGCAGATGGACCAGGACTCCACCACGCCCCATTGCGCGTAAATACCCCAGTGCATCATCAACCCGAACTTCAAGTCCTGCCACTGGTCGATGCGGTTCAGAATGACAGGGTCGGTTTCAAACTTCTGTTCGTCTTGTGCGTAAGATATTGAAAATGAGATTGCTGCGAATGTCAATAACAAGAAACGGAGGAGGTTGTTTTTTCTGAAAGCCATAATCATGAATCTTTAAAGATGAAAGCGCAAATATCGCATTTTTTTGGATAGTAGTGAAGACTACTTGTCAAAGATACTTTTGCGGATTCCTAAAGATTTTTCTACAGCATCAATTAATTTCTCACCCCGAAAGTTACCGATGATGGTGCCTTTTTGGTCGATGAGGAGGACATACGGCACACCTTTAAGTCCGTATAACAATCCCGCGTTGTCATGGATGGTATCTACTATTTGGGGATATTGGATGCCCAGTTCTTTGACGGCTTGGTCGTGGTCCTCTATCTTGTCCCAGATGTCCACTCCTATCACGACCAATCCGCTGTCGGCGTACTTTTCGTGCAGTGGTTTGAGCGTTTCAAGGATTTCTTTGCGACACGGTCCGCACCACGACGCCCAAAAATCGACGACGGCCAAATGTCCGGCGATTTTTTCCCCGAGGGTTGTGGGCTTTCCCGTGATGTAGTCGATGGCTTCAAAGTCGCGGAAACGATTGCCCGGGGCTATCGCCGCCTGCGATTGAAGCTTGGTCATGGTTCGCTTCAACGATGGGAATTCTTTCACGGCGGTCGGCGCAGACTCATAGAGGGAGAAGAGGCGGAGGATGGCTGGTGTCGGTTCCTCGCCTTTGTCCAAAAAAACGTCTTCCGTCACTACATTTGCAATCTCAAAGAGGATGTGGGCGGCTGCCGGGTTGTCCAGATTCTCCTCATAATAGCGCCATCCCAATGAATCCATCAACTGCTTCCGGTGGTTGTCGCAGCTGTGATAGAGCGTATTCAAGGAGTCGAAAAGCGGACCTTCGCCGGCGGCCATCATTTGATAGGCGATTCTGGTCCGTTCTTTCATCAATGCCCTGTTCCCCTGCGCAAGCCGGTTAAGCTGTTCCGTGGGTTTGTTTCCCGTCACCGTTCCAGCTACCATGTCAACAGCCATTTGGCTGCCCGGCATAACCAGCAGATCGGCATACATACTGTAATCGCTGGAATAGAGCCCCACCATCATGGCGGAATCGGCGCGGCCTTGGAGCTGGAACTTGTTGTCACTCACTACAATCGAATCCATAGTTTGTCTTGTGGCATCATCATACATGGTGACGACAACGCCTTCCATGTCCTTCACCGTTCCCGTCACGGTGAAATTGGGATTCTGCGCCATAGCGGGGAGGGAGAGAATCAGCCCCATTATAAGATAGAACAGATTTTTTTTCATAGCGGCAAATGGCGTTTATGGGTAAAAAGGAAACTAAGTGCAAAAATAAAAAAAACATCACATCAACGTTTTGGGATTCAGCCCTTGAATCTTGCGAAATTGGTGATTTAACCTTTACTATCAATAGTGAAAATTATCGTAAACAATTAGTTTCCAATGAAATATTTTTGTGATTTCGGGCTTTGAACGATTGAAAAAAAGCGTACCTTTGCCCCCTGAAATCATTAAACCTATCAAGAATGGAAAAAGAAGAAATTAAAAACAATGTGAATGCTGAGAAACTGAAAGTGCTCAACTCCACGCTCGAAAAACTCGAAAAAACCTTTGGAAAAGGCTCTATTATGCGCATGGGCGAGACCCATATTGAAGAGATGGACGTCATATCTACCGGTTCTATTGGCCTGGACACGGCACTCGGTGTCGGCGGATTCCCGAAAGGCCGTATTGTTGAAATCTATGGCCCCGAATCCTCCGGTAAGACCACATTGGCCATCCACGCCATCGCGGAGGCGCAAAAACAGGGCGGTATCGCCGCTTTCATCGATGCGGAACACGCCTTCGACCGCTTCTATGCCGAAAAATTAGGCGTGAATACCGCTGAACTGCTGATTTCCCAACCCGACAACGGTGAGCAGGCGCTCGAGATCGCCGACAACCTCATCCGCTCCGGCGCCATCGACATCATCGTCATTGACTCCGTGGCCGCCCTCACCCCAAAAAGCGAAATCGAAGGCGACATGGGCGACTCCAAAGTCGGCCTTCAGGCGCGCCTGATGTCGCAGGCACTGCGCAAGCTGACTGCAACCATCAACAAGACAGGTTGTTGTTGCATCTTCATCAACCAGTTGCGTGAGAAAATCGGCATCATGTTCGGCAATCCGGAGACCACCACGGGTGGTAACGCACTGAAGTTCTATGCTTCCGTACGTCTCGACATTCGCCGCCAGACCCAAATCAAAGACGGTGATACAGCCATAGGTAACCACGTGAAAGTCAAGGTGGTGAAAAACAAGGTCGCGCCTCCATTCCGCACGGCTGAGTTTGACATCATGTTCGGTGAAGGTATTTCCAAGTCGGGCGAAATTGTCGATCTCGGTGTTGAATACAATATTATTAAGAAGGCTGGCTCTTGGTTCTCCTACGGCGACTCCAAGCTCGCCCAGGGTCGCGACAGCGTGAAACAGCTCCTCAACGACAATCCCGAACTCTCTGATGAAATCGAGGCAAAGATCCGCGAAGCCATCAAAGAGAATATGAAGTAGTAGCTGTTAGTATTTTCCAATTGTAGAGACGTTTCAGGAAACGTCTCTACAGCCAATAGCAAAAAAAGACAGAATGAAAAAAATTATCACCTGCCTACTGGCCTTGTTCTTAGTTCTCAGTTACGGTTGCCAAAACAAGAACAAGTACGCCGACTTGCCGCCAGAGCTGGCCGAATTGTGTCTCAACATTGACAAGCATCCTAAAAAGTCCGAAAATTATTACAAAAGGGCACAATATTACTACTTTCACGAGAATATTGACAAAGGTATCGCTGACATGCAGACCGCCATCAAGTTGCAGCCTGACAGCAGCAAGTACTATGTGATGCTCTCCGACCTCTACTTTGCGCAGCATGAAACCGACTTGACGGAGGAGATGCTGTTGAAGGCCATTTCCACCGATGAGGATAACAACGAAGCAAGACTGAAATTAGCTGAACTGCAGTTTCATACGCGACAATTTGACGATTGCGGCAAAACCATTGACGAAGCTGTGCAACGTCAACCGCACAATCCGAAAGCATACCTCATCAAGGCTTTCATGTTGAAAGACATGCAAGATACGGTCGGATATCTGCGTATGCTACAGCTGGTTATCGACCAGGATCCGCGGGAGACGAAAGCCTTTTTGGAACTTGGCTACTTCTACCAGCAGAAAAATGATCCGATGGCGATTTCCTACTATCAGAACGGATTGAAAGTGGATCCCAATAATGTGGAGCTTCACTACAATTTGGGCAAAATGTTCCAGGATATGGACAAGTTGGAGGAAGCGGAGCAAGAATACAAAACGGCCATTTCCATCGACTCAACTCATATTCCGTCTCTTAACAATCTGGGTTATTTGTATTTGGATGACAATATCAAGAAATACGACGAAGCGGTGAAACTTTTTACGCAAGTGCTGCAAATCAACCCGCAGTTCGTGTATGCCATTTGTAACCGAGGAGTGGCATACGAGTATTTGGGAAACTATGTGGCCGCCCGCAAGGATTACGAGGAGACGCTGAAGCTCTCCACAAACTTTGAGCCGGCCATCAAGGGTCTCAACCGTTTGGACAAACTGCAACATTAGACGCGTATGAACGAGAATTTAGATCCTACCCAACAACATCTTTCCGCCTCGGACAAGGAATTTGAGCGCGCCATACGTCCTGCGCAGTTCACGGATTTCCAGGGACAGAAGCAAGTGCTGGAAAATTTGATGGTTTTTGTACATGCGGCGAAAGGTCGCGGTGAAGCTCTTGATCACGTTTTGCTGCATGGTCCTCCGGGCTTGGGCAAGACTACCCTGTCACACATCATCGGCAACGAGATGGGCGTGAATGTGCGGGTGACATCCGGTCCCGTCATTGACAAACCTGGCGATTTGGCCGGGCTGCTCACCAACCTGGAGCCGCACGATGTCCTCTTCATCGACGAAATCCACCGTTTGTCGCCGGTGGTGGAGGAGTACCTCTACTCAGCGATGGAGGACTACAAAATCGACATTATGATTGACAGTGGTCCGAGTGCTCGGAGCGTGCAGATTTCCATCAACCCGTTCACACTGGTGGGTGCTACCACACGGTCGGGCTTGCTGACAGCGCCGTTGCGTTCACGCTTCGGTATCAACCTGCGTCTGCAATACTATGATGCCCAGACACTTGGCAACATCATTAAACGGTCGGCTTCCATTTTGAACATCCCCATTGACGAGGATGCCGCCTACGAAATCGCTTCCCGCAGCCGTGGCACTCCGCGTATCGCCAACTTGTTGTTGCGACGTGTCCGCGACTTCGCCCAGATCAAGGGCGACGGCACCATCACGCTGCCCATCACGCAGGTTGCCTTGACGGCGTTGAATGTCGATAAGCACGGATTGGACGAAATGGACAACCGTATCCTGAGTACCATCATCGAGAAGTTCAAGGGCGGTCCGGTGGGCTTGAGCACCATCGCCACCGCCGTGGGCGAAGACCCCGGCACCATCGAGGAGGTCTATGAGCCGTTCCTGATCCAGGAAGGATACCTGATGCGCACCCCCCGCGGTCGCGAAGCCACCGACTTGGCATTCACGCATTTGGGGAAGTCGAGGTATGTGTCGGGACAGGGAGAACTGTTTTGAATGTAGAATGTAGAATGTAGAATGTAGAATGTAGAATGAGGGAGAGGTAACTACTATCCCAACAATTATCAATTATCCATTATCAATTATCCATTTGTTGCAAGTTGTTGACGGATAATTGATTGCATTACTTTGGTAAAAAAAATCAACACCGCACGTTTGATATTAAAAAAAGTGTATTTTTGCCGCCCAATTTGTAATGACAAAAAAATATAGTGATATTATGAAAAAAGACATCCATCCTAAAGAGTACAGAACCGTGGTTTTCAAGGACATGTCAAATGATTATGCGTTCCTGACGAAGTCAACGGTCAACACGAAAGACACGATTGTGTGGGAAGACGGAAATGAATATCCGCTCGTGAAATTGGAGATTTCCAGCACCTCCCACCCCTTCTTCACCGGCAAAATGAAACTGGTTGACACCGCCGGTCGTGTGGATAAATTCCGCAACAAATATGCCCGCCATTTTGAAGCAGGCAAAACGAAATAATCCGTTTATTTTGTACTTTTGCTGACCTTTTTTGTAACCCGAAAAAGGTCAGTTTTTTTATGGTAACCTATTGAAATGATAAAAGATATATTTGCTGCAGGTGGTTTTCTGAATGGCGAGTCAAATGTCATCCCCATCCTTTCGGTCGATGACGAAATCAAGCTCAGCGAGGAATATGTACCCGATGAAGTGGCCCTTCTTCCGTTGCGAAACACCGTGCTCTTCCCGGGTATGGTCATCCCGATTACGGTGGGGCGCGAAAAGTCGCTGAGATTGGCGAAAGACTGCTCCAATAGCGACGAACCTATCGGAGTGGTCGCCCAGCGCGACAACAGTATTGAGGATCCCACCATCAAGGATATGTACCGTGTGGGCACCATCGCCCGCATCCTCAAGACCCTCAACATTCCTGACGGCAATGTCATGATGGTCGTGCAAGGCATCAAGATTTTCGAAGTGGGCAAAGTCGTGCATTCGCGCCCGTACTACAGGTGCAATACCCTTCCTTTCCCGACCAATGATTTGGATCCGAAAGTGACTGACACAGAGGAGTTCAAGGCAAAGATGATGATGATTCGGGAAACGATGAGCAACATCATGCAGCTGACTCCCGGCACTCCCCGCGACGCCATGGCTGCGGTGAACAACATCGAGAGCAACACCTTCCTGCTCAATTTCATCATTTCCAACCTCTCCCTTACGGTGGAGGAAAAACAGGATGTTCTGGAAACACAAAACATCATGCTTCGCGCCGACAAGGTGCTTTCTTTCTTGTCGCACGAGCTGCAGGTGGTGGAAATCAAGCACCAGATCCATACTAAATCCCATCAAGAATTGGAGAAGCAGCAACGCGAATATATCCTGAATCAGCAGATGAAGACCATTCAGGAGGAATTAGGCGGACCTTCCACCGAAAAAGATTTTGACGAGCTGCGCGAACGTGCTGCCAAGAAAAAGTGGGATCAGGAGACCGCCGACCTTTTTGAAAAGGAGTTCAAGAAACTGCAGCGCACCAATTACATGTCGCCGGATTACTCCGTGCAACTCAACTATTTGGAGCTGCTCTTGGATCTGCCGTGGAACGAATATAGCGAGGACAATTTCGATCTGAAAAAGACCCGCGAGATTCTTGACAAAGACCACTATGGTTTGGAGAAAGTGAAAGAGCGTATTATAGAGTATTTGGCAGTTTTGAAGCTGAAGGGCGATATGAAATCCCCGATTCTTTGTCTGGCGGGGCCTCCAGGCGTGGGTAAGACCTCGCTCGGCCGCTCCATTGCAGAATCAATCGGCAGAAAATATGTCCGCATCTCCCTCGGTGGCGTTCATGACGAGGCGGAGATCCGCGGCCACCGCAAGACCTACATCGGTGCCATGCCCGGCCGCATCATCCAGAATATGCGCAAGGTGGGCTACGCCAACCCCGTTTTCGTGCTGGACGAAATCGACAAGGTGTCTGGAATGGGCGTCAATGGCGACCCGTCGGCGGCCTTGTTGGAAGTGATGGATCCCGAACAGAACAGCACCTTCAACGACAACTACCTCGAAACGCCGTTCGACCTTTCCAAAGTGCTCTTCATCGCCACTGCCAACAACCTCAACAACATCCATCCCGCCCTGCTCGACCGTATGGAAATTATTGACATTCCCGGCTATTTAGCGGAGGAGAAGTTAGCCATCGCGATGAAGCATCTTATCCCGAAACAGTTGACGGACAACGGATTGACTTCGGAACAACTGACTATTCCCGAAGAGACGGTGAAAGCGGTCATCAGTGATTATACCCGCGAGTCGGGTGTGCGTAACCTGGAACGCACCATCGCCAAGATTATCCGCAAACGTGCTGCCCAGTTGGTACAAGAAGGTTCCATGAATCCGACCGTCAGCCCTGACGAATTGAAAGAGATTCTCGGCTCCCCGATTTTCCAGATGGAGAAGGCCCTTGACAAGGATGTCTTTGGTGTGGCCACGGGTTTGGCATGGACGGCAGTGGGCGGCGAAATCCTTTTCGTGGAGGCGCTTACGAGCACCGGAAAAGGCGAGATGACGTTGACCGGAAACCTCGGCGACGTGATGAAAGAGTCGGCCACCATCGCCTTTGAGTATCTGAAGGCACATGCCCAGGACTATGGCATTGACTCTGAGAACTTTAACACGAAAAAGGTACACATTCATGTACCTGAAGGTGCGACTCCGAAAGACGGTCCCTCGGCAGGCATTACCATTCTCACGGCATTAGTCTCCGCATATACCCAAACGCCTGTGCGCGAGAAGATTGCCATGACTGGCGAAATTACCCTGCGTGGCAAATTGCTGCCCGTGGGCGGTATCAAAGAGAAGATTCTCGCGGCCAAACGCTGCGGCATTTTCGACATAGTGATGTCCAAGGAGAACAAGAAAGATATTGACGACATCAAAGAAAATTTCATCGAAGGTATGCGTTTCCACTATTTTGAGTCAATGAAAGAGGCTGTTAAGTTCAATTTTAATTGGAAATAAGATGGCAAATCCCTATTACGAATCGGCATTGACGGAACGCGCGGGCGTGGAACAGCCCATGCAGGTGAATCCGAATTTCAAACGGCGCAAGAAAGCCGAGTTGACCGTGGACGATTACGTGAAAGGGATTTTGGACGGCGATCGTACCATCCTCAGCCGTGCCATCACCATGATTGAGAGCGAGAATCCTGCGCATATTGCGATAGCCCAGACAATTATCGAACGTTGTCTTCCGCATTCGGGGAACTCGTTGCGCATCGGTATCACGGGTGTTCCGGGTGTGGGCAAAAGTACGTTCATCGAGTCGTTTGGCGGAATGCTGACCGCTCAAGGGCATAAATTGGCGGTTTTAGCCATAGACCCGTCGAGTGAACGCACCAAAGGCAGCATTTTGGGCGACAAAACACGCATGGAGACGCTTTCCGTCGATCCGAACGCGTTCATCCGGCCTTCGCCGTCGGGATCCGCGTTGGGCGGTGTGGCCCGCAAGACCCGCGAGTCCATCATCCTGTGTGAGGCTGCCGGCTTCGACATTATCATTGTGGAAACGGTCGGGGTGGGGCAGTCGGAGACAGTGGTCAAGTCCATGGTCGATTTCTTCCTCTTGCTAATGTTGGCGGGTGCCGGTGACGAGCTGCAGGGTATCAAACGCGGTATCATGGAAATGGCTGATGCTTTGGTGATTAACAAGGCTGATGGCGACAATCTGCCCAAGGCGAAAGGTGCGGCATCGCAATACCGCGCGGCACTGAAGCTTTTCCCGAAAAGTGACAACGGCTGGGACGTGCCTGTTGAGGTCTGTTCCGCTCGGGAAGGGTTCGCGTTGGACAAGGTATGGCAGATTATTCAGGATTTCGTTACGCTCACCAAAGGGAACGGCAGCTTTGAAAGAACCCGTAACGAACAACTAATCAATATTTTCTATCATTGGATAGAATACACCTTACATAACCGATTCTATAACAACGAATCCACACAGACGAAAATCGAGGCACTGCTTCCGCTTATCCAGTCAAAGCAGATTTCGCCCTACGCCGCTGCCGCACAGCTGACGGAAACGCGGTAATTTCTCATAGTTTGTTTGCAATAATCTGCTCAACATTAGCAAAAAAAACATATCTTTGCCGTTTCAAAATCATACCCGAATGAAACGTTACGTTCTTTATAGTCTGCTGAGTATCACGTTGTTGTGTGCGATGGCACAACCTAAACCTGTCAAAAATGTGATTCTCATGATTCCTGATGGCACCTCCACAAGCCTGCTCTCCGCAGCGCGCTGGTACCAAACCTATCAGGATCCCACCCAAACCACCTTGAATATCGACCCTTACATTTGCGGTCTTGTGCGTACGCATTCGTCCGATGCCCCAATAGGCGACTCGGCCCCCACCACGTCCTGTTACGTTTCCGGCCAACCGTCGCAAACGGGATTCATCTCCACTTACCCCGTGGCCACCGACCACGATTTGGTGCCGGTGGATGCTGCCCGCGCTTACCAGCCGTTGGCCACAGTGTTGGAAGCAGCCAAAATCCTGCAGCATAAATCCACGGGTCTCGTTTTTACCTGCGAGTTTCCTCACGCCACTCCTGCCGACTGCTCCGCGCACACATACAAACGCAGCAAATATGGTATGATTGCCCCGCAAATGGCTCATAACCATCTGGATGTGGTAATGGGCGGCGGTGTGAAATATCTCTCCGAGAAACTTCAAAACGACCTGAAAGAGACCGGTTACAATGTATATTTGGATGATATACAGGGTTTCAGAAAGTGTAACAAAACCCCAGTCTGGGCTCTTTTCGGCGAAACCTCCATGCCTTACTGGCTGGAAGCAGACAAACAGAAAATGCCATCATTAGCCGAAATGACACAAAAAGCCATCGAGTTGCTTTCCAAAGATGAGGATGGGTTTTTCCTGATGGTGGAGGGTAGTAAAGTTGATTGGGCTGCCCACGACAATGATGCCAAAAACGCCATCATCGAGTTTATTGAGTTCGACAAGGCGTGCGGTGTGGCACTGGATTTCGCGAAAAAGAACGGCGAGACGGTCGTGGTGATTCTTCCCGACCACGGCACCGGTGCGGTCACTCTCGGTAACCCGAAAGCCAGCCGCGACGGATACGACAAACTGTCACTGAAACAACTGATGAGCCCTATTGACAACTACCAGCTCTCCAACTGGACGATGGGCGAGAAACTCAAAGCTGCCGACACCACCGAATGGCCGCAACTGTTTGAGACCTATTTCGGTTTCATCCCGCAACCTGCTGAAATTACCTATCTTACCACAGCCAAAGACTACGAGAAATCCTCTGTTCCGAAGGAAGAGCGCAAAGGCAATCTCTCGATGTGCAAGATGCTCAGCCAGGTGCTTTACAACCGCACGTACTTTGGCTTCACCACCTTCGGACATACCGTTGAGAATGTCTTTTTAGCTGTATATCATCCGCAAAATGATGTGCTTAAAGGTGTTCCCACGAATATTGACGTTTTCAACTACCTTTGCCGTCAGATGGGGTTGAGCGGCGAGATGAAGCAGCTGACGGAGGATATCTACGCCGACCATCATCAGGTTTTTGAAGGCTATGACATGAAAATTGATAGCTTAGACAAATACCATTATCGCCTGACGGTCAAAAACAAGAGGAATGTGCTGGTGGCGGACAGTTATGAAAACTATTTCACCATCAACAGTAAAAAAGTCAACCTTGAATCGGTCATCGTCTATATGGACAAAAACAAAACGTTTTATTTGCCCAAAGATTTGAGGTTTTATATAGAATTAAAATAAAGTCAGGAATAAAATTTTTTTAAGAAAAAAGCGTTAACAACGTTCGAATTAGTAAAAAGTATAAAATGGAAACGACAAATTCAATGAATTACGGAGGACAAAGTCAGAATGCAAATCAGGAAAATCCGCTGAAGAAATGGGTGATTATTTTAGGCGCTCTGGCGGGTATTTTCCTTTGCACCACGATTTATTTCGCTCGCTTCGCCAAACCGACAATGAACAAGGTATATACAGAAGTGGAGACGAAAAATGTGGAGTTGCAAAGCGAGTTGGATGCTCTTTTGGCTGAGCACGAACGCATTAAAGAGCAATATGGTGAGCTTTCCGAGCAGCTGAGCGAAAAGGACAGTATCATCATGGCTGGTGCTGCGGAGATTGAAAAGCTGATTAACTCTCAGGCGGATTATAACCGCATCAAGAAACAACTGGCTCGTCTGCAGAACATCTCACAGGAGTATGTTCAGGAGATGGACAAGCTCTATCAGGAGAACCAAGCCTTGAAGGAGGAAAACCAGCAGGTTCGCGCTACATTGGAGCAAGAACGCGAGGTGACCCGCAATATTCAGAAATCCAACGAGGATTTGTCTCAGAAGATCAGCAATGCCGCCACGTTCAAGGCCTACAATATCAAGAGCGCAGGTTATTTGGTGCGCAACAAAGGCACGGAGGAACCGACCGAAAAAGCCAGCAAGGTGAAACGGATCAAGACGACCTTGATGTTGGGTGAAAACTCCTTGATTGAGCCGGGTCCCGTGAACATCTACTGCCGTATTGCCATTCCGGAAACCGGGAAGGTGCTGACCATGGGATCGGGCGATACCTATTCGTTCGTGCATAACGGCCAGCGGCTGCAGTATTCGTGCAAAACGGTGGTGAATTACAATAACAAGGCTGAAAACATTGATTTGAATTGGGATTTAATGTCCGATGACAAAGCTATCAAAGGACAATACAGCGTTCAGGTTTACACCGACGACCAGTTCCTTGGAGAATGCTTCTTCACGTTGAAATAATGTGCTTCACTTATAAATCCCGAACAATATGGTTAGTAGGCGTTTTTTGAGAATCAAGACCATGCAGGCGTTATATGCGTATAATGCTAATCCTAAGGCGAATATAATGGTTGCAGAGGCTGATTTGTTGAAGTCCGTCCGAGGCTGCTACGAGCTTTTTTTGTGGCTTTTTGCGTTGTTGCCGGAGATTGCCTTCTACCGGACAAAAAAACTGGACAGTCTGAAGGAAAAGTTCAACCCTACGGATGAGGATTTGAATCCCAATACCAAATTCGTGAATAACATGGTGATCGGGCAAATCGAAAACAACAAGGAATTGGTGCATCTCTGGCCGAAATACCATATTAAATGGGAAGATGAGAAAGACTTGATTGCCAAATTGTTCCGCGAAATTGAGCAATTGCCTGAATATGAGGTTTATATGTCGGGACGGGAGAATGATTATCAGGAGGACAAAAAGTTTGTGCTGACAGTGATTGAGAAGGTTTTCGCCGGAAATGACTTGTTGCATTGGTTTCTTGGTGAAAAAAACACGCACTGGATTGACGACTATGATGAAGCGATGATGATGTTTTATCAGAACGTTAAGGAATTCAAGGAATCTAAAGGCGATGAATGCAGAATTGACTCTTTGTATAAAAGTAACGAGGACGAACTTTTCTGCAAACAGCTCTTCCGCAAAACCATTGAACATGCGGCGGAATACACGCAAATGATAGAAGGGAAACTGCAGAATTGGGAGTTGGAGCGGGTCATCAACCTTGATATGCTGTTGATGCAGATGGCGTTGGTCGAGCTGCTTGAGTTCCCCCAGATACCCATCAAAGTGACGCTGAACGAGTACATTGAATTGGCCAAGTGGTACAGCTCCGACAAGAGCAAAGTGTTCGTCAACGGCATTCTCGACCGACTGATTGTGGATTTGCGTGACAACGGACGCATTGTGAAGACGGGGCGGGGACTGTATCAGAATTAAGAATGTAGAATGAAGAATGTAGAATGTAGAATGATGAATAAGATCACGATAATTGCAGTGTTATTGTCCATTGGGATGATGTTTGGCGGGTGTCATCAGAAGCCCGCCAAGGAAGGTGATTTTTCTGTAAAAGACGTGCATAATCCGCAAACAGCCGAAGGAATGTCGGTCAAAGATGCCGAAAAGTTACCAGTTATCGAGTTTGAAACCAAAACGTATGACTTTGGGGACGTGATTGAAGGTGAACGGCTGACATATTCGTTCAAGTTTAAGAACACGGGAAAGTCCAACCTGATCATCTATTCCTCTGAGGCAACATGCGGTTGCACCACCTCGCAGCCGCCCAAAGCTCCTATTCGTCCGGGCGAAGGTGATGAGATAATTGTGACTTTCGACTCCAAGGGGCAGAAAGGTTATGTGGAAAAAAGAATTCTGGTTGGGGCTAATACCTATCCTGTGGAAACCATCCTGACCATCACTGCAAATGTGTCGTCAAGTAAGTGAACAGTGATCAGTGAATTGAAACCTGATCGTAAATCGTAAATAAAACAATTCAACAAAAAAACAAACGTATGCTGAACATTTTATTTCCTTTATTAGACGGGGCACCCGCCGCTGCTCCGTCAGGCGCAGGGGGCGGATCCTCTATGCTCATTATGATTCTGTTGATGATTCTCGTTTTCTATTTCTTCATGATTCGTCCTCAACAGAAGAAACAGAAAAAAATCGAAGAGGCCCGCAACAGTCTTCAAAAAGGCGACAAGGTGGTCACTATTGGTGGTATTCACGGCAAAATCACCGACATTAAGGACAGCACTTTCACCATAGAGATTGCCCACGATGTCCGCATTGAAGTGGATAAGGCCGCCATTTCTTTCAACGAAGCCACGCTGAACCAATCCAAGAGCGACAACAAGGCGGAGGAGAAGAAGGAAAACGAGTAAACAATGGCAGAAGACAATAAGCAACATAGAATCCCTGTCAAATTGCCGTCGTTGGCGTTTATGGTGTGCCTGCTGATTTCCATATCGTGCTGGGTGCTTGTCACCTTCTCCAAAGATTACAAAATGACATACGAGTATAAGCTGGTCTGTGACAATCTCCCAGAAGGCCGCAAGTCCGTGACGGCATCGGATACTGTTATTGAGTTGACTTTCAATCAGAAAGGGTTGCGTTATCTTTCAAAACCCTTCACGAAGAAAGACAAGGAGGTGACAATATCCGTCAGTGATTTGATCAAACCGAAACATAAGGTGAGTGTTTACACTTTTACGAATAAGGAAATGTGCGATTTCCTCTCCACCCACAATTTCGGTCCGGAGCTGGTGGCTGTGTCATCGCCAGAGGTGATTACATTCTATTTGCGTTAAAAATGGTTAAAATTGGGCTTACCGGAGGGATAGGAACGGGGAAGACCTACCTGTCAGCCCATTTCCGTGACATGGGCATTCCGGTGTATTATGCCGACGAGGAAGCGAAAAAGCTTTATCGCCAACCTGAGTTCTTGAGGGAAATGCGCCAAGCGTTTCCTGATGAGCGGTTGTGGCTTCCCGATGAAACGCTTGACATGAACGAGTTGGCAAAGTCTTTTGCGGACGAGAATTTCCTGCAGCGGCTCAGCCGTTTCGTGCATCCGTTTGTGATGCGCGACTTTGAAAGCTGGGCAGCGCAGCAGAACACGCCTGCGGTGATGATGGAGTCGGCCATCTTGTTCGAGTATGATCTGATCTCCTCTTTCGACAAAATCATTGTCGCGGACGCGCCGGAGGCATTGCGCATCAGACGCATCTTGGCGCGGAATCCCCATCTGACCGAAGCGGACATCCGAGAGCGCATGTCGCGGCAGATGTCGCAGGAGGAGAAATGCTCCCGTGCGGATTTGGTGGTTTGCACGGGGGAGACGTATCGGGAAGGGATTGTAATTCATAATTCATGATTCATAATTCATAATTGGTTGGGGGACAACGGGATGCGTGGCGGTGATTCGGAACGGCGGACTATCCCCGTCAGGGGATGCCTCTCTGTAGCCGAGGGTGGTCCGATGCGTAGCCCGAATCCCAGTGAGGGGATTCATGGGTCTCCGCGGATCACACGGATCTCCGCGGAGAGGGTCTGCGGGAATCGGCGAAAGCGGCAGGGAATATGGTTGGCGACGGACCATTGGTGAATATTTGAGGGGGCAATAAGTACAAAAATAACGACAAATAGTATAGCGCTTTACTTTTCATCGGCTATAGATAATTACATTTTTCTTACTCGTATAACGTTTTGGATATATGGCATGAACTCTTTGGAATGCCTTCTTGCGGTTGCCGAAACGTTTATCATATTCATATTTCTTCACCCAAAGGCCTCCTGAATAATCAACATAGTAAATGGTTTTCTCACTGTCAAATGTGGTAACACTTATGAGAACGTTCCCACTCAATAGAACTTCTTTCCACATATCACATTTAAATTCATACGTCTTCTTGTGGGGTGGTCCTTCATACCATTCGGTGTAAATCATTGTGATATTTATAGCTGCCGTATCAGGGAGGTTTCGCAACTTCTGATAGGTTAGACTTTCTATTTGAAAATGACTTCTGAAATAGGAGAAAGACAGTGTATCGCCAGAACTAGTAACACACGTGAAACCTATAGATTCAGGAAGCATTCCATCAACGACAAATATTGCGGGAACTATCTTCTGTGCCAAAACCATATTGGCAAACATAACCACAAAAACAAACAAACTTAACTTTTTCATGTCAAAAACTAGAAATATTTGATTTTTCTCAAATTATTTATACTTATTTCCCCAACTTTATTCTTTCCCGAATCGTAAATCACGGCGGTTCCCAATCTCTTTTCATAGACCGTTCCCGTACTGAAATTAGTCACCGATTGATAACTGTTCCCGACAACAACGTTATATTTATAATTTGGGAAAACGGCTTTGTCTTTATCGGATAAATCGAATGGCGTCTGTACACAGGTTTCGGTACCATCAGGACAATCGAAATAATTCAGTTTATGGGAGTGTATGGACAAATATCCTTTAGAATCTATTTCAATTTCTCCATCATCGCTCCCTGTTGGATAAAATTTAGGCAGCCCGCATTCTCTTGGAAAAGAAGCAGCTTCTTCACGATCCCCACCATTGTTCACAGTCATATCATACACGGATACGATTGTATGTGTCACTATTTTATTTGTCTCCCAATCAATTTTTACATCGGAACGATTAGTTGTTTTACCTGAAACGTTGTTATTTCTTATAGTATTGACACTTTTCTCATCTGAAACAAAAAAAACATTAAGATCATCTTTTCCATCAGTCCCCAATAAATTACCGTTCCAATCTCTATATTCCCCTATCTCCTCCCCATCCGGATCCACCACCCTCACCGGATTGTCCGCGCAATAAACGTAAGGCGAAAGCGAAGGATATTTCGCCGCCATCGGGTCCACGCTCAACCATACACTCAGGTCGCTGCTGTAATACCTTGAGCCGAAGTAGGATAAGCCGGTTTCGGAGTCCTTTTCTTTGGCGGAGAAGGTGTAACAATGCATAATGCATGATTCATAATTCATAATTGGTTGGGGGACAACGGGATGCGTGGCGGTGATTCGGAACGGCAGGCTATCCCCGTCAGGGGATGCCTCTCTGTAGCCGAGGGTGGTCCGATGCGTAGACCAAATCCCCGTGAGGGGATTCATGGGTTTCCGCGGATCGCGCGAATCACACGGATCTCCGCGGAGAGAGTCTGCGGGAATCGGCGAAAGCGGCAGGGGATATTGTTGGGGGTGGTTCATTGGTGATTTTTTTGACGAGGTGAAGATACGAGATTTAGAAAGTGATCATATCTACACAAGGCATCTTTCAAGGCTCTCTCCCATATTGTCTGAATTCCAAGGGAAAGAAATAGAGATGCAACTCTTCGTCAACATTATCTAACACAATGTTCCATTGGAACAAAGTGGCTAAAATATTGTAATCGATAATGTCTTTGTCGCATAATTCAATGCATTTTTCCAGTAATTTGTATTTAGGACCTTTCCAGTTGACAAGACTGTCCACTTTGTGATATTCTCGATAAAATCCTGTTACATCAAGAGGTACTTCATTAAGGATGATATTGGTTGCCCAATCTTCGTATGAAGGATTATCTTGAAGCAGACTGTCAGGCATCCACTTGTGATAATAATTGATAAGAGCATCGTTTGACATCATGACTTTTCCTTGAAAGTCACCGTCTTTGATGGTAAGATATAGAAAAGCATAAGACTTTACCGCTTCACGAATAACTTCTTCACGACTGCGACGGTTATTTAATCTAACGTATTTTCGAAAAGAAATATCCCGTCCAAGAATGGACTGGGCATCCGAAGGAAAGACACCTACGACGGTCAAGACAACAATGAATAATGTGGTGAAATATATGTTTTTATTATTCATGACAATTGTTTATTTAGGTTTAGTTGTATAATAATGGTTTATCAGATGTACAGGGATTTGTTTAGCCTCACCTGGCTTACCGACTAAAGAGCGTGGTTTTTGATGATGTTCGACCAAAACCTTGTTTTGGACATTTATAGCGTTTATTTCTTCGAACCTAATACCGTTTTCGGTTCTATGGTCATCAGCCTCGTGGAGTCCTTGGTCGTTGTTCCAACCATGCCCCAACAATTCGTGTGCTAAAGTGGCACATGATACATATCCTCCATCTGCACATGCACTTTCAGTGGCAAAAGGGTTGTATCCTGTTTCTGTGTCGGATCCCTCCCCATATTTTTCTGCAAGAGTTGGCTTTAAAGCATGATTAAAACCGACACCATCGGATGTTGTCCTGTTAACAATTGAATGCTGGTGCTTGCTTTTCATCATATCAGTTAATTTACTCCGTATCATGCCACTTTTGGAATTATACAGTTTGTTCAGATCTGAAAGGACACGGTATTCGAAGGAATTTTTGTTGAAATTGGCAACATTACCGTTTCCGTCAACGAAATCTTTACCATTGTAGGTATATTTCGTCTTGTTTACGAAAATAACAATCTCCTCCCCGTTCGGATCCACCAACTTCACCGGGTTGTCCGCGCAATAAACATACGGGCTCAGCGAAGGATATTTGTCACTCATCGGGTCCACGCTCAGCCATACACTCAAATCGGAGGAGTAATATCTTGAGCCAAAGTAGCTTAGGCCGGTTTCGGAGTCGCGTTCTTTGGCGGAGAAGGTGTAACAATGCATAATGCATGATTCATAATTCATAATTGGTTGGGGGACAACGGGATGCGTGGCAGTGATTCGGAACGGCGGACTATCCCCGTCAGGGAATGCCTCTCTGTAGCCGTAGGTGGTCCGATGCGTAGCCCGAATCCCCGCGAGGGGATTCATGGGGCTCCGCGGATCGCGCGAATCACAAGGATTCCCGAGGAGAGGGTCTTCGGGAATCGGCGAAAGCGGCGGGGGATATGGTTGGGGGTGGTTCATTGGTGATGGGGTAATAAGTACATAAATAGCGACAATTAGTTTTTCTATTCGTAAAATCGAATGCCCTGAAGAGATTCTTTTCTGACAACTGTAGTATCATTATGAAAATGGTGGACAATAAACTGTTTACAATTCCCCATAGGAACAGAAAAGTTGAAATTACCAGGTGAGTAACTTCCAGAGATATCTATTGATTGATTTCGTAAAGGAATCGAGAATGAAATACTCTGGTTATTCAACAAATACATAACGGCACGTTTTTGAGAACACTGGTATATCACAAAATCATAATTATACGAAGCGTACCCATCTGTTGTGTGGTCATCCAAGTATGTACATTCCGAAAAATTTGAGGGAGTGTATTTGTCGTACAACTGTACCCCATTTATTGTTATAGAAAACGTGTCGTTTTCGCATATATAAAAACGGAACAACATGATCTCACCATCCGCAAATTTGGGGTTATCCATCACCGCATAAAACGAATTAGGTAATGTGTTCTTATACGTGTTACAACCATATAAGAAACAAAAAGCGAAGAAAGCAATCAAGGGTAAGACTATCCCTCTTTGTTTTAACATAAAATTCATGATTTATGGGGTGGTGTACCTAAAGAATTTCTGCGTCTCATTCGTTGTTGGTAATAAAAGAAACCATTCCCCTGATTCATTTTGTTGCTTCGAAAATTGCTCAAAGCAGTGTTGTTTTGCCCAGTTGTAATTACGGTTCCTTCTGTTTTCTCATTCATCAAATTATTATCAGCCTTATCATGAGCCAAATTCAAGAAATGCCCGAATTCGTGCGCCACTGTTCTTTCAAAAGTGTTGGACATATTTGAAACACGTTGGTCGTTAATGTTGTCGCACACTGCCAAACTTAGTTCCATATCTCGACCTCCTTCTTCCGCCATGCCTGCTTTAGTATAATCCGAGCAATGATCCTTTATGAAAATGTTGTGACGATCTGTCAAACAATAAGAAAGGTCATCTTTATCATATATTTGTAAATCAACAGAAACATTCACTGTTGTTCCATCGTCGTATGAACCACCGTAATGATTTTTCAAAGATGTTTCAATACTGGATTTATATAATTCCATCTTTTCAGAAGAAATGAATCTGGAGGATTTATTAACCAACGCAGCCGTGAAATGAATATTAATCACCTTATTCCCATTGTTATCGGTCGTTTCCGTTATCACAATCTCCTCCCCATCCGGATCCACCACCCTCACCGGATTATTCGCGCAGTAAACGTACGGCGAAAGCGACGGATATTTCGAAGCCTGCGGGTCCACGCTCAACCAAATGCTCAAATCGGAAGAGTAATATCTTGAGCCAAAGTAGCTTAGGCCGGTTTCGGAGTCCTTTTCTTTGGCGGAGAAGGTGTAACTCGGACAATGTACAATGTACAATGAACAATGTACAATTGTGGGAGAGACGGAAGGGTTACCCTCAATTGTAAATGGCAGGTTTGCCCCGACAGGGGCAAAAACTCGGTAGGAAACGGCGGCGCGGGTCCTCCGGAGCCCCTTCAGGGGCTGAACCGGGCAGGGCGCGGTGGATGGCGCGGCCAGGTATCTCCGCGGATCGCACTGATCTGCGCGTAGTATTCCTGCGGGGTTTTGCAGAGGTGGCGGGTTATATGTGTAGGTGGCGGGCATAGGCTTTTTGATAGCGTGAAAGAACGATATTTTTGGATGATTTGCTGTCCGAAAATGTAGATTAGTATATTTCAAAAATGATTTCCATAAATACCCCATTCAGCACGCACTCCCTTTGATTCAATCAATATCTTTAGAGATTCTTGTTTTTTTGATGATGATGGCATGGGAATCCCGACGGGTTGTCTTTTGCCATGTATATACACCAACAAATCATAAGGTGACATTACAGCTGTTGTGCGACCTTGGAATACATCCTTAATATGGTCAATTTGGTTATATGTTATGATCCTCTTCATGCGAAATGGATTTAATGGACGGATAATAACCATACAATCCTCATAGAAAAACACAAATTGAAAAACGAAACAGATAAGAGGATAAAACAAAATAAATTGACTGACAATCACAATCCACCATTTCCAATCACCTCCGCTATATAACAAAAGAGTCGAAGATGTGATAGGAAGAAACAACACATACCAAGAAGCTATTCGCAAAAGAGGTTTTCTTTTGTTTAACATTTTATGATTTTTTCTTTTTAAATAAAGATGAGAATGCACTATATGCACTGGAGGCAGCACTAACAACATTGTTAATAATCTTGTTTGCGTTTTTTTTGATTTCCCCCGTTCCTTTTACAACAATGTTTTTTACATTACGACAAGAAACCCCAACTGATGTCACGGAAGATGCTGTTTTCACAAAAGTGACAGTGTTACTTGCCCCTTTGCTGTTAGCGGTAGCCCTTTGCAATCCTGATTGGCCTGAAGTGTTAACCGTTGCGTCATCAATACTATTTGCTGCAGAAACTATAGCTACAGTTGTTTCAAATGCACCCCTTGCCTCCAAGGCGGTACCAGTGGACACTATCGTTGAAATAACAGAAACACCAGCCTCCACATCTTGTTTCGTCATTGTGCCTTGGTTTGCACCATCGCTGCCACCTTCAAATTGTCTGTTTTCAGAAGTTCCAACAACTTTCCGATCGAGATTAGTCAAGAAGTTCGATATTTTTCCAGGTGGTTTGTCTTCAACTATCTCCTCCCCATCCGGATCCACCAACCTCACCGGGTTATCCGCGCAATAAACATACGGACTCAGCAACGGATATTTCGCAGCCATCGGGTCCACGCTCAACCATACACTCAGGTCGCTGCTGTAATACCTTGAGCCGAAGTAGGATAAGCCGGTTTCGGAGTCCTTTTCTTTGGCGGAGAAGGTGTAAATGTCCGCAAAGAAAGTGGGCAGGGGTGTTGTTGAATATGTAATATGCTGGTTCATACCCGATTGTTTGACGGTGCAAAGGTAACATTTTTTTCGTAATGCGTAAAAAGGTTATCTTTGCGCCATCGGGTTTTTCAACAATCGTTTGAAATATCTTTGATATTAAGACTTTCTGTTAATTGAACTGCGCCAGAAACGTGCCATAAACCATGAAATCACGACTTTTTCGGGAAATATAACACTAATTTTATATATACAATATTTTTAATTTCATTGTTAATTTGTTATGGCAACTCCATTCGTCGATTTCAGACCCGCACAAATCATGGGAGACAAGGAAGTCTATGTCTGTTACTACGTCCTTGACCCGACTAACGACAAACTCAAACGCATGCGCATACGCTGCAACCGTATCAAAAACCCGCGTGAGCGGACAAAATACGCTACACTGCTCTGTGGCGAAATCAACCGGAAACTCTACAATGGGTGGAACCCGCTGATGGGAGAGGATTCCATATCCAAGAAAAGAGTCTCTATTGTGGAAGCAGCCACCGACCATGTTCGCCGGAAGGTCAAAGACCTCCGAAAGGATAGCGTGCGCAGCTACCGGTCGAAACTGTCATTCTTCACCAGATGGTGCGAGAAGGTCGGCATTTCCGACTGGCTCTGCGGGCGTTTCACCAATGCACATGCCGCGAGTCTCCTTGACGAATATGGCGCAGGCGGACGGAGCACCTACTCCTACAACAGCATGCTCCAGTTTCTGAAGAGCCTGTTCCGGTCGTTTGTCGCTGACGGACTTGCAGCGCACAACCCGTTTGCCACATTCAAAGGAAAAAAGCGGGAGACCAAACGCAGGGTCACCATCCCCAAGCAAGACCGAAAAAGAATCCTCAACTATTTCCACAAGCGGGAGATGAGCGGATATGTTGCCATGATCCGCTTGTGTTTCAGATATTTGATTCGTCCAAAAGAGATGCTTATGCTTAGACTATGACGATGCTGGCAACATGACCTGCCATGTCAACGACTTGGGCGACACCATAAAATACCGCTATTACTACAACCAGCTCACCGATGTGGAATATCCGCGCTATCCCGCCAACAACGTGCATTACCAGTATGGAACGACAACAGATGCCGCCACCAATGCCGTGGGCAAAATCATTTTCCAAGAGGACGCTTCAGGTTTTCAAACTTTTAAATACGGCAAACTTGGCGAAGTTACCGAAAATATTCGTACTTTTGCACTGCCGTTTGAATCCCAAACCTACACTTTCAAAATGCAGTATTGCTACGACAGTTGGAACCGCATTGACAGCATGTTTTACCCCGACGGGGAGGTGGTGACCTATAGCTACAATCTTGGCGGGATGCTGAAGCGTGTGTCTGGATCAAGGCCGAACCGCCCGTGCCGCTACATCGACAGCATTTGCTACAACGAGTTCGAGTTGAAGAGCGAGGTCTTCTACGGCAACGGCACACACACGCAGTATGCCTACGATGACCTCCAACGGCTGCAGACCCTGCGGTGCCGGACTGCTGCGGGAGATGACATGCAGGACATCACATACACATATAATGCCGTAAGCAACATCGTCGAAATCAACAACTCCGCAGACTTGCCGGGTGCCATTTTCGGCGGGACGTACCGCCACGGCTACGAGTACGACAACCTGTACCGGCTGACCTACACCACCGGCCTTTGGGAAGACCGATCCCAGCACCTCCGTTTGGCGGATACGGTTCAGATGTCCTATCACAAAAACGGGCGCATTATCAGGAAAAAGGTCTTTGCCCACACGCTTTCCCCCTTGCAGATGGGGGTTATCAACTACAACAGACAGTATAACTATAACACGCAACAACCCAATACTTTAGCAAGCATGTTCGACTCCATTTCACATACCACACACCGATTCACATGGCAATCCACAGGCAATTTGCTGACCCATACCATTCCCGAAAGACGGAACATGATGGAACACTCCTGGACGGAAGACAACCGCTTGCAGACAGTGACGGATAATAACTGGTTTTCCTACTACCAGTATGACGCCTCCGGTGAGCGCACCTACAAGCTGCCTTGCGGCAGGACTGCGGGCAACCGCAGCGGGGAGCGTTCCGTCTATTGGTATCCGGCGGAAGCCACGCTGTATGCTTCGCCCTATCTCGTAATCACCCCGCAGGGCTACACCAAGCACTACTATGCTGAGGCGGAGCGCATCTCTTCCCAAATCGGTTGCGGCACTTTCCCCTCTTTGACCACACCGGTGACGGACACTTCCACCGACAGGCACAAGTTGCGCAGTGCCGACAGCCTCATGCGGGCACTCAACCCGAACATCATGGGAGCCACGGCGCAGTTTGCATATCTGGTCAACAGCACAATTTTCCCGAGCATCACCAACGAGACATACTGGTACCATCCCGACCATTTGGGCAGCTCCTCCTGGATAACGGATGCCAACGGCAAGGCTGTGCAGCACCTGCACTACCTCCCCTGGGGCGAGGACTTCGTGGACCAGCGGCAAAACTTCTTCGACGGGGTGCGTTACACGTTCTCCGCCAAAGAAAAGGACTCCGAAACCGGCCTATCTTACTTTGGCTCACGCTATTACAGCAGCGATTTGAGCATCTGGCTGAGCGTGGACCCGATGAGTGACAAATATCCGTCTTTGAGTCCGTACAGTTATTGTGCGAATAATCCGGTGAAGTTGGTGGATCCGAACGGGGAGACGTTTGTTGGGGTTGATGGAGAAAATGTTGAGGTGAATCGAAATAAGAATGGGCAAATATCGGTGGGAGACAATGCGTCTGAAGATTTGAAACGAATGGCATCAATGATAAATTCATCGGGCAGCAAAACGGCAGCCAAACAATTCATGAAATTATCAAAAAACGAATGTAAGATTCATTTTCAAATAGTTCAGGGTGATGGCGATGGCGGGAAACTCGGATACCACCAAGCACATGGTGAAAACGGGGAACCCTTGGAGTGGAATGCGGATCAAGGTGTTTTTTCGGATTTGCCAGGTTATGCCAATAATACCACTTACAAGGAAGCCACTATAACAATTTTTGAAAATGCTGTGGACAAATCCAAAGGTCAATTTAGTTATCAAGATAAAAAACCTCTGACAACTGAAAATGCAATGGTGGCGGTCTTCGCACATGAAGCCGAACACAATTTGAACAAACTAGACATCCTTTCAATTAAATATGCGACTGTGGGAGGTGGTATGAATTCACGTAATGTTGAAAGAAATGCTGAAAGGGTTGAGAACAAAACTCTCAGGGAGATATACTATGCAAGGTAAGATTAATAAATATGTTTTCTTCTTGTTGACAGCCTTTTTCTTGCAACATATTTGTTCAGCACAGGACACTCTGTCAAAAATAACATTTTATGGAGACAAGGATCCCTATCAGAAATGCATCGGTAAGGAATTTGAGAAATTAAACAGATGGTATCGAACAGGGATTAAGCATGGATTGTTTTATATGTATGATCTTGTGGATAATAACAATAAGTTGGTGTCTGAAAACGACACATTATATCTTATAAACAGTCATTTATATCATGTGGTCTCTCCTAACGTATATGGAAAAGTTTCAATGATTATTATCCCGTACAATGATAGCATATTCGCCTTTATAGGACTTAATTGTTGCAAAAAAAGACACAATGTTGAAGACGTTGTTCGTTGGGTGTTGAACAACTTTAAAAATGTTGACAATTCAACATTATGCAATATCAGGCAATATTATATTTTTCATCCGAATATACCCACCGACCCCCAAGGAAGTATCCCAAAATGCGAATTAAGGTGCTTGCGTCACCTATCACAAAACAATATCATTCATTATAGGAAACCTAAAATTATTTTTCGGGGTAATAAACGAAGGTGACATTGCAAACTTTAATCAGATAAACGATAGAATTCCACACTGTTCAAGCACTTGTTAATCAAAAAAGTGTACTTTTGCCCAACAAAACCCACCGATGATTAGGCACCAACCAAATCGCCTGCTGGTCTCACGAATGTCCGATGACATTCTTCGCGAAGACACTCGCAATCCGCGAAGACCGATGAATCCCCATCTGGGGATTCAGAATCTTCATCGTAACGCCCTCGGCTACAGATATTCATCTCCTAACGGGGATAACCTGCTGTTCGGAATCACGGGGAACCCTTCCGACCTCCCCCATCTCTCTGTTCACTGTTCACTGCTCACTGTTCACTGGACTTACACGTTCTCCGCCAAAGAAAAGGACTCCGAAACCGGCCTATCTTACTTTGGCTCACGCTATTACAGCAGCGACCTGAGCATCTGGCTGAGCGTGGACCCGATGAGTGACAAATATCCGTCTTTATCGCCGTATGTTTATTGCGCGAATAACCCGGTGAAGGTGGTGGACCCGAATGGGGAGGAGATAGATTGGGTAGAGAACTTAACATCAGGTGAGGTGATATGGATGCAAGATGTTACTTGCCAAGAAAATACACCTGACGGTTACAGATACGTAGGGGCAAAATATGATTTACCAGATGGATCCGGAAGTTTGGGAAATGTTTCCTATAACACATATGGTGGGAATCGATATTTGGGGGATAATGAATCGGCTATGGCAGAAATCAATATTGAATTTATTCCGACTGATTCAAAAAAATCTTATAATTGGGTACAAACATATTCCACGAATTTTTTTACGGATTCAAATGGTGAATTTGCTTTTGACAGAATAACAGATAGTTATTCTGATTATGTGGATTGTGGGGCCCAAAGTACAGATCCTACCATTTCATGTTTTTTCAATCCATATCAGAAAACAACAACCCTGAGTGACGGGAATAGGCGGTTTGTGGGTTCTGGAAAAGAAATAGGTATGCACTTCACCTCATCAGTGGTGAACTCATCTGATAATTCTCGTGTTGTTTCGATTAAATGGGGATACTCAATTAGTGCTGATGGGTATGCGTCTTTTATTCCTCCGACGATAACCTCTAGTATTAATAATTTTCATAAAACAGCCATTCAATATGCAAAATAAATTCATTAACAAGATTGTTTTTTTGTTTGGAATACTCTGTTTGTTTTCTGTGGGGCGAGTACAAGCTCAATATTACATAGGATACCCCTATCATATAGACACCCTTCGTGACACTACAAAGATTGTCCTGAGCAAAATCCCGTGCTCTGTTGAAGGTCGCTTTAATGCAGAGACAATGCGATTTTTTACAGAGATGTGTCAATTCATGAAGTTGTATCCTATGTATACGTGTAATATTTACCTATACGATTTTGAGCCTACTAGCTTTGAAAAAAGACTTGCATGGACAACTCTTCAAGCGAAGAAACTAAAACAATTTTTGATGACAAGTGATACTTTGTGCGATTTTTCATTTATCAACGATATTATTCCAAATGGCATAGAAAATCCTGTATTTGACCATATAGATTTAGCAGACCCTGCAAATCGTATAAGTAAGCAGGATTGTTGCATTCTGAAGCAATCAATTATTCTTGAATTAATACGCAGACCATAGAATATGATTTTTTTGTTTTGATTTTTTTTCACTTTTTTCGTACCTTCGCCCCGTCAAAAACATCAATGAACCACGGTCAACCATATCGTCCACAACCCTCGCAAATCCTCACCGAGGCCATCTGTGCAGCCACACGCGACACGCGAAGATGCCCTGTTTGCGGGGCGCAGATGGCACCACCTCTAACTGCTCACTACTCACTGCTAACTGCTAACTCGACTTACACGTTCTCCGCCAAAGAACGCGACTCCGAAACCGGCCTAAGCTACTTTGGCTCAAGATATTACTCCTCCGATTTGAGTGTATGGCTGAGCGTGGACCCGATGGCTTCGAAATATCCGTCGCTGAGTCCGTATGTTTATTGCGCGGATAACCCGGTGAGGTGCGTGGATCCGAATGGGGAGGAAGTTAATCCCATCTATGATAGATTTGGTTATTTTCTTTGCACCGATGATTTAGGATTACAAGGTGATGCAATTATTATGGATAAAAAAGATTTCCGCCAAAATATGAGCCATACAGAAGCTATGTCGAAATCAACATGTTTTGATCCTTCTCAAAGTTTTGCTGCTGAGATTCGATACTGGGATCATTATAAATCACTAAAAGACAGACCTGATTATGATGGTTATATAACATTAGACGAAGCCAACGAGTGGTATAGAACTGGCGATGGGACGCCCTTGTTTGCAGATTTAACAAAAATCGACTTATCGGGTTTTAGATCACTGGGAGATTCAAAAGTAGGTAAAACATATCGATTCAATTTACTTCTATCAACAGGTCCCACAGATGATGGACTTGTCTATGGGAATGTTACTTTTATCAGGACTTCTAATAATGGTGTTCGTGCTTTTGCAGATAAATATGATTTTGATATGAAAAATTGGAGGAAACTGTCAAACTGGGGGAGAAACATAGAAACAATAATAGGACAACATGTTGCCGGAGAAGGCACTCCTTATACAATATATTTTTACGGAACAGCTCAACTTCGCTCGTCTATCTTTGCACACTGAATATCTGCTACTATGAAAAAATACAGGCTGTTTTATGTTTTATCAATGGGTGTTTCTGTGATTATCGTAGTTTTACTAATTTCTTTGACATATGATGCTGATAGTATCAAAATAACAAACGACATTTATTACAACACTCAAAGAAAAGATATATTGGACAAAAAAGGAAGATACGAAATTCCTCCAAATGTTTTGGATTATTATATTGAAAAACGGCATGTCCTGATAAAATGGTCTCCCTGTTATCCAATTCCTGAAATCTACAATAAATATAATTATGGTTATTCTGAAAGCAACGAAATCTTATTTTGGGTTATTGATATGAAAACTAATACTCAAATCGGGCCAATGCGTTATGCTGATTTTCTACACTATTGCGAAAAAGAAGCAATAGCTGCGAAATTTTGAATGAACACAATATATCTATTCTATACGAAGATAAAAAAACGAAATCTGGTTGTCTAAACTTCTACTGAACCGTAATCATCCCTTCCTGTGACGGACAGTTGAAGCATCTTTGCCAAAATATCAATTTATGGTAAATATCAGCACCCGCAGGGGAAACATATACATCAAAGGCAAAGTGTATATTTGAATTCAATCCCAAAATTTTGTAATTTCGCCCCATAATAATAACCACCAATGGACCCGAGCCGAAGATATAGCCCATACCGCCTGCAGACCGTGCAGATTTCTGCATACATCATACGTGTAGATCCGTGCGATCCGCGGAGCCCCATGAATCCCCTCGCGGGGATTTATCCCTCGCACCGTAACTACCCCGGCTACAGGCATTCATCTCCTGACGGGGATAGTCCGCCGTTCCGAATCACCGCCACCCATCCCGTTGTTCCCCAACCAATTATGAATTATGAATCATGCATTATGCATTGTTACACCTTCTCCGCCAAAGAAAAGGACTCCGAAACGGGTCTAAGTTACTTTGGCTCACGCTATTACAGCAGCGACCTGAGTGTATGGTTGAGCGTGGACCCGATGGCTGCGAAATATCCGTCGCTGAGTCCGTATGTTTATTGCGCGGATAACCCGGTGAGGTGCGTGGATCCGGATGGGGAGGAGATAGTGATAATTACAGAAACTGATGCAAAGGGGAAGAAGACTATCACAATAAACTTTACGGCAAAAATCATAAACAAATCCTCCCACACATATAGTGATAAGGAAATGGAAAGACTGAGGGATAACATCTCTTCTGGAATCAAAGATATTTATTCGGGACAATATGAGGACGCAACTGTTAATGTGAATGTGGACATCATCTGTAACATTGATGAAAAAACCAATGATGTGATGAAAGAGTCCAACAGGCATTTTATCAATATTGTTGATGAATGTAGCAAGGCTGATCATATCGCAGAAGCAGAAGATTATGGAAATAAAATGGATATCAAGTGGGATATCGGGCAGGGAGCTAATGACAATGATATTAAAAGAACTGCCGCACATGAGTTTGGGCATTTGTTGGGGTTGCCTGATGTGGATATAAAAGGAAATCTTATGCAATCAGGTGGTATTGGAACAACGGTGTCTTCGGATCAAATTAATGAAGCTGTGGACAACCATAAAACTATCAAAATCAATCAGGGTATTTGGTATCGCGATTTTGAAAGAAATGTCCATAATCATTGCCGAAAATGAATGTTATGAAATGTTTGTATCGTAAAAGTATTGTAATCATGTTACCCTTATTGTTTTTTGTGACCACCACAGTGGGACAAAAACCAATAAAATCAAGCACATTTAAAAATAAATGTCGAACCATTGAAGATATATGGGATTTTGCCAAACCTTATAAAAAAAAACATGCAGTGTTGACAATTACGGGATTGAAGGTGGGAGACACTTTATCTATGAAAATTGACGGTAAGATTGTGTTAGACAATCATGTTTACAATAACGAGGACAGTTTACAAATTGCTGACATTAATGGGATGATGGATGAATGTTTTTTCCTCGTCTATTATTCAAACAACCAGCCGAAAATCATCTATAATAGCAGAAATTGTTACGAATATTGTAATTTTAAAAGAAACAAAACAAAAAACGCATTATGTGAGGTGAAAATCACATTCAACGGAAAATGTTATTGCTTCCTTTTTCATTTGAGATCAAGATGGCATATCATTCTAATCGGACGGGATAATAGAAAAGTTGGCTATTATTGTGAGAAATTTTTCAGAGGATTAATTTGAATATGCAGCTTGATGAATAAAACTACGAACCGCAAATGAAATGTCTCAACTTTATTCGCCCGCCGCTCCAGCAGCCACCCGCAGATCCCATACGTGCAGATTCGCGCGATCCGTGGAAACCCATGAATCCCCTCGCGGGGATTTATCCCTCGCACCGTAACTACCTCGGCTACAGAGAGGCATTCCCTGACGGGGATAGCCTGCCGTTCCGAATCACCGCCACGCATCCCGTTGTCCCCCAACCAATTATGAATTATGAATCATGCATTATGCATTGTTACACCTTCTCCGCCAAAGAACGCGACTCCGAAACTGGACTAAGTTACTTTGGATCAAGATATTACTCCTCCGACCTGAGCATCTGGCTGAGCGTGGATCCGATGAGTGACAAATATCCGTCTTTATCGCCGTATGTTTATTGCGCGAATAACCCGGTGAAACTAACCGATCCTGACGGGAGATGGATTCCCGGGTTGGATGAGGACAACAACATCATCGTAACTCGCGAAGATGGTGATGACATCAATTCATTTAAAAAGTTCATGGGGTCAGCCTATAGCGAGGATGAGATAAACAACATATATGGACAGATGTCACAAGACGGCAGCATTAATCTGACTAAAACATACGGGAGAGAATTCCAAATAATGACAGATGCGATTAATGATGCCTATAATGATCCTGATTTTGAAAATAGTGAGAACTACAATTGTTGGGGAGCTGCTATTGCCGTAAGCAAATGTATAAAAATACAAGGAGCAGGTCCCGATGACTTTGAAGGAGTGGGGTATCATCTTAATAGTCTTGAAGACTTTGATAATTGTTTGAGCAACGGTTATTTGCAAGGAGGACAAGAATCAGCCTCGGTTGGGAAGACCGTTTTGAGATTTGGAAATAATGTTGAGGAAAAATCGCATGGAGCTGTCTATATGGGAACCGACAGGAATGGGACAGAATACGTCTTCACTAAAAATGGATGGGTGAAACGTCCAGAAGTATCCACAACTGAAAGGATGCTGTTTGAAAATGGTTATGGGGGCAATTGTGACAGATTGGGGAATGCTGGACAAGGATACTATAATCGGAAAAATAGAAGAAGATGATGAACTTTGTTAAGATATTGTCGATTGTTATATCTCTGAATGCCAGTACTCCAGATACGATATTTAGAGTGTGTTCTGTTGCCGATACTATTTACGTAACGTCAAATGATATTGTTCAAATTGACACGTATGGTCTTTTTCAACTGACATATCATTTGTCGAAAGAGATGTGCAATTCTCTACATTCCGCGAATTATAATTCGTGTCTGATTTATTATCATTTAAGAAATAGAGATTGGATATTGCTACAGGAATATGAAATGAGAAGAGCAAGGATTCCAGAAGGATATCATATCACCACTGATTTTGGAACAATTGTGCTTAAAGAAGATCGTATTCACATCGGTTATAGTTATCCTGATAAGCTAAAAAGGAATAAAAGGAGATTTAGAAAACGCTATTTGACACAACCAAAATTTTAAACGAACAACACGGGATTATGTATCTTTGTCCTTTCAAAAAATCCTATGCCCGCCACCCTCACATATAGCCCATTTCCTCTGCAGAACCCCGCAGGAATGTCAATGTCACTCAACTGCTAACTGCTAACTGTCCGAGGCGCACGCACTAAAAAAAGAGACACCCGAAAAAGGTGTCTCTTTCTGTCTTATAACACAAGATTGTACTATTTCCGCACATCCATCTCTTTCAGCAGGTAGCCGGCGCCGCCGAACTTGTCGATGACGAAGAGTACGTAACGCACATCCACGTTGATGCAGCGTTGCAGCTCGGTGTTGAACACGATGTCGCTGCTCAAGGCCTCCCAGTTGCCGTCGAAGGCCAGGCCGATGAGCTCGCCGTTGGCATTCATGATCGGGCTGCCGGAGTTACCGCCCGTGATGTCGTTGTTGGAGAGGAAGCAAACGTGCATGGTGCCGTCCTTGTCCAAATATTGGCCGAAATCTTTCTTCAGGATGAGGTCTTTCAGCTTGGCAGGCACGTCAAATTCGAAGTCACCGGGAACCTCTTTCTCCAAGATACCTTTCGTGGTGGTGTAGTAGTTGTAATGCACACCGTCGGCGGGATAGTAGTCGCAAATGGTGCCGAAAGTGGTACGCATGGTGCTGTTGGCATCCGGATACATCGGCGTGGAGGCGTTCATCTCTTTCAACGCGGCGATGTAGGTGCGGCGCGGAACCTCTAACTTCTCTTCTGCATCCATAGCAGAGGATGCTGACATGACATATTGGAGCAGTGCCTGGAAATACTGGTATGAAGGATCGCTCTCCAAAACCTTGTTGGACGGTTTTTTGACAAATTTCTCGAAATTATCCTTGCTGATGAAAATGGAGTTGAGCATGGCTTTCTCGAAAGCATCGTAGTTGCCTTTGTAGTTCTTGGTGAAGAAGGTGAGGTCGGGACGGTTGGCTTCGGAATGGCTCTGCCAAGTCTTGAGGCATGCCACCACGATCTTGGCTTCAGTAGCGGGATCAGTGTCGTTGTTGTACTTGTCAAAAGCTTTCAAAAGCTTCTCCACTTTGCTGTCATCGAATTTTTTCACCCCTTTGTCGAGCTTCAGCTGTCCTTGCAGACGAAGGGTGGCGAGCAGGGTGGGGGAGGCGGAGAACTGCAGGTTGCCATTCAATGCGGATTTGTACTTTGCGCCGTCAACCTCTTTGCAGATTTTCTCGATTTCGGCCAGACAATTGCCATATTTCTCTTTGCGCTTTTTGTCGGCGTTGATCCATTTGGTCAGTTCAGCTTCTTGCTTTGCTTTGGATTCCACCACTTTGAGGGCTTTCAGGCTCTCAACTTCGCCGTGTTGATTCTTCCAGTAGTTGGCCAGACCGGCGTGTTTGTCGGCATATTGCAGGTTCACCTTGTTGGAAGCCTCCATGGCGTCGTGCATCACGGGCAGGATGACATCCAGCGGCTCATAGATAGCCGGGGCGTTGATGTCGATCTCGTTCTGTACCTCGTAGGAGGTCATGAAACGGTTGGTGGTGCCGGGATAACCCCAAATCATAGTGTAATCACCAGGTTTATAACCCTTTAAGCTGATAGGCAGATAATGCTTTGGATGCATCGGAACATTGTCCTTGGAGTACTTGGCGGGAGAACCGTCGGGGGCGGTGTAGATGCGGAACACGGTGAAGTCGCCAGTGTGACGGGGCCACATCCAGTTGTCGGTGTCGCCGCCGAATTTGCCGATGGCACTCGGGGGAGCCACCACGAGGCGCACATCCTCATACATGGTATAGACGAACATGTAGTACTCGTTGCCTTCGTAGAAGGGTTTCACGATGACTTTGTATCGGCCGTCGGCGGAGTTCTCTTTGCGCAGCTTCTTGATGGCCTCTTCCACGTATTTTGCACGGTCGGATTCCGAGGTGTTGTTATCGACTTTCTCAAGAACGATACTGGTCACATCTTCCATTCTTTCAAGAAAATGCACGTGGAAATCAACGGGCAGTTCCTCTTCTTTACTCATGGCGAAGAAGCCGTTGTTGAGGTAGTCGTGCTCCACGGAGGAGAGTTCCACCACGGAAGAGTAGCCGCAGTGGTGGTTGGTGAACATCAGACCGTCTTTGGAGACCATCTCGCCGGTGCAGAAACCGTCGCCGAGTTGCACGATAGCATCCTTTAGGGACGAATTGTTGATGTTGTAAAGTTGTTCGGCTGTCAGCTTCAAGCCCATCTTCTGCATGGTCGCATAGTTGTAGTTCTTGATGAACATCGGCAGCCACATGCCTTCATCGGGCGGATTCACGGCAAAAACAGGAGCCGTAATCGCCAAAACTGCCACTAACAGCAGTTGCTTTTTCAAAAATGATAAGAATTTCATAGTACTTTTGATTAAATTATTGTTTGTTTGAATTATTATCTACAACAGAAGCTTGTTCGTTCTGTAGAGACGTTTCCTGAAACGTCTCTACATTTTCCTGAAACGTCTCTACATTTTCATCCATAGACGCATCCATCCCTTCGGTTACTACATTTTTTTCTTTGTTGTCATCCAAGTCGTTGAAAATCCGTTTGTTGAAAATGATGGCCATGAATATTCCGACAGTGATGCAAGAATCGGCGAAGTTGAAAATGGCAGGGAAGAAGTAGGAACCGCCCCAAAGCGGGAATTTGTCGGGGATGGGGAAAAGTTTGAGGTAGAACATATCAACCACCTTGCCGAAAAAGAACGGTGCATAGCCGTGTCCGGGCGACCATTGCGCCACTTGCAAGAAATTGCTTTCGGTGAAGACGAGTCCGTAGAACATGCTGTCGATGATGTTGCCGAACGCGCCGGCAATCACCAGACAGAATATAGCCAACACCACTCCGTCCATTTTGCCACGCTTTAGCCGGTAAGCAAAATACCAACAGAGCGCACCCACCAGAAAAATACGAACCAACGACAGGATAAACTTTCCGATTTGCTGTCCGAAACTGATGCCGAAAGCCATTCCCTCGTTTTCCACAAAATGCAGGTTAAACCATTGTCCGATTAACGGAATCGTCTGTCCGACAACGAGATTCGTCTTTACCCAAAACTTGATGATTTGGTCAATGACAATCAGAGTGATGATAACTGCAACGGCTATCCAAGCGTATTTCTTTTTCAATTCGACTTTTCTTTAGTTTGAAACTATTATTTATAACAAGACGGCAAAAATACAAAAATATCATAAAAAGTGCTGGGTTACGAAATATTTTATATTTTTGCATTTCGTTTTTAGAAAATAAATCGCTATGAAGAATTTGAGATTTTTTCTCCCGATAGTTATCGCCTTGATAGGCGTAGTGTTGTTTAGCCAATGCAAAAAAGACCATTCGTGCAAGATGCGTGTTGTTTGCAAGTATTCCTCCAACGGTTTGGATGCCGGTGATGTCGCGCCGTTCACGATTATCACTTTCGACACGACCAAATACCATAATGGAAGTATTGACACGCTCATCTCCCAGGTCAATGTGGATAGGATTAACGAATGGTCAACAGACAGCTTGTACAGATGGTGCCAAACAACCAATTACAAGTACAAAACGAATGCGCAGGGGGTATTTGAATATACGCTTCCATATCCCGCGCTGCTTATCGTTAATGCTGTAAAAGTAGAGGCTATCAAGGATACATTAGGCAATATCCTTGAATATGTAAAACACACAGGTACTATTCAGGTACAGGTGGATGAGGGTGAAACCACAGAAAAGACCCTCTTGATGGTTGAGACTAACTAAATAACTGATTTTGAAAAAGAAACATCTTAGTTATCTTTTTTTAGCGATTGCCTCAATTCTTCTCGCCGTCGGTGTGCTCTCACATGGACGACTTATTCCCAAACTGCATATTCCCAGACTTGAAAAAAAGCAAAAGGATCACAGCGATACGCTTTCGGTGTGCCTGTTTTACCATGCCGCCGACTATTTTGTCTATCAGGGTTCGGTGATTGGTTTCCAATATGATATTTTGAAACAGATGGAGAAGGATTTGAACCATCCGGTGGACATTACCATTGAGTCAGATCCTGACAAAATGTTTGTCACGGCATTGTCCAACCAATACGACATCGTCTGTTTCGATTTTGATAAGACCAAATATGTGCCGGATTACCTCACATTGTCCAACGCCGTGGCATACACATATCCGGTTTTGATTATGCGCAAGAAAGAGGACTTGTGCGATTCTGCGGTGCATATCGTCAATACGGCCGCAAAGTACCAGAACAAGTTGGATTTCAGCTCTTTTGAAGACGAGGCGGCGTGGAAGGTAAAGCACAATCCTGACTTGGCCATTGAGGATTTGATGGATATGCTTGTGGACAAGCAAATCGACTATGCGGTGTGTAATTACAATGAGGCCGTCACGCTGATGCCGTTTTATAAACAGCTGACGATAGGCCCTCGTGTCGGGGAAAATTTTCCGCGGACATGGATTCTGAATACGCACAATAAATTGCTGAATGACACCATCAATCGATGGCTTGAGCAGTATAAGGAAACAAACAAGTACCAGTCTTTGTGCGAAAAATATCTTTCCCCTCATTCGTATGTCATTTCCCGATCCTTCGGCAAGAGCCGCAACAGCACATCCCAATACGATGCTGTCTTGAAAAAAGCGGCTTCTAAGCATGGCTTTGATTGGCGGCTCATTTCTTCCATCATATATCAGGAATCGCGATTCATTCCTGATTTGGTGGGCTTTGGCGGCAGCTATGGTGTCATGCAGATGATGCCTGTTACCTGCGAGCGATACGGCATCACAGACTCGTCCACTGTGGAGGACCAGATATGGGCCGGCGCCAAGTATATTTCCTTCTTGTGCAATATTTTCAGGGAGAAAGTAGATACCGGTGATTTGTACTATTTTGTGGCTGGTGCTTATAATTCAGGACCCGGGCACATTCTTGATGCAATGGCTTTATGCAAAAAATATGGAGAAGACAATACTCGATGGGCAAAAGTGGCGGAATATCTGATTCTGAAATCACACAAGGAATATTATAGGGATACGGTTGTGAAATGCGGCTATTATCCTGGAAAACATACGGTTAACTATGTGGAAGAGGTGATGTCGCGTTACAACGGATTTGCATTAACGAAAGAAGAATGAAAGTATTGGTAATCGGACGCGGTGGCCGTGAACACGCCATCGCCTGGAAAATGGCTCAGTCGGCTTTGAAGCCGGAAATTTTTATCGCCCCCGGAAACGCGGGCATGAAGGAAATCACCCGGCAAACGGGTGTGCCTGTAACATTGGTCAGCATTGACGAGAATGCGACGGAGGCGTTGCGAGATTTCGCCCTGCAGAATTGTGTTGATTTGACGGTAGTCGGGCCGGAGGCTGCGCTCGCCAACGACATCGCCACGGTCTTTGCCGCTGCCGGACTGCGTGTATTCGCCCCAACCGCTGCCGCCGCGCAAATCGAAAGCAGCAAGGAGTTCGCCAAAGATCTGATGCGGAAATACGACATCCCTACGGCAGCCTATCGCACGTTCGACCACTATGAGGATGCGAAAACCTATTTGGACGAAAAAGGAGCCCCCATCGTCATCAAATACGATGGATTGGCCGCTGGAAAAGGCGTGGTGGTTGCCATGACCTTGGAAGAAGCTGACAATGCCTTGAAAGACATGCTGTTAGACAACCGATTCGGCAAAGGCAAGGTGGTGATGGAGGAATTTCTGCAAGGCCCTGAATTTTCGCTGCTTACGCTCGTGAACGGTGAGCAGGTGGTGCCGCTCGTCATTGCGCAGGATCACAAGCGCGCCTACGATGGCGACAAGGGACCGAACACAGGCGGCATGGGTGCTTATTCGCCCGTGCCCGTCATCCCGCAAGAGCAGATTGACTGGGCCGTGGAGCATATCATGAAACCGACCGCCAAAGCGTTGATTGCGGAGGGTTGCCCGTTTTGCGGGGTACTTTACGGTGGTTTGATGCTGACGAAGGACGGGCCCAAAGTCATTGAGTTCAATGCCCGTTTCGGCGACCCCGAAACCGAAGTGGTGCTGCCGAAACTCAAGAGTGACCTTGTGCAATTGATGTTGGATATTCTTGACAATAAGGAAGTAAAGCCGGAATTTCACGAAGATGCCTTTTTGGGTGTGGTGTTGGCGGCAAAAGGCTATCCCGGCAGTTACATAAAGAATATTCCGTTACATAATCCCGCTGACCTTCAACAACAGGTTTTCTGCATGGGCGTGAAAGAGGAAAATGGTCAATTGTTCTCCAATGGCGGCCGCGTGCTGTTCGTGGTGGGCAGAGGAAAAACACTCAAAGAAGCGCAACAGGATGCCTATCAAGGAGTTGAAAAGATGAAACACCCCGATTTGTTCTATCGCAAAGACATCGGTTGGCAGGCGGTGTAACAGTTTAATCAAATCGTTGTGTTATTCGGTGTAGAGACGTTTCAGGAAACGTCTCTACGGGTATTGGTCATTTCCTTGCGCCAACGTAAATATCCGAGCACGGCGACAATCACGTAAACGATGAACAGCACGCCGGTAGGGTAGAGGCCTTTCCAGAAATACAGGATGGTGGATACGATATTGACCACTATCCATAACAGCCATTGTTCCAGATATTTCTGTGCCAGCATCCAGGTGGCCACGATGCTTACCGATGTGGTGAAGGCATCCCCTAATGGTATCGGACTGTCGGTTATGGTTTTCAGAATCCCATAGAGAAGCATCCACAAAGCGAACGTGACGATGGCTAACGGCAGGATTCGCTTTGCGGGCACGTGTGTGATAGGCATTTCCACCGCTGTTCCGTTCTCCGCCAACGTTTGGCCGCGTGAGCGTTTCCATTGGAACAGCCCGTATGTGTTCGCACCAATATAGTAAAGGTATATCGCGGCATCGGCATAGAACTTGCTATGGAAGAAAATGACCACGTAAAAGATCGACATCACAATGCCTACTGGCCAAAGCCACACATTGGCCTTATATTCCAAATAAAGATATATCAGTCCGATAGCGGCGCCAATAATCTCAATGATAAGTTCTGTTGACATTTTGGTACAGTCTAAAAAAAAACGCGCAAAAATAGAAAATAATTCAAATGCGATTAACGTTAGATTGTTCATAAAAATGCTGGAAATTTAAGGTTAAAACGTAAATATCTGTTATTTTTGCAGGTTATGTATTTGTATATGAAGAATTTTCAAACGAGATATGGTAAAGGGGCGGTTCGCCTGTTGTGTCTGTCCGTTTTTCTGCTTTTCACTGCTTATGGGTTTGCCCAAAGCGGGAAGAGCAGCACACAGCTTAAAAAAGACAAACAGAAAATTGAAAACGAAATAGCCCAAACGCAGAAACTGTTGAAGAAGACGGAATCGAACCAGAAAGCGGCTGTGCAGCAGGCAGCATTGTTGCGGCAACAGATTCAAAACAGGGAGAAAATCATCACCAATCTTAATTCCCAAATCATCCAGATGGAGGATGAACAGGAGCAAAATCAACAGGAAATCAGTCAGTTAGAAAAGAAGCTATCCTATATGAAGGCGGATTATGCGCAAGTAGTCTATAACGCCTACCGCAACCGTCGGTTGATGGACAAAGTCACGTTTATCTTGGCGGCGGATGACTTTTCCCAAATGTTCCGCAGATTGCGCTATTATGCCATTTTCTCCCGAAATGTCAGGGAACAAGCTGAACGTATTACAAAGACAACGGGAGAACTGACAAAGAAGAATGAGGAAATTGTTGTGTTGAAAAACGACAAGCTGAATACACTTTCGTCTAAAGAACAGGAAATCAAGAATCTGGAAATTGACCGTCGGAAAAAGACCCAGAATGCCGAAAAGCTGAAAAAGGAGTCGAAAAAGCTGAATGATGATTTGAAAAAGCAGCAACAACAGCGAAAAAATATCGAAGCAGCAATCCAAAAGGCTGTGAAAGAGGAGATTGCGAGAGCCAATGCCGAACGCGAGAGAAAAGCCAAGGCGGCAAAGGGCAAGTCCTCGGGCACTTCCACATCCACAAAACCCAGCACGTCAGGTTCCACAAAACCCACCGCCACCATTTCCTTAACCCCGGAGGAGCAAACCCTGAACACCTCGTTCATCAACAACAAGGGCAGACTGCCGTGGCCTGTTGCGAAAGGCGCCAAAGTGAGCGATTTCGGCAGTTATCCCCATCCCGATGTACCTTCCGTGCAGGTTGACAACCACGGCATCGATATAATGGTGGAAGCCGGCACACCCGCACGTGCGGTGTTCGAGGGCGTGGTGACCGGCGTGATGAACATCATGGGCACAACGGTGGTCATGGTTCGCCATGGGGAATATCTCACAGTGTATCAGAATCTTTCATCGGCTAATGTGAAAAAAGGCGACAAAGTCTCCACGAAACAGACCATTGGCACGGTGGCCAAGAGTTCCTCCTCCAACACCTATGAACTCCACTTCGAGATTTGGAAGAACGACCGGTATGTCAACCCGAACGAATGGTTAGCACGAAAATAAATACAGATGGAAATCAAAACGGCCGAATATCTGCAAAGTGTGGTTGACTGGCGGAAATGCCCTGCTCCGCAGATGCCTGAGTATGCCTTTATCGGAAGATCCAACGTGGGCAAGTCTTCCCTAATAAACATGCTGACTAACAATAGTAAGTTGGCAAAAACATCTTCAAAACCCGGGAAAACGCAGACCATCAACCATTTCCTGATGAACAAAACTTGGTATCTTGTGGATTTGCCGGGTTATGGTTTCGCGAAAACGTCCAAAACCAACCGTGAAAAATGGCAGAAGATGATTTCCGACTACCTCCTTCACCGCGAGAACCTTCAGGTGGTGTTCGAGTTGGTGGATTCACGTCTGGAACCACAGCAAATTGATCTTGATTTTATCAACAATTTGGGAGAACAAGGTGTTCCGTTTGCTATTATTTTCACAAAAACGGACAAAATATCCTCTGGAAAAGCCATGAGCAACATTCAGAAGATGAAAAACAAACTTTACGAAACTTGGGAGGAACTTCCGTTGATGATTAAGTCCTCGTCGTTGTCAGGTCTTGGAAAAGAGCAGATTTTGAATTACATCGAAGAAATAAACCAACAGTATTATAACACCAAATAACATTTTTATGAGAAAAATAATATATAGTCTGACGGCCATAATCCTCGTTTTGTCCTGCAGCTGCTGCAAGACATCCAAAAAAAGTCTGAAAACCGAAAAATATCCATTGATTGGAACGCAGTGGATGTTAGTGGCGCTGGAAGGGGAGGAGTTCAACAAAGAATTTGCGCTGCATCCTTTTATCGTGTTTGACACCGCAGGCTCTTTCCAAGGCAATCTCGGCTGTAATTCGTTCTTTGGTTCATACGAGGTTTCCAAGAAACAGAAGATGAAAGTCCAGTTCGAGGGTGCTACAAAGCGACTTTGTTCCAAAATGGAGGTGGAAAGAAGATTCCTCGCAGTATTGAAACGCGATGTCACACGTTATGAATTAAAGGATGATGAGTTAACTTTATTCTCTGAGAATGAAGAGCTTATGCGTTTCAAAGGAGTGAATTTGGAGGAAGTTGAGTAGTTCTTACAACATCGGACGGCATTCCAGTGTTTCGGAAAGATTTTCTATCCGAAAAATCTCATCAAAAGGCAGAACCATGATTCTGTCTTTTTTTGTATCACCAGTTCCCAAATCCATGTCGCTTTCAAAAACGGCATTCGTTTGGGTGTTCATATACCCGAATTTCGCGTAATAATCTTTCAGTTTATCGTCCGCAGGAATCAGAAAGTTGAAAACAGCCCCGTTCTCTCTGCTTTTTTCCAACATTTGCCGGATTAACCTGCCCGAAATGCCTTGGTGTTGATATTCGGGAAGTGTAGCGATGCCATACAGGTAGGCAGCGAGTCCGAACTGTGTTTGGCAGGGAATCATGAAAACAGTGGAGACTACGTGACCATCCACCTTCTCCAACATTGTGCAGTGGTTGAAGTAGTAGCGCGACAGGAATGTGTAGATGGATGGGTCATCCTCGCCAAAGCATTTTTTCCAAACGTGGATGATGTCTTGCATCTCATCGTTCAGTTTCAGTGCGGTGTGTTTATAAGCTAACATTGCTGGTTGATACGAGCTTTTCGACTTTCGTAGCCCGGCTAACCCCATGTCTTCCTCCCTGTTGATAAACGTAAACTGTTCGGGAAGATGTTGTGCGAACAGATAATTGATCATCTGATAGACCCCTTCGTAATGGATGTCTGCCTTTTCCACATGGGTGCAGAATATGTCGTTGCGGATGGCCGAACCGTATGTGAAAGCCACCAACTTGTCGTCAACATAAAGTGCCCCGCCCAAAAGACCAAGAGCTTTGAAGTGCTGGAAGGCTTTTTGAATGGTGATATATTCGGACTGCGCAGATTCGTCCTCCGAATGCTGGCTGATCCAGGATTCCTCCAATTGCAGGCAATCGGCAATGTTTTCCTTCGTAATGGCCTCATAATGATAGTTATACAATGACTTGAATTTGTTGACATGATTTCTTTTTTGGGCATATTTCCTGCCTTTCAAAGTTTTCAGGTCTTCGGCTTTATAGACATAGTCTGCGAAATCCCGGTTTTTGTCGAAGAAAAACTGTCCGGGAAATTGTTGTTGCAAAGTATCGCACTCTTCTTCGCTGAGCCCCATGAGCGTCAGGGGTTGGTCGAATTCTGCGGCATCGGCTTCCAAAAGAGGAAGAATGTCGGTGTAGGTGGGCGTGTCTTTTTGGGAAACAACGATATAGGCGGCTCTCCTTTCACCATTGATGAATGCCCGGATGACGAGAAAGCCGTTTTCCTCTGTCCATTGCGTGTGAAAAAGATGTTGCCAGCAGAAGGTGTTGACGAAAGCACGGTCGCAGGTCTGCGAGTTTTTGGTCAAATAGGGCTGAAAAATATCACGATGTTGGATTTCAACAGGTCGGAAAGATAGTTTTGTTTGCATAATGACATAAAAATTGACCTCTTTCACGAGGAAAGAGGTCATGTTTCGTAATGGATATGTTGGAACTTATCTGCGTTTGCCTTGCGTTTGGCTGCCTACGCGGGCCATAGCGCAACGGAAGCCGATATAGTCAGTGGACTCGTCTTCATCGAGGTAGCGTCTGGTGCCGGGGGAAGACCAGTAAGGAATGTCCTTCCAGGAACCGCCCTTATAGACGCGGGCTTGGTCGCTGACGAGAGAGAAATCGAAAGGATTTGTGGTTTTGGCATACATGATGTCAGTGGCTTCCGTGTTGGTGGTGGCGTTCTTCCAGTCATCCATGCTTTTGAGGGACTGCCAGTCACCATCGAGATAGTTCTTGTTGTCGGCGGCGCGGTAGTTGCGGCGTCTGTCGTTCTTGAAATCAGAAACGGGAACCATGGGGATTTTACCCACGCTGTCACGTTCGGCAACAGTACCGTCTTCCAGCAACTTTTTGGTTTCGAAATAGTTACCACGGAACGGGTTGTATTCGGTCACGTCATCGTGAGAGGATTGACGATAGACATCCATGACCCACTCGGAGACGTTACCGCCCATTTGGTAGAGGCCGTAGTCGTTCGGCCAGTCGGATTTGACTTCTTTAGTATAGAAACCGCCATCGTTCAAAGCACTGGCGACACCCATGTAGTCGCCACGGCCACGGCGCATGTCGGTCATGTAGTCACCGTAGTATCTCTTGTCTTCAGTACGCAATTGTTGGCCGTTCCACGGATACACTTTACGTTCCAGTACGCGCTCGTTCAAAGTGTTGCCGACGGTGGCGTAGGCCGCATATTCCCATTCTGCTTCTGTTGGCAGGCGGTATTTCGGCAGGAGGATGCCGTCTTCCATCTTCACATTGCGGTATTCACCGCTGGAGATGTAGCGGAGACGTTTCTGACCTTCAGCTTCGTATGATTCATAGGTTAGGTAGGCATCAGTGTTGAAATAGCCTTCAGCGGAAGGGGTTTCAGCAAATTCAATGTAGCCGCGGTCCACGAGAATCTGCTCGTTCACACGGTCGGTACGCCAAGCGGCGTAGTTGGTGGCTTGCAGCCAGTTGACACCCACGACGGGGTAGTGGCGGAAAGCGGGATGGCGGAAGTAGTATTCCACCTGCGGCTCGTTGTAACCCAAACGGTCGCGCCATACGGCTTCATCGGGGACAGCGTTGTCATAGACCACTTTCAGATCCTGCGGGATGAAAACGCGTTCCAGCCAGTAGAGATACTCAAGGTAGTCGAGGTTAGAAATCTCGCACTCGTCCATATAGAAAGAGGCTACAGAGACGCGGCGCGGGGTGTTGTTCCAGTCTTTCATGACATCCTCTTCCATCTGGCCCATCACGAAAGAACCGCCTTCGATGAAGACGAGGCCGGGACCGGTGGCTTGTTCCTCAAAGGGCGCCACTTCGAAACCGCCGTTCTTGGCATCGTTGTAGTTCCAGCCAGTTGTGGCGGATTTCTCTTTCTTACAAGAGGACATTCCTAACAGCAGTGCTGCTACGGTAAACAATCCTAATAATTTCTTTGCTGTATTCATTGTTTGAACGATTATTTCTATTTGTTAATGAAAATGTTACATGATTAAAATTAGAACGCCGGACAGTTGAGGTCCTTGATTGCTTTCCGTTTGTTGGGACACGGAAGCAGGAATTGGAGGGAAACCTCATGGGAGCCGCCGGTATAGTTGGCTAATTTGCTGATGGTGACATCGTAAGAATAGGCCACCTTGAACCATTCGTATTCCACGCCGAACATCACGATGAAAGCGTCCATGTTATGGTAGGAGATGGGTTGGGTGAGGGCATTGCCGAGGGAGTCTATTCCCACGAAAGACTGACCCTTGTAAGTCAAACCGTGACGGAGCCATAAACCAACGGTGAAGGGGTAGAAATTGAAATAGCAGCCTTCACTGAAGTAGTTGAAGTTTTGTTGGTGTTGGTAGATGAAATTCGGGCTGATGGAGATATCTCCGAAAGAAGTCTCTTTTTTGCTTTTGCGTTTCAGGTCGAAATATCCGCCGACATGAGCGGTCCATTTCACGGGCCGGTAGTCGTAAGGATTTTCCAAGCCATTGGAGATAAAGCCTTGTGCGCCTAAAACAGGGACGATGTGATGTGCGGCGACACCAAAATAGAGGTGGGGGGTGTAGCCGAGGAAGCCAGCGGCCATATCAAAGGAGTGGATGGCCAGCTTGTCGGGTTGTTGTTCTGAAGTCTGATACACGAAGCCGTACTTGGGGTCTATCATGTCAGGGAAAGTGAGGGCATCCCAGTTGAGTCCTCGGTATTCGTATGACGCTTGCAGGGCGAAGCGCATGTTGAAGTTTCTGGCCACTTTCAATTTGAAGGAATACATGGCACTGGCCGTATATGTGTTGATGATTCCACCTTCGCCGGCGCGGTCGCCGAACAGCAACACGCCCACACCGCCGGAGATTTTGTCGAAATGTTCATCGTATGAGGCGGTGTAAGTCATGAAAGTTCCTGGTGCCGACGGCCATTGGTCGCGGAAATGGAATGCAAGGCGCGGACAAACATTTGTCCCCGCAAAGGCCGGATTCAAATACAGGGGATTGGCATAGTATTGCGAAAACATGGCGTCTTGAGCTTGAAGCCGCATTCCTGTCAATGCTAGCACAATAGTCATTATGGCAATAATTCCTCTTTTCATATCACATATATTAAGCGGGCAAAGATACAAAATTATTTAACGCATTCAACCCTTGATTTGTTACATTTTTTCTGTAATAATTTTAACGTGGTTTCGTTAAGAAAATTATAGCTTTTTCATCAAATAAACGAAAAATGAAGCATTATTCTTGGGTACGACTTTTGTTTTTTATTTTTTTTGTTGTGCAATTAGTTGATAGTCAATCTCAAACGATTCAAAAAAAATATACGTTCAACTGGCGGGGACCACAGTCTTATACCTTCGAAAACGGTTTTTCGGAGGAATTTCTCTATTTTGAAAAGGCTGTTTTCGGACAGGATTTTCCCGAATTGCCGTCCATTTATGAGGCGATTCCTGTTGATAACTTTTTCTCCGAATACGAGGTCAGGGTCATTGACCGGGAGTTTGCGGATATGAGTGCGGAGGAGTGCCGTTTGGTGCCCGCCGCATTCCGGCAGCGCAACATTGATTATCAAGTGGTTTCCTCTTACGACAGAAAGGAGATTTTTGCATTGCTTACCTTTATCCCCATAGTGATGACTTCTGAGGGGCATTACCAGAAACTGCTTTCCGTCACATTGGAGATTACCGGGAAGAAGGTGGCCGAATCCAAAGGCGTTCGCAGCCATGCGGCGCAGTCGGTGCTGGCTTCGGGGCAGTGGTACCGTTTTTCGTTGGCTGAAACGGGAATCTATAAGGTGACAGGGCAGGAACTGGCAGCGATGGGAATGCCTATTCCTGTTGCCTCCTCTCAACTGGCGCTTTTCGGGAACAGCGGCAGAATGTTGCCTGAATCGAACGATGTGGAGCGTATTGATGACCTGCGTGAGATTCCAATAACGGTGTCCGATGGAGGAGACGGCTCTTTTGAGAGCGGGGACTATTTCCTTTTTTATGGGGAGTCACCGCATGGGATTTCGTATGACACCTTGAATAACCGTTTTACTCACTCGTACAACATCTACTCGGACGCTTCTGTTTATTTTGTCACTCCAACTCCGGGCATCGGTGAAAAAAAACGGATTCAAACGGTTAACAATGAACAGCTTGCGGAGAATATCACGGTACAGGATTTCCAGTTCTTCGACTTCTACGAAACAGATGCCGTCAACTTGTGCGAATCGGGAAAGACCTGGTTCGGGGACCGTTTTGATGCCACGCTTACCCACAGTTACACAATGCGACTTCCCGGGACACCCGTAGGCTCTGGACGTATCTCCGTCCGCGGAGCTTCTTCCGCATCCACTTCCTCTTTTTTCCAGGTTTCCGTCAATCAGAATAACATCGGAAATGCGGTCATGGGATCGGCCGATGGTGTCATTGTCTGCATTAGAACAAGTGATCTGACCCTGAATACTTCGTCAAAGGATTTGAACGTCACTTTGACCTACAATAAGCCAACTACCTCATCTGCGGCATATTTAGATTGGTTTGAGGTAGAGATCCCCTGTTCCCTGGCATTGAGGGACGGACAGACATGTTTCCGTAACCTTTCAACGGTAGGCAGTGGCAATATTGCTAAATTTAACATTGCAGGGGTGACCGCCTCCGCATCGCTGTGGGATGTCACGGATCCGGCCCGAACGGTGCGCATCGCCTTGACTGCGGACGGGCAAGGCGCGTCTTTCAAGTCTCCCACGGACGTGTTGCGAGAGTTCATCGTCTTTGACGGTTCTACTTACAAGTCTGTGACGCCGCTTTCTTCTGTTCCCAACCAGAATCTGCATGCCACAGGCGCAGTGGATATGGTAATTGTCACGCATCCCGATTTCATGGCGCAAGCCAATAGGTTAGCCGATTATCGTGCTGAGAATAACGGCTTGAAGGTGAAAGTGGTCACCGTGCAGCAGGTGTACAACGAGTTTTCGAGCGGTTCGCAGGATCCGATGGCCATAAGGGACTATATGAAGCTGATTTATGACAAAACTGGCAAAGAATATCCGAAATATCTCTTGCTCTTTGGGCGTCCAAGCTATGATTTCCGGGGAAGAGAACAGGGAACAAGTATCTTCGTCCCCAATTACCAGTACAATACGGAATATTTCCATCTGAATAATCCTACATATTTTTATCTTTCTGATATTCGCCAATATACCAACGATGATGCGTTTGGTCTTTTGGATGACGGGGAAGGTGTGGAAGGCTATGGGCTGTTTGACTTGGCTATCGGCAGATTCCCTTGCATGACTAGCGCACAGGCGGTTACAGCGGTGGATAAAAGCATTCGTTATACGGAGAAACGGAATCTGGTGGACGAAAATTCCGTGCAAATCTCCAATTTCGGGGATTGGCGTAATGTGATGGCTTTTGTGGCGGACGATGAGGAAAGCAACGATTTCGTGATTCATGCAGACAAGTTCACCACGATTGTGGACACTATTAACCCCAATATCAATTTTGATAAGATATATTTGGACGCTTATCAGCAGGTCTCCAATGCTGGCGGGCAACGATATCCGGCGGCTGCTGCAGATATTAACAGCCGGATGAACAGAGGGGCGCTGTTCTATACGTACATCGGGCACAGCGGCAAAGACGGCTGGGCGGCGGAACGCGTGTTTGAAAACGCTGATGTAAATCGGTGGACGAACAAATACAACCTCACGGCCTTGCTGTCCCTTTCTTGCACGTTTGCCTTTTACGATCGGGCAACGTTGTCACCTGCCGACTTGATTTTCTTTCATCCTGATGGCGGGGCGTTTTCGGTCATTGCGGCCACCCGCGAAGCATGGTCTCTGTCTAACAACAATTATGGCGAATATTTTTTCAACCTGATATTTTCGAAAGACAATGCCGGTCGATACTATTCTGTCAGCGACATAGAGCGCAAGGCGAAAAACATGTACTTTCCGAGAAAAAATTTAGAAATGTTTGTCTATATCGGTGACCCGTCCATCAAGCTGGCGATACCTACATACAACATAATCACCGATTCCGTTAACCATCACGCTGTGGGGGTGGGGTCGTCTAACGACACGGTCAGGGCGTTATCGATGGTGACGGTCAGCGGGCATGTGACCGACAGCAATTTGCAACATCTGACGAACTTTAACGGAACCGTTTTCCCTTTGGTTTATGACAAAAAGGTGCACACGCAGACACTGCTCAATGACCCGAATCCCAATGTCCGACCTTTTGAATTTGACATTCAGAAGAGTGTGCTCTTCAAAGGTAACGTGACGGTAAGGAACGGACAGTTCCAATTTTCGTTTTACGTCCCGAAAGATATAGACTATAATTACGGAAACGGAAAAATAAGCTATTATGCACGGGGTGCGAATGACGATGCGGCCGGGGTGTTCACCGATTTTGTCATCGGAGGAGTGGATACCACGGGCATTGAGGATCACGAAAGTCCAGAAATAGAGCTGTTTATGAACGATGAGAAATTTGTGAACGGCGGTATCACCGATCCGAACCCGGTGCTGATTGCCAAGATTTCTGACAATTTTGGGGTCAACACAACGGGGAACGGCATCGGCCACGATTTGACCGGAGTGTTGGACCATGCCACAGGATCCAAAATCGTGCTGAATGACTATTACCAGACTGAAAAGGATAGTTTCAATTGTGGCATTGTCCGTTATCGTCTGCAAAATCTCACTCCGGGTGAGCATACCATTGCGGTTCGCGCTTGGGATGTCAACAACAACACGGCCGAACAGGAACTCACTTTCAAAGTGATGAGCGAAGACAAGTTTGAGTTGAAACATGTGCTGAATTATCCGAACCCGTTCACCACTCACACTGATTTCTATTTTGAGCACAATCAAGCGGGTGGCAATTTCGACATTCAGGTTCAGATATATACCATTTCCGGAAAATTGGTGAAAACCATCTATGACACCCAGTATATGGAAGGGAACCGTTGTCGCGCCATCTCTTGGGACGGCTTGGATGACTATGGCGACAAATTGGCGAAGGGTACTTATTTGTATCGGCTTCGGGTGAAAAACCAGGATGGGCAGACAGCGGAAGTGATTGAGAAACTGGTGAAGTTGTAAGCTTTTGCCTACTATTTGGACTTAGACTTAGACTTAAACTTAGACTTAGACTTTGGCAATTATTTAATTATCTGTTGTCTAATCTATAACCTTTGACCTGTCATAAAAAGGTAAAAAAGGCAAGTTGAGTTTTTTTCAAAAAAAAATTTTCGGAAATATAATAAAACGAACAACACGCCGTTATCCGTAAATCTTTAAATATAAATTTGATAAAACCCGTAAACTAATAACAAATAATCAAGTAATGAAAAAAGCAGTAACTGTTTTGACTTTAATTCTTTTAACGGCCAGTGTGCAGACCATTAAGGCACAGAATAATCAGGACGGGCACAACCCTCTTGGCCAAACCCTTAACGCCATCACCACGGCTGTTCCATTTCTGACCATCGCTCCCGACTCGCGTGCGGGTGCTATGGGGGACATTGGTTGCGCCACATCTGCGGATGGCAATTCGCAAAGTTACAATCCTGCAAAATATGTGTTTAACGAAAACAAATTCGGATTCAGCATTTCTTACAGTCCATGGTTAAGAAAGTTGGTTAATGATGTTAATTTGGCGTATCTTGCTGGCTATTGGCGGATTACAGATATGGATGCCATTGGGGCTTCTTTGCGTTATTTCTCATTAGGTGACATTTCGTTTATGGATGAGTACGGATATTTTATCAGTACGCAGAACCCCAATGAATTTGCCATAGATTTCACCTATTCCCGTAAGTTGATAGACCAACTTTCACTTGCTATCACCCCGCGTTTTATTTATTCCAACCTTACAGCAGGCCAGTTTGTGGGAGGTGAGGAAACCAGAGCGGGCTTGGCAGGTGCTGCCGACCTGTCTTTGTTTTACGAGCAGGACTTTGATATCAGAGGTTTGGAAAACACTACGTTGCGTGCAGGCTTGTGCATCTCCAATATGGGTAACAAGATGTCTTACTCTTCAGGAACGCTGCGCCGTGATTTCTTGCCTACCAACCTCAAAATCGGTCTTGGGTATGAGTTGGATTTTGACGGCTATAACAAGTTGACTGTCAATGGAGAAATCAACAAACTGTTAGTCCCCACGAATCCTATATATGCCACCGATTCAATGGGAAGAATTGTTTATAACGAGGCGGGAGACCCTGTGATTGCTTATGGCCGGAATCCTGATGTTTCTGTGCCTATGGGTATGATTCAGTCTTTCTACGATGCTCCCGGTGGATTTAAAGAGGAAATGCGGGAATTTATCTGGGCATTGGGTGCTGAATACAGTTACCGCAACCTCTTCTTTGTGCGTTTAGGCTATTTCCATGAGAGCCAATACAAAGGCAACCGTCAATTCCTTTCTGTTGGCGCAGGCATTAAGTATAGCGTTTTTGGCATAGATGTTTCCTATCTGGTTGCCACCAAACAATACCATCCGCTGGCCAACACGCTTCGTTTCACGCTGAACTTTGATTTCGTTTCCGCTAACAAGAATGAGATTAAACAGCAGGGACGTTTCAGATAACCGTATTCAATAACAAATTATGATGGATTTCCGCGTAGGTTTTGGCTACGATTCTCATAGATTTGCCCCCGACAGACCCTTGGTCATTGGGGGCATTGTCATTCCTTACGAGTTAGGATTGGCAGCCCACTCCGACGGTGATGTGCTCATCCATGCCGTGTGCGATGCACTTTTGGGAGCCGCTGGGTTGAAAGACATCGGCACCTATTTCCCCGACAACGACCCCGCATGGAAAAATGTGGATAGCACTAAATTGTTGACTAAAGTGGTAGAGTTGGTCTCGGAAAAAGGCTGGAAAATCAACAACTTGGATTGCACGCTCATTTTGGAGAAGCCCAAGATGAAACCGCATATTGACGCTATTGTCAACAAGCTTTCGGAGTTGCTGGGAGTTGAGTCTGATCGGGTGGCGGTGAAGGCCAAAACCAATGAGAAGATGGGCTTCACAGGTGCAGGGGAAGGAATCGCAGCGGTGGCGGCGGTGAGCCTTGTCCGATAGTTAGCAGTTAGTAGTTAGCAGTTAGTGTCCGAAAGCCAATAGTTAATGGTCAACAATTTCCAACAACTCAAGGGGGTGTTCAATGATATATCGGGCACCTGCTTCCCGCAATTCTTCTAACGGACGATAGCCCCACAGAACACCCACCGGGGTGATTCCCGCGTTGTGCGCGAGTTGCATATCTGTGGCGGTGTCGCCCACGTGCAGAGCCTCCGACGGCTCGCAACCAGTCTCTTTCAGAATGTCGTACATGATTTGTGGGGCAGGCTTCACGGGAACGCCTTCGCGTTGCCCGATCATCGAATCAAATTGGATTCCGGGAAAATATTTCTCCATCAGCGGTTTCACGGCAATATGCACCTTGTTCGTGGCTACGGCAATCTTCAGCCCACGTTTTTTCAACGCCGTGAGTAATTCAGTAATCCCGTCATAAACAGATGTTTTATCCTCCATGTGTACTTTGTAATAAACCACGAATTCCTGCCGGCATTGTTCAATTCTTTCTTCGGTGCGCTCGTCTTGCGGAAGAATGCGCTCAATGAGCTTGCGGACGCCGTCGCCCACGAAATAACGGTAGGCATCCACAGGGTGAGTCGGAAATCCGTGCTGCTCCAGCACATGGTTGGCAGAGTCTGCCAAATCCTCCAGGGAGTTGAGCAGCGTGCCATCGAGGTCAAAAACGATGATTTTCATTTAATGGTTATTGGTTATAGGTTATTGGTTATTGAGGGTTATAGGTTAGAGGTTAATTGTTAAAGGTTAATGGTAAGTAGGGGCGTATCGCATACGCCCGGCAAGAATCGCATACGTCCGCCATAAATCATCAAAGGGTTAGAAGGTTGATAATATCTTCGTGGGTTACATTGTGGAAGTAGTCGTTGATGTTGATGTCGGCGAGGGCATTGGAGATGGATGGTTTGTCGAGGCGGACACCCAAAAGCTGGTTGGTAAGTTCTTGCGGGTCTTTTCCGGCAAAAAAGTCACCGTAGAAGCGGAGGTCGCGTATGAGACCTTCGCGGACATCAGCAATCACCTGCACGGTGCCGCCTTTGGTGCGGATTTTTTTGTTCATCGAGTACTCCGGGGACTTGCCGTAGTTCCATTCCCAGGTTTGGTATTTCTCCTCCATCAACCGGTTGACAATGGCCTCTTCTTCTTCAGTAAGATTTTGAATTTCAGAGATATGATTGTCTTTCATGATGAACTCCATCAGGTAATTCTTAAACTCCAAGACGGTCATGGGGTGGGGGAGATGGTCGGAGATGTTGGTGACGCGGCTGCGCACGGATTTCACCGCCTTGTCGATGAATTTGTCGGGATCGGCTTTCAGGGCATTGGCCAAATCTGACATCTGCGAGGCGAACAGCAGCGTGCCGTGTTCCAACACACGGTTTCCGAAGAAAGTCATAGCGTTGCCGGAAATTTTTTGCTCGTTGATGACCAAATCGTTGCGTCCGGAAAACGCCACCGGAACACCCAAGGACCGCAGTGCATCCACAATGGGCTGCAAGTACCTCAGAAAGTCGATTTCCTTCCTCCCAGGTTCCACATTCTGGATGAAGGTGAAGTTGAGGTTGCCGGTGTCGTGGAAGACCGCACCGCCGCCGGTCAATCGACGAACTATGTTAACGTGATGGCTGTCAACGTATTCTTGGTTAACTTCCGCCGCCGTGTTCTGATGCCGGCCGATGACAATGGTGTTGTAGTTCTGCCACAACATGAAGACGTTGTCCGTGGTTTGCTGTAACAGATACTCCTCCACCGCGAGGTTGTGGTATGGGGAGATGCTGTTGAGGGAGATGTAACGTATCTTTTCCATATTTTATTATTTAGGCGTAAGACTTAAGACGTAAGACTATTGGGGTTTAACGATGATAGTTGTTGATCTATTCTTTTGTCCTTACGTATTTCATTTTTATCTTTTTTCTTGTTTTTATGTTTCAGCCTAAGTCTCAAGTCCCAAGTCTCAAGTCTCAAGTCTCAAGTCTTAAGTCTCATCCTCTCAAAGAAAGTCCTGCCATCAGCGTGTCGGGGCGGAAGTCCATGACGGAACGCATTTCGCCGGCCATGCAGAAGCCGCATTGGTCGCATACACCCGCACTTTTACCCACGCACTCAGGCAGGCGCGTGCCGTCGGGCAGAATGTAGTTGCACATCCAACAAGCTTTCTCAAACGCCAAATCTTTCATCCGTTTCAAACCGGAAACGGAGTTCATGATGGGCATTCGTTTCTTTTTCTGTTCTATTAACTTGTCAATCAATTCGATACGCTTGCCCCAATCCAGAATCAGCGGATCCTCGTCCTTGAAAAAAGCCGGAGTGTAGAAATTGAAGGCGATGCTCTTGAAAGTGGGATGCTCTTTCACGAACTGCAGCGTGTCCATCACGTTGACGTAGTTGTTGGCATCAATCACCATGTTGGCACTCAAGGCTTTATGCCCGCAACAATCAACGTTTTTTACCAGTTTGTCGAAGGTGCCTTGCCCGCGTACGGCATCATGATACTCGTGAATGCCGTCCATGCTGACCCATATCGAGTTGGCCTTCAGTCCGGCGAAGGGTTGTTGCGCGTTGGTGGTCACGGTGGTGGTGAAGAAGCCGATTTTGTGCGCAAGGTCGATGAGGTCGTTGAGCCGTCGGTCGCCGTCGCGCCAGAGGGTCGGTTCGCCACCTTCGAAATCAACGAAGCGGGAGCCTAAATCGTAAGAATACTGTAGCTCCTCACGAATCTGCTCGTAGCTTTTGTCGGTCGGGTGTTCGTGGTCATAGACGCTGCAGTGCGAGCACGACAGGTTGCACCGGTTGGTGATGAACAGCACCGTCTGCAGTGGTTTGCGCCGTTTCAGGAATTTCGTCTGGAAATACCAGCTGCCTAAGTAGAATATCATCATTGCGGATGGGGTTTTTCGGGCGGCAAAGATAGTAATTTTAGCTTTTGGCTGTTGGCTTTTAGCCTTTGGCTGTTGTAAAAGTAAAAAGTGTACTTTTGCAAGGTAAAACTTGATTGTTATGACCGTATCCGATTTTTGGAATGTTCTCTGCTCGTTGCCGAAGACGTTGCGCTTCAACTTGCACTATTTTCCACTGAAAACGGCGTTGAAACTGCCGGTTTTCGTGTCGCGCCGCACCTATTTGCGGGAACTGCACGGCGAGGTCGTGTTGCCGGAGAAGGTGGAGACGGCGATGGTGAAGATCGGGTTCGGTGATGTGGGGCACTACGACCGCAAGCGTTCCCGTGGCATCTGGCAGGTGAGCGGGAAGGTGACATTCCATGGGAAGGCCGGCATCGGTCACGGCTCGAAACTCTCGGTGCGCGGCAACCTGAGCTTCGGTGAGAACTTCAATATGACGGCTGAGAGCACGATTGTCTGTGCTGACAGCATCACCTTCGGTAACGACTGTCTGGTGGGCTGGGACGTCCTCGTAATGGACACTGACGAACATCCACTGTACGACATGGCGGGCAACCGGCTGAATCCCAACCGTCCCATTGTGGTGGGCAACCATGTCTGGATTGGCTGCAAATGCGTGTTGTTGAAGGGCGCGGAGGTGCCCGACAACACGGTGGTAGCGGCCGGCACGCTGCTGAAAAGTGCCTTCGAAGGCGAAAATCAGGTGATTGGCGGCAACCCACCCGCCGTCCTCAAGCGGGAAGTCCGCTGGGAGCATCATCTATAACCCAAAAAAGTGTATCTTTGCCCTCCGTTTGTCAGGATTATCAAACAAGCAAAAAAAATATAATGAAGAAAGTTCTTTTCGGTTTATCATTGATTATGATAATAGTAAGTGGTTGTAAACAAGCAAAAAACGAGAAAAGTACAACGGTTATTGACAAGGAAAGCCGCGAAACACCCGATTTCTCGAAAGGTGTGATGGACGAGAAAATCCTCTGGTATCTCGGACGGCTGGGCGATGTGCAGGTGTCGCCAGACGGGCAGACGCTGCTCTACACGGTGACCTATTATGACTATCGTGTCAACAAGGGCAACACGGAGCTTTACACGATGCCTGCCACTGGCGGCGAACCCACCCGCATCACCGTGACAGAGGAGAACGAGATGCAGCCCGTGTGGCGGCCTGATGGCAAGAAAATCGCCTATCTGCGTGCCAACGACAAGGGAATGCAGATCTGGGAGGCCGACCCTGACGGCTCGAACGCCAAGGCAATCAGCAATATAGATGGCGACATCAACGGTTTCGGCTATGCACCCGACATGAAACACATTTGTTACTTCCGCAACGTGCAGTTAGAGCAGACAGTTGCAGACCGATACCCCGACCTGCCGGATGCCGATGCTATGATCTATGACGATTTGATGTACCGCCACTGGAATTACTGGGCTGACGGCTCCTACAGCCACCTCTTTGTGGCCGACTACCCGTCGATGGAAAACGAAGTTGATCTGTTGGAAGGCCAGAAATTCCACTGCCCGAATCCACCGTTCGGTGGCATGGAGGAAGTGGCTTGGCTTCCCGACGGCGACAAGCTTGTTTATTGCTGTAAAAAGCTGACAGGAAAGGCATTCGCGGAGAGTACCAACACCGATATCTACTTTTACGACCTGAATACAAAGACCACCGTGAACCTGACAGAGCCTAATAAGGGCTATGACATGGATCCCGTCATTTCCCCCGATGGCAAGAAAATGGTGTGGTGGAACATGAAAACCGATGGCTTTGAATCTGAAAAACACAGTCTGATGATTTATGATTTCGAGACGACCACTGTGGAAGACTACAGTACCGACTTCGACCAGGACGCCACAGGATTCGCTTGGAGTGAGGACAGCAAATCCGTCTATTTCATCAGCTGTAAAGAAGCCACCCACCAAGTCTATAAGCTGGATGTGGAAAGTCGTGCCATTGAGCAACTTACGGATGGAGACTACGATTACAACTCCGTTCAGGTGGACGGCAACCAGCTGATTGTGACAAGAACCACACATGCCTGTCCGTCAGAGATTTACGCTGTGCAATTAAGAGACAAGTCGGTGAAACAGCTGAGTTTCATCAACAAGGACGTTTTAGACAAGATAACGCCGGCCAAGTCCGTGAAACGCTGGGTGAAAACCACCGACGGCAAACAGATGCTTGTGTGGGTGATTCTGCCCCCGAACTTCGACTCCACGAAGAAATACCCCGCCTTGCTCTACTGTCAGGGCGGTCCGCAATCAGCTGTGAGCCAGTTCTTCTCCTACCGTTGGAACTTCCAGATGATGGCCGCGCACGACTACATCATCGTGGCACCGAACCGTCGCGGACTGCCCGGTTTCGGTCACGAGTGGAACGACCAGATTAGCGGCGACTATGGTGGGCAGAACATGAAGGATTATCTCGCCGCCATCGACGATGTGGCGAAAGAGCCATACGTGGATGCTGAACGTTTGGGCTGTGTGGGAGCCAGTTACGGTGGATTCAGCGTCTATTGGCTCGCCGGTCACCACCAGAAGCGGTTCAAGGCTTTCATCGCACACTGCGGCATGTTCAACCTTGAAAGCTGGTATGGCACCACCGAGGAACTTTTCTTCGCCAACCACGACATTGAGGGAGCGTACTGGCAAAAACCGGTGCCGAAGAGCTACAGCTTCTCGCCCCATAAGTTCGTGGGCAATTGGGATACTCCGATTCTGGTTATCCACGGCGGCAAAGACTTCCGCATCCCTTACACCGAGGGTATGCAGGCTTTCGATGCCGCGCAGATGCAGGGCATACCGAGTCGGTTCCTCTATTTCCCTGAAGAATGTCATTTTGTGTCGAAGCCGCAAAATTCCATGCTGTGGCAAAGGGAGTTTTTCAGATGGCTTGACCAATGGCTGAAATAATGGTTATTGGTTATTGGTTATTGATGGTTAATGGTTAATGATTAATGATTAATGATGAATGGGTTTGGCCGCATAAAGGAATTTAACGAGCGTGTTCGGGAGAAGATCGGTTGGAAGATTATCGACAGCTATCTGCTCCGGAAGATGTTGGGTACGGTAGTTTTTGCCATAACGCTGTTGATGACAATCGTGGTGGTGTTTGATGTGTCGGAGAACATTCAGCGGTTTATGACCCACAATATTCCTGCCAAAGAGGTGATAGTCGGCTACTATTTCAATTTCATCCCGTATTTCATCAATCTTTTTATCCCGTTATTCACGTTTATCAGTGTCATTTGGTTCACTTCAAAACTATCTTCTCGCAATGAAATCATCTCCATCTTTGACAACGGCATCAGTTTTAACAGGATGTTGGTTCCCTATATTACTGGAGCGGTCATCATCATGTTGATTTCTTTGTTATTGGCAAATTTTATTGTCCCTAAGACCAATTGGAAGCTGAACGATTTCAAGTATCAGTATTTTGGAAGAAAAAGTGTGGCGGCCACTTATCTGCATATCAAAAACTCCAAAAACAGCTATGTTTTTGTGGAACGATGGGATAAAATGGAGGAGATGGGTTACAATTTCACTTACGAGGAGTTTACTGACAACGCCATGCGGTTGAAAATTTCGGCACAAACGGTTGATTATAATGAGGAGAAAAAAGTCTGGCAGTTGCATCGTTTCACACGTAGGGTTATTACTCCTGAAAATGAGGAAATTATCACCCAAGGAGCGGAGTTTGATACGGTGTTGAATATATTGCCGAGGAATCTCTATCAGGACGCATTTGTCAGTGAAACAATGTCTTACAGGGAATTACGACAGTTTATCAAAGAGGAGAAGTTGAGAGGGTCGTCGTTGCTGGCCAACTATCAGATAGAACAGCACAAACGTCTCGCTAATCCGTTAGGAATCCTGATTATGACGTTGTTGGGAGTGAGCGTGTCGTGCCGGAAATCCACACGCGGAGTTGGAGTCCATGTCTTTATTGGGATGGGGTTGGCATTTTCGTTCATATTCCTCCAACAGGTTTCTACAGTCTTCTCCGTCTCCGGAGGCCTCCCTCCCGTGCTGGGCACGTGGTTCCCGAATATTATCTTTTTGATTATCACAATTGTGATGCTGCGATTGACACCGAAGTGAGGGTTAGGAGGTTAGAAGGTTAGAGGGTTAAAAGGTTAATGATAAAATAGAATATGAAGAATACGACGATTTTTTTGAAGGGAATGCAGTTTTATGCTTATCACGGCTGTTTTGAGGAGGAACAGCATATTGGTACGCATTTTATTGTGGATGTGATGCTTACGTATGATGCGGAAGCAGCCGTTGCAACCGATGATGTGGAGAAGTCCGTGAATTACCAGATGGTTTATAAAGCCATTCAGCAGGTGATGGGCGTGCCGAGGCATCTCATTGAGACGGTAGCGGACCATATAATTCGCAATATCAAACAAGAATTCCCTCAAGTAAGCATGGTTACGGTGAAATTGTGCAAACTGAATCCGCCATTGGATGGGAAAACCGAATATGTGGCGGTGCAAATGGAAGGTTAATGGCTAAAACGGACATAATATGGCAGCTTTTTGAACATTTTCGGCATCAAAACATCCGAAAAGCGGTGGTTTTGACGGATGAGAATGTGGAGAAGTGTTATTCCGATTACTTTTCTGAGTTGTCGGAAATTGTTTCCTTGGACAAAATCGTGTTGCCTTCCGGTGAAAAGTCGAAATCTATTGAAACAGCTATTTTTGTTTGGAACTATTTAGCTGACAAACAATATGATAGAGGTGTTTTTCTCCTGAATTTCGGAGGTGGAATGATTTGTGATCTTGGCGGATTTGTGGCATCTACCTATAAACGAGGCATCCGATTCACCAATGTCCCGACCACGTTGTTGGCTATGATAGATGCTGCCGTTGGTGGCAAGACCGGAGTGAATCTGCAAGGGCTGAAGAATGTGGTTGGAACATTCTATTTTCCTGATATTCAGCTTCCCACAGATGTCTCTTTACTGGGAACCCTTCCTCAAGAAGAGATGCACAGCGGTTTCGGCGAATTGGTGAAATATGCGCTTATCGGTTCTACGGAATTGTTTCATGAATTGTGCCGGTCAGATGTTTTCCCTGTCATTAAACCAGAATATGTTGATTTTTGCGTGAAGTTTAAGCAAGAAGTGGTTGAAAAAGACCCGAATGACCATGATTTCCGGCATATTTTGAATTTCGGGCATACTTTCGGTCACGCGATTGAAAGCTATGCTATGGAAATGGGAAAACCTATTGCACACGGTCTCGCAGTGGCGCAAGGTCTCTATTACGAAAGCCTTCTTTCCGCAAAAATCGGTCATCTTCCCCAGGACGAATGGCGAAAAATCGCTGATTTTCTGACTAAACACTTTGAGATTATGCCGATTACAAAAGAAATCAAGCCAAAGTTGATTAATTATATGCAGAATGACAAGAAAAATCAACATACGGAAATCAATTTCACCCTTCTTGACCATATTGGTCATGCCACGTATAATCACCAAATCCTTGATTCAACTCTCAATAACCTATAACCCATAACCTATAACCTTTATAAAATGTTAAAATCCAAAGACGACATCGTGAAAAATTGGCTCCCGCGCTACACAGGGATGCCGCTGGAAGAATTTGGGCAGTACATTTTACTGACGAATTTCCAGTCATACGTGAACAATTTTGCCGAGCTGACCGGCGTCCAAGTCTATGGGATGGAAAAATCGATGCAGTGCGCCACGAGTGACAACATCACCATCATCAACTTCATGATGGGCAGTGCAAATGCGGCCACCATCATGGACTTGCTGACAGCGGTGAAGCCCAAGGCCGTGCTGTTTCTTGGCAAATGCGGCAGTTTGAAATCCTATATCGGGCTGGGTGCCATGTTGTTGCCCATAGCCGGTATCCGAGGAGAAGGTACCTCCCTCGACTATTTTCCCGAAGAGGTGCCTGCCTTGCCCGCTTTTAACTTGGAAAAAGCCATTTCTGCCACTATAAGTAGCTATGGGTTAGAGTATTGGACTGGAACGGTCTATACAACCAACCGTCGCGTGTGGGAGCATGACGAAAAGTTCAAGGACTATCTGCGCAGCATCCGTGCCACGGCTGTGGATATGGAGACAGCAACGCTCTTCTCCGTTGGCTTCTACAACCGCATTCCCACGGGTGCGTTGCTGATGGTTTCAGACCAGCCGATGCTCCCTGATGGTATCAAAACGGAGCAGTCGGACAAGAAAGTGACCGAGAATTTCGCACTTACGCACTTGAAAATCGGCATACAGTCGCTGCAGGAGTTGCAGAACAAAGGTATTTCGGTGAAACACCTGCGTTTCGACTATTACGAATAGTGAAAAGGGTTACCGTTCCCGGATTTCCGGCCGGATGGCATCTTCCACGCACAAGCCTCCGATGCGGGTTCTCCGCAGTGCAGAGAGGTGTGCGCCGCTGTTGAGCGCGGCACCGAAGTCACGGGCGATGGCGCGGATGTACGTCCCTTTTGAGCAGCGGATGCGGAAATCGATTTCCGGCAGCTCAAAGCGGGTGATTTCGAACTCATAAACGGTGATGGTTTTGGCTGTTAAGGCAGCCTCTTCGCCTCGGCGGGCGATTTCGTAGGAACGTTCGCCCTGGTGTTTTACGGCGGAGAACATCGGCGGCACCTGCTGAATCTCCCCTGTGAACGATTGTGCGGCAGCCTCTGCCATCTCGCGGGTGATATGCTCGTAGGGGAATGTTGCGTCGATCGGTTTTTCTAAGTCGTAGCTCGGTGTGGTTGCGCCCATCATGAACGTGCCGGTATAGGTTTTCTCCTGCGCCTGCAACGAATCGACCTGCTTGGTCATCTTGCCCACGCAGATGAGCAGCAAGCCGGTAGCCAACGGATCCAAAGTGCCCGCATGACCCACTTTCACCTTGTGGCCCACAGCGCGTTGCACATGCCGACGCACCCGTCCGACCACATCAAACGAAGTACATTTGTAAGGTTTGTCAATCAGCAATAAATCGCCTTCGGGATTGATGTCCAGATCGGGCGGTAGCTCGAAGGTGACATCATGGATCATCTTCTTTAGCATAAGCCCAGAATGATGGCCAAAATGCCGACAATTACACAATAAACGGCGAACCAAATCAGCTTGCCCTTCTTCACGATGTTAATCATCCATTTGCATGCCAGACAGCCGGTGATGAAGGCGGCGATGAAACCCACGGCCAGGGAAACGGCGGAAATGCCGCTCATAGCCGTGCTGAATCCTTGTTCGGCAATGTCGAGGGTGTCAAGCAGTGCCTCTCCCAGCACGGGCGGGATGACCATCAGGAAGGAGAACTGTGCCATCCGCTCCTTTTTGTTGCCTAACAGCAGTCCCGTGGCGATGGTTGTTCCCGAACGCGAAAGACCGGGCATAACGGCGACTGCCTGCCCGATGCCGATGATGAAGGCGTGCAGCGGGGAAATTTCCTCACGCTGGCGCGGTTTTGCATAATAGGAGAAAGCCAGCAGCGAGGCCGTGACCAACAGCATGATGCCGACAATCAGCAGGCCGGAACCAAAAATCTCTTCCACCGTGTCTTTGAAACAGAAGCCCACAATGGCAACGGGAATCATGGAAATCAGGATGTTGATGGCGAATTTAGTGCCTTCGTTCAACCCGGAATAGCTTTTCCACGACTGTTTTGAGAACAAATCTTTGAAAATCCATACGACTTCTTTCCACAAGATGGTCAAGGTGCTGAGCACGGTGGCTACATGCAGGACTACAATCATCGTCAGGTTGGATTCGCCTTCTAACCCGAACAGGTTGGAGAGGATGGTGAGATGTCCGCTGCTGCTGACAGGCAGGAATTCGGTCAGTCCTTGTACTACACCTAAGATTAAAGCTTCTAACCAGCTCATGACGGAGGATTATTGGTTGTTGTTTTCGGTGGCTTTCGGATGCCACATGATGGCCACGATTTCCACCACTAAGCCTATGAAAATCAGGATTGGGGCCACCACAATTCGGCGGGTGTTGAAGATTTCGCCGTCGAAGACCTCGTCCGGGACGTCGCCGCCAGCGAGGCAGATATAGCCGATGAGCAGGAGTAATGCGCCTATGCCCATCAGTATGTAGTTCATTGTGCGGAACAACGGCGGGCGGTTGCCTCTCTCGTTGATTGCGTTCTCATTTTTCGAATTGCTCATAATATTGGATGTTAATAATTTACATGTATAATCTTTCGTCATTGACCCGGATGTACCTGTTCACGGAGAACGCCGAAATCAGCATGGTGAACAGCATACTGAACACGAATACGGCCGCCAGGATGATGACAATATAAATCATGGCCGAGAAATCCACAAAATCGGGGGCCATCCGGTTGCTGTAAAGCAGCGTTGCCGCTAACAGAGCCACGGCGATGAGACCGCCCCAGATGCCTTGGAGCATCCCCTTTGTGACAAAAGGCCGGCGGACGAATTGGGGTGTGGCTCCCACCAACAGCATACTCTTGATATTGAACCGTTTGGCGAAGATGTTGAGGCGGATGCAGTTAGCCACCAACAGCATGGAGATAATCATGAAGACTGCGCAGATGGCTAAAATCACCCATTGGATTTTACGGAAATTGTTACTGATGGATTTCACGATAAAGTCTGGGTAATCAACGTCTTGCACGATCGGGTTGCGTTTCAGCTCTTTGGAGATTTTGTTGAGGGAGTCGGAGTTGGCGTATTGCGGTTTCACGTTGACGATGATGGAGGCGTTGATGGGGTTGGATATCACCTCCGTGAAGTTGCTGCCGATGATTTGCTGCGCGGTGCGTGTGTTTTCCTCCCGTGACGACACCCGCGATGACTCGATGTACGGTTTCAGCTTGATTTGCTTCTCTAATGCGTCGATGTCGGCCTCCTTGATGTCGGAATAGAAAAGCACTTCCATTTCGATTTTCTGAGAGAGATTTTGGAGATACCTCATCGAGAAAAAAGCGAAAAACGCCAGCGCCCCGATGAAGAACATGGTGAGTGCGATGCTGAAAATGGAACCGAAAGCGGAGAGTCTGAGCCGCGCTTTCGTAATTCTGTCTATCGAATCCGGATAATTTGCCATAGTAAATTTTTGCGCCGCAAAAGTACAAAAAATTGGGAAACAAAAAGCACTACCTTTCCGTCACTCGGTACCCGCCGGTCTTCTTGCTGCCGGAGTGTTCGATGATTCCTTTCTTTTTAAGTTCCAACAGGCAACGCTCGACGGTGCTCAAAGAAAACTTCGTCTCGGCGATGATATCCGCCGAGTTGCAATTTGAATGCTTTTCTATATAAGAGAGAACCTCATTGATCTTTTCTTTCGGAGGTGTTGTCGGTTTCCGTTTGGATTTTGGAGGGTCTTGTTTCTTTGAGATTTCTTTACCGCTTACTATGGTTCTGTATTTCAGAATGCCTTCTACAACTTTTTTGGCGACCTCTTCTTGGGTTTTGGGTTCCAATTTGAATGTGGTAGGTTCTTGTTCCCAAGGCATTTTTTTCATGATTACCGTATAGTCTTTACACGACTCAATGTGTCGGAATGGCACCAGCAAGGTAGTCGTTATGCGGATGAATTCCTCCTCTCCGACCAGCTGTTGAAGATGCTTCATGGAACCAAGCCGTGTGTATTTCTTGTCATTCACCATAAAGATATTGGTGAAGTTTCCTTGTTGTTGACAATAGAATATGTCTTCGATGGGAACCAATTGTATATTGTTGTCACCATCGGTAATGTCAAGCTTCCGAACATCTTGGTACACAATCCTAACCTCTTTTTCCCATGATTGTCGGAAATGTTGCCGCTCACCAATTAGGAAAGGAAAGAAATTGAATGCAAGGTTACGACCAACGATAAAAAGCAATCGTTTTGAAAAGAAGCTGAAGAATCCAAATTCTTGTATAATCTCTGCATTACACAATGATATGTTTTGATAGGCAATGGCCAACTCTATGGTTCCTGTTGCCAAAGCAATGAAAAACACAGACAACCAATAGAAGTTGTGTGAATGTTTTTGGTGAAGTTTCGGATACAAAAGGAAATAATTGGCATATAGAGACCCTAAAAGCAAAAGACCGGTGACGGCCTCTTTAAGAGTACTGCCTGCATACGGGCGCAAGAAAGCGTTACGGGTAAAGAACCAAAGCAAACAGAAGCAAAACAGTATGTTCAGCAAAATGATGACAATTGTGTTAAGGTGTTTCATAATATTGTGATTGAATCTGGTGGCAAAGATAATCATTTTTCCGACATTCTATCCTAGAAAAACATATTTATCCCTTCACAAACATCCGCTTATCCCCTCACACAATAAAACAACAACAACACTTTGCAGTGTGTAGATTATCAGTAAAATACACTCGTTAAAAAGGGGTTGTATTTAACTATGGGTTCACATTTTGCAGATGTGGGTTCACATTTCAGATGTGAGGGTTTATAATAATACAAAAAAATTGTATTTTTGTCAGCGAAAATCAACAAACTAACACATTTTAAAATCAAAACACAATGAAAAAAGTATTAACATTTACACTACTTGCCGCCGTTTTATTTGGCGCGTGTGAAAAAACGAGCAACCCCACAACACAAGAACTTTCGTCTAACCGAGTGATAAACATCCCTGCTGATGGAAAAACAGCGGGTTCGACAATCCTTATGATGAGTATCGGGCATGACGGAAAAAACTGTAAAGGGTGCGTTTTTGAAAATGGCCAGCTACGTCACATGGATTGTATGGGAGAAGGCAACTATTGCGCGACAGCAACATCCGTCCATATTCAGCAAATAGGTCCCGCCGTCACCGCCACCACCACGGACACCTTTGA
>JAFXTE010000046.1 GCA_017525245.1 Bacteroidales bacterium | reverse complement strand
ATTTGGGCGAGCCGGCGCGGTTTAGGGGGCGACGCTTCTAAGCGTCGCAGACACACGTTAAAGAGGCCCATGTCAAGAAACGCCAGTTCCTGAAACCGCGCCGTCGGGCTATCCGTTCCAATGTTTTTTTGCCTGTCGGAGAGATGCCTTCGACAGGTTCAAGCAGCGTCGTCATCCAGTGGTTGAGCTTGTCAATACCACCATCTGGCAAAAAAAACATTTCCACTTCTATCCCTCTCGCGACACCCGTCCCAACCAATTGCCACTTTCGCGGCGAAGGAACCGATCCCCTCGCCCCACCATCTTTTCGCGCCGCGAATTCCCGCACACGAATTTCCCCGGCGGTTCGCGGATGTTTCCCCTCCGGCTACTTTTTGAGCCGTTACGGCAATAGTTACGACACTTGAAAGTTTTGCGTCTTATATACGGGAATTTGTTTATTTTTGCAGCGTTGTTTGCTTATCGTGATGTTTAACGGACTTTACACATTGTCGGCCACAGCGTGAAGAAGTAAATAATAGAGGTCCCTTTTTTTCAATGAACAATACTCTACGTGTTATACTGAAGGTCCTGATGGTCATCACCTGGGTTTTGATGATGGGGTGGTATATATCCCTTCTCCTCACCCTCCTGCAGGCATATCGCATGTACGAGAATATGCCCATTGGTGAAGTTCTGCCAATAGGCAATAAGCAACAGGCAATAGGCATGGTCAATAGTCAAAATTAATATTATGAACGAATTCGATAACTTGAAAGGTCTCCACCACAGCGAGCAGTTGGTGGTGGAACACAAAGACACCGCCGCGGTCTATGGCTCCGGCGCACTGGAGGTGTTCGCCACCCCCGCGATGATCGCCCTGATGGAGAAAACCTGCCTGATGGCCGTGTGCGACAAGATTGGTGACGGCAACACCACCGTCGGCATCGCCGTCAATATCAAGCACTTGAAAGCCAGTCCCGTGGGCGCGACCATCCGCTGCGAGGCCGAACTCACCGAAGTCAATCGCCGGCGTCTGGTCTTCTCCGTGAAATGCTTCGACGGCGAAACAATCGTCGGCGAGGGCATCCACGAACGGTTCGTCGTGGAAAGCGCGAAGTTCATGGCGAAGCTGTAGTTTTAATACGAATGGTTAGTATGAAAACAATATTTTTCAGAGGGTTACGGATAACAACGGTGGCCACTACAATACTGCTTCTGGGACGGATGACCGGCTATGCACAAAGCCACGAGAAATCATTCCTGAAACGTTATGATCTCTCCACCATAGTCATCAACCCCGACATGGCGCCTACCGATGAAATCTATTCCTGGTGGACTGAGACCGCGAAAAAGGAATGGATCAATTATGGCAATGAACCTATGGATGACCGTTGGTTGCACCGTCCGGAGCCGTTAGGTTTCAGGGGCGACAACTTCCAGCGTTTCTATATCCACTTCGACACGGTGTATAAAGTCTCCCCAACGGTCTATCAGATGAAAGCGCGCTCTCGCTGCAAGGATGAAATCTGCCATATCCACGGCCGCATCCTTATCGATTCGGTGGCGACTTTTGACGAATGTGATGTAGGTGATGATTTTGTCAAAAACCTGACGGAATGCGGAACTGTCTATGCCCATTATGAGATGGAGGCCTCCGTAGGATCAACACCTGTTGCGCGGCTTTTCGGTCGCTCAAGTTATGGCTATTTGGTGCATAATGACAGTGTTTATTACGATGCTATGATGATTGCTGCAGACGGATATAACAACAACCAATATGCCGGCAAATGGGTTGATCTTGTCACAAACGACACACTTACCTGCAACTGGGGCGACTTTCGGATTCCCGAATCCAATGGGCTGGATGGCGGGTGCGGATTTTTTGTCCCTGACGAGAAATATTATGATCTCGGATGGAAACCCTACCTTGATTGGGATAATCACGCTTATGTAGGAGATCCGCTGTGTATGTATTACAACTTCTTGTACTCCATTGACGAGGATTGGTGGAAGTATGAAGCGGAACCCAATGGCAAAGCACCGAAGGTTGAAGGGCACTACGACTATGCACACGCCTTCAACTATGACCTCAAAGGTGCCCACCTCGACGTGTGCGAAACCGGCACGATGGACTTCCACCCCGACGGCACCGCCCTCGACTCCGCCCGGCAAGTCTATATCGCCACCCTGCAGAATGGCAAGAAAGTGACGTATGTGTTCAACTATGTCAGCCCCAGCAAGTGGCGTCTGGACGGAGAGGATTTCTACTTCGCCGGTGTCAAGGAGAGCTTCCGAATGGAAGTGGTTGATGGCGACAAAGAGAACGAACTGGCTCAGGAAATCATCAAGGTCGTCAGCGGCAGCATCGACTACGAGTACAAGTTCCATTTAGACACGCTGACGGACCAGAAACTGCAGTGGAGCTTCACCTACCGCGACGGCCACAGCGACACGTGGGAGTTCTATCGAGTCAAGTAGTGATTTTTTCCGCTAAATGAAAATCTTTCCCTGTATTTTTGATACTTTTGCCGCTGGAAAATTCTAAACAAAAACAAATATGAAAAACATTGTCATTCTATTGTCTTTGAGCATCTTATTCTTCGGATGCACAAAAGATTGGGGTACTCCTGCCACCAAAAACTATCCCATCAACGGTGCTTATACAAAACTTGATGTGAGTAACGCTTTTGAGGTAACAGTCAGCGACCAAGTGACAGAGGTGGTTGTCACCGTGGGCGAGCTGGCGCACGACAGGGTGGTGGTAAAAGCGGTTAATGGTGAATTGCAAATCGGATTCAAACCGAACACAATGTATAACGGAAAAGCCACTGCCGTCATCCCTGCCACTGCCAACCTGTACGGCCTTGATCTCAGCGGGGCATCCTCATTCACAGGAGATCTTAGAGGGAACAATGTGAACATAGAACTTTCCGGTGCGTCAACCTATCGGGGCTCTATCGAAGCCGCTGAACTGGACATTGATTTGTCAGGGGCTTCGGATGCCATTATAAACGGTGTTTGCCAGACCAAGATGGAGATAGACCTGAGCGGGGCCAGCACTTTGAAAGCAGCTGACCTTTCGGCCATGTCGGTGTATGGGGAAATGAGTGGCGCCAGCGATGCCGATGTCACGGTCTGCTCTGCTCTGAATGTGCAACTCAGCGGGGCCAGTACGCTCACGTACGGAACCTCCTCTGAAGAGTGTCATCCTAATATCAACTGCCCTGCATCTGGCAGCTCGGATGTCAAGCCGCGTCATTAGCAGCGTTGTCGTATTGTTGATTGACCTATGGATTTCCATATTTACGGTACACAAAACAGCCCTAAACTCCTCTTACTTCCGGGCTTGGGAGTCTCGCACGAGATTTTCCTTCCGTTAATAGAATTGCTGAAGGAGGATTTCCATATTGTCACGGTGGATGTTGACGGTTTCCTGCTCGGCAAGCCCTCGCGATTCACCTCTGTCGATGACCAAGCGGCGCAGGCCATCCGCTATGTGCAGGAGAACCTCTGCGGACGATTGGATGTCGCCTACGGTCTCTCGTTGGGCGGGAAAATCCTCTCGCGGATGCTGGAGCGCGACGAAATCGTCATCGACCACGCCATTATGGATGCCGCACCGCTGCTGCCGCTGCCAAAATGGACTGTGGGACCGCTTCGCCACTACCAAGCCCTCAACGTGTGGACCTGCTACCATTGGACCGGTTTCTGGCGGTGGCTGTTCCACTCGCACTACTTCGACGTGCTGTTGGATGAGGTGAAGAAAGTTTTCCCGTCGGACAAAACACGCGCTGTTTTAGAAGGCTATAAATCGGTATATACCAACAAGTTGGAGTCTATTCACGGAGCCGACATCCACTACTGGTACGGCACCAAGGAGGCCTTCGTCGCCAAACCGCAGGCCAAGCATTTGCTCACGCTCTGCCCGGAAGCGCGCGTGGAGGTCTTCCCGAAGATGAACCACGGCCAGCTGTTGGTGGACCACCCGGAAGAGGTGGCGAAGAGAGTAGAGATAATAGTTAATAGTTAAGAGTTTTCCTTGAGCAGCCCCGATAGGGGCAAGAGCTCGGTAGAATTAACAATTAAAACGTTATAAGATGAACAAATTCAAAGAAATCTTCGGGTACGCACTCGGCTTCGTGCTGTTTGTGGTGCTGATTCCCGTAATCATGTGGCTCTGTTCTGGTCGGCCCGCCACAGATGTCAATACCGCACAAGTCATCATCACGTTAATTCTCGCTCTAGTAGGCTTAGTGTTAAGCATCTGGGCCATCGTCTATATGCGTCGCGTGGGCGACGGCAACCCGATGGACGCCTTCGGTCATGAGGTCGCCCCGCGCACCAAACACCTGATGACCGACGGCCCCTACCGTCTCAGCCGCAACCCGATGCTGACCGGTATATTCGTCTATCTGATAGGCTGTTGCCTCTGGTTGTGGACTTGGCAGTCGGTGGTGGTGTTCTTAGTATTCGTAGCCATCATGCTCGTGCAAGTACGCACCGAAGAAGACCGTCTCCGCCGCGACTTCGGCGATGAGTACGAGGAGTATTGCAAGAAGGTGGGAAGGTTTTGGCCGTTTAAGGTGAAGTTTTAGTACCATTATCGGTGTCTTTTATTCTCCGCAATGAAAACATCCGCAACGCCATCGAACAGATGGGAAACAAGGATCAGAAGGTGTGGATGTTTATATAGGATTTATTCCAACCAAAGAAAAGTGTATCTTTGCAATTTGAAATATCCAAAACTGAATGACGAGAAGCAGACTATCCAAACTGTCAAGAAAGTGGCTTAGAGCAACGACAATAAAACGAAACAGACTTCTATAAATAAAAACTAACCGATATTATTATGAATTACTTCATCAAAAACATCCATATCAACAAATTGTTCCATCTGGAGAACTTTGACATCCCGATTGCAGACGCGAAGTATCCGCATCTTATCATTACGGGAAAGAATGGGAGCGGAAAAACAGTGCTGTTGAATGCTATCGCCAACCTTTTGGAACAATTACCAAACGATAAGGATGTTGAAGTCATGCTAAGAGGCATCAATTCGTTGCAAGAACGAGAATGCGAAATCGACAATGTCAATAATTATGGTTATACTGGAAACAGTATCAAATGCGTCATCTCCAGTATAGCATATATTGTACAGCAATACAAGAGAGGGGATTTCATCATGGCTCTTTATCAGGCTGACCGTCACGTCAAAATGATAGAACCGGATTCACCTCAAAAGCCACTGGTGGGAGATGTCAGTAACGTACGCGAAACAGTTTCTGACCAATTTATCAAGTTTCTTGTGGACTTGAAGTTTCAGGAACTATTGGCAATCAGTGATCAAAATAAAGAACGTGAACAGTCCATAAAAGCTTGGTTCAAAGGTTTTGAATCAGTGCTTAAAGGTATCTTTTTGAATGATGATTTGAGGCTGGATTTTGATCAGGAGAACAAGTATTCGTTCAAGATAGTGTTGGGAGAACAAAAATTCGGTTTTAATGAAATGTCCGATGGTTTCAAAGCTGCTATCAATATCGTTTCCGATCTGATTTTGAAAATGCAGCATGGGAGTAAACTATCTGATGCATACAAAAAGGAGGGCATTGTCTTGATTGACGAGATTGAAACTCATTTGCATCTTGAATTGCAACGGGTTATCATGCCATTCTTGACAAAGACATTCCCCAACATCCAATTTATTGTCACCACCCATTCCCCGTTCGTTTTGAATTCAATGCCAGATGCTGTTGCGTTTGATTTGGAACACAGGAAAGTGTTGGATAATTTGACTGAATACTCATACGAATCGCTGGCAGAAGGGTATTTCGGCGTTAGAACACCCTCGAGTTATGCCGAAATGCAGTTGGGGACACTAAAAAGTTTGCTCGAAAAAAAGATATTGACGGATGCCGACAAGGTGGCAATCAGACAATTCAAATCCGAATTTGAAAAAATTTCCGAAACAGCCTCCCCTTTGATTGTCGGCGGCTTTCGTCAGTTAATGATCCAAAACTCAGATAAACTCAAGAACCTATAAGATAATGATTAGAGTAAAGAAAAATCATGACGTGCCATCCTCTTTGACTACTACTTCGAGATACGATGGAGAAGATGTGAGAAAACAATTGCTGGTAGATCAAAATGACAAATGCTACTTGTGTGAGAGAAAACGTGACACGGATTTCGAGATAGAGCATCATAAAAGCACACACAATTTTCCAGATTTGGTGCAGGATTGGAACAATTTATATATGGGTTGCGGCTATTGCAATAGAAAGAAGTCGGATTCTTTCGACAACACTCTTGTGCCAAAAGATTGCAACATAGAGGATGAAATCGAGCATTTTATTGATTTTGCAAACAAAAAAGCAGTCTTTTTGTCAAAAATCAACGATGAACAACATAACGAAACCACAGAATTGTTGAGTAGGATTTACAATGGTACTAATAAACTAAGAACAACTAAAGAGGAACGCTTTTTCGAGCAAGCAGTAAGTGTTATGAATAGGTTCACAGATTTGGTTATGAAGTATCAGGAATCTCCAACACCTGAAACCGAAAAAGCCGTCAGAGATGAATTATCTATCACGAAAGAGCTGTTGGGCTTCAAGTATTGGATTATTAAAAGAGACCAGACTTTGAGCCAAGTCTTTGCTGCTGATATCATTTGGAATAAAACGGCATGATCAGGTAATACAGAATGATTTCCAAAATGTCTTCCCTCCTCTCCGATGTAGTCAGCCCCGAACGCGACGAGCGTATCAAGAAGGTCAAATAACCCTAAACCCCTAACCCATGTTCCTCGGTGAGCTGATATCTCTTTTCGTTGCCCTTTCGTGGACTGCCACCGCGCTTTTCGCGGAAGTGGGCTCGAAGCGGATGGGCTCGCTGCCGTTCAATACGATACGGATGACAATGTCGCTGTGCTTCCTCGTCCTCACCCTTTGGTTGGTGATGGGCGTCCCATACCCGCGCTACGCCGACGGTGGCACGTGGGGCTGGCTGCTGCTCTCGGGCGTGGTCGGCTACGTCATCGGCGACTACTGCCTGATGCAGGGCTACATCCACATCGGGTCGCGTTTCGGGCAGCTCTTTATGACCCTTTCGGCCCCCACGGCAGCACTCACGGGACGGATCTTGCTTGGCGAACAGATGCGCCCGATTGCCATCCTCGGAATGGTGGTCACGCTGAGCGGTATCGCCTTGTCGATTCTCTCGAAAAACGATGATTCGGAGCATCACGGATTGCGTTTCAAACTGCCTGCGAAGGGTATCTTCTACGCCGCGATGGCCGGTATCTGCCAAGGTTTCGGGCTGGTACTCAGCAAGATGGGACTCCAACACTACGATGCGGCGCTCACGGCGCTCAACATTTCCCAGGATGCGGTCTTTGAAGGCGCGTTGCTACCGTTGCCGGTCAGCATTTGCGTGCCCTTCGCCGCCACCACCATCCGCGCCTACATCGGGCTGGCGGGCTTCTTCCTCTCGCTGATGCTGTTCAGCAAAGACGGGCTGGCGAAGCTGTGCAGGGCAGTCCGTGACCGCAAGGCGATGTGGTGCGTGTTCGCCTCTACCATTTTCGGACCCTTCATCGGGGTCAGCGCGTCGCTGTTGGCCACGATGTACACCTCCGCGGGCATCGCCCAGACTATCTTCGCCCTCACGCCCATCCTCATCATCGCCCCGGCTGCCATCCTGTTCCACCAGAAAGTGACGGTACGCGAGGTCATTGGCGCCGTCATCAGCGTGGTGGGGGTGTGCTTGTTCTTCGTTTAGTCATCCGCAGAACTCGCTGACTTGCGCAGAAAAGAAATCTGCGAAAATCTGCGCAGTCTGCGGGATGGTATCCGAGAAAATAGTACTTTTGCATCTCAAATTTCAAAGTGCAATCGTATGAAAAGTCCCAAACTGATGCTGCTCCTCGCAGTCGTGACGCTGACCGCCGTTTCCTGCGGTTCCAAGAAAGAAACCCTGAAAGAGGAAGCCCCCAGGATGCTCGTCCTCTACTATTCCCAGACCGGCAGCACCAAGGCCGTGGCGGTGGAAATTGCCAACAAGCTTGGTGCCGACATCGAGGAAATCACGATGGTGGAACCCTACGATCCTGATTTCCAGGCAACCATCGACCGTTGCAAGAAAGATCAAGAGCAGGGCATCTTCCCCGAGATTCAACCCGTCAAAGCGAACATCGCCAACTATGACGTCGTCTTTCTCGGCTTCCCCGTGTGGTTCGGGACGTACGCGCCGCCCGTGACCACCTTCCTCAACAGCGCCGACTTCAGCGGAAAGAAAATCGTACCGTTCTGCACCTTCGGCAGCGGCGGACTGGAATCCAGCGTGAAGGACTTGGCGGTGGCTGAGCCTGGTGCGGAGATTCTGCCCGGCTACGGAGTCCGCGCCGCCCGTCTTGAGGCGATGCCCCAAGAGGTGGACAATTTCCTGATAGCCAACGGATTCCTTGAAGGCGAATATATCCAGTTGGCGGACTTCCCCGTGCAGCACGAGGCGAGCGCTGACGAAGCCGCCATTTTCGACGCGGCTGTCGATGGCTACCCGATGATCCACGCCAAGGCCAAGACGGTGGCCTCCCGCGAGCTCCCCGACGGCACCGAATACCTCTTTACCGCCGTCAACCTTCCCCGCAAGGACAAGCCGGACATGCCCACCGACGAGATTCAGGTCTATGTGACGGTGGAGAAAGACAAAGCGCCGGTGTTCACGAAGGTGATACGGTAGTTTGCTTTCCCGCGGAACTCGCTGATTTGCGCTGAAAAAGGGTCTGCGTCGGTCTGCGCAGTCTGCGGGAGAAAATTACAGCAAACTGCAACCTTTTGACACTTTTGCGTCATTATTGTAAAGTTGTTTAAATGAACTCAATATGAAAAACATCTCCTTTGTGCTGGTTATCCTCTCGTTGCTGTTCTCGGGTATAGCGCAGGAGCGCGAAAACCGTGACTATCGTGCTGAACTTGATTTGCTGGGCGGCTTTCCCCTCTTCGCGCTCGCACCTGACGGAACATGTTGGCTGACATCGGGGCGGGGCAAAGTCTATTACACCGATGACATCCACACCGACTGGCATTGCGCCTCACCGCTCTTTCTCGTTAACGATAACACTTGGATAACCGTACATCAGTTCTCTTTTATAGACACAAACACCGCCATGGCCGTCACATACGACGAATGGGGGAAAAGGAGTCATTGCTATCGCACTGAAGACCGTGGCAAAAGTTGGTTACAGCAAACCGTATGCGGGGATGTTGTTCTCCAACAAGTTTGCACAGATGGCCAAGGTCATATTTGGTTGACTGGATCCGGCAAAGAAGCTGTTCTCTATTATTCCGAAGACCATGGCGTAACCTTCACGCCACTGGAACGGCCGGTTATTTCAACAGATTGGGTAAATGTCACGGCATTTGACATGCGCGACGGGCTGTACGGCTTAGCTGGAGTCAACATCAAGCACGACACCTTTCCGCTCATGCTGACGGAAGACAATTGGCGCACTTCAAAGCGGATTCCCTCTCCGTTAGGAGAAGGTAAAGAAATCAACAAGGTGCTGATATGGAATGATTTATGGGTGATTCGGCAAGGAAGAGAGGTCTATTACTCCTCTTCTCAAGATCTTCAGTGGCAGCGTTTTCCAGTCAAAGTCACGGATTTTTATCCTGACAGGGAACGCGGACATCTGATTGCCATCACCGACAATCTTGACTTGCTTGATTTCAGCTCCCCCACGGATTACCGGCCGTTCACCCGCGAACCACTGCCCGCAAAGCCTGCAGAGGCCGCTGTCTATCACGGAACGCTGTATGTGTGGGCGGGTTTCCTCTGCAAGGCGAACGAGGATGGGGTGGTTGTTGCTTTCCGTGGCTATACTACGGATGAGGGCATCGAAAAACCCTATATGGTGAGGGACGGCGGCCAGCAGCTTTGGGGCGTTGACTTCCGCAACACGCTCTGCTTTGCTGACAAATCGGATGGCAGATGGTATCGCAAGCAGTATCTCCCAATGGATGTCGAAACATTCAAACTATTAAGTGACAGTGTGGCGCTGTTTTGGGACGGGCAGCGGCATTACACGTACTCCCTTGCCGACGATCAGCTGCGTCCTTACACCCTTTCCGCGCCTTTGGAGGGTTTTCTGAAAGCACCGATAATCGAGGTCGTTCTCTGCGGCGGGCTTACCAAATATCGTAGAGACACGGTCCGTTATCTTGTCACATCTGACGGTGATCTGCAGGCGAGCCATGCCACGTTGGTCTTGGACCAGTATGATCCGTGCTTTCCGAAAGCCAACGCCAAATACAAACGGAAAAGCATAAAGTTCCCGCATACCGCCAGTCGTCACGAATTGGACAGCATCCTTCGCGACATCAACCGCGACTACGCCCGCATTCCCAACATCGCCGAATTTCAAATCGCTGAAAAAGACCGCTGGAAATACTACAAACTATTGGACGAATTGGACAAAAAGGACATGATGTATGTGTACCCCAGAAGAAGAACTAATGCTTTTGATTATGATTATGCGGAGAATTTCTACCAATCAGTGCCAGATCGAATCGACACGCTGAGTGCCAACACAGTACGGAAAATCCTGTACAAAGATGAAAATTGGAGGACGACTGGCGGAGTCTATTGGTTCGAGATGCAGATTGTCAACAGCAGTCAAGACACGCTCAGTTTCATCCATTTCAATTTGCGTAACGAATATGCCTGGTTCATCCCGTGGTTGACGGAATACAACGGCATACCGTTCCGGTGTTACAGCATGGCACTTTCACGCTGGATTTCTGCCTGTCTTCCGGAGAAGTTTTACGTCAAAGGGAGTTTCGATAATGCCCGTTTACTGTTACAGATAGCGGACTATTTCTGGAAACAGGAGGATTAGGGCATGCGAAGTCTGCGGGGAAAAAACAGTGGTTTCAGGTGTAAAACCGCCCTGTCGGAAAAAAGTTGCATTATACAATCCGATAAATTGGAAAAAAGTTGTATTTTTGCAGTCTGAATCTTGGAAAAAAGTTGCATTATGCTGCGTAGAAAAATTGGTAAAGTATTTTGCGACAAAAAAGCAAACACGAACTTGATTTTGTTTTGCCCGCTGAGGGGGGGATTCAGATCGTGGAGGTGAAATCCGGAAGCAATTTCCGTCATCACGCATCCCTGGATTACGCTTTGGCGCATTCACATTCTATAATATCCGAGGCCATAGTGCTTTGTAACTCCAATGTGGTGCTGGATAATGGCATTCGCTACCTGCCGCTATATATGGCTATGTTTTTATTGAATATTACTTCTATTTGAAATTATAAGATGTGGGAATCCGCGAAATCTATGAGAAAAAACAAAACATAAAGGATATGACCACCAAACTCTTTTTCCAAGCCCTGACAAAATTCCTCGCCGGATTAGTGCTGGTGGGGGCGTTGCTGTTTGTGCCGGCGGGCACCTTCGCCTACTGGCAGGGATGGCTTTTCATCGCCCTGCTGTTCGGGCCAATGTTCATTGCGGGTGTGGTGCTGTTGCTCCGCCAGCCCGAACTGTTGCGTAAACGGTTGGATGCCAAAGAGAAAGAAGGGGAACAGAAGTAGGTGGTCGTTTCTGATCATGCTGCTCTACATCCCCATCATCGCCAAGCGCATCCGCAACGAGGAGACCGTCTTGGAGCAGGGACTTGAAGGATACACGGAGTACAAACAGAAAGTTCGGTACAAGGTGATTCCGTTTGTGTGGTAGAGTGAATGAATTTTTTTTGTATTTTTGCAGCCGAAAGTTAGAAAAAGTGTAGCTGTAACACACAAAATCGAATTTTCCAATGTAGTGTATGAAAATAGAAAGAGATATCATCAACCTGTTCAAAGCATGGAAAGATGCTCCTGATAGGAAACCGATTCTGCTGAAAGGCGCACGCCAGATTGGTAAAACGTGGGCTATGGAGTCATTCGGCAAGGAGTGCTTCAAGTATTGCGTGAAGTTTGATTTCGACCGGCAACCGGAACTGAAGTCGTTGTTTGAAATCACGAAGGATCCTAAACGCCTGATCAAGGAGTTGACGCTTTATTGCGAACAGCCCATCATTGCTGGAGAAACGCTGGTGATTTTCGATGAGATACAGGAATGCGAAGAGGCATTTAACAGTTTGAAGTATTTCTGTGATGAAGCACCCCAGTATCACATCATTGCGGCAGGTTCGTTGCTGGGTGTGGCGGTGAAAAAGCGCAGGATGACGGTGCCTGTCGGTAAGGTGAAAATCATCAATATGTTCCCTGTCACCTTCAAGGAGTTCCTACGTGCCAGCGATGTGCGTACATACGAGTATATCAACTCATTGGACGAAATCCGCCATTTGCCGGAAATCATCATGAACAAGTTACGTACAGAATACAGGCGTTACCAAGTGTCTGGAGGCATGCCGGAAGCCATTGTGTCACTGCTTGAAGACAAGGGTGTCGGCGAGGTGGAATCGACTTTGCAAGGCATTCTTGACCTTTATGAACTTGACTTTGCCAAATATGCCGAGCCACGCGAGATTCCGCGCATTCATGCCGTTTGGCACTCGCTGCCTGCCCAATTGTCGAAGGAAAATCGGAAGTTCGTATGGAAGGTCATCAAAACGGGCGCACGTTCCAAGGACTACGAAGACGCCCTCTTGTGGTTGGAAGATGCGGGGATGATTCATCGCATCTTCAGCATCAGCAAGCCTGGAATGCCGCTTTCCGCATACGAGGAAACAGACGCTTTCAAGGTTTATGCCTGCGACTGCGGCTTGCTCCGCCGTTTGGCACATCTACCCGCAACGGTTGTCACAGATCCTATCGCTAATTACATTGAGTTCAAAGGAGCCATGGCTGAAAACGCTGTGCTTCAGTCCATCATGCCTCTTCTGGACGATCAGAAACCCTATTATTGGACATCCCCCGGAACGGCTGAAGTGGAATTTGTCATCCAATGGGATGATGAAATCATACCCGTGGAGGTCAAAGCCGAAAACAACATCAGCGGCAACAGCCTCGCTGTCTATACGAAAAAATATAGTCCTCGGTATCGAATGCGTTTCTCAATGCTCAATCTCCAGTACAACGACAGAATGTTAAGCAGCCCAGCTCCATTGGCGGGATGGATGGACAAATGGATGACTTTGTTAAGAAGTATTACCGAATAAATACAGTTAAGGACTTCCACATTTACGCAGAACCTGTAGATTAACGCGTACCTTTTTTCTGCGTCAGTCTGCGAAGTCTGCGGGAGAAACTATTTCAGCGCCCCGACCGGACACGCCTTCTTGCACTGCTGACAGAGAATGCACTCGGTGGCGTTCTTCCGCTTGCGCGAGTTGTTGTTGACCTCCACCTCCATCGGACAGACTTTCAGACACTTGTCGCAATGGATGCACTTATCCTCATCGCACTTGATGCGCAGTAACGAGAAGTAGCTCATCGGCTTTAGGAAGACGGTGATCGGGCAGATGTACTTGCAGAAGGCGCGGTTGTCCTTCAACACGACAGCCAGGACGATTCCGACGGCATAGTAGAGCACATTCCCGGCCACGAAAAGGTAGAACATCGTAGTTTTGTCGGCTTTGCCGAGGCACATCAGCAGGATGACGATGGCGAGTGACAGCGCGAACATCACATAGCGCACCCATCCGAAGGATTTCCGTGGTTTCGCGGGCTGCTTGTACGGCAACAGGTCGAGGATCATGGCAGTCCAGCAGGCAAACCCGCACCAGCCGCGCCCGAACAGCAGCGGTCCGAAGATCTTGGCGATGAGGTAGTGCAGCACCCCAGCCCCGACAACCCCGGAGAGCAGATAGTACCAGAATCCCTCCATCTGCATGTTCTCGCGACAGATAAGGCCGAGGAACACCAGAATGTAGCTGCCCACGGTGAACTGCACGAACTCGCGGGCGTGTTTCCACCCCACTGCCATCAATATTCCCCCAACGCCGATGCAGATGCCGATGTAGGAGAAGTTCAGCAGAAAGAAGAGGTTACCTGTTGAGAGCCAAAGCGATACGGCAATGACCTCGAAAATGGCGAACAGGAGGATGGGGGTTCGGTATTTCTTCATAAGGGGCTGTTTTTAAGGGTACAAAAATAGGAAAAATATTCTCCTGCAGAGCCCGCTGATTTGCGCAGAAAAAGGTCTGCGTTATTCTGCGCAGTCTGCGGGAAAATTTTTATTCTTGCACGATGATTTTTATCTTCTGTAAAAGATAAAATGTTATTTTTGCAGCGAATTTCTTTTATAAAAGATAAAACACAAAATGAGTGCGATATTAAGACAGAGCTATTTAGAAAAGATCGAGCATTATCTCGGCAAAGATACCATCATCATTCTGACGGGACAGCGAAGAATTGGCAAAAGCTACATCCTTCGTCTGTTCAGAGACAAGATGAAAAAGGACAGACAGGCCAATGTTATATTCATTGACAAGGAGAAACACGAGTTTGACGACATCAGGACCTACCAGGACTTGAACACCTATATTGATGCAAGGCGTAACAAAGCCAAAACGAATTTCATCCTTGTTGACGAGATTCAGGACATTGAAGGATTCGAGAAGAGCGTGCGCAGCTATTATGAGGAGGCAGATATAGAGATTGTCGTTACCGGCTCCAATTCGAAGATGCTCAGTAGTGACTTGAGCACCCTTATCGGCGGCCGTTACAAGGAAATTTACATCCAAGCATTGAGTTATGAGGAGTTTATGTTGTTTCATCAGCTACCTGACTCCGACGACACGCTCATAAAATATATCCAGTTTGGCGGTCTGCCGGGCTTGCTGAAGATGGGTCTTGACGAACAGGATGCGCGTGAGTACCAGATGGATGTGTATCACACTGTTTTGCTGAAAGATGTGATAATGAGATATCAAATCCGTAACGTTCCTTTCCTTGAAAATCTTGTTCGGTTTCTGGCTGACAATACGGGGAAGATTATCTCGGCCAACAGCATCGCCAAGTATATGAAGTCTCAGGGCGACAACATCACTTCAACTGCCATCATTAACTACACCAAATATCTGTGCGATGCTTATATGATACATCGTGTGCATCGTTACGACATACACGGGAAGAAGCTGTTCGAGAGCAACGACAAGTTCTACTTTGAGGACAACGGAATCCGTAATGCCCTTGCAGGCGGCACACGCGAGGGTGACATAGAGAAGGTGGTAGAGAATATCGTATATAGCCATCTGAAACGTCTCGGTTATGAAGTGACAGTGGGTCAGCTGCAAGCTGGAGAAATTGACTTTGTCTGC
>JAFXTE010000045.1 GCA_017525245.1 Bacteroidales bacterium | reverse complement strand
GATGCCTTTCCTCGTCCTTCTCTTGGGACTTCCTGAGACTTTCATCAAACTCTTCTCGGGATTTCTTCAAATCCTCTTCGAATTTACGATGCTTTTCCTCGTCCTCCTCTCGGGACTTCTTCAGTTCCTCTTCAAACTTGCGATGCCTTTCCTCGTCCTCCTCCCGGGACTTCTTCAGTTCCTCTTCAAACTTGCGATGCCTTTCCTCGTCCTCCTCCCGGGACTTCTTCAGATCCTCTTCAAACTTGCGATGCCTTTCCTCGTCCTCCTCCCGGGACTTCTTAAGACTTTCATCAAACTCCTGATGCCATTTTTCCCTTTGCTCTTCGGACCTCTTCATGGCTGCATCAAAGCTAACGTTATGTTCGTGAAGAATTTTACGTAGCTCGCGCATATCGCTCTCATGTTCACGATGGGCACGATCATGCTCGTCGCGGGCGACATCCCAATAGGTTTCGCGCTCCTGTTGCTTTTGTTCTTCCTCTCGTCTTTTCATTCGCATCTCACTGATCATCAATTCATTTTTCTCAATTCGCCGAGTGTTTTCCAACACCATCTGCCTTAACTGTGGCAGCTCCATTTCTGCAATTTGCTTATCTGTTTCCATACAGGTTAGTTTTGAACATTAATAATTAGTTTATTCCTTATCCTTCTATCACATGTTCATGCGCATAAGGATGATATACATGGACGTGAGTGATACTTGGCGTATGCGATACTCCCATACAATGCACGTCATACGCCCATCGTATTCTCACGCCGCAAAAATACAAAAATTTTGATTAAATTATTATCAAAAATAAAATTTTTATTTATTTTTTGATAGTCAACAATTTACATTCGTGAGTTTTCAATAATTTAACTAATATTAAACTATTCCACTTCGATTTCATCCACAAAAAGCCAGGCCGGATGTCCAAATCCAGTGTGCCCGCTCGGCAGCTGATGGCCGGTGATGCGCACGCGAACGTATTGCGCGGTCACAGGCTCGAAGGAAAACTTGTAGGATTCAATGCTGTTAATATGATCCCAATCCGCAAGTCCATAGTGCTCTTCCACTACTCTGCGGAATTTCTTGCCGTCATCTGAAACAAAAACCTCACAGTCCTTCGGGTTGTAAATCCAGTCGTTGATATTGATAAGGCTACTGAATGCAACCTGCTGTATCTCCGTAGGCTGCTGGAGGTCAATGGTGGCCTCCAACGGCGTGCCCCAGAAGCCGATCCAGCGGCCGGTGCGGTAGTTCTGGTTGCCGTGCAAACCGTCAATGAGCGTGGGTGCCCCCGCGTAGGCGTAGTTCTCGTGCGGCGGCTCCGTCAGCGTCACCGGTTTCATCGAGGACTTCGAGAACCGGAACTGCGTCTTGTACTCGGAAGTCTGCCCGTCGGGACGGATCAGCACCGCCCGGAAGTCCGTGTTCTTGCGAACCTCGACGGGATCTGAATAAAGCGTGCCTTTGGCAGGATCGCTGCCGTCGAGCGAATAGCGGATTTCTCCTTCCCCGTATTTGGACAACACGATGTCAATGCAGCCCTTGTCATAGTTGGGAATCACTTCCGCCTGCAAGTCAAAAATATGATGCGCATAGTTGTATTGATACACATCGTAGAGTTTGGCCATCTTGAAACATCGTTTTATAAAATCCTGATAATTACGCTGTTCCGAACAACACCACTGTAATTCAGCGAGGGCGGCCATACGCGGCAGCGCGTCATATTCCACATCTTTGAAACTATGGACATACTCACCCCAAATGTTGGCCTGCACCCCAATGATGTGCTTTTTTTGGTTCTCGGAAAGCGCATCCGGAAGCGGATTGAAGGAATAGACACGCTCCACAGGTAGGTAACCGTCAGCGGCGACAGGCTCCTCTTCGGGAGTCAGCGACTGTCCTTGGCTGAAATAGAGGTAGTCACCGGGGGACATCACCACATCGTGGCCCTTCTTGGCCGCCTCGATGCCGCCGGAAGTGCCGCGCCAGCTCATGATCATCGCCGTCGAACTGATGCTGCCTTCCAAAATCTCGTCCCAGCCGATAATGCGGCGGCCGCGCGCCTTCACCACTCTTTCCATCCGGTTCATCACATAGCTCTGCAAATGGTCCTCCGCCGAGAAACGCCCGTCACCATGCAGTCCGAGTTGCTGGATCTTCGCCTGACATTTCGGGCACTCTTTCCAACGGGTCTTCGGACACTCATCGCCGCCGATGTGGATAATATCTGAAGGGAACACGTTCATCACCTCGTTGAGGACATCCTCCAGGAAGCGCATGGCTTCCTCGTTGCCGGCACAGATCACCTCATCCGTCACGCCCCAGCGTTGCCATACCTCGTAGGGACCGCCCGTGCAGCCGTACTGCGGGTAAGTGGCCAGCACCGCCTGTGTATGGCCGGGCAGGTCTATTTCGGGGACAATGGTGATATGGCGGTCGGCGGCGTAATCCACCAAGTCACGAAGCTCATCCTGTGTGTAGAAGCCGCCATGCCGCACGCTGTCGTACTGATTGGTGTTGCGGCCCACCACGGTGCCGTCGCGCCATGCTCCGATTTTGGTCAGCTCGGGATATTTCTTGATTTCCATACGCCAACCCTGATCATCTGTAAGATGGAAATGGAACTTGTTGATATTGTGCATCGCCATCATGTCGAGATAGCGTTTCACAGAGTCGAGCGGGATGAAGTGGCGGCTCACGTCGAGGTGCATGCCACGATAGGCGAACTGCGGGAAATCCTGGATGGTACCAGCGGGGAAATGCACCACATCGACCTTCTCGCCGGCAGGCATGCTCTTGCGCAACGTCTGGATTCCATAGAAAACGCCCGCGGCATCCGTTCCCGTAACCACAATCCGCTCCGGCGTGATGTCAATCTCATAACCATCGGAATGGCCTTCCGCCGCTCCGCAGTGCTCGTCGTCCACCACCAGAAAAACCCCTGTGCGAGTGGAAGCCTCAATGGGCTTGATCTGGAAATCCCTGTCCATAAGGTCAGACAGATATTCCGCAAGAAACTCGGCCTCGCGCCGCAACGAGTCTCCCTCGTCATAATAAATAATGGTATTCTTCGTCAGCGCGAATGGCGTGTCTTTGTTCAAGTCAATCTGTTTGGGAAGCGGAATCACCTGGTAATCAGCCTCCGAGATCTTCTGTTTACAGCCTGCGAACAATCCGCAACACAGCATTATGCACAAGACAAGACAGCATTTTGCGTATAATTTTCTCATAATTTGACGATATTTCCATTTGAAACGGCAAAGATAGTTTTTTTTGATTAATAAAAAAAATTTTATCTTTGCGGCTGTTTTTTTAGAAGCAACCCTCTTTGAACTTTGAACCTAATCGTTCTATCAAGCTCTTGCCCCTGACGGGGCTGCTCATGGAAAACTATTTGAATCTTTGAAACTTGAAACTATAAACGATATGCAAACCATCAATCCCCAAGAAAATTACGAGGCCACACGTGCCGCGATAGGCTATGTGGACCGCAAGGAGGCCACCCAGGCCGACTATGACCGCATCGGGTTCATGTCGGGGCTGGAAGTACACCAGCAACTGGCCACCAAGGAGAAACTGTTCTGCCGCTGTCCCGCCGGCATCTTCCAGAAACCGGACCAGTTCGACGCGGAGCTGCTGCGTCACATGCGTCCCACCCTATCGGAAATGGGCGAATACGACGGCACCGCGCTCATGGAGTTCAAGACGCGCAAGAACATCATCTACCGTATCGCCCACCGCACGGCGTGTACCTATGAGGTCGATGACACCCCTCCGTTCCCCATCAACCCCGAGGCGTTGCAGTACGCCCTCGAAATTACCCTCGCCTCCAAGCTGAAGGTCGTGGGCGAGGTTCACATCACCCGCAAGCAGTACCTTGACGGTTCCATCCCGACGGGCTTCCAGCGCACCGCCATCCTCGGTATCGACGGCGAGATTCCGTTGCGCCACAAGAAGGTGCGCCTCATCCAGCTCAGCGTGGAGGAAGACGCCTGCCGCGAGGTTTCCGACATCGGACACACCCGCATCTACCGCACCGACCGTTTAGGAATGCCTCTGATTGAGACGGTTACCTACCCCGACATGGTGAACCCCGACGAGGTGGAGGAGGCCGGCAACGTGATCCGCTTCCTGAACCGCAGCACCGGCCGTGTGCGCACGGGCATCGGCGCTGGACGCCAGGACGTGAACGTGAGCTGTAAGGGCGGCACCCGCATCGAGGTGAAGGGCGTGGCCCACACGAAATGGATTCCAGAGGTCACCCATGTGGAGTGTTTCCGCCAGTGGGCACTGCTCGCCATCCGTGAGCAACTCAAGTCCCGCATCAAAAAAGAGGATTGGAAAATGAACTATATGGAGCTCAACCCCAAGGAGTTCCACTTCTACTTCGACCCCATCACCGATGCCATCAAGCGCGGCGAGAAGGTTTATGCCGTCAACCTGCCGCAGTTTGCCGGCCTGCTGTCGCACTTCACGCAGCCCGGCCATCCGTTCTACTGCGAATTTGCGGAACGGCTGAAGGTCATCGCCTGTATCGAGCGTCCGAACATGGCCACCAGCGAGGATCTGGAGGACGTGGTAAGCCGCAGCGTGTTCGAGAAGGCCGCCAAAGCGCTGAACGCCGGCGACAACGACGCGCAGATCATCTTCTGGGCGGCTGACGACGACGTGAAGACCGCTTTGGAGACCATCGAGGAGCGTGCCCTGATGGCCTTCGACGGTGTGCCGCAAGAGACCCGCAAGGCGCTGCCCGACGGCACCACCATCTTCGAGCGCGTGCTGCCCGGCGCCGACCGCATGTACCCCGACACCGACTCCGCGCCCATCCCGCTCACCAACGACTACATCGAGGGGCTGCGTAAGAACATCCCCGAATCCATCGCCGACCGCTACGCCCAACTCGACCAGTGGGGCGTGCCCGCCGACTGTTACAAATATATCCTCACCTACAACTATTTCCCGCTCATCAAACGCATCACCGACGAGCTTGGTGTCTGCCCGAAATATCTCGGCACTTTCTTCGGCCATCGGCTCAAACACCTGCATGGCCAGTACGGAAAGCTCCCGTTCTACGCCGAGCGTGTCTATGACCTCTTCGCTTTCCTGAAAGAGAAAGGTCTCGACAAGTCCATCGCTCCCGACCTGCTGAAGCTGCTGTTCGAATACCCGACCGCCGACTTCGCGGAAATGCTGGAGTCCACCGGCTACCGAAAGATGACTAAGCAGGAGATTGAAGAAAGCATGGGCATCATGGCCGAGGTCTTCCAGCCGCGCCGCAAACGCACCACCGATGAGGACAAACGCAATTACCTCCTCGGCTGCGCCCGCGAACATGGTGCCGGCAACGCCGCCTTCAACGAAATAATTCATAATTCATAATTGAATATGGACGACAAAGTAACATTCCAAGGATATAAAGGCAGAGCACTGGAAATGCTCAAAAAATACGACGTCCACGTGTGGGACAAGGCCGAGGTTGAGACCACCCGCGGGCACTTCTCGGGCAAAATCCTGCCCCGCGCCGAGAACACCGACGACATCCACATCGTCATGAAGGTGGCCACGGGCTACAACATCGGCATCGACATCGAAACGGTGACCGATATGAAGGGCGAGCGCGACCCGCAGCCCGTCTTCAAGATTCCGGAGAAGGAGTTCCCCTACACGCCCGGTCTGCCGCACGTGAAGCTGCTCGGCACCGGCGGCACCATCGCCTCGCGGTTGGACTACCGCACCGGTGCGGTGATTCCCGCCTTCTCGCCCGGCGAGCTCTACGGCGCCGTGCCCGAGTTGGCAGACATCTGCAATCTGGAGACCGAGAAGGTCTTCGCCGTCTTCTCCGAGAACATGTCCCCGACGGAGTACATGGCTCTGGCCAACAAAATCGGCGACGAAATCAAGAAGGGCATCGAGGGCATCGTCATCGGCCACGGCACGGACACGCTGGCGCACACCGCCACCGCGTTGACCTACATGTGCCAGAACCTTCCCATGCCGGTGGTGTTGGTCGGCTCGCAGCGGAGTTCCGACCGCCCGAGCTCCGATGCGGCGTTGAACCTCATGCACGCCATGACGGCGGCAGGTCACGGTGACATCGCCGAAGTGATGGTCTGCATGTTCGGACCCACCAGCGACGACTACGGTTTCCTGCACCGCGGCACCCGTGTGAGGAAGATGCACAGCTCCTACCGCTCCACCTTCCGCACCATCGGCGACACGCCGCTGGCCACCGTGAACCGCAAGGACGGCGTGAAGCCCATCAAGGAGGTCTATAACCACCGCCGCCACGGTGAGCAACACCGCAAGGTGGAGGTCATCACCAACTACGAGGACTACAAGCGCAGTCTGGCGCTGAACGACCCGAACGTCACCCGCATCGTGCCGACGTTCGATGACCGCGTGGCCATCCTCTACTACTATCCCGGCATGAAACCCGACGTGTTGGATGCGTTGATCGACAACGGCTACAAGGGCATCGTGTGGAACGGCACCGGCTTGGGCCACGTCAACAAGCACATGTTCGACGCCATCCAGCGGGCCACCGACGCGGGCGTGCACCAGTACATGAGCGTGCAGACCATCTGGGGTTACACCCACATGTTCGTCTATGACACCGGCCGCGACATGATGGCGCGCGGCATCATCCCCGCCGACAACATGCTGGCGGAGAGCTCCTACATCAAGCTCGGCTGGGCACTGGGACTGACCAAAGACAGCGGCCAGAAGCGCGAGGACGTGAAGAAGCTGATGCTCACCCCCATCAACGACGAAATCACCAAGCGCGAACCCTACGACGGTTACCTCGTCTATCAAGGCGGTGTGCCGGAGGTGGAGGAGTTCGTGAAGAAGGTGAGGAAATAGTTAGCAGTTTGCAGTTAGCAGTTACAGGGAGTCGGATTGGCTCCCTTTTTTAATGTAGAATTATGAATATGGGTGTTCTCTTTCCTCCGCCGCTCTCAACATTCCCCCTTCTTCCTCTTCACGATTTGGATACATCCATACTACATGAGACTTGTCTTTCGCAACGCTATTCTTCTTGAAATTCTCCGCCTGCTCGAAGATGGCCTTGAAGACCTCGTCGCGGGTGGCAGGCGGATAGCCGTGCTTGGAGAGCGTGAGGATGATCTGCACCTTCAACTGCGCCTTGATGTCGGCACGCTTGTCCCAGTCGATAAACTGGGAACTGTCATCTACCTTTTCCTTGACAGCTTGCGCAATCTCAACATACTGCTCTTCGGTGTATTGGTCCAGAAATCCATACTTTTCGGCCACCGACTTCAGAATGTCGTAGAAAGCCTTCACTTCAATATCCGGAATGCCGTCCGGCAAAACGCTGTCTTTCTTGATTTCTTCGAACAAATCGGCCAGCTGCTTGGCGACTTCGGTCACGATCTCGTCGGCCAAGACGATGTCGTCGGAGCGGTCGTTGTAGATGTCGATGATTTCATTCAAACGCTCAGTAAAGCTGACGGCTTTTACTTTGTTCACCTTCTTCACGCTGTCAATCACACGCTTGAGTAGCTGTTCCATCAGCTTGACTTTCGTGTTCTTGTACGGCAGGTTTTTCAACTTTTCCATATACTGTGATGCCAGCAGGTCTATCTGCTTGGCATCGTTGAGCTGCAGGTTGTTGATGGCCAACACCTCTTCCGAAATCAAAGCCTCGTTGACCAACTTCAACACATGGCGGTTCATCTGCGTGGCATCGGGAGAAACACCTGTGGTGGTCTTGAATATGATGGAACGAACAGCTGTGAAGAAATGCACATCGTCAATCTCTTCCCTCGTGATTCGTTCGTCATTATTGCACATATTGTAGGCCGACTTCATAATAAGGGTGTGCTTCATGAATCGTTTCTCGGTCTCTTCGGTTTGCTGGATGTGTTCGGCAGACATCTGCAGGGCATTCAATTGTTCCAACGGCGTACCCATGAAGAACCTGCTGTACTCAAAACCCGTAAACATACGTCTAAGCAGATCCAGTTCGTCTTTGAACAGCTTCACGGCATTGTCGATGGTTTCCACTGGTGTCTCGTTCTGTCCGCCGTTGGCATATTTTTTCATCGCCTGGTTGAACTTTTTCTTAATGCCTAAATAATCAACAATCAAACCTTTATCCTTGCCCGGATAGTTTCTGTTCACCCGACTGATGGTCTGTATCAGCGTATGCATTTGCAACGGCTTGAAGCAGTACATGGTATCCAAGCAGGGCACATCAAAGCCCGTAATCCACATATCCACCACGATGGCAATCTTGAAGTTCGACTTCTCCTCCTTGAATTGCAAATCGAGTTTCTTGCGCTCTTCGTCGGTGCCCAGCAGCTTGTACAGTTCGGGATCATCATCTTTCTGACGGATGCAGACCAACTTGATTTTCTCGATGGGCTTGATCTTTTCCGCTTCTTCTTTGGTCAGCTCTTCGCCATCGCCGCAGATTCTCACCTCTGCCCACTCTGGCCGCATGGCGACAATCTCTTTGTAAATGGCGAAACCGATCTCACGGGTGGCGCAGACAATCATGGCCTTGCCCTTGACGGTACTGCCTTCTTCCACGCGCCGTTCGTAGTGCTGCACAAAATCCACCGCCAGACGGTGAATGAGGTCAGGACTGTTGAGCAAAATGCTCATTTGCGTCATCGCCCGCTTGCTCTCCTCAATCTGGTATTCCGACGAGCCCTCTTCCGCGCATTGGTCGTAGTAGGCCTCGATTTGCTTGATAAGCTCGCTGTCGGCAATAACACGCGACGCACGACCTTCGTAGAGGATGGATTTGGTGATGCCGTCCTCCACGGCTTCTATCATGGAATATTCATCCACGACAGCACCAAAGACCTCCATCGTAGAATCTATCGGCGTGCCGGTGAACCCCACATAGGTGGCATTCGGCAACGAATCGCGCAGATATCTGGCAAAACCATACGAACGTTTCACACCTGCCTCCGTAATGGCCAACTTTTCCTCCAAATTGGTCTGTGTACGGTGCGCTTCATCGCTGATACAGATGATGTTGGCGCGGTTGGAAAGCAGGTTGATATCCTTTGAGAATTTCTGTATGGTGGTAAGGAACACACCTCCGCTGGTGCGGCCTTGCAGTTTGGCTTTCAAATCCTCGCGACTCTCCACCTGCTCTATCACGCTGTCGCCCACGAACTGCTTGGCGTTGAGCAGCAGACGCGAGAGCTGGTCGTCGAGGTCGGTGCGGTCGGTAATCAAAATGATAGTTGGACTGCACAGGGCTTTGCTCTTCATCAGCAATCGCGACAGGAAGAGCATCGTCAGCGACTTGCCGCAACCCGTAGCGCCGAAATAGGTGCCGCCTTTGCCGTCGCCTCCCGCGTTGAGTTTGCTGTGGTTCAATATATTCTGAAAGAGCGAGCGGGAAGCGAAGTATTGCGGATAACGGCAGATGAACTTCTTTTCGTCTTTGGAGGTGTCGGGAAAATAGACGAAGTTGTGAATCACATCGATGAGCCGGTCTTTGCGGAACATTCCGGCAATCATTGTCTTGAGCGAGTTGATGCCGTCGCAGGCCTTGTCTTTGGCGTTCACTTTGCGCCACGCGTAGAAAAATTCGTATGGGGTGTAAAGGGTGCCGAATTTACTGTTCACGCCATCAGAGAGAACAATGAAAGCCGTGTATTTGAACAAAGAAGGTATGTCTCTGCGGTAGCGGATGGTAAGCTGTTTGTAGGCATCCTCGATAGTGGTGTCTTGCTTGGTGGCACTCTTCAACTCGAACACCACCACGGGCAGACCGTTGACAAAGATGATGATGTCGGGTATGCGGTGCTCGATTTCGGTGATGTCGAACTGGTTCACCACCTTGAAGATGTTGTGTTTCTGGTTAGCTTCGTCGAAAGCGATGGGATAGATGTACAGGTTCTGCTTGGCGGGGTCTTCGCGTTTCAGCGAGAATCCGTCCATCAGCAGGTTGAGGGTGTGTTTGTTCTCAGCGTAGAGTGTGCCGCCCTGTTTCTGCGTGATGATGCGGATAGCATTCTCCACCTCCTGATCGGTGATGCCGTCGTTCTTGTAGCGGTTGTGCAGATATGCCGCCAGATCATCGCGCAGCACAACCTCGTCGAGGTCGCGGGTGATGTCCTCGCCTTTGACATAATCATAACCCTGCTCCTGCAGCAGGGAGATGACGGATTGTTCCAATAGGCTTTCGTTGAATAGAAACATAGACTATTTCACATTTTTAAACACTTTATACACGTACGAATAAGATTGATTGTCTAATTCACCAGCATTATTTGCAGCATTGATGTTATCTTCTGCTCGTTTAATAGCAGCATCCAACTTTCCATCAGCACATAGTTTTTCAACCCAAGTTTTTTTTTCTAAACAGTCCTTGTCTTTCAACACCTCAAACATATTAATGTTTTTTTGGGGAAAGTAGGCTTTCATATAAGGCTTTAATATCTTGCTGATTTCTTCACATGTTCCTACTAATCTTGTTGAATTATTAAAATGAAGAAGAAACCAATACTCAATACAGGGCATACTTGGGCAAACGACAACAGTTCCATTGTCAATTTCGTTTTTAAATTGGTTGACAAAAGCTTCGTGTTTCTCAAGCTTCTTCTTGTTTCCACGAACAGTATCCCAATCAAAAACGCAAAAGATTTGAGCATCAGGATTGTCTTTCAAAATCTTCCTGATTCGAATAGGAAAGATTTCGGTATAGCCCGACTCCATCCCAAAATATTCAGGTACCACATTGAACTTATAACTAGTGGTGTCAGAAATGTGTCGGAAATAGTAGCGTTCGGTATTCTTGCCTCCACTGATGACAAACGGGAATAATGGCCGCAAAGTGCGACTACCTTTGTTTTCAAAAGAAGTCGTTTCGTGCGAGAAGTAGGTCTGCCGAGTATCACCTGCGCTTTCTATAATATTCCTTTTGCCCGCCATTCTTGTCAATTATATCATTGTGGCACCGAATCGTCCTAATCTATATGCAGATCTGATAGATGAGAGTCTATTTAGCCCCTTAAATTCTACGAGAGAATACAGATCTGTAGTACCTGTCTTTTGCTTTTCTGTGAACCAGATAGAATCCTTTCTGACAAGATCATTGACCAAGTCCAAAAGGCTATCGTCATGGATGGTGACTAACATTTGAGACTGGCATACATTGTTGAAATATTCAAATAATAGCTTTTCCAAGAACTTCGGGTGAAGTGATGACTCTATTTCATCTACCATAAGGAAACCACCTTTTTGCTGAATATCGTAGATGGCGGTTGCAAGTCCAAAAATCCTTTGCGTGCCATACGATTCTAGTTTAATTGGGAGTTTATATTTTTCATTTCCAAGATTATTGTTTACCGTATGTTCAAAAAAAGTTTTGTATGACACCAATGCTATATCGTATTGCTTTAGAGAATTATCTTCAAAAGACTGCGACTCTATATTTGATATGTCAAATTGAGTTTTTTTGAAATAGTCCACAAGGTACTTCCTTAAAACAGTGTCATCAGACAATCTTGCTTCTGCCGTTTCTGTTAATGAAAGAGCAGGGTCTATCATCTTCATCAAACATGTTCCCATCCAACGTTTAACAATGTCTAATTCGGGCAAACTAGCATTCGCCTTACCAAATGCAGCAAAGAATGACATGTTTCGCAGACACTCTACGGAAATTTTTTCTTTTTCAGCCAATGTCAACTTGAAAACGGAAGAATTATAGTTGATAACAGATTTCCCGTTTTTTAACTCTCTGACAAACATCATCGTTGGCTGGACACTCTTGTAATAACAGAGTTTTTCCAAATACACTTGTTTTTCATCCAGTTCGAGCCGATAGTGGTATTTAATGCCCCCAACATAGAAAATCAACTCAAATCGAGACGGTTCTTTTGGGGTCGTGGGATCAAATAAGAATGGTGTCACGCCTGTAGAATCTTCCACATTAGTTGTCTGTTTTTGCCAAAAAGTGCGAAGGAACTCGAATGCTTTCAGCAAGTTCGATTTCCCCGATGCATTGGCGCCATACACCATAGCAAAGCGAAGCAGCCGCACACCCGGCACCACTTCCACCACTTGATATTCCTCGGCAAACTTGTCCTTGGTGGCTTCAAAACTAAAGGTCACCTCGTCCTTGAATGACAGGAAGTTTTTTATCTTTATCTCTTGTATCATATCGCACTGTTTTTCAGGATGCAAAAATACAAAAAATCAATATGGTATGATTTTATTTTTTAAATTGTACGTTTTTATGTAAATTCAAAGAATAGAAGTTTCTTTTGGTAGTTGCTATTCTTCGTTGTTCTCTTCTTTTATCGGAGCAAGCCCAAAAGCAAGATCGTCTTCGTCAATCTGATAGACTTTGAACAAATTCTTCAGGATGGACATCTTGTTCCAGTCCCCGATTTCCTGTTTCCAGTCATAATTGCGCTAATAGACCGAAATGACAAACCGTTTTCTGGAACCTTCCAAAAACTCTAAAAGATGCGATGCGGAACCTTTCATATTATTTGGTTGTTTTGTTTTTTGAAAATTTCTTTGAAACGTTAACCTACCTTGTTAAAATATCCATGAATTGGTTTCTGAGATTCATATTGTAAAATCATTGTGACTTTTTTTTCTTGAAATCCATAAGTCTGTTTTTATACAACCTATCTTGAAAATCAAAGAATTCGTTAGAATCAAGCCCATCATCAGTACAAATAATTTGAAAATGACACTGGGCATACAGGCGTTGAACATTTATATTCATTTCTCTTAATCGAGTTAATGTATCCAAGCGCGAATGGTCGTCTTTTGTGAAAATCGTAATATATTTCTTCTTTTCGTTTTCAATTGACACGCCATCAGATAAGCTCTTGAAAAAACGATCGAAATAACTGTAATCAATTTTGCCAAAGGACAATCCGAAAAAAACTATTTCCTTGGCATTTGACAATGAGTTATACAAATCATGAGAATGATAATACTTGCTTGAAGATTTGTGGAACAGCTCATATCCATTCCGCAATTCCGTTTCATCAACACCTAAAATAATAGAGTTATCTGAAACCGCACCATGAATGTGATGGTAATAGATATTCTTGGTTATACCAAGCGGACCTGCAAAATAGTTTAGTTCTGTGTAGTTGAATGAATAGATGTGGTTAAAAAAGCCATTCTCCATAATGGTTTGAAGTGTTTTTCCTGCTACACTATTGTGATTAATTTGAGCATTGTTCTGGACATGTGTAATATATTTACACAATGAATCCTGCATGCGTTTGAAATATTCAACATTTGTTTTAACAGTATCGTCAGATTCAGCTCCGGCATCTACGATTTTTTTATCAGCATTTACAGTTGAATAGTTCAACAGAGCTCCTTCCAAATCAAACCAACAATCCTGATTTCGTATATCATCCAGATAATGTTCCAACAAGATTGTCTCCGGCAATGGAGGAAGTGCAATAAAGCTCCCTCGTGATGTATGGGATGGAAGGTTTGGGATTATTTCTCGTTTTATTGCTTTCGGCCAAAAAGAAGATTGTGCAAAATCTGAGAATTTTGTTTGCAGCCCTAAGTCCAAGTCGAAACCATTCCCAATGATTAATATATTTTGATTTATATCCATATAGCATTCTTTTTTCACGTCCTTACTAATATTAACGACAAGAATCTCGTCTTTTCATCGAATTGGAATGGTGTTTGTAAACATCCCCCTGTTATTATGATTGGTCGATTACTAAGTATATTTATTTCACGATAAAGCCATAAATCAATTCCGCTAAGTACTTTGTTCTTTTTTGAGGATTAAAATCATCTGGGTTGTTTTCAAATCGCGTAGCGAATCCCCTTGTTATAGAGAAGTTAGATTCTTTATATATTGGAATCTTTTCATTTAATGGTAAATTCTCACATCTTTCATTCAAGTTCTCCTCTAATGGTAGAATATTCCCTATCTGCGCATTTTCTTCACCTTCTGAATCTGGTAAGATATGCTCTAATGTATATTCTTCTATTTCTTGTCCAGATTTGTTTCTTTCTAGGATTTCTAATACCAGTTTTACACGATCCTTATTATTAGAGTCATGATAATATGCCGTGTGATTTGACCACCCAACATTTTTAAAAACATTGGAAAAAACTTCTTTATTGGGCAATCGTTTATTTAACGAATTGATGAACAAATCCAGGTTTTCTTTTGAAAAATCGTTTTCCAATATTGGTGAGTATTTATAAATAGGATCCTCTAATTTATTCGACTTTTCTTCACCAATAATATTGTAACAAACAAAAAATAGATATAAAAACCTTAGTGATTGAAGGTATGTGTTGTCGTCTAACACATTCAAATCTTTTTGATGCATAAGACTTAAAAAAACAGGTCTAAACTGTTCAGCCTTCTTCTTAATGAAAAACGTGAAAATTTGGCATTCTTCGAGTGAACAATTACATTCTTCACCAGTTGCGATTGGTTTAAGGATAGTCCTGTAATACTTTGATTTTAAAAGTATGTCCTCAAATAGCGTGTTGACATCTTTATTAGGGGTTCCCTTTTGGATAGTCTTGTATATATCGGCCTTTTTTGTAGTGGAATATTTATGTGAAGTATAATGTTTGAAAAATTTTCTCACATTACGTCCTAACCCTTTATCTATATCAGATGTCCAACTAAGTTTAACTTCATCAATTTTTGTTTGTTCCTGAGGACGAATATACCGCATAATGAAGTTTTTTAATAGTTCATGATCATCTAAATCTTGTCCTCGGGCATTCAGAATTTCAAATATTGTATATGAATCTTCCTCTGTTGTTGCAATAATTTCTATATAATTAGTTTCTATCAAAGCGTCTCGTATCGATAGTATTTCTTCATCCGACAGACCTTTTAATTCATTGTAGTAAAATAAAATACAATCGACAATGCTTTTTTCCGTTTTCTTGTCTTTGAGATTATCTCGAATTTGATCATTTAAATTCTTTCTTGAAGTCCAATCACATATATTTTGTACTATTTTACTTAATGATAGGTAGTAATCAGAATTAAGTATACATGAAGATTGATTCTTTAAGTCAGTTGCTATAAGTAATTTGGAATTACCCTTAAAATCATTTTCCATTTCTCGTTCTTTAAACAACTGCATTATGGCAGCAAGGAAAAGAATCAGTGTAAATGTTCTTTGCTGCCCGTCTATTATTGTAAAATGATTAATTCCATTAATTGAAACTTCTTCTTTTAAAACAATACTACCTATAAAATGCTTTTTTGTTCCGTCATCTGTTGCAATAGCAAATTTGAGATCATCTAATAGATCATTCCAATGTTCCTCTTTCCACACGTAACGACGTTGGTTTCTAGGAATCTCCAATATTGACCCTGTCAAAAAATCACTAACTTTTCTTTGTTGAGCTTTAAATGCCATAATATTCTATTTTTTTATTTATTTCCTCATCTTCGCCATAAGCAAAGACTGTATTTTAATCTATTTATTTTGCATTTTTATTTTGGGTATCTCCAATGATTGCAATTGTGTTATCCAGATAGACCCTTGGATTTCCAGAGACTGTCTTCCTAATATTTTTTAGCCAAATAAGAGCATTGGAACTAATGTCGCCTGGTTGCAAATTTGCTTTTAATTTGTGCCATGCAATATGATAATGATTTGATTTTCCCTTTTTTAAAGGCACCGACACATCTTCTATTGCCATTTGGTTCTTATTTTGCGCATTACACACACAATCTTCCATTGATTCATGAAATACAACACCATAGTAGCAAAGTTCTTCCTCTAAAAGATATGCATCCACTAATGCTTTTCCAAAGAATAATTGATTTTCATTATCAAAAACCATTTTACCTTTTGCGATTGCACCTCTTAATGCAAACCCTGTTTGCAATCCAGTCTGCATTAGTATCGCAGCAGCCTTACTAATTCGATTTAAATCATCTGTTGTACTATCACGGGTGACCAAAACAATCGAATCAGAAAACTGAGCCATATTAATCAAAGTTTCCTTTGTTTTCCCACCTTTTAATAAAGGTTTTAATTTGTTGTTTTTCGTTTTAAAAAGCAACAATTGCTTTTTCAATTTATTGATATCAATTTTATTAACACGTTCTTTAAACCCCATGATATCAAGGTAAAGAACAAATTTCTCGTTTTCTTCCATAATCTTACAAAATTATTTTCTCATTCTCGTCAATAGGGAAAACTGTTACTAGATTAATACACGTAATTCATTTCTGTTGAGCAGAGCTTCTAAATGTCAAAGACGAAACTCTCGAACATATTTTTCATGTTCAGCTTTATCATAGATTCCATGCGAGTGGCAATGAGGGCATAAATATTCTCCTTGAGATTTATGCATCTGAATCAATTTCCTATCCTTATCCCAGCATGTTGAACAATAAAAGAAATCATCAGCATCATTCTTTAATGTTAAGTAAAGAAGTTGATGGCGTTGAATACGTTCTTCCAAATCCTGCTTTTTCTTAAGTTCTGCATTTTCCGATGATAATTGATTAATCTTGTTCTGCATTTCTAAGGCTTGTTCGCATAAATCAAGTAACTGACGATACAACTCTATATTATCAGCTTGTTGTACGATTTTCGCAACATCTTTTATTCCTTCGTATAGTCCCATATTTCTTTATTTGTGATATATTTGTATCGCATCCTTATTTCCCCATCTTCGCCAAAAGCAAAGACAATAATTCCGTTAATATATTTATTTCTTTGTCTTTTAATTCAATCTTCTTGTCAATATTCGATGTATAATCTTCAAACACTTGCATTTCTTGCAGTGTTGGAATAACAATCTCAATGTTGTACAAATCATCTTTGTTTATACTGCCAAAGATTGTGCCATCATCATCAGAGACATTAAAAACATCTGTCAAATTCTGCAATTGATAAAACAAATAGCTTTGGCAGCCATCCTCACTCCTTAATGAAGCAAGACCTCGTCCAATACAACAATCATGCGGAGCAATGTTTATATCCCCAACAGGAGCCCTTACACTTAATAAAACATCACCTTCTTTTGCATATCTTGTAGGGCTAGTAGTATATACTCGCGCAGTAGGGAATCTTCTGCCAAAATCTGTTCTCCCTTGATAGAATATCATCCCATCTCCATCAAAATTATATGTTTCACCATCTGGAGATTGTCCCATTATGATATTTGCTATATCCGACAATCTTCCCATTCTCCACCCTTCCGGCAGATTCTCCTTGTCAATCCCGTCCACGAACATCTTGCGATAGAGCGCCTGTGCGGTCTCTTCTAGCTTGGCAATCATCTGTTCGTTGAGGCGGATGCGGCGCGTCAGCGTCTCGTATTCCGACACAATTTCGCGCTGACGGGCGAGGGTGGGGATGGGAAGGCGCATGTCCAGCAGAGCGTCTTTGTTCATGCCGCCACGGACATCGGCATCCGTATAAAACCATGCGTTTCTGTCAAATTCAGCACGACGAAACCACATCATCAGATATTCAGGTAACAAATCTTCCGTTTTAGTGATTTCAAACACAAAATATGCGGGTGAGACAATGATTGGATTTGCGTCATTCCACATTGCCATGGGTATCTTTTCATCTCGACCAACATGCATAAGATTACAAGCAAATTGATTCTTACACACCAATTTGTACGCAGATAAATCTGTCCCAATAATATTAGCAACCGAAGGCATAAAATGTTTGTCAATATTAATGCCCATCGGTTTCGTCACCCTCAACTCGCGGTTGCGGACGTTCACCTCACGGATGTAGTCGCCTAAACGTTGATAATCAATATCATACATTGTTTCTGTCCTGTTCATTTCTTTCAAATTCTTTCCAATTCTTCAAACACTGGAAAGAATTATTTCAAAAAGGGTTTTACTGCTGTTTCGAAGTTTTCGCTTCTGATATAGCCCCTTTTCACTTTGTTAAACGCAAACTCATTGACAAGCCCACGATTTACCAATCCCATAATGTCACTTTTTGCCGTTGTGGCACTGATAAAGAACTTGTTTTGGATGTCTTTAACCGTAATGACTTCCTTGGGATTATCAACAAACATTTTGATTATCTGGGCCTGACGGTCGTTAATATCACCTAATTGCAAGAATGTGTTCGCAGCCTTCTTTTCCTCCTGCTTTCTCCTTAAATAACCTTGTAGCTGTTTGAATGAGAGATCTAACACGCGTAAGTTATAAGCCACAAAATAACCCATATCGTTACCATCAGCCTCTGTATATTGAAATGACTTTTCGTACGATTTCTTGGATTTGGCAATAACTCTTGATATGGACAAATATTCTGTCAGCCAATACTTCTGCTTTAGCATATACCAATAGAAAAGGGCTCGTGCCGTTCGTCCGTTACCATCCACAAACGGGTGCATATACGCTATCATAAAGTGGATGATAATGCCACGAATGATAGGATGGATAAATACCTTTGGCTTTTCTTCGTTGAAAAATATGCATAGGTCTTTTACAAATTCAGGTATTTCAGTGTAGGATGGTGGAAAGTGTACTACCTCATGAGTGATGCCATTTTCAACAACTACATCATCATTAGTACGGAAACGTCCTGCATCTTGTGGATTGTCCAAAGTGTGCTCAGTCATCAGACGATGTATATGTTGCAGAAGCTCCACCGTAAGCGGCGTATCTTGATTTTGCACGACAAACTGAATCGTTTGGTAGTTGTTGGCTATCATCTGTTGAGACTTGTCCTTAGGCGTTATTTTCTTCCGTAGCATATCTTTTGCCACCTTTCGTGTGGTAACAGCACCTTCCATTTGGCTGGAGAAAATGGCCTCCTCCATCAACGAACTGACCAGATACCGCTCCTTACTGTCACCCGGGATAATAGAGCTTGCACCCCAAAATCCGCCAAAATTCATGTCAAACTCATGGCACATACGCTGCATCTGATTTGTTATGCCCAAAACAATTCGGTACTTCTCCCATGCAGATGTCAAAATCTTCATTCTTGAAGCTTTCACGTATGTCCACAATTTTATTGGAGAACAACCCTCCGGACATTTCTTATACTTCACAGAGTCCCAATACTCATACGAATCATTTATCTTGTCAACAATAGAAACAATCTCTTCTTGAGGAGGGTTTACAATAGTCTCGAGAAGATTTTCTTCTTTTATTTTAGGCGGCTTTTCCATTTTTATACGATATTTTTTTCAAAGTTGCAAAAATAAAAAATATTCCAATTCTTTCCAATTCTTCAAACATTGGAAAGAATTTTACAGTTTGTACCCCAACTTCTCAAACAGCTCCACCAACTCCTTTTTGCTCTCCTCCTCCTGTTGCAACAGATCATGCATTTCCGCCTGCAACTGTTTCATTTTCACACCAAAGTCGATTTGCTCATCGCGGTTAATGAACTCAATATACTTGCTGGGCACCAAACTCCAGCCCTTCTTCCGTATTTCGTCTAACGTGGCGGAATAGCAGTATTCGGGCTCGTCGTGGTAGTTCTCCTCAAAACCCTCCTGTTGCCAAATGTGGTAGGTGCGGGTCACCGCGTCTCGCGTGTCAGGGTCGAGTTCCACATATTTCTTCTCAAAAGGAATGCCTTTTTGGCGGAGATCCATAAAGAGCACTTCCCCCTCGCGGTCGCGGTAATGGATTTCCTGTCCGTTCTTGGTCACCACCCGCGCTTTCTTGTTGTTGTTCAGAATCCACAACGTCACGCTGATGTCGGTGGAGTAGAAAAGGTTTCTCGGCAGAATGAGAATGGCCTCCACTTTATCGTTCTCAAGGAGTTTCTTCCGGATGGCAAGCTCGGTGCCGTCAGCACTCAACGCACCGTTGGCCAGCAGGAAGCCTGCCACGCCGTTGGTGGAGAGCTTGGCGAGGATGTTCAATATCCAGCCGTAGTTGGCGTTGGAGGTCGGTGGCGTGTCGTAGCCGCTCCAACGGGCGTCGTCGGCGAGCTCGTTTTCCTCACGCCAGGACTTCTGGTTGAACGGCGGATTGGCCATGATGTAGTCGGCCTTAAGATCCTTGTGCTGGTCGTTGTGGAAAGTGTCGCCCTGCCGGATGTCGGCCGAAATGCCACGGATGGCGAGGTTCATGCGCGCCAGCTTGAAGGTGGTGTTGGTGTTCTCCTGCCCATACACGCTCACGTTCTTCTGGTTCCCGTGGTGCGCCTTCACAAACTTCACCGACTGCACAAACATGCCACCGGAGCCGCAACAGGGGTCATAAATCTTGCCGTCGTATGGCTCAATGAGTTCGGCAATGAGATTCACGATAGACTTCGGCGTGTAATATTCCCCCTTGCCCTTGCCTTCCGCGATAGCAAACTTACCTAAAAAATACTCATACACCCGCCCGATGAGATCGTTCTCCGAATCCGCAATAGTGTCCAACTTGTTGATTTCGTCTAACAGCGAGGCAAACTTGGTCTTGTCTAACCCGAGGTTGGAGTAGTAGTTGTTGGGCAAAGCACCTACCAACTGTTTGTTTTTCTTTTCAATATTGCTTAAAGCATCGTCAATGATCTGGAAGATGTTAGGTTGCTTGGCGTTCTCCATAATGTACGACCAGCGGCAGTTCTCGGGCAGGTAGAACACATTCTCCGCCGTGTAGAACTCCACAGTATCGACATACTCTTTCAGTCCCAGATCCATCAGCTCCTGTTTTCGCTGCTCGAAACGGTCGCCGGCGTACTTGAGGAAGATGAGCGACAACACGACGTGTTTGTATTCGGCTGGCTCCACGGCGCCGCGCAGTTTGTTGGCCGACTCCCACAGGGCCGCTTCCATGGATTTGCCGGGGTTCTGTTTGGGTTGGGTGTTGGATTTTGTTCTGGGCATATTTTTATTGTTAATCAGGCAATCTTGCTTAAACTATAAAGTTTCAACCCGCAAAAATAGCATTTTTCAAGATAACAGCTGCAAGAAACCACACATTTTCTGCGCTTCCACCCTACCCTTACAGTACAATCACTCTCACATTCGAAAAAAAACATCAAAGCCCCCCTCTTATCTTTCTTTTTCCGTATCTTTGCCGCCTATTAATCCCCTCCCACCCGCACCCGTCTAACGGCCGGAGGAAAACGAACTTAGAAATATGGACATCGTACTCATCATATTGGGCGCCGTCTGCCTGCTGGTCGGGCTGGCGGGATGCATCCTGCCAGTGCTGCCGGGCGTGCCGGTGGCTTACGCGGGACTCTGGCTGCTCCACGCCACCAGCAAGGTGCAGTTCGGCTGGCGCTTCCTGCTGGTCTGGGGCATCGTGACCGTGGTTGTCCAGGTCCTGGATACCGTGGTGCCGGTCTGGGGCACGAAGGTGATGGGCGGGTCGAAGGCCGGCGTGTGGGGAAGCACTGTCGGTCTGGTTGCCGGACTGTTCCTCGGCCCTTGGGGCATCGTGCTCGGTCCCTTTGTGGGGGCCGTCGCCGGCGAAATCCTCGCCAACAGGAGCGAGAACGGAATGTCGCTCGGACAAGCCCTGAAGGCAGGAGCCGGCTCGTTTGTCGGGCTGCTGACGGGCACCGTGCTGAAACTCACCTGCGTGGGACTGATGATCTACTACTTCGTGGCGGCGGTGGTGTGAAGGAGCAGCGAAACAGTTAGCGGTTAGCGGTTAGTAGTTGGTCGGGAGACCGCTGCTGACTGAAAATATGTAAACGAGCCGTCATCGTTTGAGGTGTCGGCTCGTGTTTTTTTCAAATTACTCAAGTTTCGCAAGTATGCCTCAGACTGTTTGAGGAAATTTGTCTTTGAACGGAGGAGATTCCGCCAGTTCCTATCGTCACTGGCGGAATGGTGCGCCACATTCAAGGAAAAGGGGGAAGAAGATGGGCGTCGGTCGTGAAACTTCAGGCAACGGCAGCTATTTCCCCGCCGCCCATCTTCTTCCCCTTGGTCTCATACGGAGGTGCGCACCATTCCGCCGCGAACGCAGTGAGCGAGCGGAATCTCCAACGGAAAATCACGAAAACACACCAACAGCTGCAACAAAAAGAGCTTGCGAAACTTAAAACAAATTATTGTTGGCAAATCAAATTATTGTACTAAATTTCTTTGACATTCTCAAGATGAATCATCATTACCGCTTCACTCCTCCTTTTTCCCGCTTGAAATATGAGGTGTTCCCGCCTTTTTTCATTTCTAATTTGTTGCGGGATGCGTCAAGACGGGCACCCCAGACTCTCCAATAGAGATCCTTGTTTCCCTTCTGATAGGTTGCTAAACACTCTTTCTCATAATTCTGAACCCAACGGTCCAACATCTCTTGGTTTTCCGGCTGGACGGTCATCTTGCTGGCATCCACTTCAAAATCAATGCTGCCAGGATTAATGATTAACGAATCCTTTTCTAATTTCCAGGTCCCGGCTTCTTTATATATCTTTTTCAGCTTTCCTTGTGAGAAGTTGAGGTTTGCCGGTGAGGTGACAACAGACACGTACGAATAAGTATGGTCCTTTCTGAATTCAAATTGGTTTACTTCGTCCGTGGATGACGAATTCCATGTTCCGATCAGGTTCTTTTCTTTTACTGAGATGCCGTTTGTGTTGAAACTGTTCACGTAGTTTTCCAACTCTTCATCAGTGATGCTCATCAGAAATTTGTTCTCGTTGTTCACCTGGATCCAGTATTTTATCAAACCAGCAATACTGCCTAACTTTTTGGGGGTGCAGTTAATATAAAATTTTACATGCTCATCCTCCAATTTTTCCTTCAATAGTTTCCGCATTTTTGCATAGTATTGATCCAAAACTTCTTCCAGACTCAAGTTGCTGTTACCATTATTCATCGCTTCATAAACTTCCATAGATACCGGCCTTTGCCAATGGTTATACATGTCTTGGAACGTCTGGCGGTTATAATAACAAGACTGCACGTTATCGATAAACTTCATGCAGCCTAAGTTTTGCCATGTGTCAGGACTGCTATGGAAGATTTTCTCCTTTGAATTGTCGAAACGGAATTCTTCTCCATCATCAACAAGGAATGAAAGCGCCAAGCTCAGAGTGTCATTCGGCACGGAGTCCAGCTGGTCAATATGTTCTCGTACATACATCATCGCATTGTACTCAGTTTCCATATTCTCCTTCAAGGTTTTCAAAGTGTTGATCGATTCATCGATGTCATGAATCACCATGATGGCCATCAGTCTCTGTGTCTGTTGCTTATGACGTTTGTCCATCCAATTGTTGACGGCAAAGGTCAACCCTACGCCGATGGCTGTTCCGATGATGCTGATAAGAAGCGTCGCCCACCAGCGATTGCTCCATAACTTTTTCTTTTCCATATTCAGAAGTTCTATTTGTTCGCCTTCTCCTCTCCGTTGTTGTACCAATTCAGATATTCCGCGGTGTATTGTCGGCCAGAATCCACCAGTTTCTGCTTTTTCACATCGGAAATGTCGAAGTCGATAGCCCTGACCCCAAGTGTGTCGATATAGACCGTGCGCTGCCAGTCATCACTGTGCAAGTGGATGCTGTCTTGGAAGTCAATGAGCGTGGTCACCAGCGCCTTGGTATAAGTGAAAAAAGTGTTGATCTTGTTGCGGACAATTGGCTTCTGGGCAAGATACATCGAGATGTCTTCTTTCGCGTCCAACCGGAAGCCCAACGTTTCTCTATTGTATATGTAAGGATTATCACCGATTACTTGTAACATACTCTTTTTTGAATTGACCTTATCATAGTATTCAGTGCGGCGGATGTTCTTTTTCTTGTCATCCACAAAATTCTCTCTGTCGAAGGTCTTGATGGAATAGTTGTCCAAAAGCCCCCCGTCCACGTAAATGTGCTTCTCGTCGTCGCCCGCTTTCACGGAGGCGAAAAACAACGGGATAGACATGGAAATGCGGGCCGCATCCGCTATTTTCATTCCACCAGTCTCTTTATTGTTGTAAAACAGCTTGGAAACGCCCGTTGAGAGATCGGCACCTACCAGATAAATTTCCCTGTATTTTTGGGTGGCGGCAAGTTGCGCAAAGGTCATCTCGCCGTTGCCCGTTTTCCTTTTGATTAAGTCGGCCATCAAGTCGCGGAAATAGTCGCCCTTATACCAACCGTATTCCTCAATAAGACGCTTTGTGTCCCGTACAATGCCGAACGAGCTGTCCATGAACTTTTTAAAATTCAAATCCCAAAGAATTTCCCGCACCTCTTCTGCAGTGTAGCGCAACCCGACCAGAACCGCCATCATGGCACCAGCGGATGTCCCCGCCACCCGTTTGACATTCTGCAGAATTCCCTCTTTTTCAAGCACTTCAAGTGCTCCCACGTAGGCAATGCCCTTCACTCCGCCACCCTCAAAAACCAGATTGTGAAAATGATAAGCCATATTTTTTATGTATAATTGGATTTAAAAATAAAATGCAAAAATAAAAAAATCGTAAAAGCACAAACAATCAGCATTTTGATAATCTGTGTTTTTAATATTTAGTTATTCTTGCATCACTATCCAACTATAAATAAAAATATGAGGATTGTGGTATTTTGGTGAAAAAGCACGCAGATTAGTGCAATCCGTGGCTATCAGTGCTTGTCAAAACAACATGATCCCTCCTTAGCATTCCTTGTCCGTCACCTCCTCGGCATTCAGCACAAAGGCGCGCAAACCCTGCTGCTCGGCGGAGAGATCGAGCTCGTGGATGTCGTGGAGCAACGGCTTCACCTTCTCGTCCGGCACGAAGGCCAGCACGGCGGAGTTCAACGTCGGCCAGGCGTGGGTGCCGTAGTGCGGCTCCCCATCGTGGCTGCCGCGACCCTGCACCTCGTTCCAAAAGGTGAACCCGCGGATTTCGTTCTTGTCTAAAATTTCCATGACCTCATCGTAGAAGGCCTGATATAGGGATATGAAGACTGCTTTCATTTTTCGTATCTATTTGTTTAATTGTTTCTGCCTTACACCTCGTTGACACCTAATGCTTTGTTGCGTTCGCGGCGGGCACGGCGGCGGGCGGCGCCACGGGCGTTCCACTCAGCGAACTTACTGTAGATGATCGGGATGAGGATCAACGTCACCATGGTGGAGAAGGTCAGACCCCAGGCCACGACCATACCCATGGAGTTCCACATCTCGGCGCCCTCGCCCTTGTCAACGGCCAACGGGATCATACCGAGCACCGTGGTCAAGGTGGTCATCAAGATCGGGCGCAGACGGGAACGACCGCCGGCGACGACAGCGTCCTTGATGGTCATGCCACGCTCGACACATAAACTGGTGTAGTCGATGAGCACGATACCATTCTTCACCACAATACCGATCAACATCATCAATCCAATCAACGCCATGATACCCAATGCCGTACGGGTGACGGCCAGACCGATCAACACGCCGGTGAGGGCGAAGAGGATGGAGAGCATGATGACGAATGGATAAGTGAACGACTCGAACTGGGCGGCCATCACCACATAGACGAGGATGATAATCAGCGCCATCAGCATAAACATGTCGCCGAAAGCATCTTGCTGGTCTTCCCACGTACCGCCGATCTTGTAGTCCAACGTGGAGGGGACGTCCATCTGGTCGAGCTCGTGTTGCGCGGAAGCCACCAGCTCACTCAACGCGGCGCCCTTGGCCACCACACAGGAGACTTTGACCATACGTTCACGGTCCTTACGGACGATGGTCGGCGGGGTGAAGGTTTCCTCTACCGTGGCCACGTCACCCACGCGGATGCCTTTGCCCATGTTGTTGTACATCAAGATGTTCTCGATGGCGTGGATGTCGTTACGGAACTCGGGCGCATAACGCACGCGGATGTTGTACTCGTCACCGTCCTCGCGGAACTGCGATGCCGTGTAGCCATTAAAGCGGTTGCGCACGTAACCGGCCGCCGTCGTGGAGTTGAGTCCGTTCTCGGCCAACTTCTGACGGTCAAAGACGACCTCCAATTCGGGAGTGTATTCGTCACGGCTGATCACCACCTCGGAGCAGCCTTCCACCTGCCGCATACGGGCGGCGAGGTCGGCGGCGAACTGGTCGGTGGTGTTGAAGTCGTAACAGTAGAGCTCGATATCGACGGTCGATTGTCCGCCCATGTTGCCCTGGCCGGTGCTGACCGTGGAGGAGACGATTTCGATGTGCTGCCGCAACAGTTCGCGGATGCCGTCGGAAATCTCGGTGATGAACTTGTCACGTTCGGTCTTCTTCACCAAACGGATGTTGAAGGAGAGCAGGTGCGTGCCGTTATCGCGCATCAAGCTCCAGGTGTTGTCCTCGTCGGGCATACCCACGGAATAGTTGATGGATTTGATCTCGTTCGGATATTTCTCCCGGATTTCGTTCACAATCTGGTCGCCCAACGCCTTGGTGGTCTCCACGCGGGTGCCTTGCGGCAGCTTCACGGTGACGCTCAGACGGGCGTTATCCTGTGTCGGGAAGAACTCGGTGGGAATGACCATCAGCAGCGAAAGGCTGACCAAGAAGATGACGGAGGCGAAACCGACGACAGTCTTCCGGTGGTTGACGCACCAGCGGAGCACCTTGGCGTAACCTTCGTCCAGGCGGATAAGGAAGCGCTCGATAGGACCATACACTTTGGCGAACCATTTGCTCTTCTTGGGATTCTTCTTCAGCAGAAGGGAGCAGAGCATCGGAGTCAGCGTCATAGCGGCCGCCAAGGAGACGGCGATCACGATGGTGACAATCCAACCCAACTGTTTGAAGAGCACGCCGGCCATACCGGTAAGGAAGGTCAACGGCAGGAACACGGCGATAATCACCAAGGTGGAAGCGATAATGGAGAGGGACACCTCACTGGTGGCGAACACGGCCGCCGCCTTGGGCTTCGACCCTCGCTCGATATGCGTGGTGATGTTCTCCAGCACCACGATGGAGTCATCGACCACCAGACCGATGGCGATGGATATAGAAGACAACGAGATGATATTCAACGTGTTGCCCGTCGCCAGCAAGTAGATGAATGCCGCTATCAAGGAGACGGGCACCACGAGGGCGATGATGATGGTGGCGCGCCATCTTCCCAAGAAGAAGAGCACGACCACAACCACTAACAGCAAGATAATCAGGATGGTTTCCTCCAAGCTGTCGATGGTGTTGGTGATGTTGTCGGAGTTATCGACCAGCACATTCAACTTCACGTCGGCGGGCAGGGAACGCTGAATGTCAGGCAGTTCCTTCAGCACCTTCTTACATATCTGCACCGTGTTGGCGCCGGTCTGCTTTTGGATGATGACCATGGCGCCGCGTTCACCGTCGGTGTAGGACTC
>JAFXTE010000044.1 GCA_017525245.1 Bacteroidales bacterium | reverse complement strand
ATGTGGAAAAAGAATGTCGCGCAGCAACACCGTGATTCCGACGCAAATGGTACAACAATAGTTGAATTGCTTTGTAGTGATGCCTGTGTCGAAAAAGTACATCCAAATCATCACCACGCAGGCGATGTAGAATACGTTGAGCACCAACTCGGGCCAGGTTTCGCCAAGCCCGTAATGGAAGATGCCGTAAAGCATCGTACCCACCGAGAGCATAGCGGCCAAGGCGGTAATCACGATGTCTATGACCTTGGCTCTCTCTTTGAATCTTGTTTGCATGATCGTAGTTTTATTTATTCATTTCCTCTTCCTGAATGGTTTTCTTCACATCTTGTCAAATAATTTGACAATGCTTTTTTCAGCCATGATTTTTCATTTTAAATGCAAAAATACTTGGTTAAGACCTTGACAATGTCGTAGTAGTTCACATTGCAGACGGGGTGTGAGTCGCCATTCATTGTTCTTTTGTCTTTAGTTATTAGTATTGATATTTTTTTCGCAGCACAACCATAAAGATGCTTCCAACGACAGCTGCCATCAGTTCGGCGAAAACAATAGCATACCAGATACCGTCAACGCCAAACAGCAACGGCAACAGGAGCACGGCCCCAAGTTCAAACACGAATGTCCGCAAAAAGGAGATCAGCGCCGACACCTGCCCGTTGCTCAGCGCGGTAAAGAAGGCCGAGCCGAAAACAGCCAACCCCGTGAACAGGTAGGTGAGGGAGACAATCCGAAACGCGTGTACGGCATCCGGCAACAGGTTCGGTGCGTCTTGCAGAAACAAGGCGGAAAACGGATGGGCCAGCGCTTCGGAAAGGAGAAACATCGCGATGGATGCGACTCCGATGAGCTTCAGACTCCTTTTTCGCAGGTTTTTGAGCTCTTTGTGGTTCTGGGCACCGTAATGATAGCTGAACACCGATCCTATCCCGTTGGAATACCCTACAAATATGGCGGCGAAAATCAGGCTGACATACATCAGCAGGCCATAAATGACAACACCGTCTTCCCCCGCATACTTAAGCAGTTGTATGTTGTAGACCATCGCAACAAGGGACCAGGCGGCTTCGGCCATGAATTCCGAGGACCCGTTGGTCATGCTTTTCACAATCGCCTTGCCGTTCCAAACAGGTTTCACCAGTCTCAGAAGACTGTCGTTCTTCCGCATGAAATAAATAAGCGGAAACAGGCCGCCCACAAGCTGGCTCAAGGCCGAGGCTGCTGCCGCACCTGCGAGTCCCCATTTGAAGCCGATGATGAAAAGTGCATCGAAGGCAATGTTACTGAGACCTGCGAGTACGGTGACCGCAAGCCCCAGCTTGGGTTTTTCGGCGGTGACGAAGAAAAGCTGGAACTCATACAACAGAATCCATGCGGGCAAAGCCAGAATGAAGATTCGCCCGTACAGCACAGTGTCTTCAAGGAGTTGCCCTTCCGCACCCAATAGGGTGGTGATGGGCCGCATAAAGATGAATCCCGAAACCATCATCAAAACACCCAAGCCTGACGATACCAGCACAATCAGGGAGAACAGACGGTTCGCTTGATTCTGGTCATTCTCCCCAAGCGTCTTTGCAATCAGCGCACTGCCTCCCACACCGAACATATAGCCGATGGTTCCGAGGATGTTCAGCATTGGCATAATCAGGTTGATGGCTGCAAATTCCGTCGTGCCAACGAAATTGGCGACGAAATATCCGTCCACAATGATGTACAGGGAAAGGAATATGTTCATCACAATGGATGGCAACGTAAACCGCAGCAATTTACTGTAGGTAAAATGCTCTGATAAATGGATTCGGGATCCCATCTTTTATATCATTTCATAAAGATTAGCAGACCCTCTTGGACGACCCGTTCCCAAGGCGCTCTGCCCAGGACATCATCAGATCCTCCCGCCTTCCGAACAGGTCCTTCTGCATACCGATGGCATCGTCGAAGACCATTGTCTGGCGGTCGTCACCCGTGAACTTCTTCCACTCGTATTTGTCGGTGGAGGGGTTGCCCGTCCGGGCGAAGTTGGCCCACATCTCCTTTGCGACGTGGCGGAACTCGCAGTTCTCGTTACAGACAATCTCTCCGCTCCCCATCGGGTCCGGTATGCAGTTGTCGAACAGGTACGGAATCTCGGCCGCGTGTACTGCACCAAGATAGGGGGTTGTCACCGGTTTCTTGATGAAGTACATGTAGGTGTGGCCACCGGCAGCAGCGTGCCTGATGGCCATATTGGTGTTACCGGCGCGGAAGTTGATGTCGTTGCAGTATTGCTCCAATCTGCTCAACTCGCTAACGTTTGCGAGCGTGGCCATGAACTCGTCATACATGGCCTTCTCCTGGTCGTTGAGCAGTGCGCGATCCCTCTTCGCGATCCACCTCAGCGTATTCGCGAAGGCTTCTTCGCCGCCCTCAAGCGGAACGAAGTATCTGATTTCGTCCAGGTTAGACCCAATCATTAAATCGATCTTGGATCTTTTCTCGTCTCCCCACATCCCGTACATGACCGCTCGATCCTCGGGCAGCGTGACGCCGT
>JAFXTE010000043.1 GCA_017525245.1 Bacteroidales bacterium | reverse complement strand
TCCGATACCCAAATTAGCTTTGGACTGTGACAAAGTCATACGTGTTGTATTGTTTGTCTTAAAGTTGAGTGACTGTGAATTGGTTGTGCCAATAAAATCGCTACTGCTGGCACTGTTGCCCGACAAGCTCCAATAGGTCTGACCGTGCATCGTTGCGACGAAGATGCAGAGTGCGAAAAATAATGATAGTTTCTTCATGATGGTTGATTTTGAATTGTTGATGCGTTGATTTTAGGTGGTATTTTAGGTAAATTATATTTTTAATATATTAACATACAATAAGTTAAACGTTTTTATAACACATATCTCACCGACAAACAAACATTCCAGTCGAAATGGTGCCAGCGGACATTGTTCTTAATGAAAACACCGTATCCCGGACGGAAGTCCAACTGTACTGCCAACGGGATTTTAAATAGGTATTCAAGTCCTGCTATGACATTGGCACCCGCTTTCATGCCGTTCCCCAAATATTTATAGTCATCTCTTGTGCCACCAGAATACCAAATGTGCCAAATTCCCATTTCCCAATTATAACCCAGTGTGACTCCAGCGCCTATAAGGCTGTGCAAACGGGAGTTGGATGAAAACTCATACATCAAGTTCGGATTGAGTTCTATGGAATACACATCCACTTGTGGCCAGTCCTCACCACCTGTTTGAACAAACTGGTTCCCAAAATCAAGGCTCAATGCCACGTGGTCGGAGAGGAATGTCTTGTACGAAACTCCCCACATAGTGCATCCAATCCCACCAATACTATGCTGGTATATAGATTGTGCGGGTAAAGACACCTCAAACATAAAAATTAGCATAAAGAGGAGTTTCTTTTTCATATTTTAAGTAGTTATTTTACATCCTGAAAGCAGAAGTATATTGTAGTGAATATAGTTGAGAGGAAGCCATCTTTTGAGTGGTTAATTGTTGGTTTTGCGACTACAAAATTACAACTATTTTGAGTGATTTTTATTCCCTCACATCAGAAATGTGAACCCTCTCTGTAAAAATGTGAACAGGGGTGCTTTTTAATCCTTTATAGGGGGGGGTAATTTGTTGATAATCAGTATATTCTAAAACCCTCTCATTTTTTGTGTTTATTCCGTCAAAAATGCTTTTGTGCGAAGGTTTTAATCAATATTGTGAATTATTGTTGAAGAATTGATTATTTTTGCAACCACAGTCAAATAATATTGCTATGAAACACAAACATCTGAAAACAGCACGTTGGTAGCAGAAAATACGGTGGCTATTGTGTACCTAACAGCCCACAGGACGGTGAGACTTCCAAAGACGTATGAAAAAATATGTAGCGCACCTTCCCCATTCGTAACAAAAATTATTTTACCTTTGCAACGCTGTTTTTCAAAATTATAATTTATGAGATATCAACCACTTCCATCAGAATTTTATATTCGTAACAGAAAAAAACTCATCGGTGAGATGGAGGAAAACTCCGTTGCGCTGCTCACCTCCAGTCCGGAATATCCGCGCTGCGGCGACACCACCCTCCCTTTCCGCCAAAATTCAGAAATCTTATACCTCACGGGCATTGACCAGGAGGAGACGATGCTCGCACTGGCTCCCTGGCATCCCAACCCTGCCTATCGTGAGATTCTGTTTATCAAAAACCCTTCCCCTGAGAAGATTATCTGGTTCGGGCACCGCCTCTCGAAGGAGCAGGCCCGCGAGCTGTCGGGCGTGCAGAATGTGATGTTCATCGAGCAGTTCCCGTCGGTTTTGCAAGACCTGATGTGCCACTCGCAGAATGTATATCTCCATCTGCCCGAGAACCCGAGACTGCGCTGGGAGCCCATCACCCACGAGTACCGTTTCGTCAAGCAGCTGATGGAGGAGTACCCGCTGCACAACTACTGCCGGCTCGCCCCCATCCTCTACCCGATGCGATGCCTCAAGTCGGCGGAGGAGCTGCAGACCATGAAACACGCCTGCGACATCACCACGAAAGCGTTCCTGCGTGCGGCAAAGGCTGTGAAACCAGGCTGTTATGAGTATGAAATTGAGGCCGAACTCACCTACGAGATGCTCCGCAATGGCGCCACCACCCACTCGTTTGCTCCTATTGTGGCGGCCGGTGCCGACACCTGCATTCTTCATTACATCAAGAACGACAAGCCCATGAAGGACGGCGACCTGCTGCTCATGGACTTCGGCGCCGAGTACGCCAACTATGCTGGCGATGCTACCCGCACCATCCCCGTCAACGGGAAATACACCCCGCGGCAGAAGGCTATATACAACAGTGTGTTAGCGATTTATAAGGAAACAATTCCGCTGTTCAAGCCCGGCATGACCATCCACAAAATCAACGACTACGTGTTCCGCCGCATGGAGGAGGAGTTGCAGAAACTTGGTCTCCTCACCGCCGCCGACATCCGCAACCAAGATCCCGAATGGCCGGCGTTCAAGAAGTATTACATGCACAACACCTCCCACTTTATCGGACTCGACGTGCATGATGTGGGCGAGCGCGACTGGGCCTTCCAGCCCGGCATGGTGCTGAGCTGCGAGCCCGGTATTTACGTGGCCGAAGAGGGCATCGGCGTGCGCATCGAGACCGATGTGGTGGTGGCCGACACCCCCATCAACCTCATGCCCGACATGCCTGTGGAGGTGGAAGAGATTGAGGCGCTGATGGCATGGTAAAGTGCTTGGTCTTCAGAAGAAAAAAGGGATGTCGTGATGGACATCCCTTTTGTGTAGGTAAGACCTCGTTGCCGAGGACAGGCATTATTTCTTCACTACTTTCTTGGTGATGACGGTGTTGTCGTTGGTGGTGATGCGGAAAATGTACACGCCGTTGGCCTGCGCGTTGAGGTTGACGCTGTTCACATTCTCATTGGACATGACCATGCGGCCGCTGAAGTCATATACCTCCACGCGGGCGGCGACCTCGCTCAGATTCACCATGCCGTTAGTGGGATTCGGATAGAGTGTGAATTCGGTCTTGCTGTGATCTTCAACGCCGATGCTGCTTTCAATTTTGAAATTGTCGATGTACAATTTAAACATGTTGGTCTCTGAAGTGCAGTAAAAGTCAATTTGGTAAGTCCCTGTGTACTCCGACAGGTCTATGGTCTGCGTGATGGGGGTGGTATTAGTTACGTCCGTGTAGTTCATAATTTGAGTGTAAGATCCACCATCATAAAGGAAAACAGCCAGATTCTCAGGATAAGAGCTGAGACCACAATAGTAATCGAAAGTGAGGATTTGGTGACCATCCAGCACGAAGTAAGGGCTATATACATCGTCATCAGCCTCTAAATCAGCATTATACCGATAACATAAAGCGTTATCTTCCAGATAGAAAGTGTTGCCGTCTTCGTTTTCATCTTCCGTAGTCCAGCAGGTCATCTGTGCTATATCGGAGAAGTCGTTTTCGTAGGGATACTCTGAAATCGGTTCGCAGGGATTGTTGCTGGTGATATTGAAATTGGTGATGTACAATGAGGCCATATCAGCATCGGAATAGCAATAAAAATCTACTCTGTAAACTCCAACATACCCAGACAAATCAATGGTTTGCGTAACAGCAGACTCACTTGTTACAGTAATACCGTCAGTCAGTCTTGACCAATCAGTTGAGCCTTCTGGATAAAGAAAAACAGCAAAGGTTTCCGGAAAGCTGCTGTTTCCACAACGGTAATCGAAGGTCAATGTTTGATGTCCGTCCAGGTAGAAATAAGGGGAATACAAATCATCCTCCGCATCACTACCAGGATTATACACGTATTTAGCAACAGACTGATCAATGTCAAATTGCCAAGTGTAATTGTCTCCGTTCACGTCATCAACCTCCCAGCAACCGTTTTGGATTTCGCTGGAGAAATCGCAGGAATACGGGTAGGAGAAATTGACGCCGCATTGTGCATTACCAATGGTTATCATGGCAACCATTGCAACAAAAAATGTAAAAAACTTTTTCATAGGCATAAAATTTAAGGTTAATAAATAATGTGAATGTTAATAGTATTCTTTACAGAAAAATTTCGTCTTTTATCCCATTTTACCTTCTATGAACATTGCAAAGATAGATATTTTTTTGAAAGCTCCATCAAAAAAAGAAAAAATTTTTTCAACTTTTTTTGCAATATGTAAATTATCGACAAACAATAGCTTATAGATTTTTTGTCCTCTTTTCCCTATTATTTTCACATCCAGAGTGTATTTTGCAATGTGTTGAAAATGGAAGAAAAATAAGGATTATTCTGTATTTTGTTATTAAAAAATCGTATCTTTGCACCCGTTTCTCGTAAAAAGCGAAATTTTATAAATACTTAATAATCATTATAATATGGTAATCAAAGACGATTTCACAACCCGCCACAACGGACCTTCCTGCGAGGAGGCCCAGAAAATGTTACAGACCATCGGCGTCCAATCGATGGACGAACTGATTGAGAAGACCGTGCCGGCCGCTATCCGCCTGCCGAAGCCGCTCGACCTGCCCGAAGGGATGCAGGAGGGCGAATACCTCAACCTCATCAACGCCAAGATGGCCAAGAACAAAATGTACCGCTCCTTCATCGGAATGGGCCATTACAACACCTATACCCCCGCTGTGATTCTGCGCAACGTGTTCGAGAATCCCGGCTGGTACACCGCCTACACCCCCTATCAGGCCGAGATTTCACAGGGCCGTATTGAAGCCCTGCTCAACTACCAGACCATGGTCAGCTCCCTCACCGCCATGCCGATGGCCAACGCCTCCATGCTCGACGACGCCACCGCCGCCGGCGAGATGATGCTGATGTTCTTCCGCTGCCGCACCCGCGAACAGCAGAAAAACAACGTCCATAAATATTTCGTTTCTGAAGGCGTCTTCCCGCACTGCATCGGCGTGATGCAGACCAACGCGGCCGCTCAAGGCATCGAACTGGTCATCGGCAAAGCCGACAAAGTGGAACTCGACGAGACCTTCTTCGGCGCGATGATCCAGTACCCCAACTACTGGGGCGGCATCCACGATTTCGCCGCTTTCACCGCCAAGTGCCACGAAAAGCACATCTTCGTGGGCGTGGCCACCGACCTGTACGCTCTCACGCTCCTCACACCTCCCGGCGAGTGGGGCGCCGACTGCGTGACCGGCTCCACCCAGCGTTTCGGCATCCCGATGGGCTTCGGCTCTCCGGCCGCCGGCTTCTACGCCTGCACCGAAGAGTTCAAGCGCCAGATGCCTGGCCGTATCATCGGCATCACCGTTGACGCCGAAGGCGGCCGCGCCGTGCGTATGGCCCTCCAGATGCGCGAACAGCACATCAAGCGCGAGAAAGCCACTTCCAACATCTGCACCGCCAGCGCCCTCACCGCCATTATGGCCGGCTTCTACGCCATGTGGCACGGCGCCGAAGGCCTGCGCAACAAAGCCACCAAGATCAACGTGCTGGCTGGCGTGCTGGCTTCTGAAGCGGCCAAATACGGTTTCAAACAGTACAATGAATACTATTTCGACACCCTCTGCCTCGAAACGCCCGAAGGGCTCACCTGCGACGACGTGAAGAAGGTGGCCCTGTCGAAAGAGATCAACCTCTGCTACCACTGCGAGCGCTGCTTCACCGTCTCCCTCGACGAGACTGTGACCTTGAAGGATGTCAACGCCATCCTCGAGGTGCTGGCCATCACTGCCGGCAAGACCTTCACCCCGTATGTGTGTCAGGGCAACTGCGTTCCCGACCTCCACATTCCGGAAAATCTGAAACGTAAATCCGAAATCCTCACGCAGGAAATCTTCCACAAATATCATTCCGAAACGGAGATGATGCGTTATATGAAGATGTTGGAAATCAAGGATTTGTCGCTTAACCGCGCGATGATTCCGCTGGGAAGTTGCACCATGAAGCTGAACGCTGCCGCCGAGATGCTGCCGCTGAGCTGGGCCGCTGCCTGCAACATCCATCCTTACGCTCCCGCCGACCAGACGCAGGGCTACCTCGAGATGATCGACGAGATGAGCCACTGGCTGTGCACCATCACCGGTTTTAAGGCCATGTCGTTCCAGCCCAACTCCGGTGCTGCTGGCGAGTATGCCGGTCTGACGGTCATCCGCAACTACCTGCACCACATCGGTCAGGGACACCGCAACATCTGTCTGATTCCCGCCTCCGCGCACGGCACCAACCCTGCCTCTTCCGCCAAGGCTGGCTTCCAGGTCTGCGTGGTGAAATCGACCGAGGACGGTGAAATCGACGTGAACGACCTCCGCGAGAAGGCCGAGGCCAACCGCGACAACCTCGCCTGCCTCATGATCACCTATCCCTCCACGCACGGTGTGTTCGAGGAGGCGGTGCTCGACATCATCAAGATTGTACACGAGAACGGCGGCCAGGTGTATATGGACGGCGCCAACATGAATGCCCAGGTGGGCTTGACCTCCCCCGGCACGATGGGCGCCGACGTGTGCCACCTCAACCTGCACAAGACCTTTGCCATGCCTCACGGCGGTGGCGGTCCCGGCGTGGGCACCATCTGCGTGGCTGAGCATCTCGTGGAGTTCCTGCCGAAGCATGCTTTGGCAACTGTCGGCGGCAAGAACGGCAGTCAGGTGGCCTCCTCGCCTTACGGCAGCGCCTACCTGTTGCCCATCACCTACGGCTACCTCAAGATGCTGGGCGGCGAGGGCTTGAAGCACGTCACCGAATGGGCCATCCTGAACGCCAACTACATCCGTGCCCGTTTGCAGAACGACTATAAGATTCTCTATACCGGCAAGAACGGCATGTGCGCCCACGAGATGATTCTCGACTGCAACGAGTTCGAGAAGAGCTGCGGCGTGCAGGTGGGCGACATCGCCAAGCGTTTGATGGACTATGGTTTCCACGCTCCCACCGTGGCCTTCCCGGTACACGGCACTTTGATGGTGGAGCCCACCGAGAGCGAGCCGCTGAGCGAGCTCGACCGTTTCTGCGACGCCATGCTCTCCATCCGTCAGGAGATCCGCGACATTGAAGAGGGCAAGGCCGACCGCGTGAACAACGTCATCAAGCGCGCCCCGCACACGATGGGTGTGGTCTGCGCCGACACGTGGGATCGTCCGTACACCCGCCAGCAGGCTGCCTTCCCGATGCCCGTCGCCGACAAATACTGGCCGACCGTCAGCAAAATCGACGACGCATTTGGGGATAGAAATTTGGTGTGCGTGCTCGAGAAGTAGTTAATAGTTAATAATTAATAGTAGGAAGTGACAGGAGGTTGCTTCCTACTTTTTTTGATACCTCTTTAATGCGGCTTTCAGTTTGGCAGAGATTTCCTCTCTTAGAGATTTGGGCTCAATGACCTCTAATTCAGGACTCTCTTTTAGTATTTCCTGTTGAAAATCAAATGTTGGGGCCAAATAATATTCGAAGTCAGAAAACAATTCAGTTGAGGAGATTTCCTTTTGTGAATCGTGTTTAGGAAGGGTGCGTATCAGGGGTATCATTTTCCCGTATGCGCGTAAAACGATGCGGGTGGGTTTCACATCATCACCGATGAAAACACCAAAATAGTTTTCAAAGAAGCTGTTGGCATCGAACGTGGGATCCAGTTCGAATGTTTGTTCAGTTTCTTCAAGTTCCGTGATTCGGTCAAGGGCATAGATGCGTAGATTGTCGTGTCGCTGTTCGTTTTTGCCGAGGAGGTACCATCGCTGGCGGAACACTTTAAGACAATATGGTTCAAGTATGGTCGTCTTTGCTTCTTGGACCTCAAAGCTCTGATGAGTCATTCGCAGTGCATGATTGTTTTTTATCGCGCTGATGATAGTTTTCAGGTGTTCAATTCCTGCAGGGATTTCCTCTAATACAAGTCGATCTTTAATAGTCCGGCTGTCAATGATGATGTTGTTCACCATAAGGTTTTGTAACATCCATATCTGTGTGGAGTTGTTATGGAATACATCTTCGTTTTTGATGTAGTATTCATATCCATTTGTAGCATCACATCCTATAAAGATGCCAAACATATCCTCAATTGCTATTTTTAGTCTGTAGAAAGTAGTGCGAGACAGTGGCTTTCTGTCGTTGAGATCTTCTTCAATCCATAACTCCTGAATATGTTCTAGAGTAATTCTTTTGGCCTTTTGTATAGTGTTTACCAACCAAATGTATTGTCGAAAAGTGTCAGTAGTTCTCATCTTTTAATTTTTTTTGCAAAAATATAAAAAAATACGATGCTGTTTCATGTTTTGAAACAGGAATGATGTAATTTTGCAGCTCAAATAAGTGGGAAAATGGATTTTGAAAATACAATCATATCACACGTTAGACAGTCCGATATGGCGATTCAGTCAAATGACGAACACCAGCATGGTGTGGCGGAACTGGCCTCGAAATTTGCCGGGGAGTTTGGTATGGCCGAATGGGGGCGTGTTATGGGGCTGTTGCACGATAAAGGAAAAGAGAAGAGGGCTTTTCAGCAACACATTATGAAAGAGAGCGGATTGGACCGCCAAACAAGTGTTGATGGCGATTATCGGCATGCATACGTGGGTGCATTGATTGCAAAGGAATTATTTCCCAACTCTCATTTGTTGATGGATAACGCCTTGATGGGACATCATAGGGGGATGTATGATGATGGAGATTGGAAAGAAATCATGAAAAGTCAAATCCCAGAGGATGTGAGTATTGATGGTATCCAAGCTGATTTAATAGTGCCGAGACTTGCGAATCCCAAAAAGGATGTTCATCATTTAGAACGTATGCTCTATAGCTGCTTGGTGGATGCTGATTTTTTGGACACGGAAGCTTTTATGCAACCCGAACAAAGTCGTTTGAGAGGAAATCATGATTCTTTGGCAACTTTGGAAAAAAGATTAGAAGCATTTTTGGCGGGATTGAAAAAATATGCCCCTGATACTGAAGTCAATCGGATTAGAAACGAGGTTCAGAATTGGTGTGTCAAAGAAAGTGTTAATCCACCCGACTTTTACAGTTTGACAGTTCCTACGGGTGGGGGTAAGACATTGGCCTCCGTTTTGTGGGCCATCAAACATGCCATCAAGAACGACCTGAAGAGGATCATTATAGCGATTCCTTATACGAGCATCATCACGCAAACAGCAAGTGTATTGAGAAACATATTTGGCGAGAAGAATGTGCTTGAGCATCACTCGAATGTTGACAGGTCTGCATTCGACGACAGGGAACTGGCACAAAAACTGAAATTGGCGACAGAAAACTGGGATTATCCTATTATTGTGACGACCAATGTTCAATTATTCGAATCACTGTTTAGTAACAAGCCATCAGATTGTCGCAAATTGCACAGCATTGCCAAAAGTGTTTTGATATTGGACGAAGTGCAAACCTTGCCTACGGATTTCCTTCAGCCTATTGTTGATACTTTTGACACACTTAAAAGAGTGTTTGGCGTATCCGTCTTGTTCACAACTGCCAGTCAGCCTGTGCTTTCCGGTTTGATACAAGGCACCAATCCGTTTGTCTCTTTTGAAGGATTGTCGAACATTCGTGAAATCATCCCTGAAGGCGCCAATCTTTATGATCGTTTACGCCGCGTGGAATTGAAATTTGAGAAGAATCCGAAAAACTACGATGAAGTTGCGAATGAATTGTCCCATCATTCACGTGTGCTATGCATTGTGAATACAAGAAATGATGCGAGAGAGATTTATACCCGACTACCAAAAGAAGGCATTTGTTTGCATTTGTCTCGAATGATGTGCCCTGACCATGTTATGGAAACCATTGACAACGTGAAATTGGCACTTAAAGAATCGTCTAATACAACCATCAGAGTGGTAGCCACCCAACTTATTGAAGCGGGCGTTGATATTGACTTTCCTATGGTGTTTCGACAAGAGGCTGGACTTGACTCGGTACTCCAGGCGGCAGGAAGGTGCAACAGAGAGGGTAAATTGGGAATAGGGAGCACCGTTGTTTTTGGTTTGCAGAAACCTTTGCCTCCCGGTCACATAAGACAAACCAATGATGCCCGACTTGCCATAATGAATCGTGAATACGATTGGTTCTCGCCAGAAGCAATGGAGGCCTACTTCAAGCAACTTTATTCACGTGTTAATAGTTTTGACAAGAAGAACATCAAAGATTTGTTATACAAGGCTGAAATACAATTCGAAACAGCTGCATCTGCATTCCATTTGATTGATGATAATACAATTTCTGTCATCGTGAATTGGAAGAATAGCATGGAGTTAGTAGAAAGATTAGTCAGAGAAGGTCCATCCTATTCGTTAATGAAAGCATTGTCTCAATTCAGCGTCAACGTGCGGAATGGAGATATGAAGAAGCTGGTAGAGGCTGGTGCAATCGAAGAGGTGCTTGAAGGAATCTATGTAATTCGAGACCAGTCCTTTTACAGCAATGAAGTTGGTCTTGTTACAGATAATCATTGGTTAGAAGAATCATTAATAGTATAAATATGGAATATTACGACAAAGAATTTTGTTTGGAGGTGTGGGGGCCGATGGCCTGCTTCACCCGACCAGAGCTAAAAGTGGAAAGAGTGAGCTATGATGTCATCACCCCATCGGCCGCGCGAGCTGTGTTTGAAGCTATCTTTTGGAAACCTGCCATCCATTGGCAGATAACAAAAATTGAAGTGTTAAATCCTATTAAATGGACAACTATCAGACGTAATGAAGTAGGTGCCGTCGCATCGAACAAGAAGAAGCAAATTTTCATAGAGGAAGAGAGACAGCAAAAGAACTCGTTGTTGCTTCAAGATGTCCATTATCGGATTTGGGCCAAGCTAGTTTTCATCCCCCAATGGAAGAGAAAAGAGACTAAGAACGCCCAAATTGACATAGAAGAAGCCGATCTGCTTAAGAGAGATGAGAATCCTGGCAAGTATAACGCCATGTTTGAACGCAGGGCGAGCAAAGGCCAGTGCTTCAACCAACCTTATTTGGGCACTCGAGAGTTTTCAGCCTCTTTCCGTTTAGTAAAGCCAGAACAAGAAGATTTGAAAGACCCTATTGACGAGAGTCGCGACCTTGGCATTATGCTTTACGATATGGATTTTGAAGGCAATCCCGATAAACCCGAAGCAATGTTTTATCGTGCTCGTATGGAGCACGGCGTTATTATTGTTCCACCAATTGACAGTAAGGAGGTTTTGAGATGATACTGCAAGCGTTATATGAATATTACAAAAGATGCGACAATTTGCCACGAAAAGGAATGGAACTCAAAGAGATTGGCTTCTTAATTGTCATAGATAAAGAAGGTCATTTTCTGAAATTTGAAGACAGAAGAATTGACAAGAAGCAAGCTCAGCAATTTCTTGTTAAGAAGCATGTGGGGCGTACTAGTGCTCTTGCAGCAAACCATCTGTATGATAATAGTGGTTATGTATTGGGATATTCTGAAAAGGGAGATGCCCAAGCTCAATACCAAACTTTCAAAGATAAAGTGAATGCCATTTTTGAATTACATCCGGATAATCCTGATATAACAGCTGTTCACAAGTTCTATCAAGAAGAGCAAAGTGCGGTTCTCGAATTAATGCAAAAAGACTCACTTTGGCCGGAAATTTTGAAGAATTTAAATAAGAAGTTCTCTACATTCTCTTTTCTTATTGAAGGAGATACGGAAATCGTAGCTGCAAAGAAGGAACTATTAGATTTACTTGAAAACGACGTTAACGATTGCGATCAGATATGTTTGGTGTCAGGAGAGAGAGGACATTCTGTCGAGACAACTACGGCAACCATGATTCCTGGCAGTCAAGCAACAGCTAAGCTTGTCTCATTTCAAGTGAATTCAGGATATGATTCATACGGGAAAGAAAAAGGAGGCAATGCGCCAATTAGCGAGGAAGCGGAATTTGCATATACAACAGCTCTAAATTACATGCTCCGTTCCGATTCGAGAAACAAATTCCTTATTGGCAATCGCACTTTTTTGTTTTGGGCATCCAAAGATGACGAAGCAGGTAACCAGGCAGAAGAAAGCATCTTTAGTATGTTTGGCAACAACGAACAAGAAGATGACCCCAACCGAAATATTGAACAGGTAAGAAAAACGTTCAACTCCATATATTCAGGATCTTTGAGAACGAATTTGGATGACAAGTTCTATATCCTTGGTCTTGCGCCAAACTCAGCACGTATCGCGGTCACATATTGGTCTGAATTGCCACTAAAAGAGTTTGCGTCGTTGATATTGCGTCACTTTGAAGATATGGACATTGTTGACACGCGAAAAGAGAAAAAGACCTATATGGGACTGCGTTCTATCTTGGCTGCAGTCACATTAGGCGGAAAATCGTCGGATGCTACGCCAAACTTGCCCGAAGCTGTCGTGAAAAGCATTTTCCAGGGTATTTCATACCCTTATACGCTGTTTGCAGGATGCATCCGTCGTATTCGTGCCGAACAAAGTCTCAATATTACCCGAGCCGCCATCATCAAGGCTTATTTGAACAGAAAAACAAATGATAATCAAAAAAAAATAGGAAAAATGTTAGACATCCAAAACACCAACCAAGGCTACCTTTGTGGCCGATTGTTTGCCGTGCTTGACAAGATTCAAGACGAGGCAAACCACCAGCATTCTATCCGCGAACGGTATATGAACTCAGCAAGTGCCACACCTGCCGCCGTATTCGCGACCATTCTCAACCTGTCATACCATCATTCGGAGAAGTTAACCGAGGGACGGAAAGTTTGGTTTGAGAAAATCAAACAGGAAATCGTTGATAAGATAAGTTCCGACGGTTTCCCGGCTCACCTTGACCTACAAGATCAAGGAAGATTCTTTGTGGGCTATTATCAGCAAACACAATGGTTTTACACCAAGAAAGAAGAACAAACAACTGAAGAATAACGATTAAAATTTATAGTATTATGTCAGAATTAAAAAACAGAATTGATTTTGTGTACATTTTTGATGTACAAGATGGTAACCCCAATGGCGATCCCGACGCAGGCAATCTGCCTCGTGTGGACGCGGAAACAGGTATGGGACTCGTGACCGATGTGTGCCTGAAGCGCAAAGTGCGTAACTATGTGCAGATTGTGAAAGATTGTTCGCATGGATTTGATATTTATGTGAAAGAAAAAGCTGTACTTGGAAGAAGTCATGTTGCGGCATTCAAGGCACTGGGGTATAAATTAGGTGAAGACTCAAAAAAACAAATACCTAACGAATTAAAAGGCGAACTTGAAGAATCCTCCTTGTTTGAAGGACTCTCAATCACCGAAGAAGATGAAGCTGAATATTTGGTAGTTGAAGGAGATGCTGATAAAAAGGCAATCCAAGAATGGTTAAAAGAATCTGGATTAAGCAAAGATGCTATCGCTTTTGTTAAAACAGCACTGAAAGATGCTAAAGCAAGGAAGCAAACTTCTGAAGAGACCGAAGGAGGTCGTCAATGGATGTGTTCTAACTTTTATGACATCAGGAGTTTCGGTGCTGTATTATCGTTAAAATCAGCTCCTAACTGTGGTCAAGTCCGCGGTCCTATTCAATTTACTTTTGCCCGGTCAGTGGATGCTATTGCAACCGCTGAACATTCCATCACGCGCATGGCTGTGGCAACAGAAAAAGAGGCCGAGAAACAAGGTGGGGACAATCGTACGATGGGTCGCAAAGCTACAGTTCCCTACGGACTCTATGTCTGTCACGGTTTCGTTTCGGCCAATCTCGCCAAACAGACAGGTTTTTCCGAAGAAGACCTCGCGTTGTTCTGGGACGCCTTGAAAAATATGTTTGATATTGACCGTTCTGCCGCCCGTGGTTTGATGAGTGCTCAAAAGTTGATCGTATTCAAACACAACTCTGTCTTGGGCAATGCACCCGCAAACAAACTGTTTGACCTCGTAAAGGTGGAAAAGAAATGTGAAGAGGCACCACGTAAATTCGCTGACTATGTAGTTACAATTCCAGATCAGTCACAGTTACCTGCCGGCGTGACCATCGAAGAACTAATCTAACCAACTATGGCCGAAAAACATCTGATAAGAAATAGCACTGCGGAGTTCCTTATTTTCCAAATAGAAAGTAAGGAACAGGGCATTGAGGTGTACTACAAAGATGAAAATGTGTGGTGCACACAAAAAGCGATGGCGTTATTGTTCGATTGTGACAGGAGTGTCATCACTAAGCATCTGGGCAATATATTTGAGTCGGGAGAATTGAAAGAAGAGGCAGTATGTGCAAAATTTGCACATACTGCCGCAGATGGCAAATCCTACCAGACACAGTTCTATAGCCTTGACGCCATCATTGCCGTTGGCTACCGCGTGAACTCAATCCGCGCCACCCAGTTCCGGCAATGGGCTACCAGTGTGCTGCGCCAATTCGCCATACGGGGCTACGTGCTCGACAAAAAGCGTATGGAGAACGGCACTTTTCTGGGTGAAGACTACTTCGAACACCTGCTGGCCGAAATCCGAGAGATACGTCTGTCGGAACGACGTTTTTACCAGAAACTGACGGACATCTATGCCACCTCCATCGACTACAACCGTGATGCTCCTACCACGAGACTTTTCTTCCAAATGATGCAGAACAAGATGCACTATGCCGTTCATCAACACACTGCCGCCGAGCTGATTATGGAACGTGCCGATGCCGACAAGGAACACATGGGACTGACCACGTGGGAGAATGCACCTAACGGAAAAATTGTGAAGACGGACGTGGCGATAGCCAAGAACTATCTGAAAGAGGTGGAACTTGCAGACATGGGCCAGCTGGTGAATGGTGTGCTGGAATTGGCAGAACGTATGGCCAATCGTCATATACCTATGACGATGGAAGATTGGGCCAATCAAATCGATACTATCTTGGCTGCAGGAAAGAATGAGGTGCTTCAAACCGCGGGATCTGTTACGGCAGAAGAGGCAAAGGAACATGCAGAAACGGAATTCGAGAAATATCGGATTATTCAAGACCGTCTGTTCCAGAGCGACTTCGACAGATATCTGGAAGCATTACCCCTTGAAGAAGACAATTCTGATAAACCAGAATAGACTATGATGTATGCCGAGGATGATATGCTTATGTTGTCGGGGATTCAGCACTTCGTGTATTGTCCCCGACAGTGGGCATTGATTCATATCGAACAAGTTTGGGCGGAGAATCGTTATACTGCCGAAGGACAAATCCTTCATAAACAAGCAGATGATCCTTTTTATCGGCAAAAGAATGGCGAGTGCGTTTCCCTGCGTTCGGTATCCATATCGTCAAATACGTTGGGATTGTATGGTTTCACCGATGTGGTGGAACTCCATCCGTCAGAACATGCCGATAATTGTATTTGTCATCCATCTTATCCCGGATATTGGAAACCGTTTCCAGTGGAATACAAAAGAGGTCATTCGAAACCGGATGAGAGGGACGAGGTTCAATTGGCAGCGCAGGTCATCTGTCTGGAAGAGATGCACAACATTAGAATTGACCGTGCCTTCTTGTTTTATGGAGAGACCAGGAGAAGGGAAGAAATTATTATGGATGAACAACTTAGAATCCTGACACAACAATATGCAGATGAAATGCATAGGATTTATAGTTCGGGTATCGTTCCAAAAGCGGTAAAAAGCCGTAAATGTGCCAACTGTTCTTTATTGGACATTTGTCTTCCCGATAACAAACAACTTTTGGCAAAGAATTATTTGAAAAAGAATTTGTATGAGGAAACTACTTAATGTCCTGTATGTTACGACACCAGAGTCCTATCTTAGCAAAGATGGGATGAATGTCGTAGTGTCAGTGGATAAAGAAGAACGATTCAGAATACCCATTGTCAATATTGAAGGCATTGTGACCTTCGGATATATGGGCGCCAGCCCAGGATTGATGAAGTTGTGCGCTGACAATGGAGTCGCGTTGTCGTTTTTGTCACCGAACGGCCATTTCATTGGCCGTTTTCAGGGACCGGTTCGGGGTAATGTTTTGCTGAGAAAAACGCAATATCAAATTGCAGAAGATAAAGAACACGCCTTGCATTATGCTAAATTGTTTGTGGCTGGGAAGATACAGAATTACAGAACGATTCTTCAAAGATTTGTGAGGGATAATGGCAGCAATGAAGAAGTGGAAGCTGCTATTAAATCGTTGAACTGCAGCAAGGGGTGGGCATTAAGAACAAAAGAGGTTTCCAACTTGATAGGTGTGGAGGGCGATGCAGCGAACACCTATTTCAGCATATTCCCTCATCAGTTGCTTCAACAAAGGGACGGATTTCCGTTTCAAGGAAGGAATCGCCGTCCTCCCAAAGATGCCGTGAACGCGTTGCTTTCATTTGTGTATACATTGTTGGCACATGAAACGGCTGCTGCTTTGGAGAGCGTGGGATTGGATCCGTACGTTGGTTTTTTGCATGCCCTACGACCTGGTCGAACATCCTTAGCATTGGATTTGATGGAAGAAATGCGGGCATATTTGGGCGACAGACTGGTACTTTCGCTTATCAACCGTAAGCAAGTAACCCCCAACGACTTCGTGATGCAAGGTGAGAGCGGAGTTGTGATGACGGATGACTGCCGGAAAGCGGTGTTGACTGCATGGCAAAGCAGAAAAAAGGAAACGATAGTACATCCTTATTTGGAAGAAAAGATTCCGGTTGGATTATTACCCTACGCGCAAGCATTGTTGTTGGCGAGGGCAATTCGGGGAGATTTGGATGATTACCCGGTATTTTTGATACATTGAAATTATGATGGTATTAATCACATACGATGTTGAAACGGTGACACCCAGTGGGGCCAAACGCCTGCGACGGGTGGCCAAAGAATGTCAGAATTATGGACAGCGCGTTCAGAATTCTGTTTTTGAATGTGTGGTCACCGAGGCGCAATTTGCTCAGTTGAAAAGCAGTTTGGCATCCAAAATTGACAAGGAGAAGGACACCATCCGCTTTTATTTTTTGGGAAATAATTGGAATAACAGGATAGAGCATATCGGCCAACAAACCTCCTTTGATGTCACCTCGGAATTGATAATTTGAGTCGCGAAGTATAAGTATTGCGAAAAAAGTTGTATTTTCGCGGCGGCTAAAAATCAATTAGTTTTTGGTTGTTTTTTGAATCTGAAGCAGTTGAAATTTTGGCAAATGGGTAGGTTCGCGGAAAGATATTTGTAAAATATTGATATTCTGTTGAATGATGCTTATACAGTCGCGCCCTGCGTGGGCGCGTGGATTGAAACTGTACGTTTATTGGCTTTTTGTGATTTCGTTGCCGTCGCGCCCTGCGTGGGCGCGTGGATTGAAACAAATTGCAATTGGACATGTTTGTTTGTCCGATGAGTCGCGCCCTGCGTGGGCGCGTGGATTGAAACTGCCCGTCTTACTGCTTCTGTGCTGTATACTGCGTCGCGCCCTGCGTGGGCGCGTGGATTGAAACATCATAGCGAGAAGAACAGTAG
>JAFXTE010000042.1 GCA_017525245.1 Bacteroidales bacterium | reverse complement strand
CTGGTCGATCAGCACCATGGAGGTCCAGTCCTGCAGTTGCGCTTTGAACAGTGTGGGGGTGATGCCTACGATGTCGGTGTAGATAGGTGGGGTGATGATTCCGCCCTCACCGTCAATCAGGCCGGAATAACCGCCGACACGATATTCGTAATAATCGTTGTTTTTGGTCTGCCCCACCTTTTGCTCGCCGGTTTGCAGGTCGGCATAATTAACCTCATAGTAGAGATTGTTGATATAGTCAATGATTCCGTCTTGCAGGACATTTCCTTCGAAATCAATCTGTTTCTTGAAGTCGCCGTCCTTATAGACGATGGCGTAATCCTTGGCCAGTTCGATGTTGTCGTAGAGCGGTTTGATGACCCAGCGACCTCTCTGGTCGATCACCCCGATTTTGTTGGAGGAATCCGCCACCACGCAGTGCCCGTTGTGGAAGACGAAATCGCAGAGCGGGTTGCCACGGTAGGAGAATTTGAAGCCGATGGCCACCTTGCCGTTGGTGTTCACGAAGCCGATGTAGCCGTTCTTCTCCACGGCGGCCAGCCCTTCCGAGAAAACCCAAGCTTTGGTGTAGGTGGTGGGCTCCACGATGACCTCGTTGGTCACGATGTTGCAGAAGCCCCGTTTCCCGTTTTTGGCGAATAGGACGATGGGATCCTCGTCGTTGCTGCTGGAGTAGTGGCACCAGTCGATATCCTTGACAATGACCTCCCGGGTGACTGGATTGACAATGTTGCTTTTGCCGTTGTTGTAGGAAACGGGACCGTCTGATGGTTCATATCCGTACTCGTAGGCGTACTCGTCTTTGTTATGGCACGACTTGACGACCAACATCGTCGTCACACTTGCTGCCACTGCGAGGAACAAAAAGAAGATAAGCCATTTTAAGGGTCTTCTATTTTCCGGCTGTTCCCCGGTGTTATCAGGAGCCGTGTTCTCATTGAAGGTCTCCTGTTGTTGCATTTCCTCCGCACTCTCATTGAATGCGCCCGTGTTTTTCATTTCTTCTTCCATGATGAATGGTTTTTTGCTGTTTTGAACTGTTTTTGATTAAAATTTCGCGGCAAAAATAGTTCATCCGGCAATTCCGCGCGCACGGTCAGGGCGGCTATTGTATGAAATGGCGTGGGTGTTGTATGAAATGGCGGGACGAGGGGGGATTCACAATGGACAATGTAAAATTTACAATGTACAATGTACAAATTCCCATGATTTTCAATTTAAAATTCCCATGATTTTCAATTTTTGATTCTGTAACTGAAAAAGATTGTGAAATAGGCAGAGTTTTCTGCCAGACGGCCGACTTTTTCCTTGTAGTCTGATGAAGTGTCAGCATTTTTTTGTGTACTTCGCCAAACCATACCAAATATATTGAAAGCCGCTATAAACGATTAATAATCAAAAAAGGTGATAGAAAGCGAGAAGTCTGTTATCCTATTTATAGAAAACACTAAATGTAAGACTCAACGCACCCAACGCCCGACTTCAACTTCATTTTCAATGGTTTCTTCCACGCCATCATCCAAAAAACCGAAAAAATCGTAACCCGTGAGAGATTCGACAGTGTTCACTGACCGGGCAGTTCCAACAATGATGACGGAATCGGGAGAGTTGGGGCAGATAAAGGCTATGGTGTGGTAGGCGTCTTGGTGTTTGATGAGAAAGGCCTTGAAGTGGTGCCAGACCCCGTTGTTCATCTCCTTGTTTTGGTGGAAGATGTTGGTAAAGTAGTCGCTCTCTTTCACTGCTTGTTCCGACCATTTCATATCCTGCCGGCGTGCCATGTGTCCTCGCGTGCCAAACGCCAAGCAAACAGACAAAGCAAAGCCCCCGAAAACCTTCAATCTGCTGGTTGTCAATATTTTGCCATTTTCTCTCTCATTATATAGAAAGAGAGAAAGAGACATTCATATTCATACCCATACCCACCACCCCGATATAAGGGGGTGGGTATAGGGATAAAAGAAAATGATAATATGATAAGATAAGAAAAAATCGGTCGTGCTGAGCTTACGAGTGCGAGACACCAAGGTTCTAATGCCGTAAGGTGTGGAAACGCGCCTCCAGTTCTTGGATTCGCTCCAACAACTGACCAAATGGCAACTTTTCGCCATAAATCATTGTTTGGCACATGTCGTTGTAGTCCGTCTCCCATGCTGCTATCACATTGGCAGGCGGAACCAGCACTATCTCTTTGCGCAAATCTTTGGCGTAGTCCACGTTTTGTACCGCGGTATAAATGCTTCGATGGTGTTGGATGCTCTCCCACAAATCGTTGTCGTTGATGGCAGCGACGGCAAAAGGCATGTCCATCATGCGTTCCAAATCGTAAAGATGTCGTGACCGGTGGTTGGCTTTTCCTGCGTGTTCGTTTACCGAAAACAGCTCGTGAAGCAGGAATGCCTTTTCCAAGAATGTTTTTGCGGGTGTTGAAGTGGCAATCGCCGGGTCTTGGACGGAAGTTCGGATATTCTGGAAATTGGATTCTACAAGGCTCTTCACATGCAGCAAATGGACGGGCTCCATCAGCGACCGTGCCCCAATTTCGAGTACAACCGTGTCTTTCAAATAATCATATTGCTGCGACACGATTGACGGATAACGTACAAATATGCGTCTTGGTTCCAGATAGGTGGCATCACAGGCAGGCCGATTTTGGTTTCTGCGGAAGACAGAATGAGGCGTTTCCGTTCCAACGGAAGTGTGTAAAAATCATTCATCATACAATTCGTTTATAAGTTTTCTAATCCAGACAGTCATTAGGCTTAAGTCCTTTTCCGATATGCGCGGTTGCTCATGGAGAATGTGCTTGAGCGTGTTTTTTTGCTCGGAATCGAGATTGTCTTTCCCGATTTCTTTGAGTGCTACCGAAAGGAGTTGGGCGAAAGAATTCTCAAACGCGAAATTTCTCGGCGCGGCATGTTTGAAGAGGATGCCTCTGCCGTTACGTATCACAACTTTGCGGCTTTCTCCGCTGGTGAGGAAAACGACATTCATAGGCACCTGTGTGCTGAGTCCCAATTTGTTCACGGCGTATGCGCCCGCAGGAACAATCTGTGCCTTGTCGCGTTTGGCAATAGCTTGGGCAATCTCATCAAAACCGGGATAGATTACACCCAGTCCCAAGTCAGTGTCTGTTTTCGGGTAGCAATAGATGCCCCTTGCCACGCGAATGATGCGGCCCTCGTCTGTCAGTCTTTCAAGTGCTTTTTGCACCGCGACAGCTGTCCCATACTGCGAAAAGCGTGAAGGGGTGAACACAGTCCCTCTTCCGCATTTTCTAACAGAGTCAAGTATCTTATCGTCAATAGATTGCATATTATTTACATTAAAAATTTGTCGCAAAAATACAATATTTTTGCGACAAATTCAAAAAAAAACGATTTTTTACGTAAGCAACTCTTGTTCAAAGATCTCATCACGCAAAACATTAGGATCGTTGTTCACGTCGTTTTCTCCAATGTCCCACTGTTGTCCAACCAATGCTTTCCAAAGGATAATCCTTGCCTGCGATGACGATTGTTTTATTCATTTTTGCATCATTTTCACATATACTGAGAACACTGCAAAAATACATAAAACATTTTGAATGACAATGTATTTGGAGAACTTTTATGATGCACAAATAGCGCAAAACTCATCGTTATTTCTGATGTACAGATAAAAACCGTCAATCTTCATCAAAGACACTCTCATCATTCATATCCGGGCAATCCGGCAACAGTTCGAAATTGGCACGACAATCAATGCACCCAAAGCCCGACCTCAACCTCATTTTCGACGGTTTCTTCCACGTCATCATCCAAGAAACCAAAGAAATCGTAACCCGTGAAAGATTCCACAGTGTTCACTGACCGGGCAGTTCCAACGACGGTTACGGAATCGGGATTGTTGGGGCAGATAAAGGCTATGGTATGATAGGCGTCTTGGTGTTTGATGAGGAAGGCTTTGAAGAAGCTGTCGGGAATCTGAACTCGATTTGGGCCTATAGTTTCAGGTGTTTTGGAAACGAATATTGGCCCGCAAACAATCTGTACAGAATCGTAGCTGACGGCCAATCTCCGAGCCATATTCTCAATCTGATGCCAAATACCATTATTCATCTCCTTGTTCTGCGGGCAGATATTGGTGAAATAGTCGCTTTCTTTTACCGCCTGTTCAGACCATTTCATATCCTGCCGGCGTGCCATGTGTCCTCTCACCCAACCTGAACCACTGTAATCTTCATTAGTGGCTTGGGGAAGATCCAGGTTCGGGTCTGGCATGAAATATCGTGGGATTTTGGGAGTGTGTTTTGTCTGCTCAACCTGCTCCGCCGTCAAGGTATAGGATACCCAATCAGGTTGGAGAGTTTCGGGGTTGTAAGAGACGGTGTATCCTGTATAATGAATAATAGTTGAGGATTGCCATCTTTCATTTCGATTCCCGGGCTGTTGCATGTCCATTAACGGATGTGGCCGATTAGGTGGCGCACAAGTAATGAATAACGACGTAATCAAGAGCAAGTATAGATTACTTCTTTGGATGATTGTTAACATATTGACGAATAGTTTCACAGTGTTAAAACACCTATTGATTGACAATTTGGAGCAGACACATCACAAACCAACTGTCGAAGCCTTGCAACACCAACCGTTTTGCATCGCCTTCTTTGTGAACCTCAATCCCATCTGTATAAGGAGTGATGCCTATCAGTTTTGCGAAGGGCACTTTGACGGCTTTTGTTGGGGATTGGAAAATCAGATGCTTGTTGGTCACATAAAGCTCCCCTGTTCCCATGTTGTTCATGTAACTATGTTCTACTGGCTTCCCTTTCATTTTACCCGTGCGCAAAGTTACTCCTTTGATTACGCGAACACTGACACCATTATGACGGCCAACATACTCTTTTTCTATCTTTTCCTGATACAATGTCACATTGTTATATGTCCAAAGCAAGGACTCACCTTTACCCAACACGATAGGCAGCATTGAAGGTTGATTTGGTAGATTGCCGGCTTGTATATTGTTTAAGATGCTGTTTTGTGCAATTCTAGTGATGCTTCCGCTCTGATACTTAACTGGCAGATTCTGGACTTGAATATTCAGTGCAGCCATGTACTGGTTCAAAAGATGTTCCTCTTGTCCAGACAATTGACCATCTTTCAAAAAGTTGTCGGCAGCCTTGTTGAGCATATACTGATAGGTCTCGTTGATGTCGTCTGGCAAAATGGGAAACGAACTGATGACTTTGTGAATACGTCCTTGCATTTGGGCAATGTCAATGGCACCAGTGAAATAGTCGGCGATATGTCCCTTGATGATTTTCTGCGACAACCGTGTTATTGCCCCTGATTGGTTTGCGTCGGAATAAGACACTTTGAACTGGATCAGGAACTGCGAGACTATTTGCAAGATTGACGCGGAGAACGGTCTGTGCAGCGAATCAGCGTATCGGTCGATAGCCGCTCCCGCAATATTTGCAATATCCTCTCTGTTCAGGTAATGTTCCTTAACCAACTGTTGGTATTCTTGGAGAATAGTTGTGACCCCGTTGGGATTACGGAAATAATCGTCCATGAGCGTACGTAACCGCACAAGCCCTTGGGCATGTTTCGCTTCGCATTCGTTATGACAGTCGGAAAAGAGTCCGGCTTTTTGTCCACAGTATTTACAGGTACTCATAATTAAAAAGGAATTAATGTATAACGAGGAAGATATTTTTGGTAATTTTGAATATATGGTTCGGGAACGAAGAATTGAATAATAGTTTGATGACCACCGAATGTAAATAGTTCAATTTTGGGAGGCCATTCACCCAAAAACGTAACCTTTTGAAGTGCAGAATCTGGAAAAGCATAATCTCCAATTATCGTTACAGTCGGAGGAATCTCAACACTTATTAATTTGTCACAAAAACTAAAAGCATGTGAGCTGATTTGAGTAATGGTTATGTGGTTGCCCTTGATGAGGACCGACGATGGTATGCTCAAATCACCTTGGGGTCTTTGATAATATCTTACAATTTTACCAAAATAACGTTTATTTTTATCACGATACGAAGTAAAAACATCCAAGTATATTTTGTTTCCATCGGGAAGGTCTATCAAATATGTTTTATTAATGTCAAGCCGTGTGTCAGACAAACTGCCAGCTTTAGCTATCACAGCTGTAAGTGGAGCTTTACTTTTGGTAGAGGTGATTTCTGAATTGACGGTCTCTACTTTGTCTACACAGAGATTTGAACCTTTTGGGGATGGGCGCAACAGTTTTTGTGCATGACTATTGTCTGGATTTATGCTCAACAACCTATAAAGTGTTTTCTTTGCATTCCTTTCGTCGTTAAGAGAAAAATAGACCTCTGCAAGCTTCAGATAGGCTTGCTCCAAATACGGATTCTGTTCAATAGCAGCTTGGAAAAATTCCATAGCTCGTTTGAAATCCCCATTCTCGAAATCGTCAACACCCATGGCGAAATAGTCTTCACCGGGGCATCCATCAATTTGTTTCAATTTGTCCATATTTTAAAATTAGACGTTTCACTCATAAATAATGACTCTATATCATAACATATCAAGACATCTTTTGAAGTCCTCATCCTCAACGCCATTATCTGTAAAAATTTCAAAAACCTGATTGCCAGAATTGTTTAGTTTGTCAAAATCTATTTCCCATTCACTCATGTGTTCTTTTATATCAGACAAGCCATTAGAATCCTTTGTGATAAAGAAAAAGCTCTTGTCCACAATCAAGCCTTCTATGACTCCATGAAAAAAGTCCTCAAAATAATCGGAATCAGTGATTGACATAGAATGACCGAAAAAAATGATATTCTTTGCGCTCTTCATAGCTTTGTTCAAGCCATCGCGAAAAGAATCTGTTTCCATAAAAGCTAACTTCATTATTGGAGAAAGAAGTTCTCTCTTTCGTATTTCTTCATTCATTCTTTTGTAATCAACTCCTAAAGCAAGATATTTATCTATCAAATGAGCTTCAAATTGTGTTTGTTTGCGAAGAGTAAGTTCCCCATGAATAAAGTTAATATCACTGGATCGTTCTCCAAATAGAATATCTGTTGGATTTGTATAATTAAAAGAATATACGGAATCCCAATTCTTAATTTTTCTTGCCAACAAATAGGCACATGATTTCTTCCTAATTGGAAAGTCGTCAAAAAATTTTTCTTTAACTAAATAGTCGTGTTCGATTTTTAATATATTCTGAACAGTTTCGATATATTTGGGCAAATAAACACCCCATCCTTTTCGGATCATGTTCCATGTCACATTAATATCCTTATCTATATCATCAACGTTACTTTTTAAAGCGTCCAATATTGATTCCCTTAAAACACCTTCGATGTCACCCCACTTGTCTTTGTCCTCTATCTTTTGAAAGGTGGCAGTGTTTACGCTAAATTCCGCATGAATGCTGGAACTAAGATAATCTCTAAAGGATGTTCTCAATCCTAAATCAAGGTCAAAGCCATTTCCTAAAATCACGATGTTTTTCTTTTTCATAACAAATCTAAATCTGAATTTTTAACGTTTACCACCTAACTAATCATAAAAAAACGGAATTATCCCTTTTAGTCTTGTAACGGATTTCTGCTAATAGCAAAAATCATAGTCGTGTCTAAAGAGTTCGTACCTTTGCAACGTATTCAAAATCAAAGAGTATGAACCAGTTCGATTTTTTCAAGAGATTTCCGACCGAGAACGATGCGATAGATTTCATCGTTGAGACCAAGTACAAGGACGGGTATGTATGCCCGAAATGCGGGTGCGTACACCGCAAAATCTACCACCAACGCTACAACCACCGCAACCTTTACTGCAATAACTGCAAAAGCGAGTTCTCCGCCCTTACGGGGACTATCTTTGAGCATACACACCTTGATATTCGTATGTGGTTGTTCGCCATAAACCTCGTGCTTATCGCCCGCAAAGGCATAAGCGGACTGCAACTGCAAAGGGAGTTGGGTATGAAGTCCTACAAGGGTGCGTTTAGGATGTTGCGGTTGATTAGAACGGCAATGGGTACTGAAACCCACAAGAACGCTTTTGAGGCGATTGTGGAGATTGACGAAACCTATGTGGGTGGCAAACCTCGTAAAGAAAACACCCACAAGGGAAAGAAGACCAAGAAAAGCAAGCGTGGCAGGGGAACAAACAAAACACCCGTTGTCGGGGTTCTTGAGCGCAGCAGCGGCAGGATTCACGCCGTTATTGCTATGCCTAACAAGGAGGGCAAGAAGTTGAGCGGCAAACAGTTGTTAAGCATTTTGGATGAGGTTTGTAAGAAGGACACAACCGTTATGACCGACCAATTAAGCAGTTATGGTATATTGGACGGCAATACCGAGAAGAAATATGTCCACATCAAGGTTGACCACAGTATGACCTATTCGCTCGGTGACGGCAAGCATACCAACGGCATTGAGAGTTGTTGGGCAATATTAAAACGTGGTGTGTACGGGATATACCACCACGTTTCGGTTAAGCACCTGCAAGAGTATGTTGACGAGTTTTGCTATCGCCTCAACCACCGTGACATTGAAAGTGCTTGGACGCACTTGGTCGGGTTGGGAATTAAAGGTATTGCAGCATAGATATTATTCAATAACACCGTCTTCCGCATAAAATTCGATGTCATAAGTATCACCAGCAACCCAAGAATCACGTTTATTTGGTACTTTCACAAATGTGTAATACAAAACAATTTTGGGGCATTGTCCACGTTCACCAGTCAAATTATATTCCGCATAACAATGGTCTTGTTTGTTATATTGTACATTGCCGTATTCGGATAACAATAAACCGTGTTTTCTTAATATATTTGCAGCATCGTTATATGGCATACCTATTGTCAATTCGTTTTTCACCGCATCAAACAAGTTGTTTTGCTGTGTATTTGCCATTTCGTCAATTCTCTTAATGTGTGTCATAGTTTCAAATTTATATTTTCAATATTTATACGAGTGATTTTTTGTATTTTGCTGCGTGCTAAATCGGTTTATAAATATAGGAAAAGCGTGATTTATGAAAATAAAAACCTCTGAAGAATTTATTAAAGAATCATATATCGGAAAGGAAAACACAAAAGATGATATTTTTGATTTGGAAAAGATTCCTATGTCAATACTTGACAAAGGATGGAAACGGTATAATCCGTATTTACTCAAAATAGACCACAGACATCCGTTGTCAACGAGGCGTGTTTGTGAAGGTACAGATTATTTGGAACAGATAACCAAAGTAAAAGATATAATCACATCAACATTTCCGATAAGTGAAGAACAGTTTGTTATTGTAGAGGGAAATCACGGTTTGTATGCGGCATTGCTTATCGCAGTAACCGACAACAACATTGAGATAATAGAAGAATCTATGAGAACACTTGGTTTTTTCAGAAGCAAACCAACTGACAAAAATTTACTTGTTGACCGTAAGAAAAGAAAGTGGATTGATATGCGTTTTGAACCAAGTAAACCAGATGATGTGACGGAGACAATTTATGCCGAATCTGATATTGTTTATCACGCAGCCCCCGTCATTTTCAAAGAGAAAATCCTAAAGAATGGATTGAAACCATCAAATGACAATCCCGAATATCAATATTCAGAAGAACGTGTTTTCTTGTCTGAAGGTACAGCGACCGAAGAAGACTTGCAAGCATTGGTGGATTCTCTTTATGGTCAAGCAGCAAAAAAGAACATACCAAATTTAACGGATATTTATGCGATATTTGTCGTAGATTTGAAAAAACTGAATGAATTGACACACTTTTATTATGATATAAACGAACCGAAAGGTATATATACGACAACCGAAATACCTCCATCTGCTATATCATATCTACGCACAATGAAAGCAAAACCATTGCCACCACAAAGGTAAAGTGTTTGCTACGTATTTCTCAATTCAACTTATTGTGAATTTGGTTTACAAGACTAAAAGGGATAATTCCGTAAAAAAATGCCCAAAACAGCAAGAAGCCCTATAAGTGAAATCAATACTCCTATAAAAATAACACACACAATTATAATGACTGAAAACACAGCCTTTTCTTCTTGATTCATTGCTTTTTTCCGATCGATTGTTTTTTCGGAGATTCGTTTATCTGAATCTACTTTTTTGTTCTGTTCTTCCTCGATGTCTTCTTGATTACAGATTGATTGTTTGAGACCAGCCACAATTTTCATAGAATCAGCAATCGGCTCCACCACAGTCCTTTTCAGACTCGTTTTATTACAAAATCTATTCAACCAATCGCTGTCCTTACTTTCCCAATATGTATCAGCTTTATTTCGCCATTCTGAAATCTTATCATAATAATTTTCCGCCACCAAAGATTTGATGACACCCTTCTTCTCTTTCAACACGGGGTCATGCACATCTAAAGCGTGATAATCCGCCAAAATGTTTACAAGGTTCGGCGATTTAAGCACATCAAAACCGAGGTCGTCAACGGCATGTTTAAGGGCAATTTGTAAGGTCTCGGAACTCATTGATGGATCTATAAAAGATACAATATAATTAGAATTTTATATTTGGCCAACATTTGATAATGCTTGCCACAAGCTCGGCATCAATTCTGTCGGCATCTTTATTGGTCGGGACAAACACCTTATTTATAAAATGCCCCGTCAGAGCATTTCCTGTATTATCTATTACAGTACATTCCTCTTTGGAATCTAATTCTGATCCATGAAACGTTCCCTCTATTATTATCCCGTTGGATAAAGTAATCGTACACCGCCCGCAAGGCAATGAGTTTTTCAAATATCCCTCTATTTTTGTGCCGCATGGCAAAAGTATTAGCCCGTTCTCAACAACATCATCGTTAAAATGTGAGATGACAACGGCTCCATTTGAACTTTTCATGATACCCTCACCATACATTGTACCATGTCGCATACAGCCGCTATAAAATGTGCCATCGGGTCGGATGAATGTTCCATACTTATGGGGTTGTTTGTTTTCATCAACGCATCCGTAATAGATTGGCGTGTTGAGAGACGCTCCCTTATTGTACAACATATTCTCACCCCCAAAGTTTATGGATAGTTCTTTCAAAGCATCTTGATTGTTTGGATTGATAGAGAGTAATCTATGCAAAGTTTTTCTATGTACCAGTTCTTTTCCAGTGTTCTTATAACACTTGGACAGATACAAGTATGCAGTTTCATTACGGGGACTATTTTCAATTTCCGCCTGAAAAAACTCAATGGCGGTGAGATAATCCTCTTGTTCGTAAAAGCTTAGCCCTTTTTTGAAATATTGATCCTGATTCGTTTTTTCCATGATAACAGATAGTTTTTTCTTTAATACTCTTTTAGAGGTTCATTGGTTTTATTCCCTGAAATTTACATTTAGAAGTGCTGAATAAGCCACAGCACATCTCTTTCACATCACAATCATTGCAGATTGCAAGGAACTTCACTTTCCAATCGGAAATGCTTTGTTTTGCAAACGGCCAGCAATCGTGCGGCAACAGACACAAAGGGATATTGTAGATGGCCACATCCATTCGCCAATCGTCCATTGCCATTACAGCCTCTCGCAATATGGGAGCGTACTCATTGGGTTCCACCCAAATTTTCTCTGCATTTTTAACAGACAAACCAACTCTTTCCATTCCCATAAAAGCGGTCCATGCAACAAACGGCAGATTTTTGAAAATGTATTCAGCCATTCTTGGTAATCTAGTATAGTTGAGTTTATTGACGACCACTCTCAGTTCAATCTCAACACCAGCATCAGCAAGATTGTACAATCCTGTCATCGTCTCATCATAGGCGTGTTTACTGCCTGCTATCAAGTTGTGGTCCCCGGAATAATCCGAGTGGAATGGAATTCCAACAAAAAAGTTCTCTCCCGCAGCTTGACATACTTCTCGTGTAAAAGCAGTATCCTTGAAAGCACGTCCATTGCTCAATAATTGAATGGCAGTTTCTGGCAGGCATTTACGAACTTCTTGCAAAAGAGTAATCAATTTGCCTCCAAGCAAAGTAGGTTCGCCTCCGGTAATACCCAGCACCTTCAATTCTTTTGGGGCTGAATACAACAACTGTATGTTGTGCTCATACAAAGACTCAATATCATCCACCTTACCAGGTGGTTGGCAGCACATCAAACAATGGTTGTTGCATTGAGCTGTTACGAACAAAGCATTGTCGTTAGAGTTGATGTCAAATTCCGTCCTCATAGCAGCCAGCGTTTAAAGATGGGAAGTACTTCTTCTTTACGCTCAATAATCAGCGTAATCAAATACTCAATAATGGCTTTGTTCTTCTTGCAAAGCAAAGAGGTGGGGCGATGCCCGTACATATCGCCCTGAGTGGAATAGTTGCGCACAGGGTCGGCTCCACAATAGTTTCTCAAAGCACAGTCGGAACAACCGGCGAGAGTTTCGTTAGCCCATATTTGTGCTATCCTTTGCACCTTTGGACCAAAAACAATATCTTCGTACCGATCGTGGACACTACCCAATCGGAAGGTGTTGTCGCCGTTTTCGGCCAACATACGCGACTCGTCGGATGCATATACATATCCGTCGTAGTTATACACCAACACCGAATTGATGATACCGGCTGGCGATTGAAGGTCAACAAACCCTGTGCAGAAAGGAGTCAGTATCTTGCGGAGGACAATCACGGCAAACTCCTCCATAAAGAAGGTTCCCTGTTTGTTTATCTCCAGAACATGCTCGAAAGCGGTTCTGTAGAACTCGATGAAACGCTCGGTGTACTGACACCAGTTTTGGTTATACGCAGCCAATCCGTACGGATTCAAAGCTCTGAGGAAAATCCCATTGAATCCCATTCTCACATACTCGTCCACAATCTCTATTGGGTAATCCAACGCCATTATCGAAGTCGTCTGCAATGGGGAAACCATATCAAAGCCCAAAGCTTGACGAGCCTTCTCTATACCGGCCACCACTTTCTCGTAGCTGTCGGTTTTTCCTCGATTCGCATTATGCAAAAATGACGGACCATCCAGCGAAGTGGAAATCATAACCTGATACTGCTTGCAAATATCCAGCATCTCATCGGTTAAATGGACACTGTTGGTGCAAAGAACATATCGCATCTTGCGATTCTCACTTTCATTGATACGTTCTGCTGTCTCTATACCAAATCGTATCAGTTCTGGATGCAAACTCGGTTCGCCTCCTTGGAATTCCATTGTCAGCACGGGTGCTGGAGAACGGAACATCAGTTTGACGGCACTCTCCATCGTGTCGAACGACATGGTGCAATGAACACTTTGTTCCGTCCGGCTTGATGCCTGACAATAGACGCAGTTTTGATTGCATTGGAGGGTGACAACAAAAATATGCAGAGCCGTAAAATCATCCAGAAAACGTTTCTTCTCACGCAGTCGGGAAGCATAGATATCGAGATTGGTAGGAATCCTATTCTCGCTGATGAAATAGTTTGCTACAAGGTCTTTGTAGGTATCATCTTCTTCCAGCTGGTGGTTTACAATCTTATCCACACTACCATCGGGCAACACCAACATGTCGCCAAACTCATTCACCAATACCTCATGATTGGCAATGCGGGTAAAATCGAATGGAAGAAGATAATAGTTTTTCATTGCTCAACCTCCTCATCAAAATCGTCACAATCGGCAAACGCTTTTGCATACAGTATTGTGCGAATATCTTTTGTCTCAGAAGCAATGATTTCACGCGCCTTATAGTCGTTCAGCATCTGAAGAAAAGCATGTCGGGCACCCTCCTCGGAAACTGATGTGTCACGTGGAGTCATCTTGACAGATTCTTTTGTACCACTCATAGAACGTTGGCAGTCGTAATCCTTCGACAATGCGTAGATGCTCTTGGTGATACAAGCGTCGGAATAAATTGTTCTATCTATTATGAATTCTATCATTTGCTTTCTATTTGGTTGAAGCTTTAAGTTTATTGATAGTCGTTAAATCAGCGCGTCCTGTTACCGTTAATCCTGCAAATGCTTGAAACACACGAACAGCGGTAGCAATATCATCCGTGTAGATATACATATCATTATCTATTTTGAATTTTTCAGGATTGGGCGGACAATTTGCCTTGTTTAGCAATTGTATTAATGTTTCCACATCTTCTCCAGAGCAACCCACATATAAATCGCGCACCCCTAATCGCAGATGAGTTTTAGATGAAGACCAAACTAATAGGGCATTTTCAGTACTGCTATCAACAACACCATTAACTGTAAGCGAAGCATCTTCTTGAAAATACTTTACAGCTTGTTCCACCTGATTATCAAACAAGTAATACCCTGATTGTCGCTTTAGACCATCGGATCGCAAGTATTGATAATTTATCAACTTGCGAACCAATACATCAACATCTGCTCCATAAAGACCTTTTTTCAATGTCCGATCCCCTAATGAATATGTTTCAAATGTCTTTTTAGGAGTAGAGTACAGACTTGTAGCTCCACTGGTTAATCCTGAACTACTGCTTGAAGACCTATAACTGCTACTGCTCGAATAATGAGAACTTGAATAATGAGAGCTGTGACCACTTCTACTCGATCGGTGAGAACTATGAGATCGGTGAGAACTGTGTGATCGATGGTCATTTACACCATAGAGATTGCCAGAAGGCCCCATTTTAATGACATTATGGTATGTTTTTGTTTTAACAAGCTGATCCACAGAGCAATTCTTGTCATCGCTATCCAACAACTCCGGAATTATTATTTCAGCTTTTGCTGTAGTGTTTACCAAAGAATATGCTGCAGAAATCAACAGGGCTTTTATCAATTTTTTCTGATGCCTTTTCATTACTTTTTTTCTTTGATGATGTGTAACCAATAATTGTCTTTATCACACAACAAGAGTGTGTCTATTTTTGATAGTATAGCTGTTGTGCGTTCTCCACGATTATTTGAAATACCATTTAACAGTTCTACTATATTTTTTTCAATTGCATCATTAAGGATCGAATCAACTTCGACAAGACGGGCGTTTTTCGCTTCTGTTTCTTCGTTTGTTAATATCTCATCTGATGGTATGCTGTCCAACAAATTTTTTACCATATAGCAATCACTCGGAGAAGGTAAGGTGCTATTTGATAAATAATCTTTACTCTTCTGCACACATTTGTCGCATAAACCAAGGATAAGTTCCAATCGTTTTTGCATTGCTTCTTCTCTATACTGATCAGTAGCCCAAATGCATGTATAATTATCAGCGGCTTGCCGGTAGTGATTCAATGCGGAAAGATAATCATGTTGTTCTGCAGCACTATCTCCCAATGCGATTGAAGATTCAAAGGCTGCTATATAAGGTTTGGCTTTATTATATTCATGGTTTGAAATAACTATCACAAAAACAACAAAGCCTATCAAAACAGCCAAAATTATTCTTCGGTTGCGTCTGCGTTTTTGTTTTCGGATTTTATTTTTAATTATCGCATTTTTAGAATCAATATCTTGTTGAACTTTTTTCAAAAAACTATTCTTTTTGATGTCACACCAATTATCATATTTAGAAGAAAGAATCTCATAAGCGTTTCTTATCTTTTCTTCCAACGCAAACAATTCAGCATTAGATTCGGGTGTATAATAGGCCGATTGAAGGCCTGAAGAATCCTCTTCTATTGTTATTGAATTGATGAGTAATTTCAAATAAGCATCCTTTAGCTTGGACAACGAATCCGGATTTTCACTGGTTACATTTATATTCTGCCAAGTAATTGTAATATCGTTGATCAATCCTATTCCATATAAAAGAGCTTCGGATACTGTGTTAACAGACGCGGAATCATGTTGGGTTTTCCTAATAAAACCATCTATAAACTTATCGTTTAGGGTTTTCCAACCAACACTTGGATGAGTTGACCAATAATACACCTTTCTTCCATAGCCTTCATTGAGGATGTCTTTCATAACACTCTTTAGGTTTGAACTTACAATCGGATTCTGAGGATATGCGTTATAATCCAACAAAACACCGTAAAAGGTATCCTCTTTGATAGCTTTTTTCCCTAGATCGAAAATAGCCTGTTTAACAGCAATATGTAATTCGTTTTGTGCCATTTATTCTTGAGTAAACTAGGATTTCGTTATTATGATAATCTCATTAACAACACCGCACCAAGTTATTACTTGTCTTCTTTTATGTGTGCTATCTTTTTATCAATTAACATCTTTTCGTTCCCAAAATGTAATAATTCAGAGAACAAGGAGTCTTTTGTCGGCACTGGTGGATGATCATAAATAATTTGATGCCAGGCTGAAGCAATCTTACTAGCAAGAGTCTTCTGTTTGGTCATCAAGCGTTGCACCTGCCAAGCTGACAATTGAGTTGTCATACCTTCCAATCGCTCATCATACCACCCCGCCACAGACATGTCATCTTGACTTCCCCGCTTGCTGAGGACGGGCAATGTCGCTATCAAATCAGCAATGGTGGCTTCATATCCATCCTTGGCAAAACCTTTGGCCAATTGAATATAGAAATTGTACAGGTTTTCTTCTTCGCCAAACGAGTCGTCAATGCCATCGCTGCCCATAAACACTGCGATCGGGAAAGACTCTTTGCCCCCAATGCAATATCGGAACTCTCTTGCTGCATCCGTGTCGCAAATAGAGGTGGTTTTGTTTAGAAAGCATTTGTCATCCCATGGAATCGGTTCGTAAGGGACTCCCTCTTTGTCAATGACCACACATTTTCCGTCGCCTATCTGAAACGCCAGCCAAAACTTAGGGGTAAGGAGTGTCGCAATGAGCGTGCAACCATACGTCTTCTCCCACTCATGATCATCTTTCGGATTTGATATGAGTTGTTCTGTCTCGGTTAAGGGATTTGCCGTTGCATGTTCCAAGACGGCATTCCGCCACCCTACCACAATTGCTTCCACTAATCGCTGTAGTTCAGGATGATAGGTGTCGCCAATGCCAACTGGTGTGCTCGGCAAATCAGCAAACAAGGACGGGGAAATGCCCTCTGCAAACTCCACTAAACATCGGTGAGCCACTTCCACTGCTATCTTCGATCCCACATCACTACGAAAATAACGTTCCCCGCCATGGCCATCACTGACCATAGCGATAGCATAACCTTCCGTTTTGATACTGAACGAAAAGTCTTGGCAGGGCTTGTCCGTTGCTTTGTGGCTTTCTCCCTGACAATGGCTGTTAAAGCACTTAATCCCAATCATCGTAGGAAACGGTTGAAGATGGAGCGGAAGCCACTTCAGCGCCGCCGATATTGTCAACCGCTGACTTCACTTCTGCGATTACTTGTTCCTGCTTGGTTGTATCGCCAGCCGTACTGCTCTTGCTGCCGATCTGTGAGGAAGTAACGGCCACAACACGAATCACTTGCTTCAGGGCTTCAATATTGTGGACAGTGAAAACGGCTTCGTTAGTCCCGGTGAACTGTGCCAGCACTTCTTTATCTGCATCTTCTCCAATCGCCACAGCCACCTTGATGGCGGCCTTGAACCAATTGTTGTTTTTCAACACAGCAAGTCCTGATTCAAAATCATCCGTTGGAGCTCCGTCAGAAAGCAATATGATAGCAGGTGCGAAAGAGCCGCTGGCGGATTTCATAAATCCACTTCTGGACAGTTTGCCTGACAATTCTTTGCAAGCAGCACCGAGAGAAGTAAGTGCTGATGCTTGAACATCTTGCCAGACAAACTCATTAGCGGGTTTGGGCTCGTTATAGAGCCAATGGCAGGTGGTGGAGAATTCCAATGCAGCCACTTTGATTTCTGCATCGGGGTTTTCTGCGGAAATTTCCTCCAACATGGGAAGAACATTGACCACGGCGTCATTTACGGCACCAATCTTACTGCCGGCCATGCTGCCGGAGGTGTCAATCATGAAGAAAAGCGTCATCGTGCGACGCGGAATTTCTACGGTTTCGTCTAAAAGTGACATAATGATATGTTTTTACGTTATTATTAAAATTTCTTTTTTCTATATAGTTTCAATGCTACTAATATGCACTTCCTTCAATATTAATCTTTTCAACTTGGGTTATTTCCCCTTTACAACCACATTTTGGACAAGTAACATGACTTTGACCATGGTAACATATAATTGTATGGCAATTATTACAACTATACCAGTGTTTAGATTCACAATAAGGACACCCAGGAAAGTTTGCATCTTCGACGATTCTTCCAGACACCTTGATGCGATCATACCCTTCTCTTTGAGCCTTTTCATAATCGATTTTGAAAGACCACACCATCTTATACAAACCAAATCCCCCCTTATCTACGGTAATTCCATAGGGCTTCTTTGTTTTTTCACACATCGCCAGTGTGACAAACGCAGCTTCGCTTAAAGGTGTAATTTCAGGCATAGTTATCTTGATATTATTTCTCCTTTGGTCGTTTGATTGAAAGAGACTTTGATTCCCTCCTTCACTGGCACACACTCTCCAGGTGCAACTGTTTTCAACTTTCCGCTAGGAGTTTCAGCCGTCCATGTAGTATCCGATGAAAGATTCTTTAAGAGCAATAATCCTGCTTTTGCATCCTTTAACACCAGCACATCGGCATTGTTGTCGTGGTCAATATAGAGTTTGGTACCTCCTGTTAGAAAGACATTTCGATTGCCTATTTTAAGCGATAGAGGAACTTCTACATCCTTTCCACAGTTCATACACATGCTCTTGCCCTCTTCGATAAAGGTTTCTCCTTTGCAATGGGGACAGATAACAAGGCTATCGCGCAGGGTTGCTATCAACTTCTCCCAATTCTGCTCAAGCATACGTTTCTGCGGATTTCGGAGCATTTCTTCGCTAAACTCACGAGTGAACGTATTCCGCAGAATTGCAGGCAAAGCCGGCCAGCGGCGAATGACATTTTGATGGATCCCGCGAACAGGGAGGTTGCTTTTGTCGTTGGGGTTATAGATAAATACCGCCTCACTTCCGTAAAACTTCTTCTCGTAAGTCTCAGTCATACAGGGACAGGCAACAACCTTTGCACCTTCGAGCGGATGGTTGACATAGAAGAGCATGAAGAGGATGACGGACAACGAATAGCGGTCGCTGTACTTGTCGGGTATGCCCCCGGCCACTACTTCGGGTGCCATATAGCGGGCTTTACCCATGATGCCGGACTTCTCGCCCTGGGGCATCACATTGTCATTGTCGCAGATGAGAACGTCTCCTGTTTTCGGATCGATGAAGAAGTTGCCATCGTTCAAGTCCTGATAGCTGTAACCGAAACGGTGGAGCATCATGAAGCCATTGCATATCTTCATAGCAGCGTTCAGCATCGCGTCGAAACTGGCAAACTTGACTTTCGCCATCAAGAAGTTTCCAAACTCGAAATAGTTGCCAGGTCGTAAATCCATAAGGTATCCGAAACTACCTTGTTGACGTTCGGCAAGTGCCTTTGGCCAAAGAAAAGCATCACTCGGTGCTCCATTCAGAATATTGTTGTTGAGATTGTTGTAAAAACAGCTGTCCGGAGCGTTCAGATACCATTTCAACGCCATATCCTTGCCGTTGTAATCCACCAAATAGACAATTCCCTGACCACCGCGTCCAAGTTCCTTCTTAATGGTCACATAACCGCCGTTCGACAATGTTATTCTCGTTCCTTTGGATAATTCTATCATAAAACGTTATATTACTTGTAAAAACAATCAATTATCTTCATTCCCGTCTTTTTTCAGTTGTTTCAACTCGTCCAAATAACTAGCTGTGATAACACCTGATGGCAGTGCAATGATAGCAATGCCAAAGAGGGATGACATCATGCTGACCACTCTTCCAAAATCCGAAACGGGATACACATCGCCGTAACCCACCGTGGTCAAAGAGGTGGTCGCCCAATACAATGCATCAAAGAATGATTCAAAAACCACAACACCATCTGCATCGGGTTTATTAAGTTCCACATTAAACATGATAAGAGCTGTGGTGAAAATGTAGAAAAGGGCAATCGCCAAAACAGTCAATAAGACATAACGTTCTTTTTTGAAGACGCGAAACAGCATCTGTATCCGAGTGGAATATCGCAAAACTTTGAGCAAGCGAAGCAGTTTCAGCAAGCGTATGGTCCTCAGAATCTTGTAAGTCCGCCCAATCAGGTTTAAAGAAGGTAAAATAGACAGCAGATCTATGATTGCCATGAAAGTGAACGGATACGTGGCAAATGCAAAGGCCGGCTTCCTCTCTGGATGTCGAAGATCAGCGGTAATCCATCTTGCAAAATAGTCAAAGATGAATGCTATGACGGATATTCGGTCAAACCAAACGAAAAGTTCCAACTGCGTTTTGAACATCAGTGGTATAAGACTGATGACTATCATGGTGAGCATAAAGCAATCGTATGCTATGCTTGCAGTTGAACAGTCTGTGTCCTTTTCAATAATAGAAAACAACCTTTGTCGGTCCATCTTCATCTCACGGGGACTACCATCCCCATTTTCACCCTCCGGCGACTCCCGATTCCGGACAGAAACAATTACTCAACTAAACCACATAAAAAAGCGCGGGAATCTGAGTTCATCGCTCATCCCGCTATCTAGGCTCTCGCATTGCCTTGCATCCGAGGATAAGCAATGCCGAAGCCCACGCTGTTGTATATTGAACGAATTATTGACAATCCGTTTGGCGAGGATGAGAAAATCGTGTCCCTGCCGAGAATATACAATCCCATGGGCATTGAACATTGCCTTATCGTGCGGATGCTCATTGAATTTGCGAGATTCAGATAGCCGCAGATAAGACGTTGACTCAACGCCTTTTATGTCTGTCGCCCGCCCGCAAACCCGTCAACGGGCCACGGAAGATTGACGATGCAAAAGTACAAAAATAACATATCACATCGTGAAAAAAGCTTAATGTTTTTTGATGTGGTTATTTAAGCATAGACTTATTGCCCAATCTCCCCAAAAATAAAACCCAAATAATCAAATAGACTTTTTGTCAAAGAAAAATGATAAGTCGCGGTTATTTTGTGGTCCTAAAGAGAGAAAACGCGGTTGAACAGTTTCGTTTTAGTTGATTTATTGCATTCGTAATGCTAATATACTAGCATGTTGCTGTTGTAAACAGGCATATCGGGCAGATGTGCGCCTTGTTGATCTTTTTGGAGAAGAACTTGTTGAGAGCTTCGAAAAATTAATTATTTTTGCGGCCATGATTGGTGTTCATGTAGGATAGAGCGTGTGTGGAACCTAACAGATCGAATAACAATCATTTTGCATAAAGAATATCGAAAAAGCTGCCAATCGCTCAAATGTTAATAACCTTCTAAATGTCAATAAGATAAAGAAAATTTGAAAATTGTGTCATGAACTAAACTTATGCCCCAAATATATCAGCATAATCTATCGTCTGCTGAAAAAGTCCGCAAAGAAGAAGTTATGATAGTTTTAAAGGCTGAAAGAATGGAAGAGGTTAACAGATTAGCAAATCAAAACCATTTATTATGGATACAAAAAAGATTAAGGAAATCCAAGAAGCATTGGAAGCTGGTGGCAATGTTATCAAAACACGGGATGACCGCGAGTTGATACTCATTGATAAAGACGGCAAGGTTCAGAATGAGGAAGATTGTAGTTGGTTGCCAGATGGTGGCAAGGAAGTTGACATAGCAATCTTACGTTCACGTATTGAACCTTGGCTAACATCGCTCTTCCAGTCAGAACATCTTTCACTGCTATGTGGCTCTGGTATCACCAATGCTATCAGTTATTTGGCAGAAGCTGGCGGTGGTACAACAATGGGGGCAGCCTCATTTACTCAATTCAAGGATGAGATAGAAAAAGCTGCAGAAGCTACTGCGAAAGCGAGTGGCCGTGATAAAGGAAATATAGAAGACCAGATAAGAACTGCTAATGATTTACTTCGTGGCCTTAAGATTCTCAAGAAAGACACTGAGGCGGCGGCTTTGGAAACGGACTTGAATAAGATAATATCTGAGTTTGCTAAGTCTATCCTCACTACAGAGAATGCCATTGCAACAGCAAAGGATGACAAACGTGAGAATGCTTTTTCGGTACTCGTTAATTTCCTTCTTAGCTTTGCCAGTCGAACAGGAAACAGGGAAAGACTGAATGTCTTCACCACTAACTATGACCGTTTGATAGAAGTTGGTGCAGAGTTAGCAGGTGTTCATCTGATGGATAGATTTGTGGGAACAATGATGCCGATCTTCCGTTCCTCAAGGTTAAATTTGGATATTCATTATAACCCGCCTGGAATCCGTGGTGAACCACGGTATTTGGAGGGTGTGGCACGATTGACCAAACTTCACGGTTCTGTTGACTGGATACAGAATGAAAACGAAATAAGACGGTTGGGGCTTCCATTTGGCGCAAGTGATATTGCACCTTATCTGAATGCTCCTGGTCTTAAAGGGGCTGATACATTGAAAGTGATGATATATCCAAACTCAGCAAAAGACCGTGAGACGGCAGAATACCCATATGTGGAGTTGTTCCGAGATTTTGCCGCTGCTATTTGCAGACCCAATAGCACTCTGGTGACATACGGATACGGGTTTGGTGATGAGCACATCAATAGGATCATCCATGATATGCTTACCATTCCTTCCACACATCTTGTGGTAATCTCATACAATGACCCGATAGGAAGAATCTTGCAGTTCTATAATGATTCTGCTCATTATGCACAGATGTCTGTTTTGATGGGAAGTAATCTTGGTGACATTTCGAACTTGGCAAATGACTACCTACCTAAGTCTGCAATTGACAGAGCAACTATTAGAATGGCAGAACTGTTACAACATCGTTTAGGAGCCTCTTCAAGTCCTACTACACCTTCATCATCTAGTAGCACAACAACTACTGGCACTACTGTACCTCCCGTTATACCTCCTGCTCCTTCTTCAACACCTTCCACACTAACGGTATAAGTTATGATAACAACACCTATTGAACGGCTCGCGTCGCTTCGTGTTGGAACGGTTGAGTATATTTCACCCGACCGCATAGAGGTACAATTGGATATAGAATCACCAGATAGTGTAGCCCTTAATACGGGTACTCCACGGAGTTTCCCCCGAATCAATGGCTATGTGATGATACCCGTTGATCTGGGATTTGTCGTTGGGCAAGTGTCATGGATTACCATCCAGCGTTCTCCGTATCCTAAACGTAGCGGCTTCCAAGATTTTGGATTGATTGACCTGCCATTCCCGCTGCGTAAAATGGAGCTGCAACCAGTTGGAACTCTTGTGGCAACAGAAGGTGGATATAAGTTCAAGAGAGGTCTTGAAACTTTTCCCTCTGTGGGTGATATTGTTATTCTTCCTATGGAAGAGCAGTTAAAGTCTATCATTGAATCAGGCGAAAACCGTAGGGTATATATTGGTAATAGCCCGTTGGTGGGTAATGCCAAAGTAATGATTGACCCTGACAGGCTCTTTGGCCGCCATCTGGCGGTGCTTGGTAATACTGGTAGTGGAAAATCTTGTTCTGTTGCTGGTTTGATACGTTGGTCGCTTGAAAGTGCTGAACAACAAAAAACAAACAAGGATGTTCCTGTAAACAGTCGTTTCATTGTTTTAGACCCTAATGGTGAATACAGCAAAGCTTTCGCAGACAAAAGAGATGCGAATATCTATTCCGTGAATGTTGAGGGAGGTGACAAAAGGAATCAATTGCAAGTTCCTCTATGGTTCTGGAATACTGATGAATGGTGCGGATTCACCAAGGCTTCGCCCAAAACGCATAGGACAACTATTGTACATGCTTTGAAGTCTGTGAGGAGTGGAAATGTTTTTGAAGAAGTTTCCAAGCAAAGTGACTTTGCAAGTTATGTGCGAACGGTTATTGACACTATAGAAGTAAACAAGGCATCTGGTAATCCTTGGGGCAAATTTCCTTTCCCGAAGAGCTTTCACCAATCCGTTGAGAAATGGGCGAGTGATATAAAAAGCGATGAAGATTATTCTGAAGAGCTAAATAATGCCATTCAAGCTTTCTCGGCAAAGGTCCAGGAGTTTATTGCTGCTCGTAGTGGTTCCTACCCTCATTACGACTATACAAAGGCTGAGGTTGATAGTCTGATAGCATTGTTGAAGGATGTTTTTCTGAAGGCTGGAGGCAAAGAAGATGAGTTTTTACCGACTGATGAGGATAGCCCAATCCCGTTTACAGGCGAAAACTTTGTGCGCTCAATTGAGGCTAATGCAGAAATACTGAGTACAACTGATTATATTGTTACACTGATGCCTCGCATCAAGGCGTTACTTTCTGATGTTCGTGTCAAGAAGGTTATAGATGATAAAGAATTAGGTCTTAGTGACTGGTTGAGTAACTATATTGGAGCAGACAACAAGGAGTCGTTGACAATCATTAATTTATCATTACTGCCGTCTGATGTAACCAGTATTGTGACAGCGGTTATAGCACGTATGGTATTTGAGGCACAGCAACGTTATCTAAAGCTAAACAAGCAGTGTTTGCCAACTGTTCTGGTAATGGAGGAGGCTCACTACTTCGTTAAGCGTTACAATGACGATGCTGAGAATACTGGACCTACAACGCAATGTTGCAAGGTGTTCGAGAAAATAGCCCGTGAAGGCAGAAAATTTGGATTGGGATTAGTGCTTTCTTCACAAAGACCATCTGAATTATCACCCACTGTACTGTCTCAGTGTAATTCATTCCTTTTGCATCGTATATCCAATGACCGAGACCAGGACTTGGTTCATCGCTTATTGCCAGACAACATGAGAGGAATTCTTAAAGAAATGCCATCATTACCTTCGCAGTATGCGGTCTTACTTGGCTGGGCTTCGGAATTACCAGTCCTTGTTAAGATGAGAACGTTACCTAAGAATCAATGTCCGCGGTCAGAAGATCCCGATTATTGGGATGTATGGACTGGAAAAAATAAACGAGAAATAGATTGGGGTAAGATTGCAGATGAATGGCAGAATAAGAAGAATGAGGAGTCTGCGAAGGAATAAACTTTAATTTTTTTTGTTGCGCGTGCTGGAAAGAGAGACGGGCGACCATTGGGAAAACCTATAATTCTTTGACGAGCCATGCGGCAGAGCCGAACGAATAATTAATGGTTATGACATTTGAAAATATACAAGAACTTATAGCGAAGGATGAACACCGCTGTCTGGAATTGAAGAAAACGACGGGTGAGTTGCAAAATGGTATGCACTCCGCCTGTGCGTTTTTGAACACGGATGGCGGATGGCTGATTTTTGGCGTTGCTCCGACATTGCTGAAGATACTGGGTCAACAGGTGACGGACAATACGCAACGGGAGATAGCCCAAGCTTTGGCTAGTCTCTATCCTGCGGTTGAGGTGAAGCCTGAATATATTGATGTGCCTGGGAGACCGGGTGACCAGCTAATCGTCATGCATTTCGATGGGTGGAAGTGGGGGCAGATGCCTTACACATATCGTGGATGTCCTTATTACAAGAATGAGAGCACTACGCAGATAATGCCGCAGGAGATGTACGAGGAGCGCCTACGTGCCGCAAAACCAGAGAAGTTTGCATGGGAGAGACAAGCGGCTGACGGGATATCGTTGGCTGATTTGGATGAAAAACGTATTCAAGGTGCGGTTCGTCTTGGTGTGGAACGTGGTCGTATGCCTGCAACAGCTGAAACGGAAAGTTTGGAGTCGCTTTTGAATAAGTGGAATCTGATGCGTGACGGGAAGGTGCTGAACGGTGCTGTCGCTCTGTTTGGTAGGAACTTGAGTGGATATACGCAGATGTCTCTGAGGCTGGCTCGTTTTCGCGGCACGGATAAGAATGAGTTTTTGGATAGCGGCCGGGCAGATGGCAATTTCTTCGACTTGCTGGATGCAGGTATGTCGTTCCTTTTTAAACATCTTTCGCAGAGTGGCAAGATAGTGGGATTCCAAAAGGAGGAACAATTGGAGATTCCGGCTGAGGCACTGCGTGAAGCTCTAACGAATGCTCTTTGTCATAGACAATTGGAGAAGTATAATCTGACACCAAGTATTGCCGTGTATGACGACCGTCTGGAGATAGAGAATCCGGGGCGTTTACCGTTTGACCTAACGCCCGAGACTATCAAACAGGCTCATGCATCGTATCCGTATAATCCACTGATTGCTGAGGTGCTGTTTAAATCTTCTTTCTTGGAAAACTGGGGCTCAGGTGTAGGGAGAATGGTGGATGCTTGCCATGAGCAGGGAGTGCCTGAGCCGGAATATGAGGTGTCGGGAGGATTTGTGAGGATTGTTTTCAAGAGAAGTAATCCAGGTATGGCCCAGACTGATCCAAATCTGATCCAGAGTGATCCAGAGTTGGTCCAGAGTGATCCAGAGTTGGTGCAGGCTGTCTATGATTTGATAAATGAAAACCATTCTATATCTCGAGCAGCACTGGCTAAAGCGCTAGGAACCAGTGAACGTCAGGTGAGAAAGGCCATAGATGCTTTACGAGACAAGAGAATCAGACGCAAAGGCGGTGCTTCAGGCGAATGGGAAATTATTGGATAGGGGGTGGTAGGTTCTTTTGTGGATTTGACTGCAAATGTGCCTGAAACGGAAAGAAAAGAGGAGCAACCTTTACAATAAAACATAGAGAAGACTGTTATCACACAAGCCTGTTAGCGTATGCTGGCGGGCTTTTTTTTACTTTGGCAGTTGGCTTTTCTCTGATAGTACAATGTCAAATCCAGAAATCGCTTATGCCTTTAGTGCAATCCATCCCACCAAAAACCTACCATTTAGTGCAGTTTAGAAAATCGAAAAATTACCGTTTAGTGCAATTAGAAATTGTATTTCATTGAAAAAGTGTATTTTTGAGGCAAATCAATGTCGGTGGCCTTCTGAAAGGTGCCGCCGCTACGCGCAGCCGCAATCTCACCCTCGTCATGATGCAAGGAGAGCAGCATGATATTCAGGTGGGTGAATATACTGTGCACTGTGTGCCGGTCACCGATTGGCTGCTGAAACGTTAGGATAGGAGCGATATGAGCCACCCGCCAGCGCACGCCCTTGCGGGTACGGGATTCCGTTTTGCCACCTTCCCCTACCGGAAACTGATCAATGTACAATGAACAATGTACAATGTACAAAACGGGGGACCGGACTTTATCAAGTCAACCGACACCAATCCCGTTTCCCCCTGCATTCTTAATTGAAAAAATCACTTGTTTTTAACGGAAGATGGCTTCGGAGCTTCAATACATGGAATCAGGCCTCGGCCAAACGGAACCTCAGACTCGCAAGGGTCAAAAATCAGCGAAATCCCGAACCTGAATTTTAACAATCAACAAAACAAATTGTAAATAAAAATTACAACTTTCTGGTTTTCAACAGCAATAAAAATCACGCAAAACCCTTGACAAGCAGTGGTTTTTGTGGTATCTTTGCATTTCAAAAAAACAACCATTATGGCGAAGATGAAATCTAATAACGATGAAAGAAGCAGGGAACTGGTCGCAAATTGCGACCGGTCGCTGGATGTGGTCGCAAATTGCGACCACATCGAAAAAGAAGAGAACAACATCAGCCAATCCGAAATCGAAAAGCTGATCCTTACCATTAGAGGAGAGCAAGTAATTATAGACCAAGATGTTGCCCGCTTATACAATGTAACGACAAAGCGGTTGAATCAACAAGCGAATCGCAATTCAGCACGGTTCCCACATAACTTCCGTTTCGTTTTGACCAAGGCAGAATGCGACGAGGTGGTTGCAAAATGTGACCACCTCCAATCCCTAAAGTATCGCCCAACGCTGCCATACGCGTTTACAGAGCAGGGCATTGGACAGCTGTCTTCGGTTCTTCATAGCAAAAAGGCGATTGACACTAGCATCAAAATCATGAATGCTTTCGTGGCTATGCGTCGGTTTATGATACAGAATTTAAGCATTCTTTCACGAATTGCCCACATAGAAAGGCATCAAATTGAGACTGATGAAAAGATTGACGCTATTCTTGACCGGATGGATCAAGCAGCTCCTAAAATGCTCCCCGAACAAATCTTCCCCACTGGTTGCGTATGGGATGCATGGACATACGTTTCCGATCTTGTACGAAGCGCCAAAAGCCGTATCGTTTTGATCGACAACTATGTTGACGACCGTGTGCTCTCCATGCTTGACAAACGGGCCGAAGGTGTTTCTGCCACCATACACACACGCTATAACGAGCATTTCCTGACCGACCTGAATAAACACAATGCACAATATCCCTATATCAAGTTCGTCCAACTCCCTCTCCGAAACCACGACAGGTTTCTGATTATCGATGGCAAGGCCTATCTGTTAGGTGCAAGTCTGAAGGACATGGGTGTCGGTTTATGCGCCATCACGGAGATGAACGCAACCCCAGAATCCATTCTAGAATTGGTGACATCGCAATAATCTGCATCATGCGACCTCGAACGCCACAACCGGCAGTATCCGCCCGTCACTATTCGGGAGTGCGACCGCTACCACGACCGCTTCCTCATTATCGACGATACTGTCTATCACCTCGGCGCGTCCCTCAAAGACTTGGGAAAGAAGCTGTTCGCGTTCAGCAGGATGGAGATGAGTGTTGAGGAATTAAGAACTTCAATGCAAAATCATGAATGAATAAAATAGAAAAAGAAAAAACATATCCGTAAAATATTTATTTTTGCTGCCAGAAATAAAGAAAGTATCAATAAGTCAACAATAATGGACGACATTATCATCACGATCAACCGCGAATGCGGTAGTGGCGGCGGCGAAATAGCACGACTGCTGGGCGAGAACCTGGGATTCAAAGTGTATGGCCGCGCAATGCTGGAATGCATTGAAAAACAGTTTGACATGACCCGCGAGAATCTGGAGCGCGTGAAAGCGAAGAAGCCCAACTGGTGGGGCGAATTCTGCAACTTCTATAAGCAGTTCGGCGCCGTTGGCTACGAAATCGGATCAAGCACGGAAGTTACTCCAAAGAGCATCTATTATGCCGAGGCGAAAGTGCTACAAGAACTGGCCGAGAAGGAAAGCTGCATCATCGTCGGGCGCGCCGGCTTCCACATCTTCCGCGACGCCCCCAACGCCATCCACCTGTTTATCCGGGCGGACCGCGACGCGCGCGTCGCCCGTATCGCCAACAAGCAGAATGTCAGCCTTAAAGAGGCTGCCGACATCGTGGAGCGCATAGATGAGACCCGCAACAACTTCGTGAACAACGTGACCGGCATCTCCCGCTATGATGCCCGAAACTATGACTTTGTCATCAATGTCACTGGAATGCTCCCTGAAAAAGTGGCCTCGTTCCTTGCCGAGAACATACGCTTCAAAATGAGAGACAAATAGGATAAAAAAGTAGAGACGCAGTTGGCTCCTAATCAAATTTCAATTTCCACCGCCTGTGACTCCAGATCCAATACTCCGGTTTCCGGCGGATGGTCTGCTCCAACAACTCCGAGTACTTCTGAGTGATGGCGTAAGGTTTTTCGTCGTTTGGATGCTCCGTAATCACCTGCACCTCAATACGGTACTTGCCTATCCGCTCTTTGATGACCTGATAGTATAGCACCGGAATGTCGTATTTGCGGGCGAAATATTCGGGACCATAGATCACGCCGGTGGTCTGGTTGAGGAACTGTGTGACGTAACACTTGTTTTTGTGGCTGGGCGACTGGTCGGCGAGCATCATGTAGGCTGCGGGGATATGGCTTTCTTCGTAATGCGCGAACACTTCGCGGGCGGTGTCAGCGAAACAGACCTCCGTGCCTCTGCGGGTGCGCGCGCGGTTCACCCACTTCTCGAACACCTTGTCGCTGTTGGCCTTCCCAACCCCGATGCCGTGATGCAGGAACATCTCGTCCAACGCCACAATCATCCACTCCCAATTGTTGTAGTGGCTCGACATCAGAATCACGCTCCTACCCTCCCTGTAAAACCGGTTCACCAGCTCCGTATCCACGCAACGGTAGCGGTAACGCAACGCACAACGAGGAATCAGCAACATCTTGATCATCTCGATGGCAATCTGCGAGAGATGCCAATAGTAACGGTTGCGGATACGCCTCCGCTCTTTAAGTGATAGTTCAGGAAATGAGTGCAATAAATTATCATCCACCACTTTACGCCGATACCGCACCACGTGGTTCACCACCACATACACCACCGGCAACAGCAGATACAGCACGGCCAATGGCAATGCGGCGAGGGGGTAACAGAGGAAGAAGATGAAGAAAAAAGTCATTCTTGAATGGTTATAGGTTATAGGTTATAGGTTATGGGTTATTGAAGCTGGGTTAAGAGGTTAAAAGGTTATTTTTTATAACTATTTCCTTGAACGGCCCCGCAGGGGCAAGAGCTTGGTAGAGCACATTGATTGTTATGATTGATTATCAACATTAAACGGGTAGTTTTTCGCAAAATCCAGCAAATTGTTATAATGCGACGAGGTTATTTTCGCGATTTCTTCGTATTCGCCGGGGTGTTTCGCACCAACGTGTACGGGTTTAATGCCTGCGTTGATGGCGAATTGCATGTCCGAGAGACTGTCACCGACCATCACGGATTCAGCGAAGTCGATATCGGGGAAATCGGCCTTGGCTTGCAGCGCCATACCGATTTCGGGCTTGCGGCAACCACAACCCGACCCAGCCAAATGCGGACAGCAATAGATGGCATCCAATGGGGTGAGGTTCTCCTCGAAGGTGACCCGCATCTGGCGGTGGATTTCCTCGATGTCAGCCATCTTGCAGATACGCTTGGCCACGCACTGCTGATTGGTGACCACGATGATGTGGCGGAATTTCGGCCGCAACCACTGCATCGCCGTCAGCACCCCGGGTATTAGCTCAAACTCCTCCGGTTTGCGCACGTACCCGCCCACAATCTGCACATTAATAATGCCGTCCCTATCCAGAAATAACGTGTTCATTTTTAATTATGAATTATGAATTATGAATTAAGATTCCCCGTTCAGGTTCGTTTTGAACTTTCGTTCCATACTGGCGAATCGGTTCAGGTTGCGGCGCGACAGCACTATCAGGAAAATCACCGCCAAAGCAATCAACACAATCACCCATTTGGTGAACTTGAAGAACTTGACCAGAATGGAAAAAACGAAATAGAAGACAATCACGAACCGGACCAACGTCCAGACGATGACCGCCAACATGTTGGCGCGGTTCTCTTTCACCAGGTTGCGATACAATTCGTGGACTTTGGGGCTGTTGCGCACGATGCCGAACAAAAATGGCGAAATGGCGAGCAACGACCCGATAGCAGCCAGCGTGTTGAAGCCCCATTTAGGAATCATCTCAATGTAGGGCAACTTTTTCACGAACGGAATGAGGATTTCAAACAACAAAGCCAGCGTGGCAAATGACAACACCGAGAAAACCAGTACGTTAGAGATGGTGCTCTTAATGATACTGCTCCAGTTCTTTTTACCCTCGTTACTGGAACCGAACAACGCATACTCATCAAGTGTACTCTTTGTCTTAGGCGACATTCTTTTCTCCAGTCCGTTATAAACGGGCGTGGCGAGCTTGATCCAGTAAGGAGTTGTAAACGTGGTGATTACGGAAGAAGCGATGATAACCGGATAGATATACGACGGCATCACGTGCTGCGCCACAGCCACGGAAGCGATGATGAACGCGAACTCTCCGATCTGCGACAGCGTGAAACCGGACTTGATGGAATCCTCCAAATTGGCTCCCGCCACCACGGCCGAAGCAGAGCATACAAAAGCCTTGACTACCAATGTGATGATCACTAACGAAAGAATCAGTTTCCAATATTGCGCTAAAATCTGCGGGTCAATCATCATACCCACAGAGACGAAGAAGATGGCGGAGAAGAGGTTCTTTATACTCTCGGTAAGATGTTCAATGCGTTGGCTTTCCGCAGTCTCCGCCAGAATAGACCCGATGACGAACGCCCCCAAAGCGGATGAGAAGCCCACGCTGTTGGCGATAATCACCATGGCGAAACAAAGACCGATGGAAATAATCAGAAGGTTTTCATCGTTGATATACTTTTTGAACTTCCGCAAAAGCGTTGGTATCAAGTAGATACCGACAACAAACCATAGAATCAGGAAGAAGACGAGTTTCACGATGCTCATCAGCATCTCCTTGCCGGGCGCGGAGTTCTTGCTGGCGGCAACAGTGGAAATCAACACCATCATCACCACGGCCACTATGTCCTGGATGATCAGCACCACAGTGGTGAGGCTCGCAAACGGCTGGTCCTTGAGCTTCATGTCGTCAAAAGCTTTGACGATAATGGCGGTGGAGGACATCGACAGCATGCCGCCGAGGAAAATGCTCTCCATCGCGCCCCACCCCATGATGAGACCGAGCAGTGCACCCACGCCAATCATGCCGATAATCCCGATAAAAGCGGTGATGAAAGCCTTGCTACCCACCGACATCAGTTTCTTGAAACTGAACTCCAGCCCGACCCCGAACATCATGAAGATGATGCCTATCTCGGACCAGACCTCCACATCGGTGGTGTCAGCCACGGTGGGGAAAATGTGCAAATGCGGTCCCACGAGGAAACCAGCTACTAAATAGCCCAACACAAGGGGCTGCTTCAACAATTTGAAAATAACGGTCACGACACCCGCTGAAGTCAATATCAGTGCCAAATCCGCAACCAATCGTAAATTCTCAGACATCTATTCCTGAATATGAAAAATTTATATTTCTTATGTTTTAATTCTTCTATTGAAGAGAGACTGCAAAAATAACCAATAATCCGACACACCGAGCTTCATTTTGAAAAAAAACATCAACAGTGCCCATATCAAAACCATATAGTCTTATATTTTGTTATTTCTTTTCATTTTTTTTGTATTTTTGCGGCCTTATACAATCAAATTATGAAATTGAAATCCACTATTTTACTCATTTTGGCTGGGATGTTTTCATGCTCCATATCTGCCAAACCGGTAGATGTGACCACAGCTTGCAGAGTTGCAACCCGCTTTTTTGCCCAAAAATATAACCGCGCCCCAGAATCTCTAAATCCGGTAGTCGCTTGCACCGCCACTTTGCCACGTGGCGAAAACAGCTCAGTGCCAAGTTACTTTATCGTGAATTTTGAATCTGAAGGATTTGTCATCGTGGCAGGCGACGACAGGGTACAACCAATATTAGCATTCTCCGATGAAGGTGCTTTTATCACAGAAAACATTCCCGATCATATCCGCTTTTTCTTGGATGGGTATGCCGAAGAAATTCAATATCTGATTGACAACCAAGAAGTAACTGACGATATTACACGGCTAAAGTGGGAGGTATTGCTATCAGATGCCACTCCTGCCCCAAAAGATGGAGAAGGTGAGGTGGTAGTTTCCCCGTTGCTGGGTGACAACCAATGGAACCAGACCAAGTACTATAACAACCTCTGTCCTGCCGATGCGACAGGCAATCCTGCATACGGCGGCCATGCGGCTGTTGGATGCGGGGCTCTTGTCATGGGCCAAGTGATGCGCTATTGGCGATTCCCCACCACTGGCACAGGAAGCCATTCCTATAGCAGCAACTATGGCACCCTCTCCGCCAATTTCGGTGCGACCACATACCATTATGAAAATATGCCAGACAAACTCACATCCGCAAATCATCCTGACAGTTGTGTGGAAGCTGTCGCCACTTTGCTGTACCATTGCGGTGTCGCCGTCAACATGAATTATGGTCCAGCCGCGAGTGTGGCCAACTCCAACCGCATTGTGTCCGCACTCTCGCAATATTTCCGTTTCCCCACTACCATTCAATACATTGAGCGCGGAAATCTCTCCTCCGCTGTCTGGCTCAATTACTTGAAAAACGAACTCGACGAAGGCGCACCCTTCATGTACGGGGGAAGCGGGAACTACGGCGGGCATGTCTGGATCTGCGACGGTTACCAAGACGATAACTATTTCCATTTCAACTGGGGATGGGGCGGACAGCAAAATGGATTCTACGCGCTGAACAACTGTAGCACATACGGATTCAACAGCAACCACGCCATCATTATAGGTATCCGAGGTCCGGAATTGCCTGCTGCCATCGGAGAGTATAAAGAAAACAATGTGAAAGTCTTTCCCAACCCCACCCAAAACAAAGTGTATGTGTACACTGAATCGCAACAGGTAACAGAAGTACAGGTGTTTGATATATTCGGAAAAATGCTTTCCCGCAAAAACGTGAAAGAGAATGAGTTTTTTGTGGATTTATCGGATTACAAGGTTGGAACTTACATGCTTCGGATAATATCCGACAATGGCATCGAAACTGTCAAAATCGTCAAATTTTAGGATTCGACAGCTCCGAAAAGCACCACAATTATGCATTAAGCATTATGAATCATGAATTAATAAAACGTTCCCATTTCCACGCGCTCTCCATCATGGCCGTAACGTCATAGCGGCAGTGCCAGCCGAGGAGTTCGTTTGCGCGGGTGCTGTCGGAATAAATCGCCGGGATGTCACCGGGGCGGCGGTCGCCGAGCACATAGTTCAGCTTTTTCCCGATTACCTTCTCGGCGGCGGCAAGCATCTCCAACACGGAAAGACCGTTGCCACTGCCCAAGTTGAAGATCTCGCAACGCTCTGTGTTCCTGGATTCCACAAGGTAGTCCATGGCTTTCACATGCGCGTCGGCGATGTCGCAAACATGCAGGTAGTCGCGGATGCAGGAACCGTCGCGGGTATCATAATCCGTGCCGAAAACAGTCATCTGAGGCAAAACACCGGAGGCCACATGCATGATGACCGGGATCAGGTTGTTGGGCTTGTCGGGCGAAAGTTCCCCGTTGAGTCCTGTCGGATGGGCTCCCACGGGGTTGAAATAGCGCAGAATCAGGGCGTTCATTTCCGTGTTGGCCACTAACTCACTCTGAATCATCCCCTCGCAAATCTGCTTCGTGTGCGCATACGGACAATTGGCAACCCCCATCGGGGTCTGTTCATTGACCGGCAGTTTCTTGATGTCACCATACACGGCGGCGGAGGAAGAGAACAGCAGGTGCTTGACTCTGAACTTCTCGCACGCCTCCAACACATTCATCATCGTGCCGAGGTTGTTGCGGTAATACATCAGCGGTTGCTCCACCGACTCGCCCACGGCCTTGTAGGCGGCGAAATGGATAATGCCGGTTATTCCGGGATTCTCCTCGAACACCTTGAAGAACGACTCTCTATCACAAACATCCACCCGATAGTTTTTGACGTTCACACCGGTTATCGCCTTCACCCTACCCATTGTCTCCGGTGTACTCCGCACACAACTATCGACAGAAATCACTTCGTATTTTCCGCTTTCTATCAGGGCGATAATCGTATGCGAACCCAAATATCCGCATCCACCCGTAACCATTATTTTCTGTTTCATTTTGATTTGTAATTAGTGATTTGTGATTTGTGAATGGAATTCAAGTTTATACAAACACCTTTCTATCATTTTTTTCATCGCTTCATCGTCTCATCGCATCATCGTAAAATCATCGTTCCACTGTCAACACCCCGAAACACTTCCCCCTGTTCGTCATCTGGCAGATGCGTGTGTTGCCGATGATTACAGGTTCACTCAGCTCCTGATGGGTATGACCGCCGATAATCACGTCTATTTCAGGAACTTGCAGGGCTATCAAGTTATCATTGTCTTCGTCTGTACTCAAACCGAGATGAGAGAGACAGACAATTAAGTCGCACTTTTGGGCTTTGAGCAGATCCACCATCTGGCGGGCGCACTTGACGGGGTCAAGATAGGTGACTTCACTGGCAATCTGCGGAGCGACGTAACCATTTAGGTTCACACCGAGACCGAAAATGCCGACTTTCATGCCGCCGCGTTCTATGATGACGTAGGGTTTTATCACCTTCGCCAATTTCTTGTTGGCGAACTGGTAGTTGGCGCACACCACAGGAAAGTCCGCTGTTTTGAGGCGGGCGGCAAGTGCGGAGCAACCGTTATCAAACTCGTGGTTTCCGAGCGTGGCGGCATCATAGCCCATGGCGTTCATCAGCCGCACCTCCACGTAACCCTTGAATACATTGAAGTAAGGGGTTCCCTGCGAGAAATCCCCTGCGTCAAGAAGCAGCGTGTATGGATTTTCAGCACGCACCTCCCGAATGGCCGCCTCCCGACGGAGAAAACCACCCATATTGACATCCGTTTTGTAGGTATATGGATCAATCTGGCTATGTGTGTCATTCGTATGCATAATCACCAACGGCTGGCCCAGCATTGAAAACACCGACAACAGACTGATTACCAAATAGCTAACAAATGGCTTTCCTATGTTAATCATATCGAAAAAATTGTTTGCAAATGTACACAAATTACGAATACACGCAGAGGACTGCATTAACGAATGTTGCTTTTCGGCATTCCTTAATGAATATTTTATATATTTGCCGTTTGAAATAAAAGGGATGAAATACTTGGAAAATTATAATGTTGATATACAAGGATTGGCTCACAATCCCCCTATCCAATTATTCATTGAAAGTTAACAAATCGAAAATATTATGAAAAGAAACGGAGAACCCACACGACACTTTTTCACATATTACAACCGGACGATTCCCGAAAATTGGAATGCGCCTGCGTTAACCGACTACAACGGCACCACGAGTTACACTTACGGCGAGATGGCCGCGCAGATGTTCAAGTTACAAATACTGTTGGAACATGCCGGAATCGGTCGTGGCGACAAAGTGGTGATTTGCAGCCGCAACTGCTCCAACTGGGCTGTGGCGCTGTTGGCTATCGCCACAAACCGAGGGGTCATCGTCTCTATCATGGACGCTTTTGCACCCGCTGACATTGAAAGACTTACCAACCATTCGGATGCCAAAGCGATGTTTGTGAGCCAAAATGTCTGGAAAAGCATTGATATACAGCATCTTGAGAATATCACACTGGTTTTGGACACCGATGATTTTCAATTGTTATACGCCCGTGGCAAAGAGCAAGAGACTGCTTTCGAGAACTATAAAACGTTGTATCGCGAACGTTATCCGCGAGGACTCAGTCGAGAGGACATTGATCTCCCGACGGACAATCTTGACGACCTGATGATCATCAACTACACTTCCGGCACAACGGGCGAACCGCGCGGCGCAATGCTGAGTTACCGCAACATCTCCGCCAACGTTCAATACAGCCAGGAGGAGATTCCCAACCATGCCGGCTGGACGGAGGTCTGTATGCTTCCGCTGGCCCACATGTTCGGCATGACCATTGAGTTCCTGTACCAAGTGGCGGGTGGCTGCCACGTCTATTTTCTCGGCAAAACCCCCAATCCCGCCACACTGCTGAAATGCTACTCCGAAACAAAACCGTACATGATTCTTACGGTGCCCTTGGTGATTGAGAAGATTTTCAAAGGAAAGATATTCCCCGCATTGGAAAAGCCGGGAGTGAAGATGCTCTGGAACACACCCGTACTGTGTAAAATTGTGGAAAAGAAGATTTACAGCCAGTTGATGAATGCCTTCGGTGGCAACCTGATTTGGCTGATCACGGGTGGAGCGGCGCTGAACAAGGATGTGGAACGTGTGCTGCGGCGCATCAAATTCCCCTTGGTGGTCGGCTATGGCATGACAGAAGCAGGTCCTCTGGTCAGTTACGAACACTGGTACAAGCAGAAGATTGGTTCCTGCGGCAAGGTGGTGACCCGTAACGAAGTCATCATCAACTCGCCCGACCCTGAGAATGAAGTGGGGGAAATCCTGTTCCGGGGCGAACACGTTATGATGGGCTACTACAAGAATGAAGCGGCCACTCGCGCTGCTATTGACAGTGACGGTTGGCTTCACACCGGCGACCTCGGTTTGATGGACAAACTGGGGAACCTTTACATCAAAGGCCGGAGCAAGGCGCTGATTCTCGGTTCTGCCGGACAAAACATCTACCCTGAAGAGCTGGAGGCCAAATTTAACAACCTGCCCGGTGTTTCCGAAGCCCTGGTCTTGAGCAGAAAGGGCAAACTGGTGGCTTTGGTCTATCCCGACCCCGCTTTCGACTGGTCAAAAATCACGGTGGAGGAGCAGATGCAGAAAAATCTGGAAACCTTCAACACAATGGTGGCCAAATATGAGCACATCTCCATCTTTGAGATAGTGGAAAAGGAGTTCGAAAAGACCCCGAAACGGTCGATCAGACGGTTTTTGTACAAGTAGAAGTTTTCTACAATGCACGGACTTGTCACTAAATCAACAGGAAGCTGGTACTCGGTGTTAGACGAGGCCACGGGTGGGCGACTGGAGTGCCGGTTACGCGGACAGTTCCGCATCCATGGCATCAAGAATACCAACCCCGTGGTGGTAGGCGATCGCGTGAACTACGAGATCGAGAAAGACGGTACGGGTATCATCACCAACATAGAGCCGAGGAAGAATTACATCGAACGGAAATCCACCAACTTGTCGAAAATCAGCCATTTGATTGCTTCCAACATCGACTTAGCCTTTCTGGTAGTCACGTTACGGGAACCGCGCACCTCCTTGGGCTTTATCGATCGGTTCTTGGTGGCAGCGGAAGGATTCCGAATCCCTGTCTGTCTGGTTTTCAACAAGATGGATCTTTACAACGAAGCGGAGTTGGCCGTGGTGGACGAGCTGTCTAACCTGTACACGCATATTGGCTACGAAGTGATGCACACCTCCGTGATTACGGGCATGGGCGTTGACGAGCTAAGGGGAAAAATCAGTGGCAACGTCTGCCTTTTCAGCGGACATTCCGGCACGGGCAAGTCCGCGATAATCACCGCAATAGACCCGACACTGAACCTGCGTACGGGCGACATATCCAAAGTCCACAACAAGGGCAAGCACACCACCACCTTCGCAGAGATGTTCCAGCTGGCTGATGGTTACATGGTGGACACACCCGGTATTAAGGAATTCGGACTAATCCAGTACTCCAAAGAGGAAGTCCGCGACTACTTTCCGGAACTCCGGGCGTACAACAATCGCTGCAAGTTCGACGACTGCAGCCACACCCATGAGCCTGGATGCTTGGTGCAGAAAGCCGTGGAGAACGGTGAAATCGCCATGTCCCGTTACCTCAACTATCTCGCCATCCTCGAAGCTGACGACATGAAGTTAGCAGACTGGGAGCTGAGGTAGGAGCTCAAGTTGGTTCAAGGTTCAAAGTTCAAAGTTCAAAGTACAAGGTTTTGAGGTCAGGATGTGATTCCCTTGAACCTTAACCCTTGACCCTTGAATTATAAATTGTTATACACCTCAAAGGAGTGGTCATCATAAAAGAAGACGATTTTCTGCAATTTTCTCTCTGAAATGTTATTCGGTTGGCGGCGGTCGCGTTTCACAGGTGTTGTCTGGCGATACTCCGTTGACTTACGGACGCTCGGTTGTGCTGGAGTAGTAACTTCGGAGAGAGTGTCCGCCACAATTGGACGAGACAGAGAAACAGGTTCAAAAGTCTCCCTCGGGTCTTTGGCACCCTGCTCTAAGACACCCTTCTCCAGCTCTGCGACAATTTCAACATCTTCCGTCATATCCGCTTCTGAATTCGCCGGATTTTCAAATTCGCCAAACAGATTGGTTTGACGATCGGATTTTAAATTCTCAGCGGGATATGCTGTTGACGATGCTTCAGACTGAACAGCCTCGGAAATCGCATCCGCTTGTTCATCAGGCCGTAACATCTCACCCATCCCCATTATTAACCACTCTGTTGATACATCTGGAAATTTAGCCAGTATCTTTCTGGCCACATCCAAACTTGGTTGGTTTCTTCCGGTTAACAAATGTGTCAACCCCGAGCGACTAATTCCAATTGTATCTGCAAAAGCTGACGATGACAATTGTGAATACTCAATTACCTGCTTAATCCTTTCGATCATAATTCACATTTATATATAATTAATCAACAATACTAAATAATGTGCAAAAATACAAAAATAATCAATACAATAGATACGATTGTTTAATATTCCAAATCATTATTCACAAAAAGAAATCAACATTGTTACAAAACTATCGTTTTTGATACTTCTTGATAAATGTTAATAAACACTTTGTCTTTTATCTTAAATAACTTGTGTAATTAATTGATATTTAATATATTAATTTGTTTATATCTAAATCACGAAATATTGTTAATAAAATACCTTGTTTTTTTAAGTAAAAACATTAAATAAACAACATATATCATGTGGTAATCAGAGTTTTACGAATTATATATATCATCAAATGTTGTCAACAATTTGTGTTCAAAGAAAAAGTCGAGTTGAATCGTTATTTTAACCGCTATCGCTTAATCCTATGGTTTACATTTGTATATTAACCTCTCTTGAAATAATTAACATTTGTATAAGACATGTAATCGTAATAATTCCAAACGATGTTGGTTTGATACATTTGTGTATTTTTGTTTGATTTGGTTTATTTACGTATGTACGCGGGATATTTTCCAAACCAACATATATTTCCGTTTGTAAATCAATTCCGTATGTAAACAACTACTAGAACATCGTGAATCATCCACATTTCTATCTTGTCTTTCGGACTGATATAAAAAAAGATTTGGAATACGGCATTCTGAACGCGATAAAAAACTATTTTTGCCGCCAAATTCCGAGTGGGTTATCCCCTACCCTTTTTAATTAAAATAATGGAAATATGAAAGGTTTATATACTATATTGTTGTTGATCTGTTCCAATGTTTTCATGACATTTGCATGGTATAGCCATTTGAGATTGCAACACACGGCTTGGTTTAGCAAGTTCACCCTTCCCATGGTTATTTTGTTTAGCTGGGGTATTGCCCTGTTTGAATATTGCTTTATGGTTCCGGCAAACCGAATCGGTTACATAGACAATGGCGGTCCGTTTAATTTGTGGCAGCTCAAAGTCATCCAGGAGTTCGTCTCGCTTACGGTCTTCACTCTGATTACCATCTTCATTTTCAAAAGTGAAACACTGAGACTCAACCACATCATTGGATTCTGTTTTCTGGTGCTGGCGGTCTATTTTATTTTCAAGAAATAGGTTTAGAGGGGCTTTTTTGACTTGAAGCGGTTTATTTGCTTCTATGGATGATAGCTGCGAATGTTTGAAATATGATTTTCATATCGACCCATAACGACTGTTCCTGAATATATTTAAGGTTCAGTGCCAATTTGTCGGGCATGATTTCATGGATATAGGTTTGTTCCGGATCATCGGAGGCGGCCAGCTGGGCATTCTCGTTCACATAGCGGATGGACGCGTAATCGGTAAGTCCTGGGCGAACGGAGAGCACCTTCATCTGCTCAGGTGTGTACATATCCACATATTTGCGCACCTCGGGACGGGGTCCCACTATACTCATCTCCCCCTTCAGGATATTCAGAAACTGCGGAAATTCGTCGATTTTGTACTTCCTGAGGAACTGTCCCGTTTTGGTGATTCGCGTATCATTTTCGCCAATTGTAATCAAACTCCCTCGGTCTGATTCCGAATACATGGTTCTGAACTTATAGAGCGGGAAATCCACATTGTTGCGCCCCACTCTCGTCTGCTTGTAAAAGATTTTGCCTTTGGAATCAATCACAATCACCAATGCAATCAGAATACCGAAAGGCAATCCGACGGCAAGAACTATCAACGAAATGATTATGTCAAACAGGCGCTTCATTTTACCAATCCATCAATGGTATTTCCAATAGTCATCCATGTCATTGCCCCAGTAATCCACGGGGGTCGGGTTATAAATGTCCTGCTGGGTCTGAATCTTGCGCACAAGAATCATCCGCCAGTTCGGATTCTGTACTTCACCGTAAAGGTTGGAATGCAGCAGCTCATAGTCGTTGCCGGTCAGGACGGGGTCATAGAACACAAACTTGACGTTGGTCTGGTTGTTCAAGTAATAGTAATCCCAAATCTCGTAAGGCAGCGTAACAGGATCGGAAGGCACAGATTTGACATCGTTGGGGGCACCGTATTGCAGATAGACGCGTCCGCGGTCGGTGAGATAGCCTTTCACCTGCCGGCTGCCGAACATGACTTGCACTTTATCAACCTGCTTCTTATAATTCAACCAAGCCTCTTCCGGATTGGAAGGATTGCGCCTTAACCAAAAATTGTAAAAGAAACGCTGCAATTGGTCGGTAGAGACACCCTTAAGCCTGTTATCGTAAAAATCCCGCTCCACCATACTGGAAATCGGGAAAAGGCATTTCACGTTGTCAATTAGCTCTTTCCTGTTCGTGTCAAATTCCACGAACGTGCCCTTGATTTCCCATTGTGAATAATCATCAATGTTCAGCTGCACGGACGGATTGCTCTTTTGGAAGAACACCTTGTCAACCAGAAGCAGGCTGTCCTTCTCATCAAATAGGTTGACGACGGCGAAATAGTTGCCAGACGGGAGGTTGAAAACATTGAATTCGTTGAAGAAAAGTACCACATCCTTTGTGGGCTTTTCCATCGATATGATGTTGCCGGGGTTGACAGAGAGGTGGGTCTCCATGTCCTCAATGTAGCATTTGGCCTTCAGCTTGGAGTCGCCTAAAATGTTACGGGAGTTATACACCTCCAGCGCAAACGGCAGCGTGTATTGTGACTCCGGCACAAAACCGGAATACAGCGGCGGAAGTTCGTATCCGTATTTCACGAACAACCCCTGGGATTTAGCCACCGCCATTGACTTGTAGAGCGAAATCTTCGAGGTGGAAATTTTGCCTTCAGGGAAGTCAAGAGAGATTTTATCAATGTATTTCAGTCCATTCGTATCATTGCTGTGAAGGTCTTTCATATAGAAATAGAGGAAATATTCCCCTTGGGGCATCGGAACATTCTGGATGTCAGCGAAGTCGGGTTTTCCAGCACGGATGGTGTCATCAAACTGGTCGCTGCTAAGGATATAATGCAGCTGTTTCACCAGCGTGTCATTCTGCATCATATCGACTTGGATTTCCACATCGGCCTCGAATTTCTTTTGGTCATTCTGGGCATATTGCACCGTGTTGCCGCCCACGATGAACGTGAATTCAATATAGGGCTGCATGTTGTTGGCACAGTAAGCCTTATGGCTTATGAATGTCTTCAGCCCCTGCGCAAAAGTGGAAACCGCAACCAAGATAAAGAGAATCAGTAAGGTGTATTTTTTCATCGTTACTTGTCATTAATTATACACGGCAAAAATACGATTTTCTGCAATATGCAGCAGCCCTCCTCCTCATTTTGTTTAAAAATGTAGGGCTGTCCCCTCGCGGCAGCCCTACAGGAAAATATGTTCGAAAACGTCTCGTATTACCGTAATTTCTTCATCAATTCGACCGTCAAATCAGCGATGGGCAGGCGGTATTGCGCCATGGTGTCGCGCTCGCGGACGGTAACCGTATTGTCCTCCTTGGTCTGGTTGTCGATAGTGACGCAGAACGGCGTGCCGATAGCGTCCTGACGACGGTAACGGCGGCCGATGGCATCCTTGTCCTCGTACTGCACCATGAAATCTTTCTTCAGCATGTCGAAGACCTCCTGGCCGATTTCCGGCAGGCCGTCTTTCTTGACCAACGGAAGCACGGCGACTTTGTAGGGTGCGAGTTTCGCGGGCAGGCGCAACACCGTACGCGTGGAACCGTCCTCCAAGGTCTCCTCGGTGAAGGCGTGACTGAACACAGCAAGGAACATACGATCGACACCGATGGAAGTCTCAATGACGTAAGGTACATAGTTCTCGTTGACTTCGGGGTCGAAATAGCGTAGTTTCTTGCCGGAATACTTCTCATGCTGTGACAAGTCGAAGTTCGTGCGGGAGTGGATGCCCTCAAGTTCCTTGAACCCGAACGGGAACTTGAACTCGATGTCGGTGGCAGCATTGGCATAGTGCGCCAGCTTCTCATGGTCGTGGAAACGGTAGTTCTCGGCAGGGATACCCAGGTCCTTGTGCCATTGCAAACGAGTCTGTTTCCAATATTCGAACCACTTGATTTCCTCTCCGGGTTTCACGAAGAACTGCATCTCCATCTGCTCGAACTCGCGCATACGGAAGATGAACTGACGAGCCACAATCTCATTACGGAAAGCCTTGCCTATCTGTGCGATGCCGAAAGGCAGCTTCATACGGCCGGTTTTGTAGATGTTGAGGAAGTTCACAAAGATACCCTGTGCCGTTTCCGGACGAAGGTAGATGGTGTCGGCACCGTCAGAGACAGAACCCAGCTTGGTGGCGAACATCAGGTTGAACTGCCGTACATCCGTCCAGTTGCGCGTGCCGGAAATGGGACAAACGATGCCTAACTCTTCGATGAGTGCTTTCAGACCAGCCAAGTCGTTGTTGTTCATCAGCTCCGCGAAACGGGTGCGGATGTCATCGACCTGCGCCTGATACTGCACCACGCGGGTATTCGTCTGGCGGTAGAGCGATTCGTCGAAGTTGTTGAAACGCTTCTTCGCCTTCTCGATCTCCTTATCTATCTTATCCTCAATCTTTTGGATATGATCCTCAATCAACACATCGGCGCGGTAACGCTTCTTGGAATCCTTGTTGTCGATGAGCGGGTCATTGAACGCATCCACGTGTCCGGAAGCTTTCCAGATGGTGGGATGCATGAAGATGGCACTGTCCAACCCGACGATGTTCTCGTGGTACTGCACCATGGCCTTCCACCAATACTGTTTGATATTGTTCTTCAGCTCGACACCGTTCTGACCGTAGTCATACACAGCGCTCAAACCGTCGTAAATCTCGCTTGAAGGGAAAATGAAGCCATACTCCTTGGCATGGGCTATAATCTGTTTGAAAAGGTCTTCGTTGTTTGCCATTTCTAATGGTTATTGGTTATGGGTTATTGGTTATTGACGTTTTTCATCGCTTTTCTACTCAAAGATAAACGAAATCTGTATATTCTTCGCTTTCAGAGAAGTAACACTGGTAGCATACATGTTGTCTTCCGGAACTAGCATATTGAGGAATCCGAAAGACATCTTCAATTCGGTGGAGAATTTGAAATAGGTGCAATAGAAATCCAAGCCGACCCCCACCTGGGCCTGAACATCATGAGGATTAAGCTTCAGAACCACATCGCCGTTTGTCGGAGATTTCTTCTTTTTGGCCGAAATCATATCAAAACTGTACTCTCCGCCAGCGAGGACGTATGCGCGAATGTTGTTCAACATGCGTGAAGACTTGAATTTGACCAGCAAAGGCAAATCCAAATATACGGACTCCACACTCTTGGATGTCACGATTTCAGAACCCGACGCATAGCGTATCGTGTAATTAACGTAGCGGTCCCCGAAAGACAGACCCGGTATGAACCGCAGGTCGAAATATTTGCCCAAACGGAGATTGGTGACAATTCCGAGGCTGAAACCGCTTAGAGAACGGGTGTTCACCATCATCAGGGAGTCATATTCCGCAAGATCGGGTTTCGAGGAAATATTATAGTTGAATTGGTTATATCCGAGCAGGAACCCGAAATGGAACGTCCGCTTATCGTACTTCAACAAATTGGGCACTCCAAACTGGGCAAAAGAACTGACTGTCAAGCCGAGCGTGAAAAAAGTGAGTAATATCTTTTTTTTACTAACCATGATTCGTAATCAAAGATGCATTAACGAGATAGGTGAAGATTTAGTATGCAGTTTGTCACAAAAGTCTGCCTGATTACATATTTTTCGCCAGTTCGGACTTGAGCTGGGCACCGTTGATGGGCACTACACCTACATATTCGCAGACAAGGCCGCCAGCCAGGTTAGACGCGAGACATGTTTCTTCTACGGTATGGTTCTTCAGCAAGAAAAGGGTGGAGACGGAAATCACCGTGTCGCCAGCACCTGAGACATCGCTCACGCGGCGTTGGAATGCCGGCTGGTGATAGAACTTGTCATTCTGTCTATCATAGAAAGCGATACCTTTGGCTGACATGGTCACCATCACCTTGTCTATGTTCTGTTTTTCAGCGAACTCCTTGGCCAGTTCATGAATCTCGTCCAGGGTCAGATCCGCGCCTTCCTCCACATGCAAACCTTTCGAAAGCTCCTTCATATTGGGTTTGAAGAGGTTCACATTGGCGTAGTTGTTGAAGTTCTTTTCCTTGGGATCCACTGCGACATAGATGTTCTTCTTATGCGCAAAATTGATAATCTCTGATATCAACTCCTTGGAAAACAATCCTTTGTCATAATCTTCAAAGATAACGGCGTCAATCTCGTTATGGTCGATGATCTGCTCCACTGTGGTCAGGAACTGCCTTTTCTCGCGATCTTTGAGCTGCTGCACCTTCTCGTCATCCACACGCACGATATGGCAGTTATTGCCGATGATGCGGTATTTGATGGTGGTGCGTCGGCCGTACATCGGGACGATGGCGTCGGAGGTCAGGTCGCAGTCCTCCATAAGGTTGTAGAAGACCTTGGCTTTCGAGTCGCTGCCGATGACGGAGCAAAGAATTGGGTCGGCTCCCAGGGACTTGAGGTTGAGCGCGACGTTGGCGGCGCCACCCAGACGGTAGCTGCGGCTTTGCACATTCACGATGGGAACCGGCGCTTCCGGACTGATTCTTGACACTTTCCCCGTAAGGTAACAGTCGATCATTACATCGCCGATTACCAATATTTTAGCATTCTTGAACTCTTCAAAAATCTGTTCTACATTCTCTATTTTCATTGCAAAAAAATTAGTCGGCAAAGATACACTTTTTTTGGACTTAGGACTTCTGACTTTTGACGTAGGATATGAAACGAAAAAATGTATTTTTGCGGCCTGTTTTTTTAAAGAAAACGTATGCAAAAAACATATTTTATATTGACGACACTTGTTGTTGCCCTTTTTGCCATGTGTTTCAGCGTCACTGCCCAGAAAACGCAGGTTTACTATTATAAAATAGATGACAACATCTCCAAGCCTGCGCTGCGGCTGACTGAGAAGGCCGTGAAAGAGGCGGAAGCCGGGAAGTACGACTACTTGTTCTTAGAGCTGAACACTTTCGGCGGGGAACTGGATGCCGCTGACAAGATCCGCACGCTTCTGCTGAACACCAAGGTGCCGAGCATCGTCTTCATCAACAACAACGCGGCATCGGCGGGCGCGCTGATCTCCATCGCGTGCGACAGCATCTATATGATGCCCGGCGCCTCCATCGGGGCGGCCTCCGTGGTCGATCAGACCGGCCAGGTGCTGCCCGACAAGTACCAGTCGTATATGCGCTCGCTCATGCGCACCACTGCCGAGCACAACGGCCGCAACCCCAACATCGCGCAGGCCATGGTGGATCCCGATGTCACGATTCCCGGCATCAGCGACTCCGGCAAAGTGCTGACATTCACCTCCGAAGAGGCTGCGGACAACGGCTTCTGCGAGGGAGTGGTGAACAGTCGCGAGGAGGCTCTGGCTCAGGCCGGTGTCGAACAGCCCGAGATTCATGAGCAGGAGCTCTCCCCTATCGAGAAAATCATCAATTTCCTGGTCAGCCCTGCCGTGAGCGGAATCCTTATCATGTGCATCGTGGGCGGAATCTGGTTCGAGTTGCAGGCTCCCGGGCTGGGGCTGCCCAGCATCATCGCCCTCACCGCCGCCCTGCTCTTCTTCGCCCCGCACTACCTTGAAGGTCTCGCCGCCCACTGGGAAATCCTCCTCTTCCTCGCCGGCATCGTCCTGCTGATGCTGGAGTTCTTCGTCATCCCCGGCTTCGGGGTCGCGGGCATCTCCGGCATTGTGCTCGTCATCGCCTCGCTCATCCTCACCCTGGTGTTCAATGTCGGCTTCAAATTCACCTTCAACCCCGAGTTCAACGCCCCTGCTCATATCAGCAAGATGACGATCCTGGTGTTGGTCAGCACTCTGGCGGGATTCTTCCTGTCGTTGTGGCTCGGCAAGAAGCTTATCCTCGCCGAGACGCGCTTCGGTTCGTTGGCGTTGCGCACCGGTCTGGAGACAAAGCAAGGCTTCACCTCGCAGGACATGCGCAACGAGCAGTACGTTGGTAAAGAGGGTGTTGCGCAGACCATCCTCCGTCCTTCCGGCAAAATCAACATCGACGGTGAAGTGCTGGACGCCACCATCGAACACGGATTCGCCAACCCCGGCGACAAGGTGAAGGTCACCAAGTTCGAGAATGCGCAGCTGTTTGTAAGGAAGATTTAAGGGATCTGATTCTGAACCAATAACCATTACAAAACTGGCACAATATTTGCAGAGTCCACGCCTGTCATTTGAAAATATTAAAATCAAAAAAATATGCAGACAGGTAAAATTAATGTACAAACCGAGAATATCTTTCCCGTCATCAAGAAGTTTTTGTACTCTGATCACGAGATTTTCCTTAGAGAACTGATTTCCAACGCAGTGGATGCCACGCAGAAGCTCAAAACGCTCGTCAGCTTGGGCAAGGCAGACTGCGAGTTAGGCGACCTGACCATCGACGTGAAGGTCAACAAGGATGACAAAACCATCCATGTCACCGACCGCGGCATCGGCATGACTGCCGAGGAGGTCGATCGCTACATCAACCAGATTGCCTTCTCCGGTGCGGAGGACTTCCTGGCCAAATACAAGGGGAACGACGCGGCCAACATCATCGGCCACTTCGGCCTCGGCTTCTACTCATCCTTCATGGTCGCCAACCGCGTGGATATCCTCACCAAATCGTATCAAAAAGACGCTCAAGCAGTTAAGTGGAGCTGCGACGGCTCACCCGACTTCACTCTCGAAGAGATCGACAAATCGGACCGTGGCACCGAAATCGTCCTCCACGTGGAAGACGACGACCTGCAGGAGTTCGTCAACGAGGACAAGCTGGTGGAGCTGCTCAACAAATACTGCCGCTTCCTGCCCGTGCCCATCCGTTGCGGAATGAAGACCGAATGGCGTAAAAAAGACGACAACTTGGACAACCAAGACAACAATAATAACGATAACAACGAGAAGAAGGAAGAACCGAAGGAGGAGGCGGTGCAGGTGCCGCGCATCATCAACGACACCGACCCCATCTGGCAGAAACAGCCCTCTTCCCTCACCGACGAGGACTACAACAAATTCTACCGAGAACTTTACCCGATGTCCTTCGAGGAGCCGATGTTCCACATCCACCTGAACGTCGATTACCCCTTCAACCTCACCGGCGTGCTCTACTTCCCGAAGATCAAAAACCAGCTCGACCTCAAGAAGAACCGCGTGCAACTCTATTGTAACCAGGTCTTTATCACCGACGAGCTGGAAGGCATCGTACCCGACTTCATGAACCTCCTGCACGGCGTCATCGACTCGCCGGACATCCCGCTGAACGTCTCCCGCTCCTACCTCCAAAGCGACAACAACGTCAAGAAAATCTCCACTTACATCAGCAAGAAGGTGGCCGAGAAGCTGGAGGAGATGTTCAAGGAAAACCGCGAGGAGTTCGAGAAGAAATGGGACGACCTGAGCATCTTCCTCGAATACGGCTCCCTGACAGACGAGAAATTCTACGACAAAATCAAGGATTTCTACTTGCTGAAAAACACTGAGGGCAAGTACTTTACAATTGAAGAATACCGCAATAAGGTGAGTGCGCTGCAGACTGACAAAAACGGAAGTATTGTCATGCTGTACGCTGCCAACGCCGACGACCAGCACGTCTATATCGCCAACGCGAAAGAGAAAGGATACGACGTTTTGCTGATGACCGGCTTCCTCGACACGCACTTCATCAACATGCTGGAGCAGAAGCTCGAGAAGGTGCGCTTCACCCGCGTGGATGCCAATGTGGTTGACAAACTCATTGAGAAAGAAGAAGATGCGCACGTCTCGAAACTGTCGGAGGATCAACAGAAGCAGTTGAAAGAGCTCTTCGAGAAGCAGGTCGATGCGAAGTTGTTCACCCCGGAGGTTGATTCGCTGAGCGAGACCGACCTGCCCGTGATAGTCACGCAGAACGAGTTCATGCGCCGTTTCAAGGACATGGAGAAGGTTTCCGGCCAGCAGGGCTTCTACGGCGGCTTCGACCACTACAACCTGGTGATCAACGGCAACCACCCGCTCGCCACGCGCATCCTCGACGAAAAAGACGAGGCAAAACGCACACAACTGGTGCAGCAGATGGTCGATTTGGCGATGCTCTCGCAGAACATCCTCACCGGTGAGAAGCTGAGCGAGTTCGTGAAAAGGAGTTACGAGTTGCTGTAACGGTTCCGGCACGCGCCAAATCTCCACGAAAGACACACCAAATCAGCCTGTTTGTCAAGGGTTTAGCAAAATTTTTGTTGCCCCTGACAAACAGGCGGTTGTGTATTAATTTAACAATTGAGATCGCTGATTGTTGAAGTATTGGGGAAGGTTTTCGTTTTTTTTTTTTAATCATGGAACAATGTTTGGATATAAAAAAATTCAAGTTTCGCATGTTAGAAAAAGAGGAAAAATAAGTGCGTGAAGAATGTTCCGGCCACGGCGGTCAGCTGCGGTCGAAGCACAATTCCCCTTCTGTTTTAGAAGGGGAATTCGCCCGCCCGGCACAGTGTGCCGTGGCCGGAAATAGTGTGCGAACGAGAGTGTTGATATCGCCAACAATACGATAGTGGCAGCAAAAAGCTTTTTTCTGAGATACTTATGATTGGAAAACAAACATGCGAAACTTAAATAAAAAAATGTATTTTTGCAGTGTTGATAAAGGGAGTGTCTTTATCGTAAAATCACCAACGAGTGCAGTCCTGGTGATTCCAAGAAATAGCCCGATTTATTCGGGCTTTTTTCTTAGGTCAAAGGCTGTCAACAAAAAGATTTTCTCCTGATTGTCCCATCGGGTCTGAATCACTATCCTAAAGGTTTTGCTTTCCAGTATCAATTTCTTGTCATCTGATTTTTCACTGACAAATTCCCAAACTGCACCACAATCGGGATGAAATCTTCCACCTCGAAGCCCAACTCCTTAATGCTGGCGCCATGTTTTTCCACAATATGTTTCAATCCGAATCCCTTATTAGTTTTTGGATTGTTTTCACCCCAGACAATATCAATGTAGCCAAGGCTTTTTCCTACTCTCACTCTCACCGTACTCTTTGGCAATCATTATGGACCGGTTCAGCTTATCAACAAACCACTGTTTATCTGGCAAAAATGTTGGTAAAACAGACGTTTCGAGGCATCCGCTATCGTGACGAGTTCGAGAAAATGACTCCACGACAATGTTTGCGACAGCATCGCAAACATTTCACGATCGTTGTAAACACGCGCCACTTTCATCATTCTTGTAAGGGCGGAATAGGTGTAGCCTTTGCCATAGCGGGTTGTCAATCTTTGCGACAGTGTCGCAAGAATCCTCTTGCCGTAGGCCGAATATGTTTGGTAATCCATATCCTCGATAATGTATTTGCCCACTTTCCAAAACGTCATGCTGGCATGAGCGTTGACATAGATGGAGACCTGCATTCTAGCATTATCAATAATTTCGGTCACGCCGTCATATAGGTGGTCGCTAACCGTTCCTATAACGCGTGTGTCAACAATTCCTTTGGTTTTAGATTCCAAAGTGGTCATCTTGTTTTCAATATCATTACTGTTCGTCATTTTTATTTTATTTTGATGATTAAAAACGTTAATAGTTTCCGCCGACAAAGATACACCAAAACCGCCCGCTTGTCAAGGGTTTAGCAAAATTTTTGTTGCCCCTGACAAACAGGAGGTTGTGATTTATTTTAACAATTGACGTTACTGATTGTTAAATTTTCAGGTAGGGTTTTCGCAAGGAAAACACGAAAACAAGAGCGAGAGCCGCATCAGAATTCTCTCCAGACAATGAAATTCACGTGTTCCAGATGCTTCCACATTTTGACATCCCCACCCCACGGCTGGAATCCGTTCTCCTGGTCGCGGCAGAAACCGTAGGCATCGCAGCCGGTGAGGGCGATGGCGTTCTGCACGCCGAGGTCCGCAACCGCTTGGGCGAAATCGTGGAACGACTCCTTGTCGAGACTGCTCACCGTCACGATCTGGCCGTCCAGCTCGCACAGGGCGTGGCGCAGGGCCTTGTTCTTGGGCTTGTTCTCCACCATCGTGCCATTGCTCACCAACGGATACTGACGGAAGAAATAGCCGTCTTTGCTGGTCGCCTCCTCGAACAGCGGAGTGCTTTCCGCCATGCCGAGCTGGATTTTCCCGTCTATGATGGCGCAAAATCCCTTCTTGGCAACACCGCGTGACAACAGCTCGCCCTTAAGGACGAAAGCACCCACAATCTGCTTGTTGTCAGCGCGGATGTCGGCGGCTTGGAGACACAGCACCACCGACTTGTCGTTCGTGTCAGGGATACCGACGAGAAGTTCCGGCATCGCGTTCACGGGCGTATGGATGCGCAGCGGCACGTCGTTGACCACCGTGTCGCGGACAATCACTGTGGCAGGTTCGCTTTTCACGATGGTCGGGGCCACCGGAACCGATTCGGCCAATGGCTCAGTCACTTCGACGGGCTTGTCGGTTTTAGGACGCAGTGCCAACGCAAGGATCACGGAGAGTAGCACGACAGCCGCCGACACCGCCGTCCAGAACCACCAACGGCGGTACAACGGCTTGCGAATCACCTCCTTGCGGCTGATGATGCGGATTTCATCGTCTTTTATATCTTCAAAATGCTTCATAGCTTATATTCTCGTTCAATATAGTCCTTCAGCTGCCTCAAGGCCTCCTTCGAGGCCTCGAGGTTGAGCTTGAAAGTATGATGGTCGGAGAGGACAATCTGCTTCTTTCCAGGGTTGATATACGTCAGGAAGCGCAAGTTCACGATCAAGCTCTTGCCGATACGGACAAACTCTTCCTCCTGGGCACCCAACTGCTTGTGAATCAGATCCTCTATCACTCCTAATTGCACTGCAACCGTGCGCTTTTCCCCATCGCGGGTACGAATGTCCGAATAGTTGCCATCCGCGACAACACACACCAAACTCCCCGCAGGAATGCGGATAAGCTCGTTAGCATTGGTAATGGTCAAAAAATCGGACATATTCGAAAATTAAAGTGCAAAAATACAATTTATTCAAATCGGCATTTCATCTTATTCATCGCCTCTTCCTCGCCCTTCATCGTACCTACCTCGTCACCTTCGACAGCACCTTCCCTTTCTGGTCGATCAGCACCATGGAGGTCCAGTCCTGCAGTTGCGCTTTGAACAGTGTGGGGGTGATGCCTACGATGTCGGTGTAGATAGGTGGGGTGATGATTCCGCCCTCACCG
>JAFXTE010000004.1 GCA_017525245.1 Bacteroidales bacterium | reverse complement strand
GCGGGTCTGGATGGTCACGTCCATGCGGCCGCGGCTCGTGTGACGCTCCACCTGCACATACAACCCCATCAGCTTGAAGATGACCGACAACGTGTTCTGGAAATAGATTTCCAGCTTTCCCATCACTTGGTAGTCGCCGTCAGCGAACAATGCTTGCAAACGGGTCATGAAGCCTTCTATGTCGCCACGCTCCACCTCTCTGACGAAATTGTTGATGGTGAACGAGCCGTTCATACCGCCTGCAAAGTAGTAGGTGGCCAAAAATTGCGCGAAGCCACGCTCTACTTCCTCATTAGGGAATCCGAGATGATAGCTTTGGAAACGCTCATTGTATTCCTTGATAGTGAGATAGCCGCTCTGGAACAGCAACGGAATGGGGTTGCTGTACATCATATCGACGCTGTCCATCGTGCGCACGTCCACCTCCTCGGTGGTGAGTTTGTCGAGCGGGTAGTCGGTTTGCTGCAGCACTTCCACCAGGAATGTGGGCGTGCCCGTGGCGAACCAATAGTCACCGAACCTCCCTTCACTGAACGCTTTCAACAAGCTGAACGGATTGTACATACCCACCGAATTCTCGCTGAAATGGTAGCCATCGTACTGTTTTTCAAGCCGTGCGTAGCAATCTTCCTTACTCATCCCATTGATTGCCGCCATTTCCTCTATGGTCTCATCGAAATTATCGTGTAGTTCTCGCTCGGAAACGCCACAAATCTCAGCATAATGATTGTTAAGCGAGATATCATCCAGATTGTTCAAATCGCTGAAGATGCTCACCTTCGAGAACTTGGTCACCCCCGTGAAGAAGGCGAACCGGATGTAGGAGTCCATGGTCTTTTCCACTCCGTAAAACGATTTCAGGACTTTGCGGTATTCATTTTGCAGTTCTGGGTTGCCGATAGTCTCCAACAGTGGTTTGTCGTACTCGTCCACAAGGATGACCACTTTTTGACCCGTCTGCTCGTATGCGCGTGCGATGACATTCTCGAACCGGGTGGACAGCGACTGGGATTCTTTCGGTTTGACACCATATAGTGGCTCCCATTTCTCCAGATGGTGGACGATTTTCTCCTCAAGAGCGGCGGAGTCGGTGTATTTTCCCGTGTTGAAGTCGAAATGTAGCACAGGGGAGATCTTCCATTCCGACTCTAAATCCGCGATGGCCAATCCGTCGAAAAGTTCTTTCTGTCCTAAAAAGTAAGCTTTCAGGGTGGAGAGCAGCAGGCTTTTGCCGAATCGGCGGGGACGGCTCAGAAAGTAACAAGAGCCTTCTGTGACAAGCTTATATACAAATTGGGTTTTGTCAACATAGGCGTAACCTTCCGTGCGAATCTTCTCGAATGTCTGTATGCCGATGGGGTATTTCATAACGGTATGATTTTATGCGGCGAACAAAAAGTGCCGCTGCAAAAATACGAAAAATCCGTGTCGGGCGCAATTTCCAATTTGTTTTACAATCATTATACAAGAATTCGTTTGCAAGAACATAAACTGTTTCGACGGATACCTTCACTGCTATTGTCTCTTCCGCTTCAACACCCTGCTCTCCTCGCCGTCACGGGTGAGGGCGACTCGCACGGTGACCTCTTCGACGTGGGGTGACGACTTCTTCACACGAACGAGTTTGGAGCTGGGCTTGGGAGTCATGAACAGTTGTGTCCAGTAGCCGTCGAACTCACCTGCACCCATACATGTGAAATCTTTGCTGATGATGGCAGCACAGTGCCCCGGAGAGTTCATCCAAGCATTCACGACCTCTTCGGCGGTCTCTTGTCCGAATCCGATATTTTCGCCTTTTGAGGGAGAGTAGTTAATCACAAGCACTTCGAAATACGGCTTGATGATATCCACATATCCTCCGTTGGGACGAACGTGTGACATCGTCTCAGTCCCTTTCATTTCGGCAGAGCGGATCATGGCCAGTTCCGTGAGAGTGGAATCGAAAAAGTAGGGCTTGAGACCGCGACGGCTGCGTTCCTGGTTCACGAGTTCCATCACCTCCATCGCTTTGTCGTAGTTGAAATGGCCGGTCACCTCGAAGCTGGTCGGGGTGAGGTCGGTGTCGGACTTGGTACGAGACAACACTTGGGTGCGCTCATTCTCCTTCAGCGCAATGGCGATATCCACCGTCCACTGTCCGCTCGGAATGTCCGTTTTGGTGGCGGCAGCGGAGGTGAGGTAGATGGTCCAGGAGTAGAATCCGTCTGGCGACAAAAATGCGCCGCACCCGATGGATTGCCGGGAGGATTTCAAGTAACTCCCTCCTACACGGTTTTTCTGATTCAGCGCTTTGACGATCGGGCCGATGTCAGTGAATGGGTGTATGGCACACGCAAATCCGAGACCATCGGCGGAATTCAGGTTTGGGCATTGTTCCTCAAGAAACATCACCTCGCTGCCGCCGTTGGGACGAGGCGTGTTTGCATTGTATAACCCGTTTCCCTCTCTTTGGAATGCCAACTTGGCGGCACGGAGCATGGCGGCCTCTGTGAGTGAGGCATCCATCTTCAGGGGCCGCAGCCCTTGGGACTGCCGAATGTTGTTGATGTTTTTCACCACTTTTTTTGCTTTGTCGTAGTCGAACACGCCAGCGATAGTGCTTGTGGATTGGGCGGCAGCGGGGAGGATTGCTGCGGCACAGAGCAATATGGCAAGAAGGACAGAGGTGGTTTTGGACATAATGGTGATTTATGCCATGGATAACGCTGGGGAGGTGGGGATTATTGTGGATTGAGCCCTAACCAACCCGACACGTCCCACCGTCATCGTTCCACCACCTTCCACTCGTCAATTCCCTTGCTCTCGCTGCCGAAACAGACCCCAACTTTGAACAGCTTGCGCGGGTCGGCGGCGAAGGGGGCGGCGTACTGCTTGTCCTCAATCTGCTTCAGGGCCTCGTCGGCGG
>JAFXTE010000041.1 GCA_017525245.1 Bacteroidales bacterium | reverse complement strand
AGCAACGACACGGTGTTCCGCCACGCCCGCTTCGTCTATGTGCAGCGGCTCAAGAAGTACGCCTGCACCGTCAAGGCGGGAGGGATTGAGATTGCACGCGGCGACCTCTACATCCAAAAGGCGACCATGACGACCTACTCCTGCGGGCTGGTCATCAACCCGTGGCCTGCGGGGTTCGCCGACAAAAAGCTGAAAGAGAACGACTACGGCGACGATGTTGTCATCAGCCGAAACGCCACGGAACACAACGCCAAATGGCTTGAGTTCCTCAAGTCCACCCTCGATCCGGATTCCGTGGTCAAGTTCCCGCTGTTCCTGGACACGGCTTTCTACGGCAGCGGGAACAACGATTTCGGCTGGTTCCTCACGCAGTACGACAACGCGCCGGAGAACTCCAGCGGAATCCAAGCCTCCCTGAACACCAACGACAACATCGGGCTCGACCGCTGCTACATCAACCGCCTCTTCTTCAACGCCAGCGGCGATGTGATTGAAGAGAGACCCGGCAACCGTGGCGTGCGTGTGTTCAACAACCGCACCGCCGACAACCCCAACAGCTTCACCTTCTGCCCAGCCCTCCAGCTCACATGGCTGCTGGGCAGGGTTGTGGCGAACGGGGGCTATCGGGCGGAGGGCGGATTCCTGCAGGACACGGACACCGCCAAAGTCTATTCGCAGAGCCTCCGTGCCTTGGACGGCCTGCTCACGCAGTTCGACAACGAGGCCGGATTCAGTGCGGGAATCACGCCGTCCGTGGACTACTACCACACCATGTTTGCCGGAATGCCCCACTTCATGCAGCCGTTCACCGATTCGGAGGGCAACGAGCAATATATGTTCTACCCCAAGGCCGACGGCACGCACTATTTCCACGTGGTTGTCAGAACCTACCTGCCCGCCAACGTGGTTCAGAACGGCACGATCGAAGTGGAGGAGAACGGCAACACCGTGATCAGGCACTACGAGGAGGCGCTTGTTTTCATGATGACCGACAGACTCAACAACCTGTGGAAAGCCACGGCGTCAAGCCTCTACGGGAATTGGGACGACATGGATTCGCTGTTCGGCCACTGGTACCAGCCGTATTACGTGAAGACGTTCAAGTCCCACCAGCTTTCATCATTCGGCTATGCCGGAGCGGGCTTCTATGAGATAACGTTTGATTTCGCCGTCAACGACATGAGCAGGAACCAGATGTATATGTTTGCTTTCGCAAAGTGCAGGGGAATGATGGAGGAAGTCGGCGGATACGGCCAACGGCTGGTGATCAAAGACTTCGAGAGCGTGCCGATAACCGCTGACGCGACCTCGTACAGCAAGGTCTATAACTGCTTCGCCGACAGACTGCGCTACGGCGAGCACGTCCCCGACCTTACCAACGCGGACTTCATCGGCACGCTGTGCAAGACCTTCGGACTGGCCATGTTCCTTGACTCCACAACCAAACGGGCGGAGTTCGCCTTCGTGAGCGACATATTGGAGAAGTCCAAGTGCCTCGACCTTACGGCATACGCCGTGGACGGCGAGACCGCCATAGAGAAGACCGATGAGCGGAAATACGTTTTCAAGCTGGAGGGCGTGACTACGGACGAAACGGACAGCACCAAGACGCTGCCCGCAGTGCCTACGGCGGACTGGCTGCCGGACGCAGCGGCCAACTATGGAAAAGTCTGTTTCGTGGAGAACGAGAACCGCTATCGAAAGGCGGAGCGGGAGGGGGACAGCATCGCCAACTGGGTGTTCCGCTGGAACCCGCAGGGCGGTGCAAATCAAACTTTGAAGGCAGGGGAGGGAAGCGAAGAAAGCATAACACCCTCGCTGAAGATTCCCGTGATGGAGATCACGGATTCCAAGTCCGAACACCCGGAGTTTGTCATGCGTATCAAGCAGGCGGGCTGCAGCCCTGTCTTCGACACGGGAAACATGGACTTCCCGATGGTGCTGGAGACCTACTTAGGGGCACGCCAGCTGGCTATCCCGCAGGCGGGAAACCCGTTCATAGAAGTGGCGCAGCCGACCCGTTACAACCGCAGCGGCGAACCCCTTGACGGCGTTTCGCTGACCGTGCAAGGGGAGAACTCTGTGGGGGAGAAATGGGTGCGCCCGTGGCTTGACTTTCTCGCAGGCTACGAGAAAGTCAAGTACCGCTTCGTCTTGCCCCTTTCTGAGTTCCTCAACCTGTGGCGACTGCTGAAGCCGCAGGAGGCACGGGCGGAAAACCAAACCCGCTGGTTGCTGGTCGCCGGAGTGAAGAGCATGCCCATTAAAATCACCTTTCAGTTCACTGAAGGGGCGCAATCCGTCATTGCAGAAGTGGAGGCTGCAAAGATGAGGATGTCTCTATAGAATCCGGCTTGGGTTTTGCTTCGTCTTTGTCTTTCGCAAATTTGGGTGTCTTGGAAATCACAATATCACGCAGGTTCGGGTCAACATGCTTCGTGTAGATGGTGGTCATCGCAAGGGAGGAGTGGTCGGCCAGCTGCTTGACGGACAACGGGTCTATCCCGTTCTTTATCATTTCGGTCATACCCGTGTCGCGGAAGGAGTACTGTTGCATTTCTTTCGGCAGGTTCAACGCCTTGCGCAGCTTCACCCAATGCTTCGGCATTGTGGCATCAGCCATACGGGTGGAACAGGTCTTGAAATGCTCGCCGAAGATGTAGTCCGACATCTTCGCGTTCTGCACCCCGATGTCCAGGAAGTCAAGCAGTATCTCCTTCGACAGCGGCACCACCCTTTCGTGACCGTTCTTGGCAACATTCTTGGGAATCCTTATCTGCATGTCGGCAAACGACAAGTTCTCGACCTTTAGCCCCCGCAATTCGTGAGGTCTTATCAGTCCCGAGTATATCAACTTGAGCATAATCAGATACATCGGATTCTTGACCTTCAAATATTCGTTTATTTTTTCTCGGGTCTCCTCGGGAATAAGGATTCTTTTTTTATCCTCTACCTTTTTCGCCTTGATTTTTTGGAAGTGGTTCTCCTTGCAATAGCATTTGTCCATCATCCACGAGAAGAACGCGCTGCCCTGCTTGATGTAGGAATTGTAAGCGGAGGCGGTGATTTCGTTTCCCGACGTTCCTTTTCGCTCGTAATAGATGTAATCCATGAAGCGCACAATCATAGTGTGGGAAATCATGGAGGAATAAATGTTAGGCTGCTGTTTCTCAACCCATTCGCAGAAGACCTTGATGAAGGTCTTGTAAGTGCGGTATGTGGCAGGGCGGAGTGTCTTCTCTATATCCTCCATATACCGCGCCGCCACATCCTTGATTGGGGTGTACATTCGCGAATCCTCGCCCTGGAAGAACGGGTTCCACCCAGTGGAGAGCCTCATGTTCAAGGCAATGATGATGTTGTTGATGTGTTTCTTCGCCTCGCTTTTGGAGGGATAACGGCTCATAAGCCGCGAAAGCCGGATTTTCTTTCTTGCAAGCTCTTGGGTTTGTGGATTCTCCACATAGTACTCAATGAGCCATCCCGACTTGTTGGTCTTCAGAGTAGCCGGCAGGTAGTTGACAGCGGAATACTCGGAAGATACTGCTAACCTGTTGTGATTCAATGACATTTTTTTTTTGGTTTTGCCAGGTATTCACAGTGATAATCTGACAAATCCCAAAGAAATACACTTTGTCTCGTTTCTGTCTCAGTTTTAACGCAAAAATCAGCAATCTACTTGCGTAAATTGCTGATTCTGATTGGATTAAATCGTTTCGCGGAGAGAGCGAGATTCGAACTCGCGGAAGAGTTACCCCTTCGTCAGTTTAGCAAACTGGTGGTTTCAGCCACTCACCCACCTCTCCGTGGTTTCATTTCTGAAATCGGCGGCAAAAATACACTTTTTTTTGATATGGCAATACCTCATTGAAAAAAAACTTTGAACCTTGAAAAAAGACAGGGCGTATGCGATACGCCCCTGTCGTTGAACGTTGAACCTTGAAGAATGCGGACGCGATGAATCGCGTCCCTACCTTGAACCTTGAACTCGACCTTCCCCGTCCCCTCGTAACCCAAAAAATCGTATCTTTGCCGCTCGAAAATTGTCAAACAATGAAATACTCCGTTGCGAAAATCGCAGAATTGATTTCTGCCGAAGTGGTGGGCGATCCCAATGCCGAGATCACCACGATATGCAAAATTGAGGAGGGCGTGCCCGGCGGCCTGACTTTCCTTTCTAATCCGAAATACACACAATATTTATATACCACCAAGGCTACAGCGGCCATTGTCAACAAGGACTTTGTGCCCGAACATGAAGTTCCCTGCACGCTCATCAAGGTGGCCAACTCCTACCTCGCCTTCGCGCAGCTTCTGAACTTCTACCAGCAGAACAAACCGCGCAAGACGGGCATTTCCGACAAAGCCTGCATCGCCCCGACCGCCAAAATCGGACAAAACGTCTATATCGGCGAGTTCGTGAGCATCGGTGACGGGGCGGAAATCGGCGACGGTGTGAGTCTCTACCCGCAGACCGTTGTCGGCGACCGCGTGAAGATTGGCGCCCGCACGACATTGTACGCTGGGGTCAAGGTCTATGAGGATTGCCACATCGGCACCGACTGCATCCTGCACGCAGGGGCGGTCATCGGCGCTGACGGCTTCGGCTTTGCCCAGCAGAACGGCGAGTACCTGAAAATCCCGCAAGTCGGCAATGTGGAGATCGGCAACCATGTGGAGATCGGTGCCAACACCTGCATCGACCGCGCCACGATGGGCTCGACCCGCATCCACGACCACGTGAAAATCGACAACCTTGTGCAGATCGCGCACAACGTCACGGTAGGGGAGGGCACTGCTTTCGCCGCACAGGCGGGCGTGGCCGGTTCTGCCAAACTCGGAAGCCGCTGCATCATTGCGGGCCAGGCGGGCATCGCGGGCCACATTTCCATAGCCGACGGCACGGTCATCGGAGCTCAGTCCGGCGTGTCGCACTCCCTCAAGCAGGGCGTTTACCTCGGAAGTCCGGCGCTGCCCGCTTCCGAAGAACGCAAACTTATGGTACTGCGCCGCAAATTACCTGAACTGTATCAACAATATATAAACAACAAAAAGAACCAATAACCTTCATGACATCATTACAAACAACCATCGCCTCTCCGGTTTCCGTATCGGGGAGAGGTTTACATACGGCTCAACAGGTGACGGTCACCTTTGTGCCTGCACCCGCCGATTTCGGAATCCAGTTTGAACGTACCGATTTGCCGGGAAACCCGATTGTAAAGGCAACGCCTAACTCTGTCTTCGACACCTCCCGCGGCACTTCTATCAAAGATGGAGATGCGCAAGTGCATACGATAGAGCATCTTATGGCCGCACTTGCCGGACTTGGCATTGACAATGTCCTTGTGAAGACCGTTGGTCCGGAAACCCCCATTCTTGACGGCAGTTCCAGGATTTATGTGGAAATGCTCAAAGAGGTTGGCATTGTGACCCTTGATGCGCCGAAAAAAATCGGATTCGTGAAAGAGGAAATCACGTTTTCCATCCCTGAGAAGCAGATAGAACTTACCATAAAACCCGCAAAGCGCTTCAAGATGACCGTGCACGTGGATTACGGCACCAAGGTGCTGGCCGAGCAGGATGCGGTTCTCGACAATATCGAGACGTTTGTTCCGGATGTCTATAACTGCCGCACTTTCGTCTTTCTTGACGAACTGCAGTTCTTGATCCAGAACAATCTGGCACGTGGCGGTGACCTCGACAACGCCATCGTTTTCGTTGACAAAGTGCCCGACAACAAGGTGCTGACCCAACTCGGTGACTTCTTCCACATGAAAAACATCACCGTGACCCCGGATCATATTCTTAATAATACGCATTTGCGTCATCCCAATGAACCGGCCAGACACAAGCTGCTTGATCTCATAGGAGACCTTTATTTACTGGGGGTTCCGTTGTGTGCGGAGATTGTCGCCAGCCGCCCCGGTCACTTCGCCAATACGACCTTCGCAAAAAAAATTATGGAAAGTTGTAACTTTTTTATACAACCTGCGTAAGAGTACAATGATTATGAATTAATTTTCATTGTCTTACATAGGTTAATGGTTTTGGACAGCGGTAGCATCTACCGCTGTTTTTTTGTTTCATGCTTTATGAAGTCCATTACGTCGTTCTTGCTTTTGCCCTTCTTTTTACTTTTACGTTTCTCCATCTTTTCCACCGACTTCAGGTAACGCTCGCGCACGTGGGAGATATATTCGTCTGTGAATTTGGGAGTTCCGTATCTGGCCATTTTCCCTTCGATGTTGGCGGCACGACCGAGCAGATAGGAGGTGGGCTTGGCCGGATTCCGCTTTTGGGGACTGGGGTAGCAAGCTGTGATTAAGGCCGCTTGGTGTGCCGTCAGCTGTGATGCGTGGCAGTGGAAGTAAGTTTGTGCCGCCTTTTCAGCGCCATAGATGCCGGGCCCCATCTCAATTACGTTCAGATAGACCTCCATGATGCGCTCTTTCGACCAGAAAGTCTCAATCAGGAAGGTGAAGTAGGTCTCCACGCCTTTGCGCACCCAGGAACTTTTTGGCCAGCAGAACACGTTTTTTGCCGTTTGCTGCGAGATGGTGCTGCCGCCACGATGCCGGCGACCGCTTTTGCGTTCCTCCATCACCGTGTTGAGGGCGATTACGTCAAACCCGCGATGCCCGAGGAAGTAGTTGTCTTCCGAGGCGATGGCCGCCCGGTACATGTAAGGGGAGATTTTCTCGATCGGCACCCATTTCTTGTGGATTCCGGTGCCGTTGCTAATGGCTTGCACACACTGGAATGTCGTCACGGGCGGATTGACCCAACGATACAAAATCGGCAATAATATGCTGAGAATAAACAGGATGAGAATGATTTTCCCGAATGTTTTCCAAAACTTTCTACCTTTCGATTTCTTTGCCATAACACCTCTTATCTTACGCTGATGCCTCTTTTTTTTGAGGCGGCAAAAATAATTTTTTTATGAAGGAGTTGTAATCAAAAAAAATTTATATTTGCGCTTAAATAATTCTGAAATATAAATATACAAAAAATTTATAAAATTAACAAAATATTCAAAAATTAATAATCATAAAAAGCAGAGTATGAATAAGATAATTGAAGTTTTACAACTTTTAACAGAAAGTCCAATTGGTATGTTTTCTACTGTTTTTAGTCTTCTTTTGATAGCTGCTTGGCTTCTCATTCGGTTCGCAAGAAAAGTGACCCGCCTTGACCTTTCCCAAAAACATCTGGAAGAGGGCCATAAAGAGATTCTTAAAAGAATTGACCAATTGTCCGCTGATATGCGCGATGGTTTTAGAAAAGTGGATATACGTTTCGAGAAAGTGGACGAGCGTTTTGAAAAATTAGAACAGAAGATGGACGAACGTTTTGAGAAAATAGAACAGAAGATGGACGAACGTTTTGAGAAAATAGAACAGAAAATGGACGAGCGGTTTGAGAAAGTGGATGATCGGTCTGAGAGTATGGATAAGAAGTTTGATGGTAAAATAGAAAACCTTTCTGAAAAGCTGGATCGGAACACTGAAGAACTTCGAAAAGACATTGCCAATTTGCGGACAGACGTGAGGATCTTACAGCATGATCGCCATTATACAGGAGTTCCTGTTATGAAGACAAAGAGATATCGTCCAAGCAATAAAAGGAAAGCGGTGGCAAGTTTTTGAACTCACCACCCTGGTGCGTCGCCGCGGTTCACGTCAATCTTGTAGCCGGTTGAAGCGATTCTGACACCCAGGCAGTTGACGCATTGCGCCGATTCGTCCCCGGTACAGATTTTATTGTCGTACAGGTCGTATTTTTTGCGTACGGATACCGGCGAAAGATTCGGCATCACCACGTTGGCACCGGCCAACAGCCCTTTCTCGCGACCGGTTTTGTCGATAGTGCCCAATGCGGTGGTGGAAGGCAGAAGCAATTGCGGCATCATCAGTCGCAAAAGGCCGAGCATGAAGAGAGTCTGCTCCACGGTGCCGCCTTGCTCGTTGGCGAACGGCGTGGCGTGGTGCGGCACAAACGGCCCAATGCCCACCATCTGCGGCTGCAACTCCTTGATGAAGAGCATGTCCTCCGCTAACAGTTCGGGCGTTTGGAAGGGAGTGCCCACCATGAAGCCCGTTCCCACCTGATAGCCGATCTCCTTCAAATCCCACAGACACCGGATCCTCCTCGCGTGCGACATCCACGCGGGGTGCAGCTGCGCGTAATGCTGCGCGTTGGCCGTCTCGTGGCGGAGCAGATAGCGGTCGGCACCCGCATCAAAGAGCTTTTGGTAACGCTCCTTCGCACGCTCGCCTAATGACAGGGTGACGGCACAATCAGGATAACGCGATTTGATGTTGCCAATCAACCGTACCAAAACCTCATCGGTGAAGTGCGCGTCCTCGCCGCCCTGCATCACGAACGTCCTAAATCCAAGTTGGTAACCCTCGTCACAACAAGCGAGGATGTCCTCTTCGGTGAGGCGATAGCGCTCTGCCGTTTCGTTGCTCCGTCGGATACCGCAATAGTAGCAGTCGTTGGCGCAGTAGTTCGAGATTTCAATCAACCCGCGCAAATAGACGGATTTTCCGAAAACGCGTTCCCGCACCGCCCGCGCCCGCTCAAACAGAAACTGCGCGTCCTCCTCGGAATGATGCGCTATCAAAAAAGAAAACTCCTCTTTGCTGAGAATCTGCGTTTCCTCTAATTGGGATATTAATGCTCTACAATTCAACATAATAATTTTTCAATCAAAGAATTAGCAAAGTGCCAATAGCTAACAGCCAACAGCCAAAAGCTAATATAAATCAATCCACTCGTACGGATTTCCCATATACTGCAGGAAACGCTCGAAATCCGCGCGCGCCACCATGAGCGAGGCGGTGTTGATGCACGGGTGGAAACTCACGCGTTCCGCCTGCTGCAGCTGACGGTCAAGGAACACATGCACATGGTGCTCCGTGTCGTTGATGAGTCCGAAGGGGGTCACGGAGCCGGGCGTCACACCCAGATACTTCATCAGTCGCGGTTCCGAGGCGAAACTCAGCTTGCCCTGATGCAGCTGTTTTTCGATGTCGTGGATGTTCATGTCCTGGTCGCAGTCGAGGCAGACCAGATAGTGCTGGTTGCCCTTGTGGTTGCGGAAGAAGAGGTTCTTGCAATGCTTCGCTTCGTGCCCGGCCCAGTATTGCTTGGCAATCTCGATGGTCGGGGCGGGCGGGTGCTCCAGATACTCGTACGGGATGTGCAGTTCATCCAAGAGTTTGTATAATCGCGGGTCTCCGTTCATGATGTTTGGAATTTGGCCGCAAAAATACATTTTTTAATGGTTATTGGTTATGGGTTATTGGTTATTGAGGGTTAATGGTAAATGGTTATTGGTTATTGACATTGAGGGTTAATGGTTATGGTTATTGAAGCTGTTGAATGATTATGGTTATCTGTGGTGGAGGTGCGTAAAAAATGTAGGGACGCGATTCATCGCGTCATGTCACGATGAATCGCGTCCCTACAAAATGGGGAAACCGAAAAATGTATCCGCCCATTACCGTTTCACCACCCGTTTGGTGACGGTGCCCTGTTCGGTGGTCACATTCGAACGCTGCAGGCAATTTGCGCTCCAACTGGAGGATTTCCTTGCACAATTAAATTCGCAATAAAGCCACTGCGACCGCATCAAAAAAAGACGTGGGACTTTGGGGATAATCCATTCTCACGTCTCAAATCATACGTCACACGTCTCAGATCAAGCGTATGTCAATTGCGAAGGCAGCGAACCGAATAGCCGGATTCCTTGCCGCTGAGGTCTCTGTTTACACGCGCCTCGTTGTAAAAAAGATCGCGACACCATGCGGAATTGTGGATGTCCTGAGTGGCACTCCAGAAATGAGCAGTTCGGCCCATATCCATAGGAGCAATATTATTGCAATAGCCTACAGAAACGGCGGAGAACCCCGAAATGTTATGGTTGGAATCCGCTACGTTGCCAGGGGCTCCCGACTTGGAGGAAGCATCCCATCCGTCACTCGCCAACATGCCCGCATGGTCGCCGCGCCATCCGAAACCGGACACATCCATCGTGGACAGCCGCTGCTCCATTATCAGCCACTCCGCATCGCTCGGCAGATGCCAGCCAGAAGGACAGATTCCCTGCACGCCGCTCGGGCTGGTGTTGCTGGAAGCCTCTCCATGCATCACCGCCGGCCAGTTGTAATATTTTTCCAGTGGGAGGGTGAGAACGGAGTAGTTGTACCAATATGGCTTGGTCACACTCGTGTCTACTCCGTGGGGGATTTCCGTGCCATCGGCATAGTGCGTGGTGTGAAGGTTCTCTTTCATCCACAGCTGGTTGCCTATCCACACTGCGTCATAGCTGTTACCGTCGTAATCGGTCACCGCATCGTGTACAACGGTGCCGGTTAAGTCATTGCCGCCGCCGGTTGTGTCTGTGAATATGGCGATGTATTCGGCATCGCCGCTCACCACAATTTGGCGCGGATTGGTGGCATCGCCGTCGTTCCAGCGGACAAAACAACATCCCATCACAGGCACTGCGGATAGGGTGACCGTCTCACCGTCTTTGTATGTGCCTGAGCCTGTGACAGAACCCCATTCCGTGTTGTTGGATTTCACCGTGACGGTATAACTTTTCTTACAGCCCGTCAAGGTCAAGACGACCAGTAGGGCCAATGTTGAAATTCGGATGATTCTTTTCATTTTGCAATATTGATTGTCAAGTTGTTTTGCTTCTGTTAATTCTGGAACAGATGATATATCCGCCCATTACCGTTTCACCACCCGTTTGGTGACGGTGCCCTGTTCGGTGGTCACACGCACGAAATAGACACCGGAGGCACGGGTGGAGAGGTCGATAACCGTCTGGTAATCACGCACAAAGTGCTGCTCTAACCGTTTTCCGTACATATCATATACCTCCAACTGCTCGATGAGGTCTTGCTCGTTGCGGACGATGCATTTTCCAGTCGTGGGGTTGGGGTAGAGATGCAAGAGTTGGTCGATGTCACGCTCGGGAACCCCGACATCAGGTCTTACGGAGAACACCACGTCGTCAATGAACACCTTGCCTAAATAGGCGGGACAGTGATAGCGGAACGACACATACCGTCCGTCGCCGTTGTGGTGGTCAAGGAGTACGGAATGCGGTTCCCACACACCCCAGCTCTGGAGGGTGATGGTATCGACCGGCACGAAGGAGGCGGCATCGTAAGGACTGCTCATCACGCCTATGAACATCGTGTCCCAACCCGGAACCGCACCAGCTTCCTGGAAGTAGCTGAAATCCAGTTGGATGCTGTCGAAGGAGAGATTCGGGGCGAATGCCGGGGTGATGGCCCAGTCGTCGCTGAAAGAGTTGGCGAGGAAGAGCATCGACCCGACACCGCTGGCAGAAACTTCGGACGAAACGATGGGGTAGTAGGAGTAGGATGCAGGGGTCAGAATGCGGCGCCAGCAATCGGGGAAGGCCGCTTTGCTGTCTGTTCCGTATGTGTCAAACGTCTCCGTGTAGGGCAATTGGCTGATAATTCCACAGTCCGGGGTGATTTCTAACGGCTCTGACCATCCCGAATGGCTGTTCGAGCCACAGACAGTCCGCACGAATATGCGGTACGTTTGTCCGGGAGTCAGGTTGTCAACGACAAACGAGGTGTTGGCGGTGGCCACCGGGGTTTGGGTGCTGGGAGAAACTCCCGGGGCGCAGGCCACGTATTCCCATTGTGAAGCACTACTTTGCGAGGGCTCGAACGAGATGGTAGCCGAAGTGGAGGTGAGGTCGTGGGCAGTCAAACCGGAGGGTGCATCGCAATCATCTGCTTGATAGACAATCAGATCGTCAAGCCACATAGCCATATTAGAGGAGTGTAATCCCACCTGTCGGAAGGCGATATGGCGGTTGGTGCCCGTCATCGCCGTGTTGCGGAAATCCACCGTGACATCCTGCCAGGTATCAAAATGGGCGATGGAAATAACCTGTACGGATTCAAAAGTCGAAAGGTCGTACGGGTCGCTCATCACCCCCACTTCCATACATCCGGCGATATATTCGTGGTCAGCAGACAGCCGGAACTGAGCCCGCAGCGAATGGATATCCACCCCGAACGGCTGGGTGACAGCGGTGGCAGTCGTTGACGTGTCGGAGTGGAAGAGAAGGGCTTTGCTCTCCATGCCGTAATAGCCGTAGGTGTTCCAGTCAATTCTGGGACATTCGGCGTAGGTGACGGGGAAGATCCAGCAGTCGGGTCTCACAATATAGGTGCTCATCCACGGGTAGTCGTCGAAATTCTCCGAGTAGGGCAGATCCACCACGGGGGCGCAAGTCGTCATGAAAGTGGTGGGGGTACACCACGAGCTGCTCGAGCTGCCGCAATCGGACTGTACGAAGACATCGTACATCGTGTTGTCGGCCAAGCCACCGATAACAATCGGATGAGTTCCCGTCTGCACAGGTGTGCCGCTCTCAGGTCCATTGCCGTTAGGAACGACCACCACGCGCCAAGCGGTCTCCGACCCGCCGGGTTGCCAATCCACCAACACGCTGTCGTGGGTGATGGGTTCAGCGGTCACATTCGTGGGCAGCGGACAAGCGGAGAGGTATTCCACCGTCAGATTGTCCATGCTGACCGGGGTGAGCGGATTGGAGAAGTTCTCCTGCATAAAAGCGAGGTAGTGACCGTTGCCGGTATAGGAAGCCAAACTGACGGTCCTGTCAATCCAAGATGTCAGCGCGTAAGGGTTCGGGAAGACCGTGTCAACAGGCGTGAATGTGGCGAAGTCGTTAGGATCGGTCATCACACCCACCACCAACATGGAGTTGGCGGCAGTCGT
>JAFXTE010000040.1 GCA_017525245.1 Bacteroidales bacterium | reverse complement strand
CACCCAAAAATGAAAGCGGTGCGCCGAGATAAGTACCCAATGGCGATGACGATAGTAGCGAAGAACAGTAGAGGGAACAGATAGTTTTTCATTCAAATTTAAATTTGGTGCAAAAATAACTTATTATCGCTTTTTTTGTATTTTTGCAAGCTTAAAAAACGAACACTAAGATGTAGTCTTTGTCAGTATTAATCCAATAGTAGAAAGGAGGTTATTCATGGTTGATACCATCAATTTCGGTACCTTCAAGTGGCACCATATCACCAATCCCACAGTTGAGGATTTAGATTTCTTACGGGATAACTTCCACTTTCACCCATTGGATATTGAAGACTGCTCCAGCTTTGTTCAGCGTCCCAAAATAGATGAGTACGACGATTATTACTTCCTCGTGCTCCATTTCCCGTTGATGGACAAGCGTACACAATTGGTGAAAACCGAAGAGACGAAGATTTTCTGGGGCCAGGATTATCTGATTACCGTCGGAAATTCCCACTATGTGGTTCAAGATCTTTTCAACTACACAAAAATTAATCCAGAACCGGAGGATGAGGATGACATAAGCGGTAATAGTGATGCTGTTTTGTATCATATATTGTACCGTATGATGAAGGAAACCTTCTTGTTGGTGGAACGGATGGGCACGGAAATTGATTATATCAATCGCGAATTGTTCAATAGCAAATCGGAACATTTGATTGAGCAGATTTCCCGCTTCCGTAAGAACATCATCCAGATGAACACCATGTTCCGCCCGCAATTGCGCCTCTTCAATAAATTCGAGTCTGGTGAGATTAAGGGTTTTGCCGACGATATGGAAGATTACTGGGGCAATATCCTCGACTTCTACCAGAAGATGTGGGATATGATTGAAGACTATGGCGAGTTGGTTGATGGCCTCTCCAGCACATTCGATTCGATGCAGACCAACAAAACGAACGAGATTATGCGTATGCTCACTATCATATCCACTATCGTGCTTCCGTTGACCTTCATCAGCGGTTTGTATGGTATGAATGTGGCGTTGCCTTTCGCCTCATCGCCTTTCGCCTTTTGGATTGTGATGGGTATATGTGTGCTGATTTTGGTGTTCCTGGTTGTTTTCTTCATTAAAAAACACTGGTTGTAAAGGTTTGTTATACAGTTGTTTGTTGTGCTTGCAACCAGTTGGGATGTGTTATCAGTAAGATTATGTATAAGGTAAAACTCAATATTGTGGAATTGGAGTGTGGTGACTATCATACTTTAGTGAAAGGGTCAGTCGGAGGCAAACCTATCCGCATGGTATTGGACACGGGTGCCTCGCGCACTTGTATGGATGCGGAATATGCGCGCACGCTTCTTCCTGAATTGCAAACATTTGTGCATGATGGTGTTACAGCGGGTATTGGTGGTGATGATTTTGAGGTCCGCATTGCCGATATTCCTGATTTTCGCTTGGGTCGTTTCCGCATGAAATGTTATGAGCACATGGCCTTGCTGGATTTCACCTATATTAATTTGGCTTATCAGCGGTTGCATCGGAAACCTGTCCATGTGATCTTGGGCAATGATTTTCTGGTGGCGCACAAAGCTGTGATTGATTATAACGAGAAACTGCTTGTTTTTGAGAAATAATATGGACGGCGAAGGTATCAGTCATAAGATTTTAGGTGTTGACCCAGGCACAAATGTGATGGGTTATGCCATTCTGAACACGCAGCTCAACAAATCGGATGTGGAGGTGATCAGTGTGATACAGATGAAGAAGCTGACTGACCATTATGCCAAGTTGAAATTCATCTATGAGAAGATGAACGCGTTGATTGAGCAGTATCATCCGGATATTTTGGCCATAGAAGCCCCGTTTTACGGCAAGAACGTGCAGTCGATGCTGAAGTTGGGCAGGGCGCAGGGCATTGTCATTGCTGCTTGTCTGCACGCCGGAATGGAGGTTTATGAGTACGAACCCCGAAAGATCAAGCAGTCGATTACGGGCAATGGGAACGCCGCCAAGGAACAAGTGGCTGCTATGTTGTGCCACATGTACCCATTAAAGGATTCTATTGAGTATTTGGACGCCACTGACGCGCTCGCGGCCGCTGTGTGCCATCATCTGCAGAACAAGGTGACGCTTGGGGGGGCGCGCAAGTTCAACGATTGGAAGTCGTTTATTGCCAATAACGAGAAACGCGTCGTAAAATGACGCGTTTCAGTTTTTCTATTAGAATATACTTAAAAAGCAGTCCGTTAGCGGATTACTCTTCGGTCAGCACCTCAATGTGGTTGCCTCCGTCGCGACGAAGTATGTAATAAACGGCGTCATTGGAGGTGTTGATAATCTCTTCAAAATACTCGATGTTGTTGAAATCTTTTTGGGATTTGGGCTTATAAATGATTTCGGGAGATAAGTTCAGGTCGCTGTCCAGTTTGCCTGCGACAACACACTCTTGACTTCCTTTGTTATATACTAGGGCTTTCCATATTTTGGGATTAGAAGAGTTGTAGTTGATTTTGTTGTCGTTGAAAATCAAATAGACTTCATTGTTCAACTCGAAAGCGCGCGGGGTGTCCTTGTGCCATGCACCGTTGTTGACATTAGCGCTTGGAAGTGTGGTGGTGGCAATTAGCTCACCCTTGTTGTCTATCAAAAACAGATGGATGTTTCGGTGGTAATAGTCGGTGTGCATTTTTCCGTTAATGTCAGTACTCACCACCAACTTTGATTCGTAACCCAAAATCAGGATGTTGCCGTTCGATAAGGGTAAAATTTGGTTGGGGTAAAAATTGGATTTTAGCTCGTTATAATATTGGTCATATTGTGTTTTCTCAGGTCGTTCCGGTATTTCCAGTTCATGTAAAACCGCTTCGCCTTCGCCATTGCCGTCGAATTCTATGGTGAAAATCCCTTTGTCGGTTGCGCCAGCAACGAACAGGTGTTGGTTGGGCAAAATAGCGGTTATGGGGTCGTAAATCGGTTCATCGCCGGTATCCATCTTGCACAGGACAACCTCGCCAGAAGCGGTAACGCAGGAAAACCTTTTGGCGTCTCTGCGCTGGGCGTATGCCCCACCCATGGTGAATTTCACATTGGCTTTCATGTGGATGTTCTCATCCAGATAAATGGTGCCGTCGGGGGTGAGCCATCCGTTTACGCGGTCTGCACAAGGGGCGTTAACATGTTCGTTAACATGGGAAATCTCGTTCCCGTTAAGGTCAAATATTCGAGCATCTAACACATACTCGTTATCATTCTTTTTAGGGTGCAGATAGGTGACAAAAGCCAGTTTTGTGCGGTCAGAGGACAGGAAAGCACAGATGTTCTCCTCTTCCAGTCCGTTTGTGGGTACGCTGACAATGGGCGTGAAGACAAATTTCTTAGGCGCTTTGCCTTGAATTGGGATTACAGTCTTCCCATATTCCACGCATTTGGTTTTCTTGTTGTATTTTCCATTGACTGCCACGACATTGTTTCCATCCAGGTAAGCGGTCAAGCACTCGTAGTCATCATCAAATTCATACTCGTTCACCATAGAATTCTTGTTTTTGTCATATATGGTGATGTAGGAATCGTCGTAACCGCCGAACATGTCGCAGTCTGAGGAGAAGATATAGAGGTAGTTGTCATCTTCGCCGAAAACAACGATTTTGGCCGCGTCTCCGATTTCGGTTTCCGGTCCATTGTTGGTAGTTTTTTGTGCTTTTGACGGCAGGTTGAGCAGCAGGAGTGCCGCAAACAGAAGGGTAACGAATCTGATATTCATAATTATGGTTTTTGAAGGGTTAATAAGCAAATAATGTATTGCAAAGAAACAAAAAAAACTTGATATTGCAAAATACCAAGTTTTTTTTCAGCAGGGGATGAGAGAATCGAACTCCCATCTGCGGTTTTGGAGACCGTCATTCTACCATTAAACTAATCCCCTGTAAAAGAAAGGGCATTATAGCAATGCCCTTTCCCTGTTGTTTTGGTTTGGTTGTGTTCTCTTAGTCGAGGATTTCAGTTACCTGACCAGCGCCCACGGTACGACCACCTTCGCGGATAGCGAAACGGAGGTTCATGTTCAGAGCGATTTCGGAGAGCAATTCAACCGTGATTTCTACGTTATCACCAGGCATACACATTTCAACGCCAGCAGGCAGCGTGATAGCACCGGTAACGTCCGTTGTACGGAAGTAGAATTGAGGACGGTAGTTGTTGCCAAACGGGGTGTGACGACCACCTTCTTCTTTCTTCAAAACATACACAGAAGCTTTGAATTTCTTGTGAGGATGGATGGAACCCGGTTTCGCGATAACCATACCACGACGGATTTCGTCTTTGTCGATACCGCGGAGCAACAAACCTACGTTATCACCAGCTTCACCTTCATCGAGGATCTTGCGGAACATTTCCACACCGGTAACGACGGATTTCAGTTTCTCAGCACCCATACCGATGATGTCAACGGGGTCAGAGGTGTGGATAACACCAGTCTCAATACGACCAGTAGCCACAGTACCACGACCGGTGATGGAGAACACGTCTTCTACAGGCATGAGGAAGTCTTTATCTACGTCACGAGGAGGCAGCGGAATCCAAGTGTCAACGGCATCCATGAGTTCGATGACTTTTTCAACCCACTTGGGTTCTTTGTTCAGAGCACCAAGGGCAGAACCACGGATGACAGGGCTGTTGTCGCCGTCGAAACCGTAGAAGTTGAGGAGGTCGCGGATTTCCATTTCAACGAGGTCAAGCAACTCAGGGTCGTCAACCAAGTCAACCTTGTTCATGAAAACGACCATTCTCGGAACGCCGACCTGCTTTGCCAACAGGATGTGCTCACGAGTTTGCGGCATAGGACCATCGGTAGCAGCCACAACGAGGATAGCGCCGTCCATCTGGGCAGCACCAGTAACCATGTTCTTCACATAGTCGGCGTGACCAGGACAGTCAACGTGTGCATAGTGACGGTTAGCGGTCTGATACTCAATGTGAGCGGTGTTGATGGTGATACCACGCTCTTTTTCCTCAGGAGCATTGTCGATAGAATCGAAAGATCTGAGTTCAGACAGACCTTGGTCGGCCAACACAGTGGTGATGGCGGCGGTAAGAGTAGTTTTACCGTGGTCGATGTGACCAATTGTACCCACATTCACGTGGGGTTTAGTACGTTCAAATTTTTCTTTTGCCATTTTTTATAAATTTTTGTTATTAAACCTTCCTTATGTTCATTTCAAAAAAAAAAGAGCCGTTGATGAGAGTTGAACTCATGACCCCATCCTTACCAAGGATGTACTCTACCACTGAGCTACAACGGCTGATTTTTTTGCTAAAAAAAGAACGTTTCCTTTTTTTGGAAATAAGGTGCGCAAAAATACACTTTTTTTTAATACTACATCCCTTTTCGTGATTTTTTTTATTTTTCTTTTAACTTGTTGATTACCAGTATCAAACTTTCTCTCCAATAAGGGACACCCATCTTTATGGCCGTTTTGATTTTGCTCAAATTGAACACAGAATAGGATGGACGGTGCGCTTTTGCGGGATATTCTGACGTTGGAATCGCTTCGACGCGGCACGATAATCCGGCTATTTCCATGATGGCCTTCGAGAAGTCAAACCAACTGCACACCCCTTCATTTGCGAAATGATAAAGCACAACACCTTGATGATCTAATCCATTCTCTATCAAACAGTAGATAACTTTGGCGAGGTCTCCGGCGTAGGTCGGACCGCCGATTTGGTCGCACACCACCCGCAAGTTCTCCCGCTCAGCACCCAACCGCAGCATCGTCTTCACGAAATTGTTGCCGTATTCGGAATAGAGCCATGACGTGCGGATAATAATCGCCCGGCAACCACTCTCCATAATCGCACGCTCGCCCGCCAATTTCGTGCTTCCATACACCGACTTGGGAGCGGGCGTGTCCGTCTCCATGTATGGTGTGGCCAATTCGCCGGAGAAAACGTAGTCTGTGGAGATATGCACCAACGTGAGCCCGTGCTTTTTCGCAGCCTTCGCCAAATTCCCGACCGCCGTGCAGTTGATCCGATAGGCGTTCTCCTCGTCGTCCTCTGCCTTATCAACCGCCGTGTAGGCCGCCGCATTGATGATAATGTCGATGCCGTTGTCCACAACGAATTTCTCTATGGCCTCCGCATCGGTGATGTCCAACTCCGCGACATCCGTATAATAAAAGTTGTATTTGTCTTGAAAATCCGCTGCCAAATCGCGCAGGCAGTTTCCTAATTGCCCGTTGGCACCAGTGATTAATATGTTGCTCATATAGATAATAGTTAAAAGTTAAGAGTTTTTGGGGGATTTCGGAGTGTTTTCCTTAGTCGTTTTGATTATGGATGATAACATTTTGATGAGTTCATCATTGTCATTCTTTAATGATTTGTATTCCATTTCTGTTAAATATTCTGCCGAATAAAGAATTTCAAGCCAGTAATCTGTTTCGCCTGCTTCTTTTAAGGCTATATTCATTTTGCTGATGAAGTCCTTACGACTTTGGCCAAACAATCCCTCCCTTATGTTAGCACCTATGCTAGTTCCTGATCGAAGAATTTGTTTAGACATAATTGTTTCTTTCTTTTTGTCAACTAAAAAACGATAAAGCTTTGCTATTCTTTTTGCGAAAGCCAAACTTTTATCTCCAACTATGCTCTGCCTCGCCATAACTCTTAACTCTTAACTCTTAACTCTTAACTCTTAACTTAGCTCGATCGATTCCCGGAACTTCGGCACATACGCCTGCTTGAAACCGGCGTCTTTCAGATGTTTCGCGTAGGCATCACGCGCATCGTTCTCACCGTGGACAACGAAGATTTTCTTGAGCTTCTTGTTGCCCTTCTGGCAAGAGAGGTAGCGAATGAGCTCGCTGTAGTCGCCGTGACCGGAGAAAGCGTCGATGCGGGCGAGCGTGGCGCGGACTTTATATTCGTTACCGAAGATGGAAACTTTCTTGTCGCCGCGCATAATCTTTGCTCCCAACGTGGTCGGGGCGCAGTAGCCCACGCACAGGATGGTGGTCTTCGGGTTCTCGATGTTGTTGGCCAGGTGGTGCTTTATGCGCCCGGCCTCCATCATGCCAGAGGCGGAGATGATGATGCAAGGACGGTTATGCTCGTTCAGGGCCTTGGAGTCGTCGATGGTGCGTACATAACTGAGGTTTTCAAAACCGAATGGATCCGGATTCTCTTGCATGAACGTGCGCATTTCCTCGTTGAAACAATCATCGTGAAGACGGAACAGATTGGTGGCGGAGCATGCAAGCGGACTATCGACGAAACATTCGATGTCGGGCAGGTCGCCGGCGAGCTTCAACCTGTGCAATGTATAGACAATCTCCTGTGTCCTGCCGATGGCGAACGAAGGGATGAGCAGTTTGCCCTTGCGTTTCGCGCAGGCGTCGCGCACCACGAGCATCAGCTCCTTGTCGGCCTCGTCCAGGGTGGAGTGTAGCCGGTCGCCGTAGGTGGACTCGGTGATGATGTAGTCAGCGTATGGAAACGGCTCTGGGTCGGGGAGGATGCGCTTGTCGTAGCGGCCCACGTCGCCGGTGTAGCAGAGCGTGCGCGTTTTCCGCCCCTCCTTGAAGGTGAGGTAGATGGCGCTGCTGCCCAGCATGTGGCCGCTGTCAATGAAGTCGATGGCCACGGTCGGGGTGATGTTGAAGTGCAGTCCGCGGGGGATGCTGATGAAGAGCCGCATGCACTCCACCGCGTCCTTCTCGTTGTAGATCGGCTCGATAGGGGTCTTGCCCACGCGCTCGGTCTTCTTGTTGAACTGCCGCGCATCAGCTTCCTGGATTCTTCCAGAGTCGGCGAGCATGATGGCGCAGAGGTCGCGGGTGGCGGGGGTGCAGAACACCTTGCCGCGGAATCCTAACTTATATATATATGGTATAAGCCCGGCGTGATCGATATGCGCGTGCGAGAGCAGCACGATGTCGATCTTGGTCGGGTCAAAGCCCAAATCGCGGTTCATGGCATCGGTCTCTAGACCCTTGCCTTGGTACATACCGCAGTCCAGCAATATCTTAATTCCGTCCTTGGTGGTCAGCAGGAACTTGCTGCCAGTGACCTCTTCGGTCGCACCTAAAAAGTCTAATCTCATAATGTTTACTCTTTATTTTCCTTATTCGGCCACACATTCCGCCAGCCATAGAAGAAACCGAGATGATACCTCGCCGCGAAATAATAGACCGCGTGGCGGAGCTTGCCCAACGGCATATAGAGGAACAGCAGGATGCAGCTTATATAATATAATATGGTAACAGATTCGCAACAAGTGGAACAGCACAGGTAGAGCGTGGTCATCAACTGGAAAAGGGTGACCAGCCCGCAAGAAATATAGTCATCCGGCGTGGTAAAGGGTTTCAAATCCTTGGAAATCAATCTTCTGACAAATAAGATGATGCCACAGATTGTACCCAAAACGGTCGGGATGGCCAGCACATAATGCCAATTACAGCCATCAATCCAGCGGTTGAAGAACGGGAAGAAGGAGAGCAAAAAGAAGAGCAGACAGCAGAAGAGTCCGATATGGAACAGCATTCCCGTGGCGTAAGACGGAATGTGCAGATACGCTGACTCTTTCTGGTCGGGCATCATCGCGCGGGTATTGGCGTAAATAACGCCCTCCTTCACACTGCCGCTCGGCTCCGACTTGTCCTTCGGAGCACCGAGGCGCACAATCCTGACGAAATGCACGAATAAACTAACAAGGCAATAAACCGCCGCGGCTATTGCCAGATATTGCATTATACTCATATTTACAAGTTTAGGTTTTGTTGATTTAGCCTATATTATTTATGCCTATATGACTTTAGCTATTAGCTGTTGGCTATTGGCTGTGACAAACACCTCATAACCAAAAGCTAAAAGCTAATAGCTAAAAGCCCATAGCCGATTATACGCAGCCTTCGGGTTTGGGGAGACCGGCCACACGGCAGGCGCCTCTCGCGGGACCGAGCGGGAACAGCTCGTAGATGTCCTTCAGCTTCAGATTGGCGGTTTTGCAGATGGTGCGGACCATCGGGGCGATGCCTTTTTCCTCATAGTTGGCACGGATGCAATCGACCACCTTCCAGTGATTCTCGGTCATTTCCGTGATGCCGTCGGCCTTGGCGATTTCCGCAGCCAGTTCCTTGTTCCATTCTTCCGGATGGACCATGAAGCCGTCGCCGTCCATCTCGTAGGTTTTGTTATTGAATTCAATATTTGCCATAATGATGAAAATTTAGAGGCGCAAAGATACAATTTTTTGTGAATGGTGAACAGTGAATAGTGTGGGTGATGGTGATGACCAACCACGTTAGCGGTTGCATGTCTGTAGCCCAAATAAAAAATAGTACGTCCGTCATGCGATATATAAGAAAAAAGTGTATTTTTGCCGCCGATTTAAAAATAGGTTAAAAAGATAAATTAAAAGCAGTTAGAAGTTATGTATTTGACAAACGACGTTAAGAAAGAAATTTTCACGAAGTACGGTAAAAACGAGAAGGACACCGGCTCTCCCGAAGCTCAAGTTGCCCTGTTTACACACCGCATCAAACATCTGACCGAGCATGTGAAGCAAAACCACAGCGACCGCGTGACAAAACGCGCCCTGATTACCCTGGTCGGTAAGCGCAAAAAAATGCTCGAGTACCTCAAACAACAAGACATTGAACGCTACAGAGCGTTAATCAAAGAATTAGGCTTAAGAAAATAATTTTTTACAGGCGATTTCAGTATTCAAAAAGGCAATTTTGATGAAAATTGCCTTTTTGAATATTTGTTATTGTCGAAACTCGTACAATCTAAAAAATAACATTATGAATTTAGGAGTAAGAACAACTTTTGATATCGGTGACGGTCGTATGGTTACGATTGAAACCGGCAAGCTGGCGAAGCAGGCCGATGGCGCCGCTGTTGTCACCATGGGCAACACCATGATTTTAGCCACCGTCTGTTGCAAGAAAGAGGCCGTTGAAGGCACCGACTTCATGCCTCTTCAGGTAGAATACCAGGAAAAATACGGCGCTGTGGGTCGTTTCCCCGGCGGTTTCTTCAAACGCGAGGCACGCCCTTCCGAGTATGAGATCCTCATCGCCCGTCTGGTCGATCGCGCCATCCGTCCCCTCTTCCCCAAGAATTTCCACGCTGAAACTCAGGTCGTTGTGACGCTGATTTCCGGCGACAAGAACTTCCTGCCCGACTGCCTTGCATGTCTCGCAGCTTCTTCCGCTATCGCCGTTTCCAACATCCCCTTCGAGTGCCCGATTTCCGAGGTGCGCGTGGGCCGCGTGGATGGACAGCTCGTGGTGAACCCCACCGTCGAGGATATGGAACGTTCCGACATCGACATGATCGTGGCCGCCTCCATGGACAACATCATGATGGTGGAGGGCGAAATGAATGAGATTTCCGAAGACGACATGGTCGCCGCCCTCAATTTCGCCAAAGAAGCCATCAAGGTGCAGTGCCAGGCACAGTTGGATCTCGCCGCACAGGTGCCCACCGCCAACCCGAAACGCGAATACTGCCACGAGACCGACGACGAGGCCATCCGTGAGCGTATGAATACCGAACTTTACGACAAAGTGTATGCCGTCGCCAAGTCCTTCAAGGGCAAACAAGACCGCAACGCCGACTTCGACCAGATTCTCGCCGACTTCATCGAGACTATTCCCGAAGAGGAGCGCGACGAGAAGGCCGTCATGGTGAAACGTTACTATGACGAAATCCTCTGGCACGCCATGCGCAACATGATCCTCGACGAGCGCATCCGTCTCGACGGCCGCCACACCGAGGACATCCGTCCCATCTGGATCGAGACCGGCTACCTGCCGTCCGCACACGGTTCTGCCATCTTCACCCGCGGTGAAACGCAGTCGTTGACCACCTGCACGCTCGGCACCAAGCTCGACGAGCAAATCATCGACGGCGCCGTGGTGGAAGGCACCAGCCGCTTCCTGCTGCACTACAACTTCCCGCCCTACAGCGTGGGCGAGGTGAAACGTATCGGCAGCACCTCCCGTCGCGAGGTCGGTCACGGCAACTTGGCCAAACGCGCCCTCAAACCGATGATCCCGTTCGACGATCCGTCATTCCCCTATACTGTCCGCTTGGTTTCCGACATTCTCGAATCCAACGGAAGTTCCTCTATGGCAACCGTTTGCGCTGGCACACTCGCCCTGCTTGATTGCGGTGTGAAGATGAAGAAGCCCGTTTCCGGTATCGCCATGGGCTTGATTACTGACGAAGCCACTGGCCGCTACGCCATCCTCTCCGACATCCTCGGCGACGAGGACCACCTCGGCGACATGGACTTCAAGGTTTGCGGTACCGAAGACGGTATCACTGCCTGCCAGATGGATATCAAGGTCAAGGGTCTTTCTTCCGAGGTAATGGCCGAAGCTTTGGCTCAGGCACACCGCGGCAGAATGTTCATCCTCGGCAAGATCAAAGAAGCGATGCCCGCTCCGAGAGAAGACTACCGTCCGTTCGTGCCGCGCATCGTCCAAATGCAAATCCCTCGCGAATTCATCGGTGCCGTTATCGGACCTGGAGGCAAAATCATCCAAGAGATGCAGCGTGAGACCAACACCGTCATCAACATCGAGGAGGTCGGCGAATTCGGCATCATCGACATCGCAGCCGCCAACGTGGATGACATCAACGCCGCCATGGCGCGCATCAAACTCATCACCACACTGCCTGAGGTGGGTGAGATTTACGAAGGCACGGTCAAGACCATCACCGACTTCGGTGCATTCGTGGAGTTCCTGCCCAACACCGACGGTCTGCTGCACGTCTCCGAAATCGCTTACCGCCGCATCGACAATGTGGCTGACGTGCTCAACGTGGGCGACAAAATCAAGGTGAAGCTCATCGAAATCGACGAAAAGACCGGTAAGTACAGACTGTCCCACAAGGTGTTGCTCCCTAAACCGGAAGGTTACGAAGAGGAGAAACCTCGCAGCAACGGCGGTCGTAACGGTGGTGGCAACCGCAACGGCGGAGGCCGCGACCGTGGCAACGGCGGACCTCGTCCGGGCGGTGACCGCAACCGCAACAACGGCGGCGGCAATACACATCGTGGCAACAGCAACCAACACGACGGACAACGTCACCGTCAGGAAAGACGCGACTTCCCCGATTTTGACTAATCGTTATTTATACGAAAAGCGCCGCAGAGGTTTTCTGCGGCGCATTGTGTTTTCAATAGAGGCGTCAGTAGAGACGCAAAATTTTGCGTCTTTACACAATCAATTATCAATAATATGACAATCAAAGACGTAACCACCTTTTTAGAACAAAAATTCCCATTGTACCTCCAAGAAGACTTCGACAACTGCGGGGTTCAGTGCGGGGATGTGCGGCAGGAGATCACCGGCGCGATGGTCTGTTTCGAGATGTCGGAGCAGGTCATTGACGAGGCCATCGAAAAGGGCTGCAACCTCGTGATTTCGCACCATCCGCTGATGCTCAAGCGCGGCATCAACAAGATTGTGCCCACCGACCGTGTGGGTGCGATGATCTGCAAAGCGTTGGCACACAACATGGTGCTCTATTCCATGCACACGAATATCGACAGTGGTGAAGGTGGCGGCAACGACGCTTTCGCGGAAAAGCTCGGACTTCGGAACACGAAGGTGTTAGAACCACACAAAGGACTCTACCGCAAATTGGTGGTCTTTGTGCCCACCGACCACGCCGAAAAACTCAAATCCGCCTTGTTCGCTGCAGGTTGCGGAGTGCAAGGCAATTACGACTCATGCGCCTACATGATAAGCGGCACCGGGCAGTTCCGGCCGCAAACCGGAGCCAACCCCTTCCTCGGACAGGAGGGCGTCCTCGAACATGTGGCGGAGGAACGGGTCGAAGTCCTCTACCCTACTGGCTTGCAACGGACTGTGATCCAAACCCTTTACGAAAACCATCCCTACGAGGAGCCTGCGTTCGATCTACTTCCGTTAGAAAACGAGAGTCGCACCATAGGCCTCGGCCGCATCGGGGAGTTGCCGGAAGAAATGACCGTACCGGCGTTCCTGTCTTTCCTGAAAGATAAACTGCAACTTCCATCATTCCGCTATGCCGGAAACACGGAACGGACAATCCGCAAAGTGGCCGTCTGCGGCGGTGGCGGCTCAAGTTTCATCGACCTCGCCATCGCTTCGGGCGCAGACGCCTACGTGTCAGGCGATTTCAAATACCACGACTTCTTCAAGTCCCATTCCGGAACGCTTTTAGTAGATATCGGACACTATGAAGGTGAATTTTTCATTAAGAATATTATTTTCAACTTACTAAACGAAAAATTTACTACATTTGCCACCTTAATTTCTAAATTGGAATTTTTAGAAGTTAAATGTTTTTAGATTACTGATAATCAAATAGTTAAATCAAATATGGCCAAGAAAAAAGTCACAGAAGAAGAGGTTGAAATCGGCACAAAAAAAACAAAAGTGGAGAAAATTGTTCCCAAAATGAAGAAGATCACCCCGAAACGGGTGAAGGTTCCTCAAATGGAGGAAACCAAGCCTGTGGAACCGGAAGAGCCCGCCGAGGTAAAAGAGGAAGTGGTGGAACAAGTGACCGAGGAAGCTCAGAAACCGAAACAAAAAGTGGCCAAAAAGCCTGTGGTGGAGACAATTATCGAAGACGATGAGGTCACGGTGGAGAAATCTTCCGATGGCGTTGTCGAGGTGAAAAAGCACGAAAGCACCCAAAGCACCGCCGAGGAACTTTCCATTGAACAGAAATTGCTCTCCCTGTACAATCTGCAACAAATCTGCACCAAAATTGACGACATCCGCATGATTCGCGGCGAACTTCCCGAGGAAATCCGCGACAACGAGGACGAGTGCGAAGGTCTGAACACCCGTATCAGCAAATTCACGGATGACATCAAGAATCTCAAACTGAAAATCGCTTCAGAAAACACCAACATCGAGGAGGCAAAAGCTTCCATCAAAAAGTACGAAGAGCAGCAGAACTCCGTGCGCAACAACCGCGAATATGAGGCGTTGAGCAAGGAAATCGAATTCCAGCAACTGCAAATCCAAGTGGCCGACAAACACAAGGAGAGACATGAGGCGGAAATTCTGGACAAACAGAACAAAATTGCGGAAACCAACGAGCGCGTGAAGGAAATCCAAGAGATTCTGGAACAGAAAAAAGCCGAGCTTGAGGTTATTGTCGCCGACACCCAAAAGGAGGAAGAGGAACTTTTGGCCAAAGCCGAAGAGCTGAAAGCCAAAGTCGATGACCGCCTGCTCACCGCTTTCGAACGCATCCGCAAGAACGCCCACAACGGGTTGGCCATTGTGAAAATTGAGCGCGATGCATGCGGTGGATGCTTCAGCAAAATCCCCCCGCAACGTCAATTGGACATCTGCCTGCACAAGAAAATCATCGTATGCGAAGCTTGCGGTCGTATTTTCATTGACGACAAATTGGTGCGCGAACACGAAAACGATGCACAATAATTGCCTATTTTAAACGTTATTGCAATTAACACGTCTATTGCAACGTTTTTATAATAGAAACAACTTTATTAATCACCTTTATTAAAAAAGTATTATGAAAAAAGTATTAAGCGTATTATGCATGGCCCTTCTGGCCGGAGGTATGATTTTCACCTCATGTACTCAAAAACAGTACACCATTACTGTTAACTCTAACAACGATGCTTGGGGCACCGTGACTGGCGGCGGCACATACAACGATGGTGCTACTGCTACTCTGACTGCAACACCGAAAGACGGTTATATCTTTGTGAAATGGCAAGACGGCACCACCGAGAATCCTCGCACTATCACCGTTACCGCTGATGAAACCTGGACCGCTTATTTCGAAGCTGTTCCTGTTTCTCAAGGCACCACCAAAGTGACTTTCGACGGTTCCACCTGGAATGCAGCCAACATGAGCGCTGTTGACCAAACAGCCAATGGTTATATTTACGCATTAATCTACAAAGTGGCCAATAGCGAGGATAACATCTATTGCGACGGTTTCCTTGAAACCACTCCTGGCAGCTATGATTTCCAAACCAACCAAGACATCGTTAATTATCGTGACCCCAACTTCACCTATTATGACGCTGAAGGTATTTTGGATAACGAGAATCATCAACCTGGAGAATACTGGGGTTGGAACACGAATACTTCTTCTTTCACAGAAACTGTTACAGCTGTCGATTTGAACGCTCTGACGATCAGCGGTTCTTGGAATGCTGAAGTGTTCTCTGCAGAAGAGTATGTGGCTTATCTCCAAACTGGCGCTATGCCTACAATGCATCCTTTCAGCGGTGTTATTGACAACATGCCTTGGACTTGGAACACCAGCAAAGCCCCTGTCAGCAAGAAAGGCACTCATAAAGTGGCTCAAAGAGTGAAATAATTTTTTTCACAAAATAAAAAAAAGACTGCTTCCGAAAAAAGCAGTCTTTTTTTTATCCAAATAAGCTTCTGACATGAAAAAGACTTTTTTATTTTTGATTGCAGCTTTCTTATTCATGTGCTGTGGCTGCAAATCAGATCGTAGTATGGCAGAAAAAGCAGCATATAACTATTCCTTTGCCATGGCTAATTATCAATTAGAGGATGCTGCTAAATATGCCACTGCCGAGACTCAAAACACGGTTTTGGTTCGTGCGGAACAATTGTTGCAGAAACTCGACCCCTCTTATATCAAATCAGACACACCCGCAACCATCGAAATCGAGAACTTAGAATTTACTTCTGACAGCACAGCGGTCGCCACTTACCATAAAACCACCCCTATCAAAAATTTCTCAGGTGAGTTGGAATTGCGAAAAAGAGATGGTCAATGGTATGCACATGTGACACCACCTGCCGAGTCCCCTGCTGCACAGAAACAGAAACAGGAAGGTCAACGGAGAACCGACACGCTCCGACAAATAAAACCCAAATTTTAGAGGAAAGTCTCCAATTCCTTAGCCGAGGACTATCGCATCTGCTACAACTTCTGCCACAGACTTGATTTCAACCCCGAGCTTGTATTCGTGGTTGATTTGTGTAAGCTGGTCGGCACAGTTGTGGCACGGCGTAATCACCACATCCGCGCCCGTCGCCTTGATTTGGTCGGCCTTGATTTTGCCGATCTTCAGGCGGCGTTCGTTGTATTCGCTCATGGCCAACATACCGCCGCCACCGCCGCAGCAAAAATTGTCACTGCCGTAAGGATCCATCTCGATCAGCTCCGGCACCGCCTGTTTCACCACATAACGCAACGAATTGAACAGTCCGCCATTGCGCACGATATTGCACGGATCATGAATCGTGTATTTCTTGTTGTTCAATGACTTGTCCAGTTTTATTTTACCTGAGCGGATATATTCCTCAATTAACTCCACCAAGGAAATCATCTTGAAATCAGGATGTTGACCCATATAGTTGGGGGCTTCCCAACGGAGTGCGCGCGTGCCATGGCCACACTCACCCAACACCAACGTCCTGCATTTCAACTTCGCCATTTCATCATACATGTGCTGGGCAATCTGCTTGGCATGTGCATCATTGCCGGAAAAATAGCCGTAGTTGGTCACATCATACATTTCATCGGAGAGTGTCCAGTCTGCACCGGCCACATGGAAAATTTTGGCAGCTGCCGCGATGGAAAGCGGGAAGAATTTCGGTTCGCGTGGATTCAGCGTGTAGAGAATCTCCGCATTCTCCTTGTTCAGCGGGATCAGCGTCTCCTCGGTCTCCAATTCGTCCTGCAATTCCTCTTGCATCCAGTCGATGGTGTCCACAAAATCCTCTTTCGGGATGGCCATGTTGTTTTTGGTCTTCAACGCCGCATCAACCGTGGCCTGCAGCGTTTCAGGCACGCACCCCATAGTGGCTAACATTCGGCGACCCGTACGCACCACAAACGGGATGTCAACCCCGATGGAACAGTGCTTCACGCAACGTCCGCACATCGTGCATGCACCATACAGAGAATCTACCATCTCGGCGATGTAATCCTCAGTCAACTCTTTGGCATTCGTCAATTTAGGCGCAGTCTTGCCTAAGAAAGTACAATAGCGACGGTAAATGGACGACACCATATCGACTTTCTTGCCTGGAATATATTTTGCTTCCTTGAACGTTCTGAAGAAGAGGCAACTGGAATCGCACAGCCCACAGTGCACGCAAGCGTTGAGATGCGTTAGCAGTTTGCTGTCCGTATGTTTGGTCAAAATATTGACGGCCTTTTGGATGCTTTCGGAGGAAATGTCTTTCATACTTATTTATTTTGGCCGCGAAAATACATTTTTTTCTTTTAGCCTTTGGCTATCCTTCCATTTTTAGATGTAAAGGATTCCGGAAAATGTTGTACTCCCATTCAAAAAAATCCAAAGGAATTTTCTGGATTTTAAAAAGACCCTTGTTTCTCGGAACTTTTTCATTCTCCGACAGTTGCACGTCAAAATTCTGTTTTAACATACATTAACATTTTTATATTTCTGAAAATCAGTAATTAAAAAAAGCTAATGCTCATTTTTTTGGCCAATCGTATCGTAGATTTTGTATTTTTGCCGCCGTTTTGTTTCCCGATTAGAAACATTAAAAACTCTAACAATAATTAAAAAACAAACAGTATGAAAAAACCTTTAATCTTGATGAGCGTGCTGCTATTCCTCATAGCGGGCGCAGTACATGGGCAAGTAACCCAAACCAACACCCAGTTCCCTAACCCTGGGTTCGAGAAATGGAGCAGACATGGCTCTGCAAGTTGTGATGGCAACGACACCACCCAAAAATGGGTGCCTTTTAACTGGCACACTTTTGATGAGGCTTCCTGTAGCTTATGGGTAGGCTGTGGTTCTGCGAGAACCAACCATCAAAGCAGTGTCAACTACAATAACGGCACCATGCAACAATTTGGTGGAACCGGTACGAATAGCACTAAATACATCGGAATAAAATGTACAAGCTTATTAGGCATAAAAGCCAACGGAGCTCTTTCTACAGGGCAAACTGAAGTTGGAAGCATGACCGCAACCAATTCAGCTAATTATAACTATACGAATACTGGCCAATCCAGCAGCTACAGCACTTCAGGAAATTTATCTTGGGCTTTTGTCGGATGTCCAGACTCCATGGCTTTCTACTACTACACCTCAATGACCAATTCCGAAGTTCAACCCTTATTTAAAGTTTTCCTTCATGAAAGCGGTGAATTCAGGGACAGAGCTGATGGTTCGCTGTACGGTGCTAACAACGTGAGACTGATTGCATCCTCCGTGGACACTTTCTCACAATCCGCGTCATGGAAACGTGAGGCTTGGCCATTCAAATATACGAAACCTGGCAAAAACAACAATGACAGCTACACCTTTATTGGTCAAACTGACCGTCCGACACATTCAACGTACGGATACTACACGTCACTTAACAGACCCACATACATGCTGGCTTCATTCTCCACGGATAAAAAGGCCGGAAACTCTAACCAAACAAGCGGTGACTTGTTGTTCATTGACGAACTTTGGTGCATCTACGACAAAGGTTTGTCATCGCTCACTATTGCCGGCACGGACTATACCTCCACTTTAAACTTATTCAATGTGGCGGAAGGTCTCACACACAAACCCGTCCGCACGTATGACAATAACGGTAACCCTATCTTCGACAACAGCGGCAGCGCGACCTGGATGTACCCCGCAGCCATCTCCTGCAACAATATCCCGCAGGTAATGGCTACGCCCAAATCGAAACTTATCACCGAATTCACCATCACACAGGCTTCTGCTGAAAACGGCTACAAAGCCACCATTTATGTGAAACACAATGACAATTCCACGTTCCACTACTACATCCAATTCACACCGGAACTGCCCACCATCACGTTGAACCAAGCAGATGGAATGTACACTGCTTGCGCAGGTGAAGACATTCCTGTCACGGCTTCTGGCGCAGCTACCTACAACTGGAGCTATAACTTGGGCAACACCGCCACCGTCTATCCCACCGTTTCCGGCACTTACACTGTGACTGGCACGGCAGCGAACGGATGTACCGGCACCGCCACGGCTACGGTCAACGTGTTACCCGCTCCCGCCACACCGGAAGTGGTCACGATAAGCAACAACAGATGCGTTGCTCCTTTCAACGGCAGCATCTCCGTAACTTCTCCTGTTGGCCAACAATACACCTATTCCATAGACGGCACAACATTTCAAGCTGAAAACTTGTTCGACAATCTGGAGCCCAACGAATACACTGTCACTGTCCGGAATATCGAGGGCTGTCAATCCATCCTTAACAGTATTGTGGTGAACAATGTTGCCGAACCCGTTGAGACAGAGATTATTGTTAACAATGCCATCGGCAGTTACGAATGGAACGGCACCACCTACACGGAATCAGGCGACTACTCTACGACTTTCACGGCTGCCAACGGTTGCGACTCAATAGTCACCCTGCATCTGACCATGGCTTGTTTGCGCATTGAAACAGTGCCCTACACGGAGAATTTCGACAGCTTCACGAACAGCACAGTGGCCGCTACCGGAGTCGAGCCGACTTGCTGGGAACTGGTACAAGAGGATGCAACCATGACGGACGCCAACCGTCCGCAAATATACTACAAGAGCGATTATGCCCACAGCGGCAAATACAGCCTTCTGATGAATTACCGTGGCGTGTATGCGATGCCCGCACTTTCTGCCGAATCAAATATTCCGCTCAACCAAGTCAAATTAGAAATGTACCTGCGTCAACCGAAGGCTTACTAT
>JAFXTE010000039.1 GCA_017525245.1 Bacteroidales bacterium | reverse complement strand
AGATTTTGTTCGGATAGTAGCAAAAAACACAATCCACAATCTGATAAATGCCAATGCTTAAATGGCTGTAATTTAAAAATATATCGAACTATGCACATTAATCCTTTGCCTTAAATTTACAGGCTGCAAATCTAAGGTTTGTGCGCAACCAAAGAAAATAGACAATAATTGCGCAACCAGCAGGTGATTTTGTCAAATCATGTTGCAGAACTATACGGAGTTGAAACGCGCGAAATCAATCAAGCCGTAAAAAACAATCCCGAGAAATTTCCTGAAGGCTATATCATAGAGCTTGATAAACAGGAGAAAATGGAGGTTGTCAAAAATTTTGATAACCTTGGAAATCTCTTGTACTCGCCCGCACCTCCAAAAGCCTTCACCGAGAAAGGTCTCTATATGCTGGCGACCATCTTGAAGAGTCCACGGGCGGTACAGACCACTATCGAACTAAACCTCGCCATGCTCAAATTCCGACATTCTGTACGGCGTGAGAATGTGGAGAAGATCAAGCAGTTGGAAGAGGAACTGACGCAGTTGCGGCGGGAACTGAAACAGAAGGAATGAATGTGGCAGGCAGAGGGATGGCGGCGAGGGATGCGGAACCGCGTCCCTCGCCGCCATTCGCGGTTTTCCCTACCCTATTGGTGCTTCTTCATTGCACTGCTCTTGCTGTAGCGCGGCTTGCCCGTGCCGAGGTTCGACTTGTAACGCATCTTCTTGTACTTCTTCGTCACACCATCGTCTTTCAGAGCATCGTTGGCAGTGTTGTTGCGCGGATTGCCCCGCAAATGCGGACGGAAATCAAACTGGTAACTCACCCCTATCATCGTGTTCCACACCCCCTCGAAACCACGCGCATTCGACTGGTAAGCGTCCAGCATGTCAGTACAGGTCCAAGTGATGCCAGTTTCAAAGAAAACCCTCAACTCCGGCAGCGGACGATAGCTCACCCCCAGCATCACCGGCATCGCAAACACAGCGCGATATCCCGTCGCCATCGACTCGTTGCGGTTGGTATTGAAAACCGCCTCACCCGGGAAAGCACCCAAGACCTCGCCAGTGTTCACATCCCACATCTTTGACCGGAAGGCATATACGCCAAAGCCAATCTTGGGATATAACGCCCAGTTGGTGTTCAAGTTGCACATGGAAAGAATATCCAACGTATTGGAAACCACCACTTCCGTATTCCATGAGGTGCGAAAAGCCACCGCAGAATGCTCATCAATGCCATATTTGGTCTTGCCAGAAACCCGACCAAATTTCATGTCCAAAGCGAGCGTCCAAAAGGGGGTCATACGCTTGCCAAAGTAGCCGCCGACCACAAAATGGCGGTCTTTGTAGAAGGATGCCTGGAACGGAGTGGCAGGAAAAATCTTGTTGGTGTTGTCATTGATGTCCCCGTAAAAGGAGTTCACACCAAAGTCAAGGCCGCCTTCCCAAGCCTCGAAGCTATTGTAGAAGTAATAATTATCCTGCTGTGAATAAGCGCGATAAGCCGTGGTGAACAACAAAATGGCTATCAAAATTACGTATCGTTTCATGGTAGGTTAAAATCCGTCTAATGGTAAGTAAATGGTTGGCAAAAGTAATAAAAATCCTACAATTATAAGGAAAAGGATGAAAGGAAAAATAAATTTCGCCCATTTGGCGTAAGGAATGCGAGCGATGCCCAACACACCGATGAGCACGCCCGAAGTGGGAGTAATCATGTTGGTAAATCCATCACCAAACTGGAAGGCTAACACGTTGGTCTGTCGCGAAATACCAATCAAGTCGGAAAACTCGGCCATCATGGGGATGGTGAGCGCGGCCTTGGCAGAGCCTGACGGAATGATGAGGTTGAGCAGGTTTTGGATGAGGTAGATACCTCCCAGCGCGCCCTCCTTCCCGCTGTTCGCCACCGCCGTGGAAGAGCCATACAACAGCGTATCAACGATATGCCCCTCCTGCAAGATGATGATGATACCTCCCGCCATGCCTACAATCAACGCCGCATTCAGCATATCCTTACATCCCTCCAAAAACTGTCGGATAATATTGTCGAACCGCAGTCCGTATGCGAAACCCGCCGCAATGCCCATCGCAAAGAACAAAGCTGCAATCTCTTTCACATACCAGTCGTATCCCAACACCCCTACCACCAGCATCACTATCGTCAAAAACAACAGCGACATGATGTAGCTCTGCGCCGACCGACGAGCAGCAAAAACGCCCCACACCGTAAACACCACCGCCACGATGGGGAAGATAAGCAGATGACTCTTATGTCCGCCTAACGTAATGTCGGTGAAGGGGAAACGTATTGCTAAGAACAGCAACAAAGCACTCACCAAACCGAAGACAATCCATGTGGCATAGTTCGACCGGCGGTGCTCCTGCTCCTGCTGTTGCAACACCTTGTCTCGCCAGTACGAGTCGGCCTCGTGCATAAACGACTTTTCAGGATGCCGCTTCACGCGATTGGCATACCACAAGGTGAAGATGATGGCGATCAGGGTGAGCAGCAACCAGCACACCAATCGGTAGCCCAAGCCCGAGAAAGGCTGCAACCCCGACAAACCCTGCGCAATACCGATGGTGAACGGGTTGAACAGCGCACCGGCAAAACCCACATGCGCCGCCACATAGCACATCAGCACACCCGTCACCGAATCGTACCCCATAGAGATGGCCAACGGCACAAATATCGCCACAAAGGCCAACGTCTCCTCACTCATCCCAAATATCGCACCAAAAGCACTGAATAGCAGTATGATAAGGATGATAACAAGATTATTCACCCCCATCTTTTCAAAGGGTTTGAACCGCTGCAGCTTTTGTGTAAAGTCCAAAAAAGAGTAGATGCCCCGCGTCACGGCATTGGTCTCGTTGAGAATCCAAAAGGCTCCGCCAATCATCAGGATGAAAACGATGATGTCGGCAGCTTTCTTGAAACCGGCAAAAAAGGCGGTGAACACCTGCCAGGTCTGGGGCTGGCTCTCCACCTGATGGTACGTTCCTTCCACCACATTCCCCGCCGCATCACGCTGGAACTCGCCTCCCGGCACCACCCACGTCAGGATGGCACAAGCCACCACGATGAAAAATACGATGGTGAAGGTGTGCGGGATTTTGAATTTGCTGGCCATTAACTTTATATTTTATTGAAAATCAATAGTTTATTTACACATACGAAACATCCGCTTCCAACGCACCTTGCCATCGCCCCAGTTACGGTCTTTGTCTAACGACATCCACACAAACACAGGCTTTCCTACCACATGGTCTTCCGGCACAAAGCCCCAATAGCGCGAGTCGGCCGAGTTATGACGGTTGTCGCCCATCATGAAGTAGTAGTCCATCTTGAAGGTATAGCTCATCGCCACCTCCCCGTTGATATAAATCTTACCGTTCTTCACCTCCAAATCGTTCAACTCATAGTTCTTGATAATCCTGTCGTACAGCACGATAGTGGAGTCGTTGAGTGGAACGGTCGCACCCTTTTCGGGAATCACCACCGGACCGAAATTGTCCTTATTCCACTTGTAACGCGGATCATGGGGGAAGATTTCAGAAGAATAAACGCCTTTGGGATCTATCTTCACATTCAAAATCTTGCCCATATCGCGAAGGTGAGAGGCCTGTTCATCAGAAAGATAGAGATACTGGTCGCCCATAGGATCGGTGTAAACATCCTGCGCGTTGATTCTCATTTTCTTGATGGTGCGCGCCGAAATGCCACCGCCCGGCACATGGTAGCAGAACTGCCGCTTTTCGGGCACGGGCGCCTTCTTGCCATTGATATACACCACGCCATCCTTAATCTCCAGTTTGTCGCCATGGATGGCAATACAGCGCTTGACGTAGTTCTCGCGCTTGTCAACAGGACGGTATCTAACCGTAAACAACTCATGTACAACATCATGTCCCGACTTTCCAGCAAAACGGGCACGCAAAGCGGCCGCATCCAAATTACGTCCGTACCGCATGGCCAACTCATTGGCTCTTGTCAGATCCGTCTTGGCATTCATCATCTCCTCAAAATCACGCACAATCGCGTAGTAACTACGGTCTTGCATCTCGATGACCACCGTATCGCCATCCGGATAGTTGAAGACGATAGGATCGTTGTTTTTCACCGTCGTGGTGCCGGGCAAACGCATGTAAGGAAGTTCGATCCAACCCACGTACGACGGCACGGTCTTGGTGAGCACCAGCGTGTGGTGCATGAAGGGCAGGGCAAAGACCGTCTGCGGGATACGCTGTCCGTAATGGTGCTTGCTCACCGCCAGATAGTCGCCCACCATCATGGTTCCCTCCATAGAGGAGGAGGGAATGGTGTAAAGTTCGAAGATAAACGAACGCACGATGAAGGCCGCCGCCACCGCGAAGATGATGGCATCGCCCCAGCCGCGAGCCCACGATTTCTTGTATTCGGGCAGTTCCGCTCTGGGCGTGTAGGTCTCCTTTTTCGACAATCCTAAATAAGGAAGATAAAAGAAATAGAAAAAGGTGCCTGGGATAAGATACAAGTAACTCCTTTTGTTAAAGCATCTTATCGTTTCCCAAATCATATAATACACCATGAAAACACCGATGAACGGCATCACCCAGAAAATCATCCACCACCAGGGACGGTCGATGACTTTGCGTAGCCAGAGCCAGGTGCGATAGACGGGAATGATGGAAAGCCACCCCTTCAGTCCAGCCTTCTGAAAGATGGTCCACAGACCGAGCTGGAAGCCGATGACTTGTATAATGGAGATGATAATAACGGCGGTATAGGATAATGTCATGGTGCTTATTGGTTGATTTTACCTTTTTTCTCTGCTTCTTGGTATAATTCTTTCATCCTTTTTTGGATGAACTGATTTTTCTTTTGTTGGATGAGCATGGTACGCACGCTCTCGAAGTAATCTTTCGACTCGTCGCCTGTAGTTTCTGCGCGAAAATCCAGAATTACAATCAGATACTCGTCTTCATTCACCACTTTCTCGAAGGTGAGAGGGAAGTCGAGACGCTGCGAATTTTTATCTAAGGTGATGCCCGTCTCCAGTTGAATGTCCTCCCAGAAGAGCCACTGGTCGTCGGTGATGAAATACTCGATGGAGTCGGAACAAAGTTCGACGATACGTTCCTTCTCGGTGATACGGCGCGCATCATCGAAGAGAATCTCCTTGAGTTCATCGCGTACCGCTGCGTGGCGGGGCAGTTTCACGTAGTTGATTTTCACGATCTCCTTATCAGACACAAGGTTAACCTTACTCTGTCGGATGGCTGCCCGCACCTCCTCATCGCTCACCTTGAACTTCTCGGCATCAGCCGTAATCTTCTCAAAATATCGATTCTTGAGCAATGTCTTGCGGTATTCCTCCAACTCCTTGTCGAAAACTTTCTCCTTGACCGTCAGCGTTTTCTCAGCCTCAGCCATAATCACCTGCTCCATAATCCAGTCGTCGATGACATGCTGGGCAAAATCGGCGCTGTCGGCACGGCTGAGTCCAGCGGGCACAAGTTGTCCCACCTCGGAGGCATAGAGCTTGTGGTTGTGCACCTCGGCCACCACACGGTCTTCGTGTCGGCAGCTGGTCAACAGACAGAGCGGGAGCAGGAAGAGCAGGAACGCGCGTTTCACCGTTATTTCTTGATGAGGGTGGACAAAGCCTTCTCGTTGATGACGGGCTGGTACTTTTCGCGCAGTTCTGCAACCCACTGTTTGTCAAGATATTCCTGATAGTCGGTGATGACGATGGCGCGAATCTCGGAGAGCGGCTTGGGCTGCTGCGTGGCGGCATCCATGTAGCGGTTGAGGTTCTCGGCATAGAATTTCTCCAAGCCCACCGAATCCTGCACGGCGGCTGCCCACACCTTGGAGGTGTTGATCTCGTACAGCACCATGCCATCGTGGAACTCCTGCACCAGCTCGCGAAGGTCGGCATACTTGTCCAGCAGATGGGCGTTCTCGTAGCGGTTTATCTTGTCCTGAACAAATATGTCGAAACGTTCCTCCATGAAGGGAGCAAACTCATTCTGGCTGAGGCGCATACCCTTGAAACGGGTGATATACTTGGCATAATCTTCAGCGGTGATGGTCACATCGGCGAAGGTGGCCATCGGCGGGAGTTTCTCGATACCCTTGACGGTGGTCAGGTCGGATTCTTTGTTTTGGAAGAATTCGGGGGGCATATTCTTCAGGAAAAGCTTCATGGCCTTGGCTCGGCCAGGCTCCTTGTAGTTGTATTCCTTTTTCAACTTGGCGATGAAGGCATCTTTGCTCTTGTAGGAACGGCTGTCGCGAGAGATACGGTTAACCAGCGTATAGCGGGTGTCTTCATCCAAAACAAAAGGCTTGATGTTCACCACGCGCACGATGTGCCAGCCGTTCTGGGATGCGATCGGCTGCGAGTATTCACCATCCTTAAGCGAGAGGATCGCCTTCACGAAATCGCCCTGACGACGGTTGGGAGCGAACGGCTCCTGCAGACCACCCGTTATGGCCACGTCATTATCTTCCGAATACTGAACCGCCACATCGCGGAAAGACATACCCCCCTGCAATGCGGTTTGGGCAGCCGTCATCTTGAAGGTGGTGGTGGGCAGCATGTTGCCGTTTTTGGCTAACGAGTCAGAGACATAAATCTGCTCAATCGTAATCTCCTGGATGGCATCGATACGGTCCTGCACGTAGATGATATGGTAGCCGAACTGCGTGCGCACCGGCTGCGACACCTGTCCGACAGGCGTGTTGTAAGCGGCGCTCTCGAAGGGATAAATCAGATCGAAGACCGTGAAGTAGCCGAGGTCGCCCTTGTTGCCGGGGTGCAGACGCTGCGTCTGGGGATTCACCATGTCGCGGGCCGACGGGTCGTCGGAATATTTTACGGCAGCATCCGCAAAACTGATAGCTCCCGAGAGGATTTCATTGCGGATATTTTTGATCTTGTTGTAGGCGGCCAGCGTATCCTGTGGCTTGGCCATCTCACTGCAATTCACCAAGATATGCGATGCACGGATGTCGCTCTTGGCACGAGTCAGCACCTCTTCTTCCAATTCCTTGGTCACCTCTTTGTCGATAAGGAACTGTTGTGCCGACTGGTTCTGATACTGTTTCAACTCCATCTTAAACTGGCGGGAAGTGTCGAGTTGCAGCAACTCACCCTCCTTCACCTTCATCTTGAAATTGATGAAAAGGTCCAAGTACTCGCGGAGGTCTTTTTCCGTAGCGGTGGCAAGGTTGTTATTCTTCCCGTATGCCTTCGCAAATTCATCCACCGTGACCGTGTCATTACCAATGGTCACCAAAACGTCGCTCTTGTTTTGCGCTTGAAGGCCCCAAACTGTAGCAATCAGAATGAGGGACAAAAACATTCTCTTCATTATCAACATTTTAAATAATAATCGAATCTCTTTATTTCAACTTACAAAGATACAACTTTTCTCTTTATTAATGATGGCATTATCAAAGAAAAACGCGACCCCTTTGTAAATATTGCAAAGTGACGATTTTTTTGTACTTTTGCGCTCTAAATTCTCACTTTCTGAATGCTCTTCAATTCATTAGAATTTCTGATTTTCTTCCCGATAGTCACACTGCTGTTCTATCTTCTGCCACATAAGTGGCGCTGGTTCCTTCTGTTGGCTGCCAGCTGTTTCTTCTATATGTGGTTCATCCCCAAATACATTCTTATTTTACTGATAACCATAGCAATAGACTATTCCGCAGGTATTCTTATTGAAAAATGGAAAGACCAAATCCCACGAAAGAAGACCTGCCTTGTGGTCAGTATCATCTCCACCTGTCTCGTCCTTTTCATCTTCAAATACCTGAACTTTTGCAGTGCGAATTTTGTAGCCCTTGCCCAACATTTTGGCTGGTCGCATCCGAATACGATCCTCAACATTGCGCTTCCCATCGGTCTCTCTTTTCACACCTTTCAGAGTCTGAGCTATGTCATTGAGGTCTATCGCGGCAACCAGAAGGCCGAACGGCACTTCGGCTACTATTCTCTTTACGTGATGTTTTATCCGCAGCTGGTCACCGGTCCTATCGAACGGCCACAGAACCTGCTCCGACAATTGCACGAGAAAAAGGAACTTCAGTACGACAATGTGGCCAACGGACTGAGGCTCATCTTGTTCGGACTTTTCCTGAAAATGGTGGTGGCGGACAATCTGGGGACGTATGTGGACAAAATCTATGCCGACCCGCATGCCTACAGCAGCGGCGACATCCTTTTGGGAATGTTGTTCTATTCGTTCCAAATTTATGGTGACTTTTTCGGCTACTCCACCATTGCGCTGGGCTGTGCCCTGTCGATGGGCTTCACGCTGATTGACAACTTCAACACCCCCTATCTGTCGGGAAGCGTGCAGGAGTTCTGGCGGCGGTGGCACATCTCGCTGTCATCGTGGTTCCGCGACTACCTCTACATCCCGCTCGGCGGCAACCGTGTTTCCGTGCCGCGATGGGCCATTAACACACTGATTGTCTTTACCGTATGCGGCATCTGGCACGGCGCTAACTGGACGTTCATGATATGGGGCTTTGCATACGGCGTGCTGCTGATCATCGAACGCGGACTCCGCAACATCCATCTTTTTGACAAAATCGAAAACAAAACCGGACAGTTCATCCTTAAAATCTGCAACATTGCCAAGACCTTCGTCATGGTCACCCTGTTGTGGAGCGTCTTCCGTGCACCATCGTTTGGCACTTTGCGAGATCTCTTCTCAGCACTCTTCCACAACGGAGCGATGTCCTGCCAGCTGCAGGTCGCACCCGTGGCATGGATTGCCCTGGCACTCTTTGTGGTGGCCGACATCGTCATTCGCAACAGCCGCTTCGATGTGTGGTGCGGCCGACAAAAAGCTGCTGTCCGCTGGCTCGTCTATGGCGTGCTGATTTTCACCATCATCACACTCTCATCTGTGGAACAATATCCGTTTATCTATTTCCAATTTTAAATGACTGAAGAAAAGCGACATATTATCAAAAAAATCCTGCTGAAGCTGCTGATGCTCGTCCTACTGCTGGGCGTGTTGGATATTGTTTATTATTTTACATTATATCAAAAAGATATAGATGAAAATTGTTCATTGATGGAACTGTCGCAGCGAGCTACAGAGGGCGTGGACATTGTTTATCTTGGGGAATCTTCCAATTTTTCTTGTGCCAAAACCGATACCGACCGCCGTTATATTTGCATGATGATAGAGGACCTTCTCCCCGGACACCATGTGGGGAATCTCACCAAAGGAGCCTGCCATGCGGGGGTGTATTACGATATCATGCGCAATATTCCCAGAAAAAGTGATGTGAAAACCGTTATCGTGACCGTGAATATGCGTTCATTCACCTCCGAATGGATATACTCAAACTTGGAGACAGCCTTACGGAAAGAGCGCATCATGATGAAGAGAGCACCGGCATTGTACAGGCGTTTGCTACTGGATTTCAAAGTATATCCTGTTTGGACAGAAGAAGAGCGGTCTGCGCTTATCATTGATGGTTTTGAAAAACAGACCTTTACGCTCCCGCACTCGTTCCCCTATCACAACGCCAACGAATGGGACCACGCCTTTGCCCAAAACGGCACCCTGCATAATGGTGTACATCCTTCCGAGGACTCGATTGCCCTGGCCTGTCATCACATCAAGCATTTTGCATGTCAGCTGGATGAAAACAATCCGAGAATCAAGGATTTTGATAATATTGTAAAGCTATGCAAACGGCGTGGCTGGCATCCCGTATTCAATATTTTAGCTGAAAATGTTGACCAGATCGACACGCTGTGCGGACCCGATTTGATGGTTCTGTTGGAACAGAATGTGCAGTATATCAAGGATCGATATGAACCGCAAGGGGTGATGGTGGTGAACAATCTGAGAGCTGTGCGCGACTGCGACTTCTCAGACCGCGACTTCCCGACAGAGCATTATTCACAGACGGGGAGACTGGCCATTGCCAAAAATGTGGCGGCTGCCCTTCGCCGAAAGAAATGATTTTCTAACCCAAAATCAATTATTCATATTTCTCCACAAAATACTTCACCAACTTGAAAATCGGCTCGTAGGAGTCAATCAGGAAGTTCTCGTAGGTGTCGAATGTGGTGTGATAGTATTGGAAGGCATCGCCCTCTTCATTCTCAAAGAGAATACACGGCACGTGGCGCACCGCAAAGGGATAGTGGTCGCTGTTACCAGCTAACTCACCGCGGTTCAGCCCCTTAAAAAGACTTTTCTCCTTGTTGATTTTCTCTAACAAATCGTAGCCGCGCAGTCCCTCGTCGCTCACCTCACAGTACTGCACCGGATTGTTGTCACCAATCATGTCAATGTTGAACAAATACTTGATCTGCGCCAACGGCACGACGGGATGCTCCACATAATACTCCGAGCCGCGCAGGTTGGCATCCTCGCCCGAGAAGGAGATAAAGTACATGTCGTACTCGGGACGGTTCTGAGCGTAATAGGCCGCCAGTGTCACGATAGCGGCGGTGCCGGAGGCGTTGTCGTTGGCACCTGCATAATAAACATCCTTGCCGAGGTTGCCGAGATGGTCGTAGTGCGCCGTAAAGACATAGCAGCTATCGTGCCGCTTGCCTTCCACCTTGGCGATAACATTAAAAAGTTTGTAGTCTTTCAAGAATTTGTTTTCAATGTTAACGGTGATGCTTTGGGCATCCTTCGGGAAGTCGGAGGTAGCCCAGATGACGGGCTTTCCGAAGACCTTCTCGCCGTAAGCCTTGTAGAACTTCAGCAGCGGATCCCACGTCTGGATAATGCCTGCGTTGGTGCAGCTGTTTCCGCCCCACACCTTTGGGAAAACCTGATAATTTTTGTAGGAGAAAAAGAAGTCGCACACCACGAAACAGTCTTTGTACTCCGGCTTCGCCAAGTCGGCGAACATCTTATCAGCATCGAAATTGTTGGTGTCCACATAGTAGAGTTTGTAGGTACCCTTCACGCCCGGTGAGTACTCGCGCATGGAGAAATCCACGCCCGGCGTCAACGCACGGCCGTCCACCGACAGCTCCATCTTGCCCGGGAATGTGTTGATATTAATGGTGAAAGGCTGGCATATCACCTCATCGACACCTGCCTTTTTATACTCATTTTTCAGGTATTTTCCCGCCTTGTTGGCACCGCCTTTGGCATAGCCGCGGCCTTGGTATTTCTCGGAAGTCAGTTCCTTGACCACCTGCTTGTAGTGGGTTAAATCCTGTGCATTCAACTGCAGGGCTATCAATGCCAGCAGGAAAAGAATCAGTTTTTTCATGGTTTTTAATATTAAAATTGGGCCGCAAAAATACAACTATTTTTTATTTCTCCCTGATGGACACTGCAAATCCTCCGCACGAAGCCATGCGCAGCTTCAGCACGCTCTTGCTCGTCACCACCTTCTTCGTGATGGTGTAGGCATACGGGTTGTAGGTGACGCCAGTGGGATAGTGGCCTTCAGCCATCTCGTTCTCATCGAAACAGTCGCCGGCAAACCCACACGCATCGGGCCCATCGGCATAGATGATGGCCTCGTATTTCACCCCCGGTTTCAGGAAATCCAATTTCACCGTCACGTCGCGGGCGTTCTCGTCGGTGATGCCGCCCACATACCACACGTCGCGGGGATTTTGTAGAGACGCGCTGCAGCACGTCTCTACGGATTCGGGTATGTCATACACAAACCGTGTGGCATTGGAAATCACGTCTTTCTTGCCGTCGGATAACGTGCCGACACCTTCGGCGGCCTTGTTCAGGGTAGAAATCTTGGGATGGCGCGCCGTCACGATGTAATCGCCCGGTTCGGCCATGATGTAGATGCTGGTGTCCCAATCCACCGCCACATCCTTGATGAACTGGAAGGCATCCATGTAAGGCTCATAATGTTCGGGGAAGTCGGCGGCCATCTGCAACGGCGAGTAGAAGGTGACGTAAAGTCCCAACTGGTTGCAGATGGTGTGGTTCATCCGCTTGCCCCACGACACGATTTTGCCCATGTCGGGCTCGAAGATGCCAGGGGTGTAGTCCATGGGGCCTCCCTGCAGGCGCGTGAACGGCAGGATGGTGGTGTGGCCGGGGTGGATGCGCTCACGGAACTCGGTGCCCATCGCGCTCTCGTTGCCGATCATGTTGGGCCAGGTGCGACACAAACCCGTCGGGCGCACCGCCTCGTGTGAGTTGACCATGATGTGGTGCTTGGCCGCCTCCTCGATGGCGTAATGGTAGTGATTGTTGATGGGTTGACTGTAGTGTCCCTCACCAAACGGGATGATGGTGCCCACGTAACCGCCCTTCACGGCATCGTAGCCGTACTGGTTCATCAGCGTGTAGGCCTTCTCCATCCACCGCTCGTAATTGCCTGTGGAGGCGGAACTTTCGTGGTGCATAATGAGGCGGATGCCCTTCTCATGGGCGTATTGATTGAGCGCGGGAAGGTCGAAGTCGGGATACGGGGTGAGGAAGTCGAAGACAAACACCTTCTCTTTGCCGTACCAGTCCTCCCAGCCCACGTTCCAGCCCTCGATGAGGAGGCCGTCGAAGCCGTTGGCAGCGGCAAAGTCGATATAGCGGCGCACATTGGCGTTGTTGGCACCGTGCGTGCCATTGGGGGTGGCGTGCGCAAAGTCGGTCTCACCGATCTTCACCGACGGGAAGTCGTTGGTGTAGTTCCATGTGCTCTTGCCAGAGATCATCTCCCACCACACGCCCATGTACTTCACGGGGTGAATCCAGCTGACATCCTCCAAAGCGCACGGCTCGTTGAGGTTGAGGATGAGACGCGAAGCCAGCACATCGGTGGCTTTCTCGCACACCATCACGGTACGCCACGGGGTGGTGCAGGGGGCCTGGATGCGACCTTTGTAGCCGGTAGCATCCGGACAGAGCCACGCCCGGAACGTCATCGTGGTGTCGTTCAAGTCGAGATGCATGGTGGGGAAATCGAGGGTGGCCGCCTCGTGGATGTTGATATACAAGCCGTCGTCCGTCTTCATCTGGAGGGCCGTCTGCACCCCCGTTTTCGAGAAGGCAGTCCATGGCCAACCGCCGTTCTTGTGGCCCGCCTCCCACAATTTGCGGATTTCCGACAGTTTCGACTGGGTGTAGTTGTACTCCTGCGTGTCGTAGTCACCGGGAATCCACCATGCGGTGTGGTCGCCCGCCATCGCAAACTCGGTCAGCTCTTCCATAATCCAAAAGCACACGAGCGCATTCTTGATGGGAAATTCGTAGCGGAAGCCCAAGCCGTCGTCATAGAGCCGGAAGCGGATTTGCATCACGGTGGCTTTGGTTTCGGTGGAATGGTCCATGCTTTCCACGCTGCCGACGGGCTGTTCCAGCGTCACCAACATCTCATTGTAGTGGTTGCGGATGTGCGCCTCTTCGCCCCACACGGGTTCCCATGTCTCGTCGAAGGTGCTGTATTTTGTATCTTTCAGCACGAAGGCGTGGGCGAGGTCGTCGCGCCATTCGAGGGTGAAGCCCATCTTGGAGGGCAGCACCACAGGCTTCCCATTGCGGTTAAGGGCATAGTACGGCACGCCATCCTGCACGGTAAACGTCAGTTCCAACTGTCCGTCAGGACTCTTGAGGGTGACGGGAGCGTTAGCAGCGAAAGCCGGAGTAAGGAGCGCTGCCAAAATCAAAAAAAGAAGGTGTCTTATGATTTTCATTGTTTTAAATATTGTTACGTATCATAGATAGCAGTTGGCAAAAATACATAAAAATATTTAAACAAAAAAAAAGTCGCTCTAACTTGCTGTGTTAGAGCGACTTGTGTCTCAGCTGGGATTCGAACCCAGGACCCCATCCTTAAAAGGGATGTGCTCTACCTGCTGAGCTACTGGGACTCCGTTTTTGGAGCTGCAAAATTACAACTTTATTTTAAATCTGCAACTCCTTGTTGTTTTTTATTTTTATTATTAATTATTTGATAATCAATAATAAATAATTATACTCCATTTTATCTCCCTGAAAAATGAGGATTTTTTTGGAAGATTATCTCACAATTCTCGTACCACACGCGGGATTTCCAAGCTGTCCGGCTTCGGTGATGATGCACTCTGCACCACCACTCTCCACGAAGTAAATGGCCGCCCGGATCTTCGGTGCCATCGAACCCTCGGTGAAATGACCTTCCGCCAAGTACTGCTTCGCCTCCGCCACGGTGACAGTGTCGAGTGCCTTCTCGTTGGGTTTCTTGAAGTTGAGATACACTTTCGGCACATCGGTGAGGATGTAGAACTCGTCGGCGCCAATCTCTACAGCCGTGAGGGCAGATGCCAAGTCCTTGTCAATCACTGCCTCCACACCATGGATGAGACCGTCTTTCACAATCACCGGAATGCCGCCGCCGCCCACGGTCACGACCACATTGCCAGCCTCAGCCAACTGCTTCACAATGTTGATGTTGCACACCTTCAGCGGCTTCGGTGAAGCCACCACCTTGCGCCAGCCATTGCCTTTGGGGTCCTCGCGGAAAATAGCACCCGTTTCAGCGGCATACTCCTCGGCCTCTTCCTCCGTATAGTACGGTCCCACCGGCTTCGTGGGGTTCTTGAACATCGGGTCCTCGCCGTTCACCTCCACCTGCGTCACCAACGTGACCACATTTTTCTGGAGGCCTTCTTTGGCGAAAAGATTGCGGAAAGCCTGCTCAATCAGATAACCAATTGAGCCTTGCGTCTCCGACACACAGAAGTCCATCGGCATGATGGGGAGGTCGAAGCTCTTGTTGCCGGCCTCATGCTGCAACATCACGTTGCCCACCTGCGGTCCGTTGCCGTGTCCGATGACAATATTATAATCTTGTTTCAACAAACCCAACAGTGAGTTGCACGTCTGGGCCACATTCTGAAGTTGTTCTTGATAAGTACCTTTCTGGCCGCTTCTCAATAATGCATTTCCACCAAAAGCGACCACTGCTAATTTAGCCATAATTTTTATAAAGTTTTGTTAGACAGTCTATTTATTCACCCAAAGCCTTGTCCAACACGGCATCATCGGCGATGTTGGGGAGGGTGACTTTCAGATTCGGGTTCAAGGCCATGGCGCGTTTGATGGCGAACAGCGCACCATCGTTGCGGGCCCATGCGCGACGGGAGATACCGTTGTTGACATCCCAGTAGAGCATCGACTGGATGCGGCGGTCAGCGTCTTCGCTACCGTCCAGCACCATGCCGAAGCCACCGTTGATGACCTCGCCCCAGCCAACGCCGCCACCGTTGTGGATACTCACCCACGTGGCGCCACGGAACGAGTCGCCGATGACGTTCTGCACGGCCATGTCGGCGGTGAAGCTCGAGCCGTCGTAAATGTTGGAGGTCTCACGGAACGGGCTGTCGGTACCCGACACGTCGTGATGGTCGCGACCCAGCACCACGGGACCGCTCAGACGACCTTCGCGGATGGCCTTGTTGAAGGCGAGGGCGATATGCACGCGGCCAGCCTCGTCGGCGTAGAGGATACGTGCCTGCGAACCCACCACCAAGTGGTTGGCCTGCGCACCCTCGATCCAGGTGATATTGTCCTGCATCTGCTGGCGGATCTCTGCCGGAGCGTGGGCGCTGAGGTCACGCAGCACCTGCAAAGCCAGTTCGTCGGTAACGGCCAAGTCCTCCGGCTTGCCGGATGCGCACACCCAGCGGAACGGGCCGAAGCCGTAGTCGAAACACATGGGTCCCATAATATCCTGGACGTATGAGGGATAGCGGAAAGAGCCGTCGGCTTTCAGCACATCGGCACCGGCGCGGCTGCTCTCCAACAGGAAGGCGTTGCCATAGTCGAAGAAGTACATTCCCTTGGCAGTCAGCTTGTTGATGGCGGCCACATGGCGGCGCAAACTGGCCTGCACGGCTTCTTTGAAACGGGCGGGATCGTCGGCCATCATCGCCTTCGACTCCTCAAAACTCTGTCCGACAGGATAGTAACCGCCTGCCCACGGGTTGTGGAGGGAGGTCTGGTCGGAACCGAGATCTACCTGGATGCCCTTTTCGGCGCAATATTCCCAGAGGTCCACCACGTTGCCCTGGTAGGCGAACGAGCGTGCGATCTTCTGGGCGCGGGCAGCGTTAACGGCGGCGAAGAGCTCGTCGAGGTTCTCGTGTACCTCATCCACCCAGCCCTGCTGGAAGCGCTTCTGCGTAGCGGCTGGGTTGATTTCGGCGGTGATGGAGACCACACCGGCGATGTCGCCAGCCTTCGGCTGCGCACCCGACATACCACCCAAACCGGCGGTGATGAAGAGCTTGCCGGCGGTGCCACCACCAATCTTACGGGCAGCATTCAGCACCGTGATGGTCGTGCCATGCACGATACCCTGAGGTCCGATATACATATAGGAACCGGCTGTCATCTGTCCGTACTGACTGACACCCAGTGCGTTGAACTTCTCCCAATGGTCGGGTTTCGAGTAGTTGGGAATGACCATACCGTTGGTCACCACCACGCGGGGGGCATCCTTGTGCGACGGGAACAGTCCAAGCGGGTGACCAGAGTACATCACGAGGGTCTGCTCGTCGGTCATCTCGGAGAGATATTTCATCACGAGGCGGTACTGTGCCCAGTTCTGGAACACGGCGCCGTTGCCGCCGTAGGTGATGAGCTCGTGCGGGTGCTGTGCCACGGCGGGGTCGAGGTTGTTCTGAATCATCAGCATGATGGCGGCTGCCTGTTTGCATCGGGCCGGGTAATCCTCAATCGGGCGGGCGTACATCTCATAATCCGGACGGAAACGATACATATAGATGCGGCCGTATTTGTGCAGTTCTTCTGCAAATTCGGGTGCCAGCACGGCATGGAGCGACGGGTCGAAGTAGCGGAGCGCGTTGCGGAGCGCCAGCTTTTTCTCGGCCGGTGTCAGAATATCCTTGCGTTTGGGCGCATGGTTAACGGTGGTATCGTAGGGTTTCGGAGCGGGCAAAGTTGCCGGAATGCCCTGTCTCAAATCGTTTTGGAATTCCTGTAATGTCATATCTTAAACTTTTATGTTGCTCTCAAAAAAAGAGTGCAAAGATACAACATTATTGGCAATTACATCAATAATTACTGAAAAATTTAGTCCCTTCGTTTTTTACTCCTTCCCCAGCCAGTTTCACCAGCGCGGCTTATAGGCATCGGCGATGTGCTCCAGCTGCGGTTCCTGCGGGGTGGTCACCACCGTGATGATGTCGAACCGCACATCGTAAGCGTACTGGTTGCGCACCACATAACTGTTGGCGGCACGGATGATGTTGCGCTGCTTCTGCGCATTCACCGAAGTCTCCGGCGCGGTGAGACTGTTGCTCGACCGCGTCTTCACCTCCACAAACACCAGTACATCCTCCTTCAACGCAATGAGATCCACCTCCAAATGGCCGAACCGCCAATTCGTCTCCAAAATCGTGTAACCCTTGTCTAATAAATACTGTTTGGCCAGCATCTCTCCCGACTGGCCGGTCATCTGTTTTTCTGTCATCATATTAGAAAATTTAGTATATCAATAATCGAGACTGCAAAGATACTATAACCGCAAAGTCATTTTCAAGTATTTTGCAAATTATTTCTAAAAAAAGTTGTATCTTTGCACGCTTTTATAAAAGATATGAAAATAACTATCCATTCCGAAGAAGAGCTGCCCACTGTAGCGAAGACACTGTTGCAAGAGTTTCCCAACGACCGTGTGTTCTGCTTTTATGGAGAGATGGGAGCGGGGAAAACCACGTTTATCAAAGAAATTTGTCATGAATTGGGTGTGGAAGACACCACCTCGAGTCCTACCTTTGCCATTGTGAATGAATACCTTACCAGCGATGGCGACAGCATCTATCACTTTGACTTTTACCGTATTGAAAAGCTCGCCGACGCCTACGAGATTGGTACTGAAGATTATCTTTATAGTGGCAACTATTGCTTTCTGGAATGGCCTGAGAATGTGGAAGAACTGATTCAGCCCGATTTTGTCAAGATAAAAATCACCGTCAACGGGGCGCAATCGCGCACTTTTGAGACCATCCCCAACTAACCACACGGCCATGACAGAGGATTTCGAACATGCGACACAGATGGAGGCGGTAGGTGAGGCCACCGCACAGCATAGTTTCGCCGTCGGCATCCTCAAGGGCAACGCACTCACTCCCAAAAAAGAGATCGTCATCCCACCCTACTCCGTAGAAACGCTCGTCGAGAACCACGTGCCAGTACGCACCGAACGCGGCATGGGCAAAGACGCCGACTTCATCGACCTCGACTATGCCGATGCCGGCGCCCTCATCGAGGACGATGCCCGGTACGTATTCCAAAAGTCTGACATCCTCATCAACCTGCGTTCGCTTACCGCAGAAGAACTTAATCAGCTAAAAGACAATCAAATACTTATCACTCCCATCCCCCTCACCGACATCACCCCTGAGCATTTGGCCATCCTCCACAAAAAAAATATCACCGCCCTCTCGTTACGATTGGTGCATAACGTGGAAGATGGGGAACTACTGCAAGATATCATCCATGTGGAGGGCAGTCTCTATGCCGCCTGCAACGCATTAGGCGACCTGGTGCTGTCGCTGATCTTTCCCCTGATTTTCAACAGCGAAATGCGATACGCCCTACAAGAAAACCCCGTGCTGATGCAGGCCATCTACTGCTACAAGGGCATCCTCACCCGCCCCGACATCGGCGAGGCGCACGACATCCCGTGGCGCGACCTGCTGCTGCTCTGCTGGTAAAAACTTACAATATCGTCAACGTCCCCTTGTAAATCTTCTTGGGATGCCAACGGCTCAACAAAATGATGCGGTAGGCGAGCACGGTGGAAGAGGGCAAAAACTTCCCTTTGACTTTGCCGTTCCAGCGGAAATTCGGGTCGGTGGACTGGAACACCAATTTCCCCCAACGGTCGTAAATGGAGATTTCAAACTCCACAATCTCCAACGATGATGGGATATAGATTTGGAAATAGTCGTTGATGCCATCAACATTGGTCGGGGTGATGGCATTGGGAATATAGATTTCTTCATCGGGACAGGGGGCGATGGTCACCATGTCGCGGGCATGGCACGGCCCGTCAGAAGCGTCCAAGACATAGTTGCCGGGGCGAGTCACGGTGAGCACCGGGTCGGTACTACCATTGCTCCATTGAAAATCGGAGTTGCTGGTTACGGCGGTCAGCTCCACATAGCCGTCGTCGCACAGGTCGGTGCCACCCACCTCAATGGCGGCGTCGGCAGAGAACGACTCCAGTATCAGTGTCAAGCTGCTGTCGCAGCCGAAAGCAGTCTGACCGAAATGAGTATAGGTGCCCGACTCTGTCTCGTTAAAGCCATAATGGTTATAGACCGCACCGTCGCAGATGGTGGCACGGATGGTATCATCGAACGAGGCACCGTGCGCATACTCGAAACTTACTGTGCTGGAGGTGCAGTGGAAAATGTCGTGAGCCGTCACCGTGAAGGTGGTAGGCGTGAGGTATTCGGTGTTGAAGCCCGTGTTCAACGAGCCCGGGTCGGTCAGCATATCCGACGGCGACCATTCCACCTCCCCACAAGCACCACTCACCAACTGCACATGTATACTGTCAACCGGCTCGCAGAAATAGACATTCTGCGCAGAGATTTCGATACCTTGGTTTTTGCACACCATAAGGGAGATGGTATTCCCTTCCTCACAAACATTACTCTCATAGAAAATGTCCAGTATCAAAGTATCAGGAGTGTAGCTCCCAATAGCCACAACATTGAGCGTTACGCTAGTCTGTCCTGCAGGGATGGTCACAGACGAGGGAAGTGTTTGTACATCCGTACCATTGACAGCCGTACCTGAGTAGGTCAGCGGGATGACGGTCGGCGTACTCACAGCCTCTGGAATGTTGAAGGTGATCGTAGCCGTATTGCAGTCCTGCACCACGATGGGAAGGCTTTCTACATCATAAATCACAGTGGTAGAAGTTCCGTTGGCACTAAAACTCTGTCCTTGAAGAAAAACCGCAGAGCCATACAGATCGTCTCCAGCATTGGAGACAGCCAGTTTAATATGGTACCAGCGACAGGGCACCACCGTGAACGATGCAGCCAACGGTCCCACACAACCATCATACTGTATATAAGAGGAATTGTAAGTGTCGTGATAGTACTGGCTATAGGACATGTCGTTGACATTGTCGATAGATACCGGCAAGGTCGTGTTGGGAATACGAGCCACATTGGTAGTCTGGTTGGTGGTAAGATCAGTGACAAAAAAACCGAAAACATCATTATAACCCATACCGACAAATTCAGGATATTCTTCTGAAGCAAACATGTAGTTGAATGTCACCTGATCTGAGGTGGTGAGAAAGTCGAACTCCAAAACCGCAGGATACCACAGTTCATCGCTCACCAAAGCCTGCAATTCAGGACATGTCATGTTGTTCGATACACTTATCTCGCTACCATCATCATAGTTGGGCCCCAGTGCATTCTGAATATCTCCTGTGGCAATAATCAACCCGTTAGAGAAGCCCAATGTAGGGAAGACTGCGGTATTATTAGTAAAAAATCCCAACTGGGCACCAGAATTGGCATCCAATGTAGTTGCAATATTATTGAACTTGACATTCGAAACCGACACACCGTTACCTACCAACATGGTATTCACCACCTCCTCGGCCGTGCGCCCCGCCGATGAAGTAACTTGCACCTGCGCCCACAACGACGGCATCATGCAGAAAACCAACAAAAAACACCAAAAAATCGCCTTATTTGTCATTTTTTCAACCATTTTTCCTCCTATAATACGGAAGGATATTTAGTTTTTATACAATATAATGACAAAAATGTTGCTTAAAAATTTCAAAAAAATGAAAAAAACGTTTCCGTTTTCAATTCTCCATTTTCAATTCCCCAAATACACCTCCATCAACGTGCTTTCCTCCAACGGAAGCAGCTGTACCTCAGTGGTAATGGCCGGCACCAACATCACCTCGCCCTTGTTGAGCAGATACTCTTTCCCCTCATCGATCAGCACCACACGTCCTTCTGTGCAGATGTAAATGATGAAGGAGTCGATGCCCGCATACACCTTTTCGAGCGGCTGTGCGAAATGGAGCAGGTTGATATTGAACTGGTTGCAACGAATCACCGGGACGGAGTGATTCATAGAAGGAATATAGCGAACGTGATATTCGGTGTCATCGCCAAAGTGCAGGGCCTCCAGCGCATCCGCCACATGCAGTTCGCGAGGCTTGCCGGCGGCATCCACCCTGTTCCAGTCGAACACGCGGTAAGTGCAGTCCGACGACTGCTGCACCTCGGCCAGCAGTACGCCCTTGCCGATGGCATGTACCGTGCCGGCCGGGATGAAAAACACATCACCCGCCGTCACCGGATAGAACTCCAACAACTGCTCCACCCCGCCCGCGGCCAACGCACGCTCGTAGTCCTCTTTCGTCACCCCTTTCTTGAACCCCACATAGAGCCCGCCGCCCGCATCGGCCTGCAGCACATACCACATCTCGGTCTTGCCATTCGTGCCGTACCGCCGCTGCGCCAACGCGTCGTCGGGGTGTACCTGCACCGACAGAACATCCTGTGCATCAATAAATTTCACCAACAATGGAAAGTCGTTGCCGAAAGTATCGTACACTTTTTCTCCTACCAAATCGCCCATGTACACCTCCACCAGCTCCGACAGCGTGTTGCCTTCCAGCGGGACACCCGCCGCCACCTCCGACTCCTTGCCGGCAATGCCCGACAACTCCCAGCTCTCGCCACAGTTGGCCAACGAGCCGAAATCTTTACCCAAAATCGTGTGCAACTTCTGTCCACCCCAAATCTTTTCAAAATATTGAGGTCTGAATTTTAAAGGTGTAAGCATAGTATGAAATTATGAGGTCAATTATTTCACCACCGTCACGGCGGCCATCACGGCCACGCCTTCGCCATGTCCCGTGAAGCCCATCCCCTCGTTGCTCTTCGCCTTCACCGACATCGCAACGACTGGAATCTGCAACAATTCGGCCAAACACTTTTGCATCAACGGTTTATAATCCACCAACTTGGGACGTTCCAGTACGATGGTCACGTCGGCATTGTGTACCTGCCAGCCCTTTTGGTGCAACAGTTCCACGGTACGCCGCAACAGCACCGTGCTATCGATACCCTTGAAAGCCATGTCGTTATCCGGAAAATGAGTGCCGATGTCGCCCAAGGCCGCCGCCCCTAACAGGGCATCGCAGAGCGCGTGAATCACCGCGTCGCCGTCGGAGTGCGCCACACAGCCTCGGTCGGAGGCGATGTCAACGCCGCCCAAACGGAGCTTCAAACCCGCCTCCAGACGGTGCGAGTCATAGCCGAATCCTACACGGAAATCTCCCATCAGCGGAAAGCCTTTGGCCGATTAGTTCTTGTTGAGACGACCCTGCGTCTTGATATCCTGCTTGTCGAACGACTTGAGGTCGAAGGAGAGGGTGAAACGGAGGGTATTCTCCAGCGGATGGTGCTGATCAACGGTGAACAAATAGGCAACATCCAATGCGAAGATGCTGTAGTGGAGGCCTGCGCCCACCGTGATGAACTGGCGGTTGCCCTTGGTGGGATGCTCGTAGAAATAACCGGCACGCACAAACAAGAGGTCACGGTAGCAATACTCCAACCCCACGGCCCAGTTCACCTCGTGAAACTCCTCTTTGGCACCAGCAGGAGCATCTCCGAAAGATTGAAATATACCCTGTGCCACAGACACATCGGGATTCTTTCCTGCCAAAATTACATAATTACCAGCGGCATCCACGATATAACGATCCAGACTGTCGCGTGCATACACCGGATTGGTGGGCACCAGCAGTTTGTTGCACTCCACGCCGGCCATCAAGCTGTTGTACTCGTCGAACTGCACCGTGTAGCTCACACCCAATTTGAGGTTGGTGGGCAGGAAGTCGCGGCGCATTGTTCCGGAAGAGTAGGACATCTTGTTACCAATGTTGGAAATATTCAAACCGGCACGCAACGTGCTGTTCATCTTGTTGTTACCTTTGAAACCGAAATCCTGCTGGTAGAACAAGGAGACATCGGCGGCACCCGCCAAACCGGGGTTGGTCTCCACACCTTCCACAAACTGACCAGCCGTCAGGTTGGAGTAGATGAAACGCGGGGTGATGGCGATGGAAAGTTCATCAATCAGCTTTCTGGAATAGCCGAGGTCGATGGCAAACTCGTTCGGTTTCTGGGTACCCATATTGGCTCCTTCATTATCGGTGAATGTAATGTCACCCAGTGAGAAATAACGAAGCGAGAACGACAAAGCGTCATGCTCGGTCACCTTAAAATAGGTGGAAAGATAAAGCAAGTTGATATCATTCACCAACTTACGCAACCACGGACTGTATGAGAACGAGATGCCGAATCGGTTCTGGCTGAAGACATATTTGGAAGGATTATGATGCTGAGAATTGGCATCGGCGGAAGTAGCCACACCCATATCGCCCATAGCACCGCCTCTTGAGTCGGGAGAGATTGTCAGGAAGGGAACAGCCGTCGTGATGGTATTGAGTTCCTGACCGTTAAGTTGATTAGGATTAATTTGAGCTTTGAGAGAAGGAATCGAGAAAAACAGGATACCAACAGCAACTACAAGGATTTTTTTCATTGTTATTATTTTAGATTGGATAAAAATTTCGCAACCCATTAACGTAAAAACTTTCATATTATTTTGAAAGGATGATAATTTTTTACAAAATCACAATCTTCTCAATCTTTTCGGCCTGCTCACCGCCTGCTGTGCGCACCCGCAGCCGGTACAGATAGGTGCCCTTGCCAATCTTGTCGCCGAAATCGTCGAGACCGTCCCACACGATGGGGTCGCTGCGGAAGCCCTGCGTACACTGGGTGGATTCGAGCGTGCGCACCACCTTCCCCGAGATGGTATAAACCGTCACCATCACATCTAACACCTCGCCAGGACGGTTGTGCTCGAAATAGAAGGATGTTCTCGTAGTGAAAGGATTAGGATAGTTGAGCACATGGTCGAGTGTTAAGCCCTCATCCGACACCACCACAAACTCCAACTCGCGTTCGGTCACGTTATTGAGGATGTCCCAAGCGCGCACTTTCAGTTTGTGCGTGCCGAGTTTCAAGTTTTCGAAAGGGTAGCGCACCGTACCGCAGTTGAAACTGTCGCGGGCGGCCTCGTAGTAGTTGTTGAGCACAATCTGGTTGCCGTCGTCGAGCACCGCCACCAGGTCGTGGCCGATGCCGTTGCCCGTGGTGTTGATGCCGTACTCGTCCTTCAGCTTCACCAACAGTGTGGGCGAAGAGTTCACCGTACCGCCGTTCACAAACTTCTCGTCGTTCATGTAGAGATCCATCTCCGGTCCGTTATTGTCGTCGATGGTCTCGTCGCTCATGCCGCCAATCAGCACCTCGCGGTATGCGCCCGTTGCATCGGCCTCGCGACTACATGCATAATAGCTCAGCTTGCCATTGCCGTAGGCATAGTTGATGTCTTTGGGAAGGATGAACGAAAAGCCGAACCGTCCGTCGGCCACCGTGACATTCCCCTTGAAAAGGATATTCTTCTGAACCTCAAACTCTTTGTAGGTGCTACCGGGGTCGTTCTGTAAGGTGTGACTGATTATTTTTTTATCATAAACCGAGGGATAAACCGCGCCAGAAAAATCGGGCAACAGGTGTCCTTCCGCATCCTCCACGTGACCGCTGATGCGCACCCGTGACAGGGCTTTCAACGTGTCGGTGAAATCGGCCACCGCCACCCCGTTGATGGAGTCGGTGACCACCGTATAACGCGGCACGGCCAGTTTCATGGCGGGGTCGCCCATCACATATATCATATTAAAGGAACTGGAATTGCCACCAGTTGCGGCATTTTTGGCCACACGGTTGCATTCGCCGATGGTGAGCGGCGCAGACACTCCATTGCGGAAAAGGTTGGAGAACCAGTTGGTGAGATACGTATGGTTGGCTCCTGAAAACGCCACCCGCGAGGTGGTAATCATGGCCGACACACCGCCGCTGCTGTTCAGGAACGCCATCTCGGCCGGCGACAACAACGAGCGGTCGTACCAACCGAACTCACAGGTCATGGTCAACATCCAGGGCTGGTTGTAACGATTGGCCCAGCGGCTGATGTCGGTCAGCTCAATGATACGCTCGTGGGCCCAACCATTCTTGCCGCCATGTCCCACGTAGGTAAACAGCAGACAGCCCTTGTTCATACGGTTATTAATATCGACCGTCACCTCTGGATAACGAGCCGATGACGAATAGGTAACCTGCTGATAGGCATCTAAATAAATCTTTTCAATATTCAAATTCTGATTGGCGGTATCGGCAATCCGTGCGGCAGCATCCGCCGTAATGAGATGGCCGCCACCCTCCTCATCATCGCCCACAAAGGTCGCCACATTCTTCCAGTCGCCGAAGTTGCTGGTAGGGGTGTTTTCTCCTAATACACTCCGCGAGGCGTACTCGATGGTCTTGTCCACCGCGATCTTCGCCTGCGAGGCGGTGCTCACCGGGAAACGTCCCACCGCGATGTCAATGGTCGCCCCCGTGCTATTCGCCCCCTCGTTCGCATCCAACAGTCCGAAAAAGTCATCATTAGCCTTGTAATGCTCCTCATAAGCGTCATTCGAAATACATTGGAAATTAGGAACATACAACTTACAATCCCCCTCTATACCCCGATAGTCGTACGAAGGACGGCCAAAAAGCAGCAGATATTGGGGCTGTGCGGCGGAGGTACGCTCATAGATCATCCGCATATAGTCTCGGATGGCGCACACATCCTGCTCGCCGCTGGAGAACTCGTTATACACCTGCTGCGGAGTGACCACCTTCACCGAAAGACCGTCATTGGAGCGGCGGAAATCGGCCAGCCGTTCGGCCTGCGACCGGAAGTCGGGATGCGCCACGATGACCATATCCACAAAGCTGGTGCCGTGCAAATCTTGGTTGTCCACCCATCCCACAGGCGTCACGCTGTAGCAGGAATTGTCGCTGAAGGCAACAAAACGGCGCAGTGTTGAGGTGGGCGCGTTGAACGCGAAGGTGCCGCCCGACAGCGTACCCTCCATGTTGCGGGTCTGGTTGATCAACGACACATCCCACACCTTCATACCAGATGAGAAATTGGACACCGTATAGCGAGTAACGGCACTCGTCCCTACCGTCTGGAAGTTGCAGAACGGGGTTTGACCGCTCCCCGCCCGCAGTTGGCAATCGACCTGCCACTCCAAGTAGTCGAGAAATCCCACAGACGATGAAACTGGTTTATTGTAAGTAAGTTCCACATCGGCATTGCCGCCAGAGGCAGTAAAGTTAAAGGTACGGTCTTGGAAATTGGCAAGATGACCGGTGGGGGTAATGGGAACGCTAACCGAGCCGATGGACTGGTTGTTGACCCTCACTTGAAAAGAGGAGACACGTGCCGAGGTGGTCGCCACCGCCACGGTCAGCCGCAGCGGTCCTACCGGTGTGGAAGGCAGCGCAAGCGAGTAATTCCGCGTGGTGGTGACATCGAACTTATCGCCCGCCCAAAAGCGGCCACCTTCACCAAAATTGTACTTATCCTCCTCAAAGAAACCATAAGCGGTATAGGTAGAGACTGTTGTCGTCGGCGTCAGCGCAGTGTTATCCTCCGTCTCCACGCGCAACTTTTGTCCCACGCCCGCATCCACATTGATGAAGTAAGAGGCGGTAGAGGCATACAAATTAAACTGATGGGTACATTGAGTGGAAGAAAGGTTCCAGCTGTGCGGGCCTTCGGCGTAAAACAGGAAATAGTCGCCGGCATCGAAAGAATGGTCACCGCCGTCGTGCATCTCGATAGGGAGTTCCAACAGGTCATCAGGACGGGTGTTCCCATTCGCCTCGGGCAGCATACCCCCGCCGTTGCCGAAGATAGAGATATTGTCGGATGAAAGATGGGAGAGCGACACGCCCAACGCTGACAAGTCATTGTAGGTCACCTTATAAACACCCGTCTTGGCGACGGTAACGCGGTACCAGTTGCCGCTGCGCAGCACCGAGTGGTCGGCGTAGGCGCGGGTGGGAAGGCCGCCTTTACGGGCGTTGCGTCCCTCGATGGAAAGCGATACCGACACTAACTTCTCGTAACGACCGCCATTAACACGGACGGGAGTAAAAGAGACCGCCGCATAGGGTTGCATCTTCTCGTAAACCGTCGTCACTTTATATTCAATTTCAGAACGACGGAAATCCTTAGGCATCAATGCTTTTTCCTCATCTGAAAGCGGTTGATAAACAGCATTGCTGGCGGTAACAGAATAATCTGCGAAATCTGCGCTCACGGGGAAATGGTCATAATAGGTGGGAAGAACCGGGAACTCCGCATCTTCCACCGAACCCATAAAAACCATAAAAGTAAGCGTCTCATCCCTATCGGTTTGGTAAGAAATAGGGGAAAGCCATTGGATAGAAATATTTTTTTGAATTTTTTGAGCCTGAATATCAATAATTTGAAATAAAATCAAACTAAATATTGCGAAAATGACCCAAGGATTTTTTTTCATATATCGTTATATAATGTTACGAGAAAAGCATCAATTAAACGAATGGCATTTTATAAAATTGCAAAAAATAAAAAATGTTGATAACTTTTTAGAGAAAACCACGTAAGTTAAACAATAAAATTGTATTTTTGCGACTTTAACATAGTATGCCAAAATATCTGAATTAGAATAAAACACTGGATATGAAAAAGATCATTTGCGTTATGGGGCTCCTGTTGCTGGCGTTGGTCAGTGGCACGAAAGTTTCGGCACAAGATCCGCACTTTTCCCAATTCTATGCCAATCCTCTGTATTTGAACCCTGCGTTTGCCGGTACGAATGTATGTCCGCGTATCACGGCGCATTTCCGCGACCAGTGGCCCAACATCCATGGCACCTACCTCACCTACTCCGCCTCTTACGACCAGCATTTTGACAAGTTGGCGGGCGGTATCGGTGTGCTGTTCATGGGCGACCACCAGGGGCAAGGCACCATCAACACCTACGCAGCCAGTATCATTTATTCTTACAAGTTGAAAGTGACGCGCAAGTTCAGCATGCGTTTCGCTTTGCAGGCCACCTTCCAGCAGAAATCTCTGAATTGGGACAAGCTGACCTTTGGCGATATGATCGACCCCAAATACGGTTTTGTGTATGAGACCAACGAGACGGCACCCGCCAAGCAGTCGAAGGCCATCGCCGACTTCTCCGCCGGTTTCATCGGTTATACCAAGAACTTCTACTTCGGTCTGGCTGTCAACCACGTCACCCGTCCGTACGAAGGTTTCATCTCGGTGAGCCGTCTGCCCATCAAGTGGACCGCCCATGTGGGAGGTTATTTCGATCTGAAACGCCGCAGCCGCAAGAGCCGTTCCTTCGGCGACATCTCCATCAGTCCGAACATCATTTACCAGCATCAGATGGAGTTCCATCAGCTGAACTATGGTTTTTACCTCAACTACTATCCTTTCGCAGTGGGTATTTGGTATCGCCAGAGCTTCCGCAACCCCGATGCTGTGATCTTCATGTTCGGTTTGCAGCATGAACGCGTCCGCGTGGCTTATTCCTACGACCTTACGGTCTCCAAGCTGGCCAACCTTTCCGGTGGCGCACACGAAGTTTCTCTCCAGCTGTTGCTGCCCTGTCCCGAAAGAAAGAGGGTGATGAAAGACTTGGTCTGCCCCACATTCTAATCCCCATCATAATAAATTTGAATAATCATCGTTAGAACTATAAATTTTTGAAGCAATGAAGAAGATGAGCAAAATTTCCGGTTTACTGCTGATCGCTGCAACGGCCCTGCTGTTCAGCTCCTGTAAAAAGGAGTATTCTCCCACTACTGGCTGGGAATACAACAATGCAGAAAACGGCGGCTTTGAAGTGTATCCGTTCGTAGAACAGGCTACTGGTCCCGGTCTCGTGCTGATTGAAGGTGGTACTTTCACCTACGGCCGCGTGGAAGAGGATGTCATGTACGAGTGGGGCAACAACCCCCGCCGTGTCACCATCTCCTCCTTCTACATGGATGAGTGTGAGATCAGCAACCTCGACTACCGCGAATATCTCTACTGGCTCGAGCGCGTGTTCCTTCCCGCCGACCTCAAGACCATCGTCGACGAGGCTCGTCCCGATGAGAACGTATGGCGCGAGAAGTTGGCTTACGCCGAGAAAGAGGTGGAATACTACTTCAGATATCCCGCTTACAACCACTATCCGGTTGTGGGTGTGAACTGGCTGCAGGCCACCAACTACGCCGCATGGCGTACCGACCGTGTCAACGAGCAGATTCTCGTGGACTTGGGATTCATCGACTGGAACCCAGACCCGTCACCGGAACTCTACTTCACCACCGACGCATATCTGGTATATGACTCCTACGAGATGGAGACCGACAACCGTCTCACCAACATCTCCACGGGCGACTACCGCAACGTGAAGATGGAGGACGGCATCTTGCTGCCCCGCTACCGCCTCCCCACCGAGGCTGAGTGGGAGTACGCCGCCTACGCTCTCATCGGCAACACCCTCAACGAGCGTGTGCTCGAGAGAAAGCTCTATCCGTGGAATGGTCACTACACCCGTACCGACGACAAGCGCTACTATGGTGACTTTGTTGCCAACACCCGCCGCGGCCGTGGCGACCTCATGGGTGTGGCCGGCTACCTGAACGACGCTTCCGACGGCCCAGCACCGGTCAACTCCTACTGGCCCAACGACTTTGGCCTCTACAACATGGGCGGCAACGTCGCAGAATGGGTGATGGACGTTTACAGACAGACCTCACACGATGAAGTGTATGAATACAACCCCTTCAGAGGTAACTACTATGAGACCATGAAACTGTTGGACGATGGCTCCGGCATGGTGGAAGACCGCGACAGCGTGGGTAAGATCCCGATGGTGCCCGTCTCCGACTTCAAGAACGACAGAAGAAGAAACTACCGCGCCGCCGACAACATCAACTACCTCGATGGCGACTGGGCTTCCCAGATCGAGACCGAGGACTGGAAGAAAGAATCCAGCGACGCTACCACCACCATGTATCCGAAAGACATGGTCACCCCGTTCGAGTACTCCATGGTCGGCGACCACTCCAGAGTGTATAAGGGCGGCTCCTGGATCGACCCGCAGTACTATGCAGCTCCCGGTCAGCGCCGTTACCTCGAAGAGGACGAGTCCACCAAATACATCGGCTTCCGCTGCGCCATGGCCCGTCTGGGCACCCCCTCCGGCGGTGGCACCACCCGTTAATCTGAACCTTTTATCAAAAACAACCATCGAGACGCGAAATTCGCGTCTCGATATATTTTAAATGTAAACCCACTCTATCATGATCGTCATTACAGGCGCGGCCGGCTTCATCGGAAGTTGTATGGCCAGCAAACTCAACCACGAAAACCACCACGACCTCATCCTCGTGGACGACTTCTCGAAAGAGAGCAAAAAGGCCAACTGGCAGGACAAGCAGTACGCCGACAAGATTCATCGCGACGACTTTTTCGCATGGGCACATGCCAATGCCCAACATATCACCTGCATCATCCACCTCGGGGCCCGCACCGACACCACCGAGATGGACTACTCGGTGTTCGAGCGGCTGAATGTGGGTTATACTCAAGAGATGTGGTCATTCGCCACGCAGTATCGCATACCGCTACTATATGCCTCATCGGCAGCAACATACGGCGGCGGAGAGTTGGGTTATGTGGATGACGAATCCATCATTCCGCAGTTGCAACCCCTCAACCCCTATGGGAAATCGAAGAACGAGATCGACAAGTGGATTCTGAAGCAGGGGAAGATGCCCCCGCTCTGGGCCGGCTTCAAGTTCTTCAACGTATATGGTCCCAACGAGTACCACAAGGGAAGGATGGCCTCGGTCATCTTCCACTCGTTCCACCAGATCAACGAAACGGGCAAGGTGAAACTGTTCCGCTCGCACCGTCCCGACTACGCCGACGGTCAGCAGCGCCGCGACTTCATCTACGTGAAAGATGTGGTGGATGTTCTTTACTGGTTCAGCCGCAACTCCCATCCTAATGGTATCTTCAACCTCGGCACCGGGAAGGCTCGCACCTTCCTCGACCTCGCCACCGCCACCTTCCATGCCATGGGCCGCGAACCGGTCATCGAATATGTAGATATTCCTGAAGATATTCGTGACAAATACCAATATTTCACCGAAGCACGGATGGAAAAAATCAAAGAAAGCGGGTGCAATCACGAATTTCACTCCCTTGAAAATGGTGTAACTGACTATGTATCAGAATTTTTATTAAAGAATAAATTTTTTTGATATTTTTTGCGCAAATAGCCTTCCATTTCAATAAATATTTATAACTTTGTCAATCTGATGGACAATGGCTGTCAGGCGTGTTCGCAATCAGTCACTCCATCGGGTCTGTTTGCGTTTTTAATCCAAAGACAATCATGCAGAAGTACACCGAGAAGGACATCAAAAAAATGCTGAAGAAAATCTTCGGATTTAGTCAGTTCAAAGGTAACCAGCTCGAAATCATCAAATCGCTGATGGACGGCAACGACTGTTTTGTCATCATGCCGACCGGCGGCGGCAAGTCGATGTGCTATCAGCTGCCCGCGCTCATGAGCGAAGGCACGGCCATCATCATCTCGCCGCTCATCGCGCTGATGAAGAACCAGGTGGATGCCATCCGCAACTACAGCACGGAAAGCGGTGTGGCGCACTTCCTCAACTCCTCCCTCTCCAAGTCAGAGATCAACACCGTGCGTGAAGACCTGCTGAACGGCAAGACCAAGCTGCTCTATGTGGCACCGGAGTCGCTCACCAAAGAGGAAAATGTGGATTTCTTCAAGGCCATCAATATCTCTTTTTACGCCATTGATGAGGCACACTGTATCTCGGAATGGGGTCACGATTTCCGTCCCGAGTACCGCCGCATCCGCAACATCATCGACTCCATTGGCGCCAAGGTGCCGGTCATCGCGCTGACGGCCACCGCCACCCCGAAGGTGCAGAACGATATTCAGAAAAACCTCGGCATGGACAAAGCCAAGGTTTTCATATCCTCCTTCAACCGTCCGAATCTCTATTATGAAATCAGGGAGAAGACCAAGAATATCGACAAGGAGATTGTAAAATTCATCAAAGACAACCCTGGCAAATCGGGCATCATCTACTGCTTGAGCAGAAAGAAGGTGGAAGACTTTGCTAATTTTCTACAGGTTAACAAAATACGTGCGCTCCCCTATCATGCCGGACTCGATTCGAAGACCCGTGTGGAGAACCAGGATGCCTTTTTGATGGAGAAGTGTGATGTGATTGTGGCCACCATCGCTTTTGGTATGGGCATTGACAAGCCGGATGTGCGGTTTGTAATCCACTATGACATGCCGAAGAGTTTGGAGGGCTACTATCAGGAGACCGGTCGTGCGGGACGCGACGAGGGAGAGGGAAAATGCATCGCCTTTTATGATTACAAAGACCTCTACAAGTTGGAGAAATTCTCCACCAAGAAGGCGGTGGCCGAGCAGGAGATTGTGAAACAGCTGTTGGCAGAGACCTCTGCCTACGCCGAGTCCACCAGTTGCCGCCGGAAACACCTGCTGCACTATTTTGGTGAGAAATATGAGGAGGACAACTGTCACAACTGCGACAACTGCTGTCATCCCAAGCCCAAGATGAACGCCTCCGAACAGATACAGTTGGCCATCGAGGTCATCCAGACGGTGAAACAACAGTTCAAGGAGGATCATATTGTAGATATCCTCACAGGCAACAAGACCACCTCCATCACCAAGTTCAAACACAATAAGTTGAAACAGTTTGGCGAAGGGATGGACTATGATGCCAAATTCTGGCTGAATGTGATTCGGCTGGCCATCTTCGACGAGTTGGTGGTGAAAGATGTGGAGAACTATGGCCTGCTGAAGGTAACGGAGAAAGGCGAACGCTACATGCGCAATCCTTACTCCATCATGATCACGAAGCCGGTCACCGAAGAGCAGGATGAAGAGGTGGATGAAGAGATGATTCCCAACAAGGGAGAGGCCATCGACAACATCCTCTTCTCGCTGTTGAAAGACCTCCGCAAGACCATCGCCACACGCGAAAACATCCCTCCGTTTGTCATCTTCCAAGACACCTCTCTGGAGGATATGTGTACCCAGTACCCCACCAGCATCGAAGAGATGACGCACATCAGTGGCGTGGGCACCGGAAAGGCACAAAAGTACGGGCATGAGTTTATCGAACTCATCAAGAAGTACGTGGAAGAAAATGAGATCGAGCGTCCGCAAGACTTTGTGGTAAAATCGGTGGTGAACAAGTCGGCCCTCAAGGTCTATATCATCCAGAACATCGACCGAAGAATCAACTTCGAAGACATCGCCATCGCCAAGGGTTTGGACATGGACGAGCTGCTGACGGAGATTGAGAGCATCGTGGCCTCGGGCGCCAAAATCAACATCGACTATTACATCAATGAGTATATCGAACCCTACCATCAGGAAGAGATCCTCGACTACTTCCATAATGCCGAGTCAGACTCTGTAGATGAGGCACTTGAGGAGTTGGGAGAGGGTGAATATACGATGGAAGAAATCCGAATTATGAAGATCAAATTCATGTCGGATTTGGGCAATTGATCCCTCATTTTTACCCATTAAAATTTCTCACTTTTTTTGTCTTAAAAATGGCGAAAAAGTGAGATTTTTTTTGTACCTTTGCAGTGTTATAAAAAAAATCTATAATACTGAATATGAGCGAATTAGACGAAAGAAAAATGCAGGTTGAAGATTACAATGCGGACCACATCCAAGTGTTGGAAGGGTTGGAGGCTGTACGCAAGCGTCCGGCCATGTATATTGGCGATGTTGGAGAGCGTGGTTTGCACCATTTGGTATATGAAGTGGTGGACAATTCCATCGATGAGGCGTTGGCAGGTCACTGTACCAAGATCGACGTCACCATTCTGCCTGACAACTCGATTTCTGTGTTGGACAATGGTCGTGGTATTCCTACCGACATGCACGAAAAGGAGCACCGTTCCGCTTTGGAGGTGGTGTTGACGGTGTTGCATGCCGGTGGTAAGTTCAACAAAGACTCCTACAAGGTTTCCGGCGGATTGCACGGCGTGGGTGTCTCCTGCGTCAACGCACTGTCGAAGCACCTGAAGGCCGACGTGTATCGTAATGGCATCCACTTCGTTCAGGAATACGCCTACGGCAAGCCTCTTTACACCGTGAAAGAGATGGAGAAGACCGACTATCGCGGTACTCGCATCACCTTCACCCCTGATGAGACCATTTTCAACGTCACCGAATACAAATACGACATCCTCGCCGCCCGTCTAAAGGAGTTGGCTTTCCTCAACAAGCGCATTACCATCACGTTGACCGATGAGCGCGAGAAGGAGGACAACGGCGAGTTCAAGCACGAAACCTTCTACTCCGAAGAGGGTTTGAAAGACTTCATCCGCTTTTTGGACAGCGGTCGTACCAAGATCATGGAAACGCCCATCTACATCGAAGGCGAGAAGAACGGTGTGCCGATTGAGGTCGTGATGCAGTACAACGACGGTTTTTCAGAGAACATCCATTCCTACGTCAACAACATCAACACCATCGAAGGTGGTACGCACCTGACGGGTTTCCGTCGTGCCTTGACCACCACGCTGAAGCGTTATGCGGTGAATAACAAGATGTTGGAGAAGGTAGAGAAGCAGAAGATAGAAATTTCGGGCGACGACTTCCGCGAGGGTCTCACTGCCATCATCTCGGTGAAAGTGGCCGAGCCGCAGTTCGAAGGACAGACCAAGACGAAGTTGGGCAACAGCGAGGTGGACGGCATTGTGAGCTCGATGGTGAGCGAGATGCTGAACTTCTACTTGGAGGAACACCCAAAGGATGCGAAAGAGATTGTAGATAAGGTCATCTTGGCGGCCACTGCACGCCATGCGGCCCGTCGCGCCCGCGAGTTAGTACAGCGCAAGTCGGCTTTCAGCGGAGGCGGTCTGCCCGGCAAATTGTCGGACTGCTCCTCGAAGGTGGCCGAAGAGTGCGAGCTCTACCTCGTGGAGGGTGACTCTGCAGGCGGTACCGCCAAGCAGGGCCGTGACTCCCATTTCCAGGCCATCCTGCCCTTGCGCGGTAAGATCCTGAATGTAGAGAAAGCCCCGCAACACAAAGCCCTCGACAGCAAGGAAATCCAGAATATCTATACCGCCCTCGGCGTTTCCATCGGCACCGATGAAGACCACAAGGCACTGAACATGGAGAAACTTCGTTACCACAAGGTAATCATCATGACCGATGCCGATGTGGACGGAAGCCACATTGCCACTTTGATTCTGACCTTCTTCTTCCGCCACATGCGCGAACTCATCGAGAGAGGCCATGTCTATATCGCCATGCCGCCCCTTTACCTCGTCAAACGCGGTGCCAAAGAGCGTTACGCTTGGACCGACGAAGAGCGCGACAGCATCATTGCAGAGTTTAATGGTGGCAATAGCGATGCCAAGATCAACGTGCAGCGTTACAAAGGTTTGGGTGAAATGAACGAAGAGCAGTTGTGGTCCACCACCATGGATCCGGCCCACCGCACGCTCCGTCAGGTGACCATTGAGAACGCCATGGAGGCCGACTACATCTTCTCCATGCTGATGGGCGACGAAGTGCCGCCGCGCCGCGAATTCATCGAGAAAAATGCCCGTTACGCCAATATTGACATTTAATCCCACCCGCCATGCCTGAAAACGAAAATCCTCAGAACACCCCCATTGCAGCCGACAACATCTTCACGGATGCGCAGTTGAACCAAGAGCCCGTCACAGAAGAGGCTCCCGCCCCCCTACCCTCAGAGCCGGAGCGCAAGGTCTCCATCGAGCTGAAGGATGTGGACATCTACCAGAAGAAGATTCCGGTATTGTCGCATGTTTCCTTCACCATCCATGAGGGTGAATTTGTGTATCTGGTAGGCAAGACCGGTTCGGGCAAGTCCTCCATCTTGCGCCACCTCTTGGCCGAACTGCCCATCAAGAGCGGTGAAGCCATGTGCGCGGGTTTCGACCTCAAGAAGATCAAAAACCGCAAGATTCCCTTCCTGCGCCGCAAGTTAGGAGTCATCTTCCAGGACTACCAGCTGCTGGTGGACAAAACCGTGAAGGAGAACCTCATCGCGGCGATGAAGGCCACGGGGTGGAAAAACACCCGCGAGATGGAAGAGCGCGTGCAGGAGGTGCTGAAGTTAGTGCATCTGGAAACCAAAGACTTCAAGTACCCGTTCCAACTCTCTGGTGGCGAACAGCAGCGCGTGTGCATCGCCCGGGCGCTCCTCAACCGTCCGGAGGTCATCCTCGCCGACGAGCCGACCGGCAACCTCGACCCCATCACGGCGGAAGAGATTTTCCAGCTGCTGCATGACATTAACCGCGAGCAAGGCACCACCGTGCTGATGAGCACCCACAACTTCACCATGATCGACAAGTTCACCTCGCGCACCATCTGCATCGAAGACGGGAACCTGATCGACACGATGCTGTAACCATGCTTTCTATCTGCATCGCCATCCACAACTGGGACGTGAACCAGCTGGTGAAAGACCTGCACAAACAGGCCTCCCAGTTAGGTATTCCCTTCGAGATTTTGCTGCTGGACGATGCATCGGAGTACGACTATCAGCTCAAAAACGCGCATTTGGACTACAAAGACAATGTCACCTACCTGCAGAGTTACATCAACTTGGGCCGTTCGAAGGTAAGGAACACGCTGGCGGCAAAGGCCCGTTACGAGTATCTGCTGTTTATGGACTGCGACACGCGCGTTTCGCACAAAGACTATCTCAAAAAATATCTCACCGCGCTGCCTGCCGACGTGGTGTCGGGCGGCTACGAATACCGGAAGCGCCGTCCCCGCAAGGATTGTATTTTGCGTTGGACCTACGGCTACGCCCGTGAAGTGCGGCCTGCGGCGGAAAGAAACCAGCATCCCAACGAGAGCTTTTCAACTTTTAACTTCTTGATTAAAAAGAAGATATTTGAAAAGGTAAAATTCAACGAAACCCTGCAAGGATATGGTCACGAGGATACTCTTTTCGGATTGGAGTTGGAAGACCACGGCATCATCGTGAAGCATATCGACAACACGCTTCGCCACGAGGTGGTATGCCCCACCAAAACATTTCTGCAACAGACCGAAAACAGCATCGACAATCTTCTAAAAATCGCAGAGCTTGTCAAGCCCACCCATTCCTTAGAAAAGAGCATCGCATTACTTCGTACCTATCAGAAATTAAAGAAGTTACGGATTGTATGGCTATATCGTCTTTTTTATAAAATTTCAAAAAAAATCATTTTGAAAAATCTATACTCCGCCCGTCCGAAGATTCGGTTGTTTGACCTATACAAATTGGGTTATCTTTGCGAGAAGCGGCGTTAGTGGACGAACAGGATTTTGGCCACATTTTTCTTTTTACCATCCTTATCGGAGGCGAACACGAAATAGACACCCGTGGCGGGACGTTTGCCGTTGAAGTCGCGGCCGTTCCACGTGAAGGTGCCGCCGTTGGCATAATCCTGCCACACGAGGTTGCCCGCTGCATCAACCACCTTGCAGAAGGAGTTCTCTTTGAGGCCGCTGACGGTAATCACCCCATGGTAGGTTTCACGCACCGGGTTCGGGAAGACCGTCACCTCGCTGTAGTCCTCAGCGCCTTCTGTGGCGGTTCCGCGGTAGGAAACGATGCCGTTGGCGGTAGCGAAGAAGACCTCGCCAGTTTGCCGCTGGATGGTGATATGATTGATGCGGTTGGAGAGCATCGGTGAGTTGTCGGTGTTGAAATGCAGCAGCTGCTTGTCGCCATTCGGTGAGATGAGGAACACACCCGACTTGGCAGTGCCGACCCACTTGCGGTTGGCATCATCCACGGCAATAGCGGTAACCTCCTCAAATTCAAAGAGATTTTGCACATAGTTAATCTGCTCAACCAAAATATTTTGCGGATAAACACCTCCCGAAAAGATCTGAGAAGGATTATAAATCACCTTGATACCCAAGTTACAACCTATCCAAATCTCTCCTTTTTTATCCTCCACCACACAATTCACGGAAGAGGTATTAATAGTAGCGGCAGCATTCATATTCACCGACATCGTATGGTCATCGGTGACATCGTCAATCGTACGATTATCATCCAGAACCACAATGGTGTTGGCACGCGGCAAAACTACCCATTTCCATCCCCTAACATCCACCATAACGTCTGACAGCCAAGTGGTATAGCCCGAAACGTATGCCGAAAGGGGGAAGGTTTTCCAAGTACCATCTGTCTTCAGCACCATCAAGGGACGAGAGGAATAACTATTTGTAATCCAAAGATTTCCATATCCATCAAAACAAATACCACCGACATAAGCTTCTGAGCTGTCATAGGACACCAATTGGCTATTGGAACGATTATACACCTGTTCCACCGTATAGTCGCGGTATTTCACCACACCACCGCAGAACAGTCCAGCATACACCTCACTGCTATTTTGGGGGTTAATAGCGACTGTTACGAGGTCGTACAGACCCTCCAATGCCGGATTGTGCATCTGGAAAGCATTGGTCCACTGTTCATTAGCAAAATAAGAAAGGTCAGGGTTCAAATAAGACTTTCCGCCGGCTGGTGCAACAGCTCCCGGCACCATTACCAGCTTGCCATCAGAATAGTCCATACGAAAAGCTGCAGCAGAATAGGGTCCGTTGATTTCGTGCAATTGCATCACGCTCCAGTCTTGCGACATCTGCATCAGACCGTTGTTGGCATCAGCAAACCAAATCAGGTTGCCATCCAAGCAGGCATCCTGCACGTTTTGCCACTGATAGGCCCCTTCGTAGCCAAAGTAACCCGTCATTTGCTCGGAAGCATCATACAAATTAGCAAAACTCCAAGAGGCCACAAGCAACTGACCATCAGAAACATCCAACGCACGAATGGGAGTGACATCTATCTGTGAGGGGAGCCAAGCATTGCCATCGAACATCAACAGGGTATCGCCTTCTTCTTCAAACTGGCAGGTAACATAGAGACGGCCACCAAACACACAACTATGCTGGTAATCGCCCATCGGCAAGCCATACACCCTTTGCCAAGTGGAGAAATCGGCCTGCGAATGCGAAGCGACGGGTGTATAATAAATTCCGTTATCAGTCAGTATAAAAAACTGATCATTAAACACTTGCATAGAATTAACACGCCGAGAAGCAGCACCAGCCTGCGTGTACCACGTATCCTGAATCAACAGCGTAGTGGGGTCAATGATGACGATACCAAAAGAGCAGCCGAGATAGAGGAGATGGTTGTACGGCAGAATATAGTTGACGGTTTTCTCGCCCGTCATCGTTTTGTTATAGATGTCGGGAAGATTGGTGAGTTGACCATCGCGGATAAAGTCGAGATTGGCATTGTTGTAAACCACAATCAGATAGCGGGACTCTTCATCATAGAAGACGCTGGAGATGCCCGTCTCGGTCAAGCCCTCCACCTTGGTCCATGTATCGATAGTTTGGGTGGCGCGGTCGTAAAAAAGCACCCCATTTTCGGAGGCGGCATAGACGTAGTCGGGGGAGGCGGTCACGGAGTGAACGCCGAAATAGGAGAGATGGGTACGGAAGCTGCCGACAGGAATCTGCGCCGAAAGAGGCGATGAACACGCCAACAGGCTGGCTATCAATATCGTGAATATCAAAACTTTACGACTCATGATTTTGCGATTTGAGGTTTAACCTAAGGGTGGGAAGAAGCGAGGCGAGCAGACTGATGAGAAAGATGGTGGCAAAAACGATGAAGAAGTTCATCATTTCCATTTTAACAGGGTAATAATCAATAATATAACCACTATCACCACCGCCAATTTTCACCAGATGGAGCGTACTTTGCAAGACACAGATCAGCCATCCCAACAACATTCCCACCAAACCACCACAGAATGAAATGATCATACCTTCCAACACGAAAATTCTGCGTATCAGCGACTTATCAGCACCCAAATAATTCAACTCGATAGTATCATCGCGCTTTTCAATAATCATCATGGCGAGGGTGCCGATGATGTTGAAGATGGCAATCAGCAGGATGAAGGCGAGGATGACGAAGATGACAATTTTCTCGGTCTTCATCGTTTTGAAAAGAAGGTCTTCCTGTTCGTAGCGGTTTTTCACTTCAAACTTCTCCCCTACTATCTCCTGTACCTGTTTCTGGAGTTTGTCGGCCTGGGTGGGGTCTTTCAGGAACACCTCCACCGAGGTCACTTCCTGGTCGTAGCTCATCAGGCTGCGGGCGAAGTCGATAGAACAGAAGAGGAACTTGTCGTCGTACTCGGTCTGCGACTCGAACACGCCGCCCGGCACCAAGTAGCGTTTCAGCAGGTCGCGCTCGCGGGCGAGAGCCTTGTGCTTCCGCTGCGGGTAGTAGAGTTTGATGAGTTCCGGACTGTTGAGGTTGAGCCGCAAGGTGCCAGCCGCCCGCGAGCCCATCACCCCGTAATCCCCACTCTCCCAGAGCACACTCTGCTCCTCGCTCCATTGGGTGGTATCGGCCGAAAAGTCGAAGCTGCCATCAATCAGCAGATCCTTTTTCCGTTCCACCAGATGCTCCACATATGTCTCCTCAACTCCCTTCAAATTAATGAGATACTGCTTGTCGGCGTATTCGATCAGCACCATGTCCGACACCACCTGCTCGGCGCCCTTCACTCCCTGTAGTTTTTGCAGTTTTTCGATAGGGAAAGTGCTGACATCGAAAGACTTGCCTTCTTTGGCAGTAATTTTGAAGTCTGGGTTGAAATTGTTGAACGAATCCTCCACCAGCTGTTCGAGCCCGTTGTAGGCCGAAAGTACGATGATGAGGGCCGCCGCACCCGCCATCACGCCCAGCGCCGAAATGATGGCGATGATATTCACGAGGCTATGCTTCTTCTTGGAGAAAAGATGCCGCCATGCGATGAAAAGGGCCGTTCTGAATTTGCGGGTAGACACGGTCTGTGCGTTATTTAACTATCACTGTTTCAGTAGTTTCTCAATATTTTCGATATAATCCAAAGAGTCATCAATGAAGAACTCCAGCTGCGGGATGATACGCACCTGGTTGTGGATTTTCTGTCCCAGCCGGTAGCGAATCTCCTTGGTGTTGGCGCGCACCGCCTTCAACACCGCTTCATTATTCTCGGCGTTGAAGATGCTGAGGTAGGAACGGGCGATGGAGAGATCTTTCGTGACGCTCGTCTTGGTGACGGTGATCATGCAATCGTACACGCTCGGACCATCGAAGAGGAAAATCTCGGCGAGCTCTTTTTTGATGAGTTGGGAGGTCTTTTGTTGTCTGATGGTATCCATGGCTTATCGTTTTATTAAACGTGTAGTTCCCAACACTTTACCATCACCACTCACTCTACGAAGCAGATACACACCAGCGGGGCACTGGGTAAGGTTGAGGGTCATGGTGTCGGTGGTGACGGTCTGGCTCAGGATGCAGCGACCGTTGAGGTCGAACAGCTGCCACTCACCGCCTTGGTAGCTGTTAAGGCTCTGTACGGTGACTTGGTTGCCTGCGGGGTTGGGATAAACAACGACGTTGGCCAGGTCATTCTCGTGGATGCCGTTGAAGATAGAGTCGTTGTAGGTGTCGATGGTGCTGTCCGCCGAGTAGGTGCAGCCGATTTCATCGGTTCTCACGATGGTGAAGGTAAGCACTTCGGGGAAGTTGAGGCTCAGGGTGTAGCTGCCGTTGGTCATCGGCTCGCTCATGTCGGCATCCTGTACGGTGATTTGGTACTGATCGGCGGCGTTGTAGTTGTCGATAGCGATTTCGATATGGATGATGCCCGTGCCGGGAATTTCGCTACTATACACCGTGTCGATGACATTGATGGAGAAGGTGAGCTCGGCATCGTCGCACTGGATCTCGTAGCAGCCGAGGTCGATGAGGGCACCGTTGATACGCGGCTCGCCGGCGAAGTCAACATCGGGGAACTGGTAGCCGGAGAGGCTAAGAATGGCGGTGCTGCCGGCATCGCGGCAGAGCGAGCTGCCCTGCAACGAGAAGTCGGCCATGAGGATGGCTTCGAGCTGGTCTTCATCGGTCGGCAGACCCACGAGGGTGCTGGGCGACTGGAAGGCGAAGTCGGCGGTGGCGAGGTTGAGATTGCCGCTACCAGCGGGAAGCATACCTTCCACGGCGGAGTATTGGCAGTTGAGGTTGGAGGTGAAGAGGTTGTTGGCATCGCTGCCGTTGTTCCACAGAATGCTATTGAAGAGGGTGAAGCCGCTGCCTGCGCCGATGACCGTGTTGGTGGGGGCGGTATTGCCGGCGAAGGTGCAGTTGACGCTGCGGCTGCTACCGCCAGTAGTGTAGATAGCGCCCGCTTCAGCGGAGGCCGCATTGTTCAAAATCAGACAGTTGGAGGTCAGCAGGCTGGAGGCGGTGTTGCCGAACAGGGCACCTCCTCTCGTGGCAGAGTTGCCGACGAAGGTGCAGTAGTGGAACTGGTTGCTGTTACTGAAATAGGCGGCACCGCCGGGGTTGGTACAACTGTTGGCGATGAAGGTGCATTGGTAGAAGAGGCAGTTGTTGCCGCTGCTCACCGCACCGCCGCCATAGCGCGAGGAGGCGCTGACCGCTGAAGTGGCGGCGCAGCTGTTATCCATAAAATAGCAGTTGAGGGCCACCGTGTCAAGGTAGGAACAATTGTCGAAAAACACCGCACCTCCGCCGGAGTTGGCTGCGACAACCGAGTTGTTGGAAAAGGCGCAGTTTTCTAAGCGGTTGGTATAGGGCACATAGGCGGCACCTCCGTTGAGGTTGGCCGTATTCTGGTAGAACAGGCAGTTGCGCACAACGCTGTTGGTGGAATGGTTCGGCTCGGTGCTTCCTCCCATGAAGATGCCCGCGCCACGCTGCTCGTTGTTGTATGCCTGACGGTTGCCATAGCCGCCCATGATGGTGAAGCCATCCAGGACAAAGTCGCTGGCGGTAGCGGCATACACCACATGATAGGCATTGTCGGTAAAGACAGTGGGCGTGCTGCTGATTTCGCCGCTGAGGACGGTGGGGTTGGTGTAATAGAACGGCAGGTCTTCGGTTTCACGTTGTGAAAGGTCGGTCTCGGTGCCGGCAAAACCGCCGTAGAGGGCCACACCGCTTTTCAGCACAAACGATTTGCAGCGGTTATCGGTGCCGTTGGGGAAGTTGCTGGTGGGCACGTAGGTGCCGGCGGCCACCCAAATCTGGTCGCCTGCCTGTGCAGCGTCGATAGCATCCTGCAAGTTGGTGTACACCGTCTCGCTCATTCCATTCCAGGCGTTGCTGGAAGCATCGGGTTTCACATACAAAATGTTCTGGGCATTGACCGCTGAAATACAGCAAGTTGCCAGTGCCATCAAGAGGAATAATTTTTTCATTGATATCAAGAAATTTATGGTTTTGCGCTTCTGAAAAATGAATAAAAATTCAGAGTGCAAAGATACAAAAAAATCTCGCATTTGTAGGGCTTCCATAATATGACAGCCCTACGTATTAAAATACCATTACAAGGCTGGGGCCTTATTGTATTTTGAACGGTCCCAGGTCGATGTCATCCGCATCCAATTCAATGCCGTAGTACCTTCCGTAAACATCGCTGTACATCAACTCCACAGAATATCTCTTATGGTATTGAGAATAAATGGCTTTCACATCAAATTCTTGGTCAAAGAATCTGCGGATAGAGCCGAGGGCGGTATCGAAATCGTTGCTGTAGCTGTCCCAAAACGACTCTATATCTCTGATGGTACAATTACTCCGGCTACAGATATTTTTATAGATATGAAAAAGTTCTTTCTGATGCTCTTCCAGCTGCTCCGGGGAGATATAGATAGGTTTCGTATGATTTTTAGCAGCGATGCAAATTTGTTGTAAATAAAAGATATACAACGCCTTTGGTTTATCACCGCGACTAAACTTCACCTTCAAAGGCATCTCTTCTTGAGCATCAATCCAGATATTGAAATCATCATTGATGAACAATTTATACACCTGATTCCGTTTGTACAGGTTTTTGAGGGTTTTAAATTCCTTATCCATCGCCTCAAAGACGGAACTGATATTGGTGCTGTCGTCAATATCGCGGCTGATTTTGGAAAGGCGTTTGTGCATTTTGTTGATAATCTCCTGCGGGTCAGTGCGGACAGTGATGAAGCCAAGCATGCCTGGTCCGGGGCTGATTCGACGGGGGCTAGGGTGTTGGGCTTCCTCCTTCGCGAGTTCGAAACGGTAGTAGGGGATGCCGACCAGACGCTCGAAGTTATTTTCAGCCACCTCGCGGGCGAAGGACTGGGCGGCTGCCAGCGCCTCTTCGGGGAGGGTGCTACCGAATTCGGTGGAGGTGCAGACTGCGTGGTCGTCGTTGGGGTTGCCATCGTAGTCGAATTTGGGCAGACAGCGGGCGGTGAGGGTGCCGCCGGTGTCGGCGTGGAGGCACTCGCGCAGATTGGCGATGGTGTCGGCCACGAGGTCGGGTTCGAAGTTGTCGGCGAGGCGGGCTCTCAGACGGTCGGCGGCCAGTTCCTCTTGGGTGAGGCACTGCAGTTCGAACGGGAACGGCTGCATCTCAGCATTCTCGAACAGCGGTTGTCCGGCGGCTGCGATCTGGCGCATTGCCTGGTTCAGCGGTTCATTGTCGGGGCTTTCGACGTAATAGAGGGTGTCGTAAGCGAGGGGGATGGGAAACGGGAGGGAAGTGGGGAACATATAAGTTGAGAGTTAAAAGTTAAGAAGTTAAGAAACTAAGAAGTTACGGATTTTATTTGGTAGAGACGTCATAGTATGGCGGCTGATTGATTGTTCCGTATAATAGTTAGTGGTTGTATGGTTGAGGGTGCAAAGGTACGAAAAAAAATCCAAACTCTCCTCCTGTGGGTAGGGATTTTAGCGCCAGTGGTCGGCTTCGCACACGCACGTTGCCTCCGGGTACTTTTTCTTCAGGTAGGCGATGGCGTCATCGAGGGTTTTGGCCTTGACATACTTGGTGATGCAGGCGCAGTGTGAAAGATACACTTCACATTCGTAGGTGTTCAACTCCTCGGTGGGGAGGGTTTGTTGTTGGTTTTGGTTGTTGGTTTTTTCCATGATTTTTTGGTTTTAGTGATGAATAATTTTTCATCTGCAAAGAAACGGAAAAAGCACGGAAGGGGGTGGAATTTGCGAGTAGCAGAGTTATTGTCTATTTTCTTTGAATGCGCCCAAACCTTAGATTTGCAGCCTGTAAATTTAAGGCAAAGGATTAATGTGCATAGTTCGATATATTTTTAAATTACAGCCATTTAAGCATTGGCATTTATCAGATTGTGGATTGTGTTTTTTGCTACTATCCGAACAAAATCT
>JAFXTE010000038.1 GCA_017525245.1 Bacteroidales bacterium | reverse complement strand
TCCACGCCCCAACGGTCGATGGCAATCAGGTAGTAGCGTTCACCGGGGCCGTTGTACATGAACAGACAGCGGTCGTTCGCCTTGATGACGCCGGCGGCCAGCGGTGATTCGTGATAGTAAATCGGCTTCGCGCCCATGCTGTTGATGTTCAGGGTTGCACCAGCAGGGACGGCACGGGTGAAGACTAACGACACCACGCCGCCGTTCACTAATTGGTAAGTGGAGAAGTTGACCGCAATGTCGGTCTCTCCTGAAGGGTTGTTGACTTTGTTGCGTACAACGCCCTGTCCGAAGTCGGCGTTGACAGGCTTGTTCAAGATTTCCGCAGGACCTCCTGTGGCATCCCAGTCGGCGTTCACCTGTGCGGGGATGTCATTGGCGGTGATATAACCTGCATTGTTCGTCAGATCCCCGACATTTTGCGGGATTGTCGGCTTGTTAGTCAGGTCGTTGTAGTCGCCACTGAAGCCATTGGCCGCTTCCTCTGCGTAGAGAGCATAGGGCACGCTCAGCAGCTGCTGCGTACTGGTGACCGTGTAATTGCTACCGCCGGCAGGGTCGGTCTCGGTCTTCAGGAAGAAGGGACCATTCGCCCAGTCAATGTCCGCGAAGGAGCCTTGTTGCGCGATGCCGCCGCCAATCTCAAGGGTCAGCAAGCCGTTGGCGTTGGTGGAGGCGGTGTGCGTCTCCACATACACAGCGTTGCCGCTGGCACTCCATTGCAGAATGCTCACGCGCACACCCACCGGTGCGTCGGTGACCAGCGCGTTGCTAGCATTTCTCACTACAGCTTGGTAGTTGAATTTTTCGGGTGCCTGCGCAAATGCGGCACACGAGAGCAGCAATGCCGCTATAAGAAATAGAAATCTTTTCATATCGTAAAAATTTTTGTGATAATTGCATGTGAAGACCCCCACCCTGCGTTTCGACTATTCGAGGACACAGAGAAACCGTCTTTTCCAAAAGGAGAGAAGACGCGAAGAAATTGTAAAATGTGGGAAACAAAAGGAATGCCGGAGCCACCTACAATGTCGCTACCGCAATTCGGGGGGGGGGGGGGAATAAACTGATATTCAAGTAGTTACAAAACTCCATATTGTAACAATTCACATAATCAATAAAATGCAAAAATAGTTTTTTTTCATAACACACGACGCCTTGAATTGTTTTGCGGTGCAATCCGTGACATTATCACAAATCTCACATCACACGTCCTCTCATCATCCCATCATCATAAATCGCAAATCGCAAAAAATCGCCCACCATTTAAACCATTCCATAATTTTTATATCTTTGCCGTCTGAATTTTAGCGGAATTAATTCTAACGAAAATACAAGAAAAAATGAGAAACGTTCGCTTTTTAATGGTTATCGTGATGATGATCTTCAGTGTCAGCTTGATGGCACAAAAACCATTCGCCGGCAACATCACCTTTGAAATGTCTGCAGAGGGCTGTTCCGATCCGAACATCGCCGCCGAACTGGCCGAGCAAAGCATGGAATACACCGTCATGGGCAGCAACTACCGCATGGAGATGAGCCAAGGCATCGATGTAATCACCATCGCCAACGGCACCAACAAGACCTACACTGTCATTCTGGGTATCCCCGGTTATGGTAAATATTACATCCAACAGGATGAAGCCGCTGTCCAGAAAAAACTGGCCACCACGAAGTTCGACTACAACTACAGCGATGAGGAAAAAACGATTTCCGGCTACAAGTGCAAGAAAGTCGTTGTGACGGCCACCGATTTGGAAACCGATGAGGAAGAGACCGCCGTGCTGTGGGTGACGAACGAACTGGGTCTCGGCGATGACATCAACTTCTTCGAACATCCAGGCTTGAAAGGCTACCCGCTCAGCACCGAGGTGAAAACCGAAATGAACGGCGAAAACGTGACCCTCACCACTACAGCCACCAAAATCGTCCCTAACAAGAAAGTGAAATCCACCATGTTCCTGCTGCCTTCCGATGCAAAAGACATCAAAGAGGCTCCGGACGAGCTGAAGCAGATGCTTCACTTAGGGGAAGATGAGGAAGAATAACATCTATGTGGCGACCGCTCACAGAAGCTGAAATCAGCCAGCTGATTAAGCAGAACAACAGTGCAGACGACTGGGCCCGAATTTCAGTCGCCTGCGCTTTTTCTGTTTTAAACATCCACAACTGCCATTTCCACAGGGAAGTGAAAATTGAGGGCAACGTAATGATGTCCAATATTTTGCACATTGAGAACTACCACATCGGGACGAACGCCAGACTCTCCAACATCGGAAAACTCTCTTTCACAGAAGAACGGTTCGCTTATCCGATAGAATTATGCAACGAAGACGGCCGGTACACCGTTATCGCTGCGCCCGGCATGAACACTACGGACGTCTGTTCTGCCCTGCATATCGGAAGACCAAAACTTTACGCCGACAACAGTCCCGAAACCATGGGCTATATCGGCAAAAACGCCACCATTGAAAACGTTACCGCCATCCATAACTCCCACATCGAATCAAATGCCATACTGTCAGGCTGTTGCGAAATCAAGCACGCCTACATCGACTCCACAGCGGAAGAGCCCGCGCACATTGGTCCCGCCGTCATCCTGCGTAACGCTATCGTGCATCGGGGTGCGCACCTCGACTCCCGCGCTTTCCTGTCTGATACCCTTGTCGGACAGCAGGTCAGCATCGCGGAAGGGGCACGCGTCTATCAGTCCGTAATCGGCGACAACAGCCATATTGCGGGCTGCGAGATCGGCCACGCCCTACTCTACCCCTGCCACGAACAGCACCACAGCAACTCGTTCCTGATTGCCGCGCACATCCAGGGACAGAGCAACATGGCCGCCGGCGCGACCCTCGGATCCAACCATAACGGCCGCAAAAACGATGTGGACCTTTTCGCCGGACGCGGTTTCTGGCCCGGACTCTGCTCGTCAATAGCCTTCCCGAGCCGATTCGCACCTTATACCCTCATTGCCAAAGGTTCCTATCCGAGGCCGCTGCGCATCCCGTTCGCTTTCTCCTTGATTAACAACAATGTTAGGGAGAACTGCTTGGAAATCATGCCCGCTTTCTGGTGGATGCACAATGCCTACGCCCTGATGCGCAACGAATGGAAATACGAACATCGGGACAAGCGTATTGAACACACACAACATTATGACTACAAGCCACTTGCACCTGACACCATACATGTAGTGAAAGAAAATCACCAGTTGCTGACCCGCCACCTCGCAGGCGAAACAGAACTCCCGAAAATGGAAATGTCAAACCGTCCTGTCAGAATACTGAAAGCGGAGGTGGCTGTTGCTGCATACCGCGAAATGATGCTCAGCTACATGCTGAACGAAGGAGTGTTCAACAACAAGCTGGAAACATTGGTAGAAATCTTAGACAAAACAGATATACAATGGGTTAACGTCGGCGGGAACGTACTGACCACCACCCAATGGCAGGAAATCTGCAACGCAACATCTTTGACGGAAGCGCACCAATTGCAGACGGAATTTGCAGATGAAAACAAGTCGTTGACTTGCTTCAAGGATGCTGTTAACTTTCTGCCTTACCTTTGCGAAGGCGAGGTTACCGCATCAAGCTTCCGAAGTTTGCATATCGAGGCGATAGCGGCACAAGTCCGTTTCTATGAACGGGTTATACAAGAAAGAAACAAGGATGTTGAATCCGAGTTTCGCATGACGAATCCTATGTTCCCCCGCGTCATCAAGGATGTGTTGGAGGACAACATCTGCAAAACGGCAGCCGTGAGGATTGCGGAATTGGAACGTTTCCTGCATATTTAAATTGAAAATCAACAGAATTATGGCCATATACGATGAAATTTTAAGTAAAAATGCCAAAATCGGCGTAATAGGCTTGGGCTATGTCGGGCTTCCATTAGCGATGGCATTCGCCCACAAGTCATCCGTCATCGGCTTCGACATCAACGAGGAGCACCTCAACGTGATGCGCGGCGGCAAGGACCCGTGCCGGGAACTGGACGACAGCGTGTTCGAGAATGCGGACATCCTGTTCACCTCCTCGTTGGACGATCTGGCCAAAGCGAAATTCTATATCGTGGCGGTGCCGACCCCTATCGACAAAAACAACAAACCCGACCTGAAACCGCTGATCTCCGCCACCCAATCGGTGGGCAAAGTGCTGAAAAAAGGCGACTATGTGGTCTATGAATCCACGGTCTATCCCGGATGCACCGAAGAGGATTGCGTCCCCGTGCTGGAGAAACTGTCAGGACTGAAGGCCGGATCGGATTTCAAGTTCGGGTACTCACCAGAGCGCATCAACCCGGGTGACAAGCAGCACACTCTGGAGAACACCAAGAAAATCGTCTCCGGCTGTGACTCCGAATCTTTGGACAACATCGCAAATATCTATTCCATGGTGTTGGAGAAAGGCGTACACCGAGCCCCGACCATCAAGGTGGCCGAAGCCGCCAAAATCATCGAAAACACCCAGCGCGATGTGAACATCGCCCTGATGAACGAGCTGTCCATCCTGTTTGGCAGGATGGGAATCAACACTTACGATGTATTGGATGCCGCCGGAACCAAATGGAATTTCCTCAAATTCTTCCCCGGACTGGTCGGCGGACACTGCATCGGCGTCGATCCATACTATCTTGTACACAAGGCCGCCGAGCTTAAATACCACACTCAAGTGATTTCCGCCGGTCGTTTCGTGAATGACTCCATGGGCGGATACATCGGCAAAAACGTGGTCAAGAAGATAATTGCCTCCGGGAAACCGGCCATGAAATCCCGGGTGCTTGTCATGGGCATCACCTTCAAGGAAAATGTGGCTGACATCCGTAACTCCAAAGTGGTCGATATCATCCACGAACTGCAGGATTTCGGTGTCATCGTTGACATTGTTGATCCGTACGCGGACCCCGATGAGGTGAAAAAATGCTACGGTCTCACCCTCAAAGCCAAACCCGAAGGCCCTTACAACGCCATCGTCGCCGCCGTCGCCCACACCCCCTACCTCAACCTCACCGAAGACTACTTCCTCAACCTATCCGTCGGCAACGGCATCCTTTTCGACATCAAAGGACTGTACCGGCAAAAAATCAAAAAAATGACCTACTGGAGCCTGTAACCAATTAGTAATTAGTAATTCTTGAAACTTGAATCTTGAAACTGGAATCTTGAAACCTTAAACTTTGAACTTTGAACCTTAAACCTTGAACCCTGTGGCCGACAATTACATAGAGAACAAATTCGACGAATACAACAGCAAAAAGAAGGTAGTCTATAAATCCGCCGGAAAGTCGTTGGATCTGCTGTTGAAGGCAAACCGCAGCTATCGTGGTTACGATCAAGCATATACGGTTTCAAAAAGCACATTAGAGAAGATTGTGGCGGTGAACGCACTGTTGCCATCGGCGAAGAACCAGCAGGCACTGCGCTTCAAGTTGGTGACAGAAGGCAACGGCGACAACATCGTACTGGAAAACATCAAGTTGGGTGGAATGCTGCCGGAGTTGCACCTGCCGTTTGCGGGAACCGAACCGAAAGCCTTCATCATTGTCTGCGCCACCGTGCCCGAAAGCAAAATGCTGCACGTGGATATGGGCATCGCCGTGCAAAGCATGTTACTGAAAGCCGTGGAATTGGGCTATAATGGACTGATTATCGGGGCTTTCAACGCCAAAAAAATTGAAGAGGCCTTTGCTCTCCCCTACCCTCCCGTATTGATTCTCGCCATCGGAAAAGGCAACGAGAAAATCGAACTGAAAGAGATTTCAGCGAACGAAAGCCACGCATACTACAGAGACGAAAACGGTACGCATTACGTGCCGAAAGTGCGGTGGGAGGAACTGATTATCCGATAATCTTGACGATAGGCGATTTTGTAGAGACGCAAAATTTTGCGTCTCTACGCCTCTAAACTTTTACTATTAACTTAAATTTCCAAGAATAATCTCAATGCGATCGTCAAACGCCTCGCGGGTGGCGTAGCCGACGTGAGGAACGCAAACACAGTTGGGAGCATTCAAGAGCGGATGGTCTTGCTGCAACGGCGGTTCTTTCTCGTAAACATCGATGCCGGCACCGGCGATTTTACCGTCACAGAGACACTCCGCTAACGCATCCATATCCACAACATTGCCTCGAGCCGTGTTAATCAAGACAGCTGACGGTTTGCACAATGCGAGCATTTCTTTGCTAATCAGATGTTTCGTTTCGTCATTCAGCGGCACATGCAATGAGATGATGTCACTGTCACGCATCAGGCCTTCCAACGTCACGTATGCGACACCCAAATTCAACACCTCGGGCTTATGCGTTCTGCTCCAAGCGAGGATCCTACAGCCGAAAGATTTCAACAGCTCAATGGTACGGATACCGATAGCCCCTGTTCCCACAATGCCGATGGTCTTTCCGCGCAGTTCCCTGCCGAGAAACGCGCCGCGCACCCCTCCTTGACGGATACTTCCGTCCAAAAAAGTGATTTTACGGAGTACATCTATCATCAGTCCGACAGCCAACTCGGCCACTGCTTCCGTGGCATAACCAGAGGCATTCTTAACCAGAATGTTATGGGTCTCGCAATAGCCCAAGTCAATGTGGTCCAACCCGGTGAACGCCACATTCAAGAATTGGAGTTTCGGACATTGCACGAGCACCTCTTCCCGAAGCGGAATATTGGAAATCATCACCACTTCCGCGTCTTTCATGCGCTCCACAAGCGTGGCGGCATCCTCTTTCCTGTCTGCATACCAGACAAATTCGTGACCTTTGTCAGCCAAAATCTGACGGATTTCCTGCGCACGCTCTGCGGAAATCCCGATGGGTTCTACTGCAACTATTTTCATAACAAACGATTCTGATTAACGGTTAACAACATTTACTTTTTCCACCTGCAAGACCTCAGATGTAATCGGGTCTAACAATGCAGCTACGACCTGGCAGTTCTCGGGGATCCAATCATGTCCGTCAAAACTGATGCTCGCTGCATACGTCTCGGAATCACCAGGGTTCCATGAGCCATTGGTCAACACAAATCCAAAAGCATCCGTCAATGCACAACGGAGCACATGATTGTGGACATAGTTCTCAATATCCTGATTGCCGTCTTTTTGCGGTTTCACGATACCGTCTTCCACCACAAAAAGAATGAGACGAAGTTGATGGTCAATGGCTTTCAGCGTGGTCACTTTGGCATTGGCTTTCAACGATTTAGATGCTGCATCATACTCGTTAATCAGTTGCACGGCGGCAGAGACCTTGGAGCGGTCCACATCACGCAAAACAGAAGCCCATTGCTCACGCGGCCAACCTCCTGACTTCTGAACGCGGTTCACAATCGCGGCAGGGATTCCGTCAATACCGTATGCATCGCCAATCTGATTGCCCGCTTCCGTGCGGAAATCGTAGCTGAACATGCTTCCGAAAGGCTTGGCCAGCGCCCCGTAATGAATGCCGACCGTCACCAACGTGTCTCCATACTGCTGATGGAGCGACTCCAACGTCTGATGACCCTGCGGGCAGTTCGTGCAACGGTGACCTGTAAACTCTTCAAAGAATATCTTTCGATAAACCTCGTCTGGATTTATATCCGGAAACGTCACCGTAACGTCTTCATTTTGAACAATCTGATAAATATCGCCTTCAATTTTGTCGCAACCAGTGAGCAGAAGGCAAGCCATACAAACAAAAGCAATGATGTTTAGAAATATTCTCTTCATTTCACACTATTTTTCTTGAAATTTGAAAAGGCAAAAATACAAAAAAGATTCATTCAGCCAAAAGCCAACAGCCAAAAGCCAACAGCTAAATCTTATACACCTTCCCCTTCGGTTTATCCGTTTTTTCCTCGTCCTGGTGGAAAGGAGTGCGGGCGGGCTTCACGTCTATGTGGAAATCCTGCGAGGTGATGGTTTTGTAGGTTTCGGTCTCGTCATCGTAATAGGTAAACGAGGCACCAGGAATGAAATATTCGCCCTCAGAACGAGGTATCAGTGTGAATTTGAATGTCTTGGAACCGCTGACCAGATTGCCTTTCGCGCCGATACGCTGCAAAACTTTCGGATAGGTGATGTCGCAATCCGACGGAAAATCGATGTTCAGATCCTTCGCCTCAATATGGTGGAGATTGCCGTTGCCGGAAACCGTAACCGTCAAGGTAACAGATTGGTTGGCACTCACTTCCGTCTTGCTGATGGAAGCGGAGATGTCAAAATGGCCAACCGTTTCCGTTTTGCCATCGTTGCGCGCACCAGGAAGCGGTTTCACTTTGAGGGAGAGCTCATTGGCGGTAAGACGGAAATCTTTGGCGCGGGTGGTCGTCATATTGCCCCAGAACGGGTTCTTCACCACGGCAGGCACACCGATGCGCACGATAAGGTCGAGTTTGGGAATGGTCACTTTGCCGGTTTTGAGCGGATAGGCGGCCGTCTGCATAAGGGTATAGACATGGTATCGTTCTCCTTTGATGGTTTCCGTGGACTCATCGCCATAGTTCAGGTCGAGCCGGTCGAGCCAAAGCGCGTCAGTGGCGGCATAATTGGCGCGTGCGATGTCATAACCCTTTATATCCTGCTTGATGTACAGTTTGTGGGTCACCACTACTGCCTCGCCCTGCCAAGCCTCCGCCTGGGCAATCTCCGCTTTCACAAACAGATCGTCTTTTTTGATTTCATCCTTGTATTCCACACTTTCCGATTTTGATTTCGGCTGCTGCGAACGCGAGTCACCACCGAAAAAGTTGAAATCCGGCCATTCGAAATGGAAGAAATCGGAAAAGCCGCCCTGATCCTCTTGTTGCGACTGTTTGCCGGCCTTCACCACACGCACCTCCACGGGATTGCTTCGCAACACCTTTCCATCCACCGAAATAGATACGCCGGGAATGGTGAACGTTCCCTCGCGCTTTCCCACCAGCACATACGTGTAGGTGTATTGCGTGGTCTGCTCCGTATGACCGTTCGCTATCGAAATGGAAGTGCTGGAACCCATGCTGGGACCGCCCACAAACTCAAATTTTCCGAAATCGGTATCTAATACCGTCCCTTTCTCATTCGTGGTCACCGTGTATTGGAATTGCTGACCCATAACCACCTCGGAGGGAGCCTTCGCGGTGCAAACGGATTCGTCCTGAGCCTTGGTAACGCATGATGTGACAAACAAAAACAGCGACAAAAACATTAGGATATTATTTCTCATATTCCATAAATTTTTACAGTCGCCATAACGCAAAAACAGTGCCAATATTGTATAAAAACTGACTTTAACCTATCATCTCCACTAACCCATAACCCTCAATAACCAACAACCCCCAATAAACAATAACCAATAACCCTCAATAACCAATAACCTATAACCCTCAATAACCAATAACCATTACAAGCACTTCGCCAACTGGAAATACAAATCCGTGAGGATGAGTGACGAATTCCCGTTTCGGATGACATAATAGATTGCCTTGTTGCAGAGCTCGACCATGGAGGAAATCTGCTTCAGATTCAAAACACCCTGATATTTGGCAATCACGGATTGCTCCTGATGAGTCACCTTCAGCAGTCCCACATTGCTGGAATTTTGCATAAGCGTGTTTCTCAACATACGCAGGACTAACAGAAGAAACTGTTTTTGATATTCACGTCCCTGCTTGACCACCTCGTCTATAACGACCTGCACTTGGTCATACTGTACGTCAAAAAGGTTCTTTTTCTGCGCAAAAGCCACCACACTGTCAAAAAACACCTCAAACTGCCGGAGCAAAAGGTTCTGTTCTTCATTGTCCGTGGCAATCCGCATCGCCTTGTTGTAATCGCCGTCTGCCAAAATCGCGATGTCCGAAGCATCTTCTTGGGAGATTTCCGGGTAAGTTTGATGGAGCTTATCAGCTATATCCGCATCTGTCAAGCGGGGAATTTTCACCAACTGCGTGCGCGACAAAATCGTGTTCAGAATTTTGTCCGGTTCCTCTGAAATCAGGATAAAAACAGATTTGCTTTCCGGTTCTTCCAACGTTTTCAGCAATTTCGGTGCGGCAGAATGATACAGCCGGTCAACACACCACAGGATATACACCTTGTAACCGTCCTGATGCGAACGAATGTTATTGTGATACAGGATGTCCGAACAGTCGCGAGTGTTGATGGAAGCCTGCTTGTTCTCCCCTTCCAGCTCACCTAACCAGTCGTGAATATCAACATGAAAATCATTCCTTAAGACAAAATCCTTAAATTCCGATGCCAATTGGGCGGAATCTGGATCTTTTTTCACCGATTTCGTCGTACAGTTGGGAAAATAGAGATGGAGGTCTGGGTGTGACAATTTGGCGTATTGCTTGCAGGACGGACACTCACCGCAGGAATCGGTTTCCGTCGGGTGTTCGCAGCAAAGATACTGCCCGTATGCCACCGCCAATGCCAATGCGTGACTGCCCGGCTGCGCGAGGAAAAACTGCGCATGGGCGGCTCGACCGGCACGTGCAAGGTCTATCAACTTCTGTTTCAAAGCTTTGTCAACCAAAACATCCTTGAACTGCATATCTTTTACGCTTTAGTGTTTGATTTTCTCCAACCAAGTATGGTCATTGGTGTTCTCGTAGGTGTCAAGACGGTAGAACAGCTCGTCCAGATTCTCCGCATGGATCAGCAAATCGCGATGGAAGGGGCGCAAAAAGCCCTCTTCTAAAAACTTGTCCAATTGCCGAATCAACAAGTCATAGAAACCTAAATAGTTATAGATGGCAATAGGCTTGTAATGCATTCCCAACTGTGCATCTGTGACCATCTCGAAAAGCTCGTCCATCGTGCCGTAACCGCCGGGGAAGACCACGAAGGCATCGGCCCGCTCCTCAAGCAGCTGCTTGCGCTCGCTCATGGTCTTCACCATAATCATCTCGGTGAGATTAGTGGCCAGAACCTCTCCTTTTGTGAAAAAGTCGGGGGCCACACCGACAACCTTCCCGCCGTGTTCGAGCGACGCCTTGGCCGCAGCACCCATCAGCCCGATAGAGCCACCACCATAATAGAGAGTAAGCGACTTTATGGCGCACATTTTGCCAAAACGCGCCGCTTCTTGTGCATACGCGGGATTTTTTCCTGTGGAAGAACCACAATACAATGCTAAAGACTTATATTTCATATTACCTCCAAATTCGTTAAGGTATGATAAAAAATGGAAACCAACAGATACCCGAAGATTATCAGCGGGAACGCGCCCAATTTGAAAATTAAGAACAGCACAATGCCCACCAGCAGAATCACATAGCGGGCAATATTCATGGGCGTGAACTTGAAGTTCTTGAATTTCAGCGAAATCATATTGATGGGGCTGACCAGTAGCACGGCGAAGAAGAGGGAAAAACACAAGACCACCCAATAGTTGTTCAATATCGAGACATACTCGGCAGCGGCGGGGATGAAGCCTAAAAACAGGGCGTTCGCGGGCGTGGGCATCCCGATGAAGTTCACCGTCTGCTTCGTGTCGATGTTGAATCGCGCCAGACGCACCGCCGACAAAGCGGGCACCAAGAACACCGTGTAAATCAGAAACGACGAAAACGCGGTCTGGGATGCCGGAGTAAGCTGTAAAAAGCAGATCCTCATCCACTTATAGACTATCATCGTGGGTGCGACTCCGAAAGAGACCACATCCGAAAGCGAATCCAGCTCCTTGCCGATGTCGGAGGTGACCTTCAGCAGACGTGCGCTCAAACCATCGCAAAAGTCAAAGATGGCCGCCGCCACAATCCACACGGCTGCCAACGTCAAGTTGCCGTTCAGCGCTGACAAGATTGAGAAACAGCCGCAAACCAGGTTCAGACAGGTCAACGTGTTCGGAATATGTTTCTTAATGTTAATTTTCGACATTGATTTTATCTGTTTCAATTCCAAGGCAATCCATCGCCTTTTATTTCTACTGCTAATTGCTAACTACTAACTGCTAACTGCTAACTATTTCAGCACCCAATAATTTTGGTTTGTGGACTTGCCAAACTGTTCCGCCTCCGCTTCGGTGTTGAACACACCGATGCAGACACGCAGATTTTTAAAGCCGTCCTGCTTGACAATCACAGGTGAATACTGGCCGAGTCTCTTGTTACGGATATGTTTTACTACATCGCTTTCGGTGGGGAAACTGCCAACAATCACATAGAAACGGCCTTGCTCAAACTGGATATAGTCGTACTTTCCGTCGGATGTTGATTTCACAGGAGCAGCTGCAACAGGCTTCGGGGTCGGCTCTTCCACAACCTCCGGGGTAACCTCCTCGACCGCTTCCACCTCGTCCACAACCGATTCATCCTCAAAAGTGGCTGTCTGGTTATCATCATCCGTCACTTCAGGTGTAACATCTTGCTCCACTGATTGTTCCTTATCTTTCCATTGGTGATAAAACGACGTGATTTTGTCTCTGAAGACAAATCCAAGCGCACCCAAGGCAACCAACAACAGCAACAAAATCCACAGCCAGGCCAATTTATGATGTTTTTTCTCGTCTTCATCATCTTCTTCTTCGTCATCATCGTCATCTTCTTCCTCATCGTTCTTTATCGCTTTATCGTCTTTTTCATCGTCCGTTTCATCGTCCGTTTCATCCTCGGGCGAATCATTATTCGCCCCTACAGGTTCGGGTTCAACAATTGATTCCGGTTCGGGCTGTAGAGACGTTTCCTGAAACGTCTCTGCATATTCGGGTTCCGGCTCGGCAATGGGCTCTGGCTCCATGACGGGCTCTGGTTCGGGTTCCTCCACAGGTTCCTCAATCGTCACAGTCTCACCCTCAGGCGAATCATTATTCGCCCCTACAGGCTCGGGTTCAACAATTGATTCCGGTTCGGGCTGTAGAGACGTTTCCTGAAACGTCTCTGCATATTCGGGTTCCGGCTCGGCAATGGGCTCTGGCTCCATGACGGGCTCTGGTTCCTCCACAGGTTCCACAACCTTCACCGGTTCATCGTCCTCAACAACCGCAACACCAACGTTCTTGATGTCAATCGGTTCCATCCCCTCAAACTGACTGTTCAGCTGCGGCACGACCGCGCTCTCAAAGGAGATATTACCCTTCTTGTCCAGCATAAACGTGCCAAAACCCTCATACGTAACCGACTTGTTGTGCTGAAGAGCGGAAAGCAATTCATCAACCCATCGCATAATCTGCTCATTAGCCTCTGTAAAAAGGCACTTCTTCTCGCGACTGATCTGACTGGCAAGCGCGAAATTATTCTCTTCGCTATCATCCTGCGAAAAGACAACTTCATTATACGGCGGATGAATCACATTTTTCTCGACTACGGCATGTTTCAACTGCGTCCGGAACGCGCCAAGCCGCTCCACGAACACATGATCTTCTTGTTGCAGGGTTTTGAGGATGTATGGTATCATTTGCGATTTACGGTTTACTATTTACGATAAAGAGAACTGGGAACTATAACTACTAACTAATAACTACTAACTGCTAACTGCTAACTTCTCAAGGTCTTCCGGCGTATCAACCCCAATCCCTTGGTAGTCGCACTCCAACGCCCGAATGGTGTAGCCGTTTTCGAGCCAACGGAGTTGCTCCAGCTTCTCACTGTTCTCCAATTCTGAAGTCGGAAGCTGTACTATCTGCCTCAACACCTCATAGCGGTAGGCGTAAATGCCGATGTGCCGGAAGTAGTTCTTGGGTGGAGTGGCGTTCTCGCGCAAGTACGGAATCGGCAATCTACTGAAATACAACACATTGCCATTCTTTACCTTGACCACCTTCACCACATTGGGGTTGCGGAGAAGTTCATCATCCAGAAACGGGTTTACCAAAGTGGCGATTTGTACCGTCTGATCCTCAAAGGCGCTGGCGAGCAGGTGAATCTCCTTCGGGGAAATCAGCGGCTCGTCGCCCTGGATGTTGATAACCACATCGTTATCGTTCGGATGCATGGCTTTTGCCGCTTCGCCGCAACGATCTGTACCAGAGGCATGGTCTGGTGAGGTCATCACCACCTTGCCACCGAACCCGCGCACACAATCCGCGATGCGCTCATCGTCCGTGGCCACGGCAAGATCGTGTACCTCAGACGATTGCACGCGCTCATAGACCCACTGCACCATCGGTTTGCCGTTAATCTCCGCCAACGGCTTGCCAGGGAAACGGGTGGATGCGTAACGGGCGGGGATGATGCCGAAAACGTTGAAATTCCTCATTTGAACAGGCCGTACAATTCGGTATCTATCTTCTCTATAATCACCCCGAAATCTTCAGGCCGTTCCGCGAACTTCAACTTGTTGACATCAACAACCAGAAGCTTACCCTCCTTGTAGCCGTCTATCCAGTTGTTATACAGCTTGTTGAGATTCTCCAAATAAGACAGGCTGATGTCACCCTCGTAGGCACGACCACGCTTCAGGATCTGGGCTATCAGCGTCTCCACATCGGCCTTGAGGTAAATGAGCAAATCCGGCGGCTGCAGGAACTTCTTCATCAGCTCGAACAGCGAGGCGTAGTTCTCGAAATCGCGCGAGGCCATCAGCTCCATCCGATGCAGGTTGGGTGCGAAAATATACGCATCCTCGTAGATGGTTCTGTCCTGGATCACGTCTTTCTTGCGCTGACGGATGTCCAGCACCTGGTGGAAACGACTGTTCAAAAAATAGATTTGGATATTGAACGACCAGCGTTGCATATCCTGATAAAAACTGGCGAGATAGGGATTGTCCTCCACACTTTCATAGAGGGCTTCCCATCCGTAATGCTTGGCCAGCATTCCTGTTAACGTTGTTTTTCCGGATCCGATATTTCCGGCGACAGCTATATGCATTTTTTTAAAGGTTATGGGTTATTGGTTATTGGTTATTGAAGTTTTTCTTCCGTGCGCGTGGCGTGAATCACGAGGTAGCAGCAGAGTCCTACGAACATCACGATGGCGAGGATGTTGTACATCGGGGAACCGATATAATCGGCCATGAAGGTAGGTTCGACACCGGCGTATTTGAGGATGGCGCTGAGAACGCCCATGATAGCACCGCCAGCAAGCAAACCGGAGGCGAGCAGCGTGCCCTTTTCGGCGCGTTTCTTGTTGATGGCCTCATCTGTGCTGCGGGTCTTCACCAACCAGGCGAGGAAACCGCCCACCAACAACGGGAGGTTCAGCTGCAACGGGATGAACATACCAAGCGCAAACGCCAATGCGGGAACGCCGATCACATCCAACAGGATGGCAAGTACCGCACCCACGATGTAAAGAATCCACGGGGTGGAACCACCGTACATCATAGGCTCGATGATGGCCGCCATAGCGTTAGCCTGCGGAGCCACCAGGGCATTTTCACCCGTATATCCGTAAGTCTTGGACAGCAACATAATGACCGCACCGACTGTCAGCGCGGAAACGAACGTGCCCACGAACTTGAAAGCCTGTTGCTTGTAAGGGGACGTGCCTATCCAGTAACCGACTTTCAAATCGGTGATGAAACCGCCAGCCATGGAAAGCGCGGAGCAGACGATGCCGCCCACCACCAACGCGGTGATGATGCCCGTGGCACCGCTCAAACCCACAGAGGCGAGGATGAAGGAGCTGAGAATCAGCGTCATCATCGTCATGCCGGAGACTGGGTTAGTGCCCACTGTGGCAATAGCCGTGGCCGCGACTGTGGTGAAGAGGAACGCGAAGAGGAAAACCACCAGCAAGGCTATCAGTACCTGCTTGAGGTTCATCTGCATACCACCGAGGAAGAAAAAGAGCACCATCATGACGATGACGGCTAAGAAACCGAAAAGGATGATTTTCATGGAGAGGTCACGTTGCGTACGCACCACCTCGCTCTTTTCACCGGCTGACTTGCCGGCTTTCACTGCCACACCGATGGATTTCTTGATGACCCCGGCAGATTTGATCACACCGAGGATACCGGCCATGGCGATACCGCCGATACCGATGTAACGCACATAACCAGAGAAGATTAAATCAGGATCGAGAGTGCTCATGGCCGTTGCCACGCCATCGACTTCGATCATACCGTAATGGCCCAACAGCGGGGTCAGCACCCACCAGGAAAGAGCGGAACCGGCACAGATCACAGCCGCGTATTTGAGACCGATCAGGTAACCGGTGCCCAGCAGGATGGACTCGGCACTCATCTTGAACACGAACTTGTGGTTCATGGCCAACTGCTCGCCCCAGCCCGTCATGCGGGTGGTGATAGTATCGGCCCAGAAATGGAACGTGGTCATCAGGAAGTCATAGAGACCACCAATCAAACCACTGACCAACAACAATTTGGCTTGATTGCCGCCTTTCGCGCCCGAAACGATGATTTCCGTTGTCGCCGTGGCTTCAGGGAAGGGGTACTTGCCATGCATGTCGGAAACAAAGTACTTGCGGAACGGTATCAGAAAAAGGATACCTAGGAAACCACCGAGCAGCGATGACATAAAAATCTGGAAGAAATTGACCTGAATTTCCGCGCCCGCCACAGGGTTCGTCTCTTTGATGATATAGATGGCCGGTAAAGTGAAGATGGCACCCGCCACAATCACGCCGGAACTCGCACCGATAGACTGGATCAGCACATTTTCCGACAACGGGCTCTTCCTTTTGGCGATGGTGGAGATACCCACAGCGATGATAGCGATAGGGATAGCCGCCTCAAAGACCTGACCAAAACGCAGTCCGGAGTAGGCCGTAGCCGCCGAGAAAATGACCGCCATCAAGATGCCCCAGAAAATGGTCCAAGCATTGAGTTCGGGATACTTTTTGTCACTCAACAAGATAGGCTTGTACTCTTCGCCCTCCTTGAGTTCCCGATACGCGTTTTCGGGAAGTTTAATTTCGTTTTCCTCTTGTTCAATCGTAGTTTTTTCTTCTTCCATATTGCTTATTTTCAATTATTTATCCTCAATACCATTCTGTTTTCAGACGATATTAAACTTTTCTTTTTTACACTGTTTTCCGCCCAAAAACAAACTGCAAAAATAAAAAAAATACAATGAACGAGAAAAACGAAATATCAACAATTCATCTCACCGCTCAAACCACCTCAGCAGCTTCATCTTCCACTCGCCAGCCTTGCCCGTATAAGGGTGCTCGCGCAAAGGCAGGTTGAAGACAGTGCGGCCTTTGAGGACGGTCTGCGGGTGCGTGAACTCGCGGAAGCCCCACTCACCGTGGTAGGCACCCATGCCGGAATGACCCACTCCGTTGAACGGTACGCCCTTTACCATCATGTGGATACAGACTTCGTTGATGCAACCGCCGCCGAACTGCTGCGTCTGCATGGTACGATTCGCCCATTGTATGTCCCTGGTGAACAGATACATGGCCAAAGGATGCTCACGGTCGGCGATGGTCTCCATCAGCGCATCCACCTCGGCATCCTTGAAGGGCACCACGGGCAACAACGGGCAGAAGAGCTCGTGCCGCACGATATGCTCGTCCTTATCAACAGGGTAGATGATGGTCGGGGCATAATGCTGCTTCTCGCGGTTGCCCTCGCCGCCGAAAATGATGCGGTCGCGGTACTCGTCAGCAAGCGCCGCGCACTTGTCGTATGCCGCCGTTGTGATCAGTTTCGGGTATTCGGGATTGGTCACTGGATGCTCACCGATCTGCGCCATGAAGGCCTTCTTGAGTTCCGCCAAGAAGGGTTCCGCGACCTCCTCTGCTATGGCTATCTGGTTAATGTTGATGCAGATCTGTCCGGCATTACAGAGCTTGAAGAAGGCGATCTTGCGGGCCGCGTCTTTGAGGTCGGCATCCTTGCGCACGACGCACCAGTTGCCAGTCTCGCCACCCAACTCCAACGCCACGGGCGTGAGATTTTTGGAGGCCTCGGCCATCACGTGCTTGCCCACAGCGGGCGAACCGGTGTAGAAGATCTTGTCGAAGCGCTGCGCGAGGCACATATCCGCCACGTCGTGACCGCCGTCGATGAGGGTGACGTACTCTGGCGGGAAAACCTCCGCGAAGAAGCGTTTGAGCACTTCGGTGCAGGCCGCGGACTTGCTGCTGGATTTGATCACCACGGTGTTGCCACCGCACATCGCCGCCGCCACCACCCCGATGGTCAGCAATATCGGGAAGTTGAAAGGGCTGATCACCAACGACACGCCGTATGGCATCTTATAAACTTTGGTGACGGTGCTCGGGAAGCACATCAGTCCGCTGAAGTGGCATTCCGGCCGTGCCCAGCGGCGCAGTCCCCGCAGCATCTCGTTGATTTCCACAATGATGGGACCCACATCGCAGAGGTAGGCCTCCACCCTACTCCGTCCGAGGTCAGCAGTCAGTGCATTCTCGAACTCGGTGGCGTGCGCGATGACCGCCGCTTTCAGTTTCTTAAGTTGTTGTATCCGCCATTTGACAGGCAGCGTCGCGCCCGTGCGGAAGAATTTGCGCTGAGCCGCGACGATTTCGGTGATTTGTTCGTTCTTCATGCTTAATTCTATATTCTTAACTCTTAATTCTTAATTCTTCATCGCCCAGTCACTCTCAACAACACCCGTCGAATATCCTCCTCGCTGAACGTCATCGGGGCGGAATAGTTAATGGAATCCTTGGCCACCATGCGGGTAAGTTCCTCATAATCGGACTCTTTCACGGGCAACGGCAATGTGTTGAGGCCGCAGGTGGCGATGAGATCTTTGACGGCCTGCAGGAACCGCTCAGCAGCAATACGATCTTCGGTGTGCACATCCGCCAACCCGCAATAACGGGCCATCAGAGCATACTTCCTAAGACAGGCCTCCATTTGATACTCCAGCACGGGCAAAATCATCAGCGTGATGGCCTGACCATGAGGAATATGGTACTTGGCTCCGATGCTGTGCGCGAAGGCGTGTACGTAGCCCGCGAGCTGCGTGTTGATGGCGTTACCGCCGTACATCGCGGCGCGGCACATCGCCAATCGCGATTCGATATTCTCCGGCTCACGCATCACAACGGGCAGATGATGCAGAATCAGCTTCACGCCTTCCAAGGAACGGTAGGCATCCTCCACATCGACCGCCACATCGCTCACCGTCCCCTCCACCACGTGGCTGAGGGCGTCCATGCCGCAGGCGGCGGTCACCACTTGCGGCGCGTGGATGGTCAGTTCGCTGTCGAGGATCACGTGCGTCACGTCCAGCCCGACAATCACAGTAGAGCCTTTCGTGCCGCGAGTGCGGGTTACCACCGCGCCCACAGTGATTTCCGCGCCTGTACCAGCGGTGGAGGGAACAGTAATCATCGGCAGGGTCTTGCCCGGCACAATCAGGAACTTGACGAGCAGGGCTCTGGTGCTGAGATGCGGCAACCGCGCACCCGCCACTATCATCTTGCAGGTGTCCATCACCGAGCCGCCACCCAACGCGATTACGCACTCGGTGTTGTATTTCATGGCGATTTTTCGTCCCTTTTCGATCAGCGCGGCCGTCGGCTCGGAGTTGATACCGAAGAAGAGAGTGTGTCTCACCCCGGCCTCTTTCAGCGACTGAAGAATTTTCTGTTCGTAACCAAGCTCGCGCAAGGTCTTATCAGTAACCACCAGGACATGTTTGTAGCCTTTCTCCTTGCAAATCTCGCCGATTTGCGCCCGTGCCCCGTGTCCCTCCACAACCTGCGGCTCCGGCAGCGGCACACGGTGAATCACCCGTCCGGGTAACTTGTGTATCTGTTTTCTAAATACGTATGTGTCCATTGTTTTTTGATAACTATTGATTTAACTCCCTTCCAAGGATGCTAAAATCCAACGGCAAAAGTACAACATTTTTTCAACAAAAAAAGGAGTACCGCCTCCACGATACTCCTAATTATGCATTATGAATTATGCATTATGAATTAGTACATCCCGCCCATACCGGGGTTCATGCCGCCAGCAGGCATTGCGGGAGTTTCCTCCTTGATTTCAGCGAGCACGCACTCGGTGGTGAGCAACATGCCAGCGATGGAAGCGGCATTCTCCAAAGCCACGCGGGAAACCTTGGTCGGGTCGATGACACCAGCCTCGATCATGTGCTGGTACTCATCAATGCGGGCGTTGTAACCATAGTCGCCTTTGCCCTTTGCAACAGCGTTCACGATTACGGAACCCTCCTTACCGGCATTGTTGGCAATCTGACGGAGAGGCTCTTCCAGAGCGCGGCGGACAATGTCGATACCAATCTGCTGGTCCTCGTTGTCACCCTTCAGACCCTTCATAGCTGCGATGCTGCGGATGTAAGCCACACCACCGCCAGGGATGATACCCTCTTCGATAGCAGCGCGCGTTGCATGCAAAGCATCGTCGAAACGGTCTTTCTTCTCCTTCATCTCCACTTCGGAAGCGGCACCCACGTAGATAACTGCCACGCCGCCTGCCATTTTGGCAAGACGCTCCTGCAGTTTCTCGCGGTCGTAGTCGGAAGTGGTCTTCTCAATTTGGGATTTGATCATGGCGATACGGGCTTCGATGGCCTTCTTGTCGCCCTTACCGCTGACGATAGTCGTGTTCTCTTTGTCAACCGTGATCTTTTCCGCTGTTCCAAGCATTTCAATGGTGGCATCCTCAAGTTTGTAGCCTTTTTCCTCAGAAATCACGGTACCACCGGTCAGGATGGCGATGTCTTCCAACATCTCTTTTCTTCTGTCGCCGAAGCCGGGAGCCTTCACAGCCACGATCTTCAGACCGCCACGCAGACGGTTCACAACGAGCGTTGCAAGAGCTTCGCTGTCAACATCTTCGGAGATAATCAGCATAGGACGGCCGCTTTGGACAACCTTTTCCAGAATCGGGAGGAATTCCTTCATGTTGCTGATTTTCTTGTCGTAAATCAGGATGTAAGGAGTGTCATAAACGGCTTCCATCTTCTCGGTGTCAGTCACGAAGTAAGGAGAAATGTAACCTCTGTCGAACTGCATACCTTCGACCACCTTCACGTAAGTGTCAGTGCCCTTGGCCTCTTCGATGGTGATCACACCCTCTTTCTTCACTTTCTGCATAGCCTCGGCAATCACTTTACCGACTGCAGAATCGTTGTTGGCGGAGATGGTAGCTACCTGCTCGATTTTCTCGTGGCTGTCGTTGATCTCCACAGATTGAGCCTTGAGGTTCTCGACAACCGTTGCGACGGCCTTGTCGATACCGCGTTTGAGGTCCATTGGATTGGCACCGGCGGTCACGTTCTTGAGGCCGGTGTTGAAGATGGCTTGTGCAAGCACGGTAGCGGTAGTAGTACCGTCACCGGCTTGGTCGTTGGTCTTGGAGGCAACCTCTTTCACCATCTGCGCACCCATGTTCTCGATGGGCTCCTGCAGTTCGATTTCCTTGGCGACCGTCACACCGTCCTTGGTGATTTGCGGTGCACCGAACTTCTTGTCGATGATCACGTTGCGGCCTTTCGGTCCTAATGTCACTTTCACGGCGTTGGCCAATGCGTCAACACCTTTTTTCAGACCCTCGCGGGCTTCCCAGTTATATTTAATGTCTTTTGCCATTGCTTTGTTGTTTATTGTTTACTTTTTGTTTTATTCGTTAATTCAGTCTTGTTTTGAGACTTGAGACGTCAGACTTGAGACTTGGGAGGATATCCGTTAACGTTGAGTCAAAGTCCTCAGTCCTCAGTCCTCAGTCCTCAG
>JAFXTE010000037.1 GCA_017525245.1 Bacteroidales bacterium | reverse complement strand
ATAGGTGGTCACGCCGTCCATGCGGTGATTGGCTCCGTTCATCACAAACTCAATCCCTTTGGCAATGGCACAGAACTTGCCGATTATCAGCCGGTCGCCAATGAAGTCGTAGAAGTGGGTTACATGCTTCTCGAACTGGTCAGCACCATCCACATCATCGTAATAGGTGTAATCACCGATGATGATACGCGAGTTCTTCACCACGTTCTTGATGAAGCAGAGGCTTGGAATCTTCGGATTCGGAAAAGCCTCATTGGGGTTGGGTCGTTTTTTTATTTCCATAATTCCCAATTTTGCAGATTATTTGAGGCACTTTGCCAAATAGCGTTTTATCGGATGAAATTCGTGTACCGCGTCACTTCCTTTTCCGGCAGACCGTTGCGCTCGCGTTCGGCGGTGATGGCACGAACTAAGAAGGCCACATTGCGGCCTAACACGCGCATAACCTGACAACCTTCAGCATCTTGCATCACGTCTTCGGAAGTGAAGCCGTGTACCATATTCCAGTATTGGCTCGCTGCGATGGGCATCTCACTGATGGTGAAGTACTTGTTCAGCTGGTCGAAGGTGGCGGTGGTGCCGGAGCGGCGGGCCGAGCAGACGGCGGCACCCACTTTCATACACTTCCGAAAGTGCGTGCTGAAGAAGAGACGGTCGAGGAAGGATTTCATCGTGCCGGCAATGCCCGCGTAATAGACCGGCGAGCCGATGATTAGCGCGTCGGCTTGCTCGAATTTCGGGGCCACTTCGTTCACCATATCGTTGAACACGCAATGCCCCAATTCGGAACATTTGCCGCAGGCGATGCAGCCACGGATATCCTTGTTCCCGATGTGGATGATTTCGGTCTCTATGCCGTTTTTCTGTAATTCTTCCGCCACAATGTTCAAGGCGGTGAAGGTGCAGCCGTTAGTGTGTGGGCTGCCGTTGATGAGTAGTGCTTTCATATTCGTTCTATTCAAAAGGCTCTGCAAAAATACTACTTTTCTTGAATGAAGCGATGGCTTGTCGTTTTGCTTGCGCAAGGGTGTAAAATTCAGTAATACAACCCAAGTTGTTCAGCGGAGCCCCATTCGATGTCCGGATATTCCTTGTAGCCAGAGGTGGAATACGGGGCTTGAGGGCGCGCGTCAAAAAGCATTGCATCATCCTCATTGATGCTCCAGATGGTTCCATCGGCTGAAAAGGCCTTGAGCAGGTCGTCGTTTCCGTTGCGGAGGTAAAGCCATCCGTCCATATTCTTCTTGAAGAGTTTAGGGCGGCACCATGCGTGAATGGATTCCGGGGCCAGGAAAGTGATGAGGTTGTCCGTGAGGGCGTACAAATGCATACGCGAAACCCCGCAGGGGAATGTGATGGCATAGCGGTACTCGCCCACTTTCCACAACAAAGGCAAATCCTCGTAGAGTTTATCGCATTCCACTTCCACATAATCGAAGAGAATCATTTCCAGTTCGTCGAGTTCGGTTGCCCGCTCTACGAGGATGAGAGTGTCCGTGTCGATCGGATTTTTCAGCCGTTCCTCGCGCAACAGGGCCTCTTCGCGCGGTTTCTCGGTTTTCGGGTCGTAAGTCATTTTGGCAACCGAGTCCCATCCTTTTTCCTTGGCAAGTTTATAAATTTCCGATTGGAAAGAATAACAAGCGAACCAGCCAAGAAGCAGGATACCTATGACGGCCATTCCGTAATTATGGCTTTTGATAATCGAGTATCCTATCGCGAAAAGAAAAAACGCAGCAAGTACGGCAAAGACCAAGTGATTGAAACGACGCTGCTCCTTTTCTTGCGCTTCAAGGGTTTGTTCAATCATTCGCTTTCGTCTCTGGTAATAATTCTTTCGGTGTAATCCCATAATGATTCTTCTTTATCGGTGCAAAAATACATTTTATGAGTGAATGTTGGTTACTTCGTGTTGGTTATTTCATGTTAACACGAAGTAATTAACAGCCGAAGCTAATCAACAGCCGAAGGCTAACCAACAGCGAAGCTCACCAACATCCGCAGGCTCATCAACACGAAGTCTTCAGCTTCTTTTGGTGCGTCTTCAACATCTTCAGGGCCTGCTTGTAGGGACTTGTGGTGACGCTCGAGAAGTAAGCGGCCATATCGGTGGTGTAGGTGCACTTGTAGTAGCCTTTGGTGAAAAGCTCCTCCTCGGAGAAGCTGCCCGCCAGCTGAATCATTTCGTCATGGGTCTGCTCCAGAAGCCGCTGTGCCTCCTGAAACGAGGTGTTCTGGTGTTTTTCCACCAGCATCTTGTCCATCTCGTGGTAGTTTTTGCGGTACTCGTCGGGCAGATAGTCCCTTTGATGGCCTTTGCGGATGTTGTTCACAAATTCACGCATCAGCACCTGCCATTCATGAAGGTGTATGAGGAGGTCGCGGGCGCATTGGTCGTAAATCCACCGTGCACCGCATTTTTTGGGGTCATTGGCGAACCGGAAGGTCGCGTTCAGTTCGTCATCTGTCATTTTGCCGATTTGCTCGTTCAGTTTCGCATAACTGTCCGACATGGCTGCTAAGAGTTCGTTTTTGTCCATTTGTCGTTTTGGGGCTTTCACATTTGTTCTATTCAAAAAATCTTGCAAAGATACAACTTTTCTTGAATGAAGCGAAAAACTGGTTACTACGTGTTGGTTATTACATGTTAACAGCGAAGCTAACCAACAGCCGTAGGCTCACTGACACGAAGTTTTCAGCCACCGCTCCACTTTCGCCTTGCCGCTGCGCACCTCGTGTCCGTAGATGCTGAACTCGCCCGTGACTTTGGCCTTCGGGAAGGCCTTGCGCACGTCGCTGGCGCAACTGGCCAGGCCGCTGCCTTCGTGGGTGGTGAAGGGGATGACGGTCTTGCCGTCGAGGTTGATGTCCTTGAACAGCGTGAACATCACCTGCGGGTAGGTGCCCCACCACACGGGACCGCCGATGAAGACGGTGTCGTAGCCGCTGAGGTCAGGAGCGGTGCCTTCGTATGGCGGCAGCTCGCCTTTGCGGGCCTCTTCCTTGGCCAGCTCGATGAGCGGCGTGTAGGCCATGCCGTCGTACTTGTGGGTGACAATCTCGAACTGGTCGGCGCCCGTGATTTCACTGATGTAGTCGGCCACGATCTTGGTGTTGCCGACCTCGATGTTGCCCACGCTATAATTGTCGCCCGCGTGGGAGAAGAAAATGACAATGGATTTGCTCATATTTCCGGGATTTGATGTTTGTTCGTTCTGTAGAGACGTGCCACAGCGCGTCTCTGCATTATTTTTATTCTGTCCGTTGCAGCCCGTGGACAAAACCACGGCGAGGACTGCGACGAGGATGTTTTTGATGTTCATACTTTTCTTTTTTTATACCAACCCCCTCCATCCCATAAACATCTTGGTCACCTCGGCGTCGTGGTGGTCGAAGAAGAGGCTCTTGCCCGTGTCAAGTGTTTGGATATGTGCCATATCGTCGGCGGTGAGCTCGAAATCGAAGATATTGAGGTTCTCGGCCATGCGTTCTTTGTGTGTTGATTTGGGAATGATGATCACCCCACGTTGCAACAGCCAGCGCAAAGCCACCTGCGGAATGCTCTTCCCGTACTTCTTGCCAATTTCGCCAAGCAACTCGTTGGTGAAGAAACCGTTGCGGCCTTCGGCCAAAGGTCCCCACGACATAATTCGGCAGTCAAGTTCGTCCATATATTTTTGGCCCTCCACCTGCTGGTCAAACACGTGCGTTTCCACTTGGTTCACCATCGGCTTCACATCCACATTCGACGCCAAGTCGATGAGGTGGTCGGGATAGAAGTTGCTCACGCCGATGGCGCGCAGTTTGCCTTCACGGTAGGCCTCTTCCAATGCGCGGTAGGCACCGTAGCGGTCGCAGAAGGGCTGGTGCAACAGCATCAGGTCGATGTACTCCATCTGCAGTTTGCGCAAACTCTCGTCGATGCTGGCTTTCGCCTTCTCGTAGCCATAATTCGATATCCAGATTTTCGACACGATGAAGACCTCGTCGCGGGCGATGCCGCTTTTTTTCACTGCGTTACCCACGCCTTCCTCGTTGGCGTAAGCCTGCGCGGTATCGATCATGCGGTATCCGACATTCAATGCATCGCTCACGCAACGTTCACATTCGTCAGGTGTTACCTGATAAACACCATAGCCCACTTGGGGCATTTCTACTCCATTTGATAATTTGATATTTTCCATAACTTTTAACTTTTAACTCTCAACTTTTTTTGTCTCGTGTCAACGATAAATTCTTGCATAACGTATTGGTTTTCTTTGTTTTATATTATTCTTATAATCCTTGCCAATTTGACGAGGCAAAAATACAACCTTTCACGTTGCACAAGTTTCACAAAAAGTATCATTGTTTTCACAAATTGCAGAAAAAGTTCCCGGAGCAATATTCAATGAGAAAATCTGAATGGCAGTTCGGATTTTCATTATGATGAATCATCCGTGTCGAAATTTGCGTTTTAAATTCGTTATTCAGTGGTTAAAATATATACGACTGTCTGTGCTTTCGTGCATCGTCATGCCCGAGAGGCAAGTTTTGACACATCCAGCTGCACGGTGCGAGGCACCCATTCCGAATAGACTTGTGCTGCTGTCTGTCCGTCGTTGCGGCTTATGGTGTGCAGATACTTGAAAAGAGTATCATCTGTTTCGTCAGGCAGCCGGTGTAGTTGGCACAGCAGGGTGTCGTTAAGGAATGTTTCTTTTTGCCAATGGATGGTGAGGCAGCGGATGGCGTAAGTGTCCATAAAAGCTTCATTGGCCGACTGCATGGCAATGCTCAAGTAAGCGCGGTTGTTGACGTGTCCGTTGAAGTCGAGATCCATTGTGTTGACGCTGTGTTCTGTCTGATGTATAGGCGTGCCATTGGCAGGAAATCGCATTTTCTTGTGAGAGAGGGCTGTCATTTCTGGCAGAACGGGTATTTGCGATGCCAAGGGCGTGTTGGGAGCGAGACGGTGTGTTTCGGTGTCCAACAGGGTCCAGCAAGCATGGCCGTGAGCTACCTCCGTGCCATCGGCCTTGTGAATGCGAAAATCAACATATAATCGCAAGGCACTTATCTCACTGTTCCAAACGGTCACGTCAATGTCGTCTGACCATAGAGCTGTTTGCGGCTCAAACCAGGCACTAAACTCGGTGATGACCCACAAAAGGTTCTGTTTGACCACATCAAAGGCAGCCAAGTTCAGACAGGCCATATACCTTGCCCAGCAGTCCTGGAAATAGAGCAATACAGCACTCGGTGTCATGCGGTAGCGCGTGTCCATATCTGCTGCTGTGATAGAATAACGATGTGTGTATTTTGTTAAATCTTTCATTTATTATACTGTTTATTCGTTCGTTTCAGATCTTCAGTGAGTTTGTCAAGCGTGGAAATCATCAAGCAAAAATACAAAAAATATTTGTATTATGAGCGACAGATTTTTTTGAGAAGAAGAAGGATCTCTCCTTTACGATAAAAGATGAAGGGAGACAGATGGCGTAAGTATATTTTTCCCCTTACGAAAGTACAAATTTTGTATTTTTGCGCTATGAAACCTGACTTCCTCTATTCCACCGATTTCCTCGCGATGAACGCGCCGGAACTGAGCCACACCTGCATGCATCTGCTGTGCACAGCGGGCGAAGGGAGTTTCGTGTTCAACGAGAAATGCTACCACATCGGGAAAAACGACCTTGTGGTGATGCCGAACCCCACGCGGGCGAAGAACCTCGCTGCGGCACCGGGGATGCAAGTCGAGTGGTTCGCCGCCGACCGCATGAACTTCACCTCGCTAAGCTATTTCAGCCGCTACTGCACCAAGCACCTCGGTCAGTCGCCCAGCGAGTACAGGAAGAGCTTGCAGCCGAGGGGATGATACGGCAAAAGGGTTCACTGCACAGACACGATAGCCTTTGTATTACACCCAATCGCGAATCGTTTTTTATTAGGGTCTTTTTTAGTCAACGAATCCATGTTTTCTTATACAAGAAAAGCCGTTTTGGAAGAATGGACTTATGACGAGCACGGCAATCTGGAGCAGCATGTTGTTTATGAAACAAAAGACAAGCCATACAAATTTATCTGCTACTCTTCCTCATCTAACGACGTGCAAGAGGAACGGTTATCTCTTGTAAACCTGCGCAAAGAAGGGGTTGTGTTGGGCCACATCGGAGAAGTTGTCCCAGTGGTCTGACAGGCAGTCGGGGCACCAGTGGCCGCCGGCGAGCACCAGTTGGAGGGATGCCTCGAAGCGATGTCCGCTGTGGCATTCCCACACGAGCCGTTGCGCCGGGTCGCCCGAGTAGTCGTCGCTGACAAGGCGTCCACCACGGAATGCGGCGGCGGCTTGTATTTCTGCTACAGTTAGTTGCGACAGATGCTTCGTCTCGTCGTAGCCGTGCTGAATCTGTGCGGCTTTGTCGGCACCAACGGGCTCCGACAAGTCCCACTCAGGCCAGTCGGGGATGGCGCGGTACTGCTCCATGCTGCCGTAGTAAGCGCGAATGCGGGCATCGTCGTGATGTCGAATCCAGTACTGGGTGCCGAAAGTCTTCTTGTGCGCCAGCAGGCGGGTGGCTGCCTTGATGATGGCAGGGGGCACTATTTTGGCCAATTGGAAAAACTTGGGCAGCTTGTCGCTCATCTGCTGGAAATAGTCGTCCAGCGGTATGTTGGCACGGAAGTGCAAGAACGATTCCAGAATGTCGGCGTCAAGGTAATATTGTCCATGGAAGTTCTTCATTGCGAACCAGTTGGCGTTGAAAATCTTTTCGGGATGGGGGCAGTGGACGGCTTTCAGCACGCGGGTTTCAAAGTCGTAGTTTGTCATACGGTACTGCGGGCCGCTGCTAATATTGTAGTACCTGTTCCAGAAGTCGGCGGGTACAGTGTCGCGGCACACTCTCTCCAGCAGTCGCCCCGAATCCTCCACGGTGGCCCATTCAAGCACGCCGCGTATGGGCACATGGAACATGATGGGGTCAAAGTTCTTCAGGATGGCAGGGTAGAGGATTCCCGACTGTCGTAAGCTCACCCAGTGGCGGAGGCCTGAGTCGGCGAAGATGCGTTCGGCAGCTATCTTGCTGACAGCGTAATAGTCGAATGCGCTGGCGAAGAGAGGGTCGCCACAACGTCCCCAATGGACGGGCTCATTGCGGTCGGACGTCTCGGCCACCGACCCGATATAGACCACTTTTACCTCGTCGTGGTTGGGTTGCGAAAGTACCGATTTTACCACGTTTTGGGCTGCCATCACATTTGTGTAGAGGGTCTCTTTCGGGAAATAGTCGGCTTTGGGTGACACCATGCCACCCACATGCAACACGTAATCGGCACCTGTCACGCCTTGCAGCACATCCTCGTAGTTGAGGAGGTCGCCCCACACTACACGGATACGGTTGGCCAACGGTTTCAGTTTGCGGCGGTTTTTCCGACTTGGCCTTGCCAGAACGGTAACTTCATATTGGTCTGGATATTTCAGCAATTCCTGAAGACCTGCCCAGCCCATCGTGCCGGTAGCACCGGTCAAGAATATTCTCTTCATAAATTGGGTAAAAACGAATGGCAAATATACAATAAAGATTCATCAGTACACCAGCCGTATGTTGTCAACCCACAACACATTGCCTGGACAACCGACAAACGGCTCCTGACAGCCTGCGGAAATCTGCAGAATCAGATGGGTGGGCGTCGCATCCGCTTTATAGCCAATTTCTTGCACAGGGACCATCTTCCCTTTTGAATTGCGTGCCATAAAACGGTTTTTTGACAATTTCTCCCAAGATTTGTAGTTTGGTGTCTTGGTTATGTCCCCATAGCGTATGGACACGCGATGGTTGTTTTTCCAGTCGGGGACACTTTTCGTGATGCGTTCCGATGCCGTTCCTACGCGATAGGCGAAGATGTTGCCGTCGGCGTCTTCCCAGCGGTGCTGCAGAAACAGTATGATCTCGCCCGCATCCTGTCCTTGAACAGTGGTCACTTTGGTGGATCCCGTGGCCCGCACCATAGACTTTCCCTGTTGTATAACCGCTTTGTAGTCAAGCATCAGAGCCACAGGTCGTTTCGTGAACGGAATGCCCATGTCAATGGCTTTCATCGGCACTTTGCAGCCCTCTAACGTCACAGGGTCAAGGAGACGGCCGGTGAACAGACTGCCCGTTGCAAGGGCCTTGAGGTCGATGCCGATGGCTGTGACTGTCTGCAATGTGGTTTCCAGGCGACAGCAATAGCCATTCCCGCGCCGTTCCGGCTTGACGGATACAGCAGCTTTTTCCACTCCGCACACTTTAGCGTAGGCATTGCTTGTGCCCCACGGCGAACCATTTTTGCCATACGGATAAGGCTTGTTCTGTCGAATCGTATCCGTCTTAGCAATGACATACAAAGCACGTGTCTTGCCACCCAGTAAGAACGACTCCTTGATGTAGCGCACCGTCCAAGAGTCCATCTTGCCGTAAGGAAGATATTCGATCTTTTCCTGCGCCATAAGTGTTGAAACTGAGAAGAGAATTATTATTAATACTTTGAATCTTAATGTTTTATTTGTATTCATTGTTGGTTGTTTTTAAAAATATATTGTATAAATTCTGAAAAATGCATCCGCCAGTTACGCCAAGTGTGGCCTCCTCGGGTCTCATAATAAACACATTGAACCTGTAGTTTTTGCGATTTCTTGACAAATCTCAGGCTTTGTGAATGGAAGATGTCCGCTTTGCCGGAACCAATCCAATAATTGGTACTTTTGTTTGTCGGCAGTTGTTTACGATGCACTACGGGAGAGAACAAGCCCACATATTGGAAGCGGTTTTCATTGACATTGGCAAGATTACAAGCTTGCATAGCTCCTGCAGATAATCCGGCGACAGCCCGTGATTTCCTGTCGGAGGATATACGATAACGGATAGACAACAGACTGTCCATTTGTGGGAACACCCGTTCGAAATCGAGGTGTAACCAGGACGGATAATGAAGCAGGTTCCGCATCATGCCTATCGTCTCTTTTTGCCCGATAAGTTTTCGCGGATTCACATCCGGCATCACCACAACCATAGGTACAATCTTTTCTTGTCGTATCAGTTTGTCCACCTGCTGCACGGCACGCCCTTTGTCTTGCCAGGCCTTTTCATACCCATTGATGCCATGCAACAAGTAAAGCACTGGATAAGGTTGCTCGTTTTGGTCATAACCGGGGGGAAGGTACAAAAGTATGCGCCTTGTCTTTCCACAGGCCGTGTCCCATATCTCAAAAAATTCAATTCTGCCATGCAAAGAATCCTTAATGCATAAATCAGACAAGGTGGAGCCGGGTATCACAAACACGCTTCGTCTGGTCTTCAAAACACGAATGGAGTCCGCATTGTCTGGATCCACAAATCGTCGTCCATGTGTCTTGAACTGGTAGGTATAAACTTCCGGGGTGAGTGGTTTTGTGGTAAAGGTGAACACACCGCTGCTGTCTGGTTTCATACGGACGGACTGCAAATTTTCCCTCTCAATGTTATAGTTATTGTTTCGCAAATCACAGTCGCAGAATAATTTGACTCGCTTGGCGGAAGGGTTTTTATAGGAAAAAGTGACAGATCCATCTGTATGGATCACAGGGGATGCAGCTTTTTCCGCTTGTGAACGAGCCAAAACGGAAATCAGGAGCAGAGGCAGGGTGAACAAAGCCGTTTTAATCTTGAACGGATTATTTTGCATTGTCATCGATTTCCTCGTTCAACATCTCCTCGAACATTCGCACCGAGTTGGCCAGACTGTACTTCTTTGCTGCCACACGGTAAAGTTTTCCCATATATTCCCGCTCATTCGGATGATCAAGCCAGTAGTCGATGGCCCGGGCGAGATCCTTGGGGCTGCCGGGCTTGAACAGGCTTCGGCCGTCGAGGGCGAACTGCGGCGTGGCGCTGACCTCCGAATTGGCGATGACCGGCACCAGCCCGGTGGCGAATGCCTCGATGCACGAGATGGCCTCGCTCTCCATATCGCTGGCATGTACGTACAAGTCGCATTGCAACAACAAGTTAATCAGTTTCTGTTGCTCGAGATAGACAAATTGGGGCGGATTTTTCAACTGCTTTCCAAGTTCCACATAACGATCGTACTTGGGACCTTTTCCGGCAAAAATCAGCTGTATTTTGTCGGCATATTTCGAATATTGCACCGAATTGATGATTACATCCTGCCTTTTCTCCTGCGAAAGACGGCCGATCATGATGATCGGTATTTTGCCCTCAAAATCAGACGATTTGGCTGGCCTGCCCTGTTGATGGACGAGATGCCCGGCCTCCAGGAAGGCGTCTTGGATGCCATTGGAAATGACGTGGATTTTGGCGGTGTAACCTCGTTTCTTGATCTCATCGGCCATGAATTGTGACGGGGCGTGGACGTGGCGGAACTTATTGTAAAGAAAGGTGCGGAAATTACGATAAGTGCCGTTCTGAATCCAGTCCACCTTGCCCAATCCCACCGACGACCAAAGGTTTTGCGGCTGGATGTGGAAAGCGGCGGTCGAGGGCTTCCCTATCTTGTCGGCATAGCGTTTGGCTTCCACCTCGATAGCGAAAGGGAGGAAACAATGTATGATATCAGCCCATTCAACGGCTTCCCGAATGGTCTTTTTTTCATTATAGGCAAAGTTGAAGTTGTGCTTGTCCATCAACGGCTGGAATAGGGGCATCCTGTACGTGGGCAAGGCGAAACGGTCTTCGCCAGGCTCTCCGGAAGTGAGAATTTTCACCTCGTGCCCGCGTCGGCGCAATTCGGCGGCAAAACGCTGCGCCGAGATACTGGTGCCATTGTTGTTAGTGTCGTAAGTGTCTATGACAAAAAGTGTTTTCATTTTAAGATAACAATTTTGGAAAAGCGCGCAAAAGTATAATTTTTAAAGGTTTGGAGGATGTTGTGATTGTATCCACAATTGTTCTATTTCAAACTTTTTTTGCCTGAAAAATTGTATTTTTGCCGATGCGTTTTTAAATCTTCATTTTATGGCAAAAAAAAGCATGACAGAATTGTCGGTTATAGGTCATATTGAAAACATACATAATCAAACGGATCTTGATGGAAAACTGCAGATATCCATTATAAATGGTCCGACAGGAGGATTGCCGGAGTATTTCTATACAGAGATGTATTCTATCGAATTTCTTACACAAGGTAGTGTGACCGCAGACATTAACCATCATCGGTTTGTAATTGATGCTCCTTCGTGTGTATGCACTTTCCCCAACCATATTTTGCGATTGTTGAACATGTCGGAAGATTGCCAGTTTACAGTGCTGTCCTTTTCTCCACAATTAGGAGGAGATTTGCACCTGAATATGGGCAATGAACTGCTGAGTAACGTGTATATCCGCCCCGTGGTGTTCTTGGAAAAGGAACAGTTGGATATGGGAGTACAGTATCTGACTTTGCTTAACAATATTGTTCAAACGCTGGACATTGTAAACGTTTACGACGTAGCCATCGACTTGGTTCGGTCGTTGATACTCCTTATGTCAGGAATATACGACAAGACGTTCCATAAGCGATTTTCCCTCTCGCGAGCAGAGGAGCACGTGGGCCATTTCCTTTCGTTAGTGGATGTGTACAGCCGCGAGCACCACTCTCTTGACTGGTATGCCTCTAAAATGTGCCTTTCC
>JAFXTE010000111.1 GCA_017525245.1 Bacteroidales bacterium | reverse complement strand
CATCTACCACGCAGGTGGAGATACCGCAAAACGGGGAGATCCTCTGCACGTTCCACGACCGCGAACGCCTCTGGAACGTCCTGTTCGACATCGACCTCATCCTGTGGATCGTCTCCTGGTTCGTCACCATGCCCCCGCTCTACAAGATTCTTTCCAATGTCTTCTTCGCGATTTGGCTGGTGCGGTTAGTGGTGATACGGAAGCGGTATTATAAAATATGTTGTACGAATCCAAAATAAATATGAACGCTACAGAATACATACAGAAACTTGGCCTTGAGCCACATCCCGAGGGAGGTTATTACCGCCAGCTGTTCGGCAATGATGAAACAGGCGACAAGGCGGTCTCCACCATCTACTACATGCTGACCGCCGACGACATATCGGCGTTCCATCGTCTGCACGACATGGTGGAAATCTGGTATTTCCACGCGGGCGAACCGCTCAATATCTATGTTATCGACCCAGACGGGACGCTGAACGTCCATCAGCTTTCCGAACAGGACGAAATGCAGGTGATTATTCAGCCGGAACAGTGGTTTGCCGCCGAGATTCCCTCCAAGCGAGGTTTCTGCCTCGTCGGCTGTGCCGTCGGTCCGGCCTTCCGATTCAAAAATTTCGAGTTAGCCAAAAGGGACGAGTTATTGGGGCTGTATCCCCAGCACGGGGAACTGATCGAGAGAATGTGCAAGGTGTAACCGCAAAATCATCCTTTACGGACATTCCACCGCCCGTATCCTCACTGTGTCGCGCACATCGCGGTCGAGGTAGTAAATCTCCACCGCCTGGCCATTGTCAATGGATTCCTTGGAAAAGAGATAGGGCTCCAGCTGCAAATTAAAACTGTCTGTGACAAAACGCTGGCCGGAGGGAGTCATCAGCATCGCTACCATACAATCCTCTTTTTCGCAAATGAAGCGGTATATTCGCCGGCCATCGAACTCCACCAAAGCCACCTCTTTGAAACAGGCGGCGGTGTCGGGCACCACGAATTTTACGCAAACTCATACTGCAAGATGGCAATATTCAGAGCGTCTTCTAACTTGCAGATAGTTTCCAGGGAGAGATTTTCCTCTCCTTTCAACAACTTGGAAATGTACTGAGGCGAGCATCCCATTCTGTCGGCAACGTCTTGTCGGGAAAGTCCTTGCCGCTTCATTGACATAGCCATCTTAATGGCTATCTTGCGAGAATATTGCAACCAGCCTTTGCTTTTGGCGTAGCGGATTTTCTCTTCTTCCACCTGCCACTCTGACGGTTTCTCGGTCTGGTAACGGCTTAGCCGTGCGATAGCTTGTTCTTGTGTCATAATTCCACCTCCTGTTGATAATCTGTGAAACTGTCCTCGTCAAATACATGTTCCCGAATCAGAAAGTTCCTCACTTTCTCCATCTTTTCCAATTCTTGCAAAGTGTGTTCCCTCTCTTGCATTGTTCTTGTCAATTTGATGGCACCACCTGTGATGATATAAATGCCCACGCTCAATTTGATGGCATACAAACGCAACCAACTTCTGCGATGAGGGCGTCCTTTTTCTTTCCCAAGTATCATTTCACTTGACCGATTGTTTTCAAGTGGACGGAAAAAACGGTCAAGATTGGCATCCGGGGAAATATCCATAATGATGCAAGCCAACTCATCCCTGTCTTCCATAGTCTGATAAATGGCATCCTCAATGTTTGTAATCCTGAAATAAGAAATCAGGTCATCAAGGTTTTGAGTGAAAAAATCAGCTAACCATTCAGCATCACTCCATTGATTCAACACTTTCTGCAAGGCATTCTGATTGTCTTTGTCAAAGCGGACGGCCCATAATCGTCCGTCATCAATGATTTTGTCAAACGTCATCTTCTTCAATTTTTGAATAGTGCTGCAAAGATACAATTTTTTTGTATTTGCAACTTATAGGTTTCAGTTTTCGTTTGTTTTTTTCTATTTTTGCGGAGAAGTTGAAGAACGACAAATTATGATCGACCAAATTATCGAATATAACAAAACTTTGTGGTGGAGGAAGCCCTCTGCTTCGGCTGAATCGACAGCACCTGCAAGCGCCTGCCCGACGGCCGCTTGGCGCAACGTCTCTCGCCGCGCCGCAAGAACAGCCACTGGACGGACTTGGACAAGCCGCGCTGCGCCGACCTCGAACGCCGTGACCTGATGACGGAGGCGGGGAAGATGTGTTTTCGCGAATTCAGCGAGTTTTTATAAAAGCCCTACTGCAACCCGCGATAGAGTCCACGATAAAACTGTTGCGCGCAAGCAACATTTTTTAAAAAAAAGTGTTGCCTGTGCGCAACAATTTTTCTTATTTTTGCACCGTGATAATTAAAGTATATGGACACACTATTCAGAAAGAGCGACAGGCTGTTAGCCAATACCTGCACGGATATCGTCCGCGAAAAAATGGGCGAAATCCATTGGAACTCTCAGCTTGTCACTATTATAGGAGCAAAAGGGGTGGGAAAATCCACGCTTATAAAACAATACCTGAAACTGAACTACCCACTCGGTGACCGCAGGGTGCTGTACTGTTCGGCCGACACCGTGGACTTTTCAACTCGCAAATTGGTGGAGCTGGCTGAGGAATTCGTAATCCAAGGCGGAGAACTATTAGCGATAGACGAGATTCACAAATATAAGCCGGGCACTACGGATTGGAGTCGCGAAATCAAGGAAATCTACGAGTTGTTTCCTGATTTGAAGATGATTGTGAGCGGGTCGTCCCTCCTTCGCCTGAAGGAAGGGGACGCTGACCTGTCTCGTAGGGCTGTCAAATACACAATGCCCGGTCTTTCATTCCGCGAAGCCCTCCGTTTCT
>JAFXTE010000110.1 GCA_017525245.1 Bacteroidales bacterium | reverse complement strand
CCGTGCCGTCCCTGCTGGTGCAACCCTGAACATCAACAGCATGGGCGCGAAGCCGATTTACTATCACGAATCACCGCTGCCCGCCGGCGTCATCAAGGCGAACGACCGCTGTCTGTTCATGTACAACGGCCCCGGTGAACGCTACTACCTGATTGCCATCGACCGTTGGGGCGTGGACCTCAACGCACTCGCCACAGTGGCTCACACCGGCGACTACAACGACCTGACCAACAAGCCGACAATCCCGCAAAATGTCGGGGATTTGACGAACGATGCAGGTTATATCACCGCCAATGACATCTCCGCACAGGTTAATGCCGACTGGAACGCCACGGAAGGTCCTGCGGAAATCTTGAACAAGCCTGTCAACGCCGATTTCGGACAGGGTGTTGTACGCAACAAAGTCAACAATCCTTCAGGTGCGACCAATATTGCGGTCAACTTCTCCACTTACCAATTAGTGAACGGCGGCGTGGTGTCGTTAGTCTTCGCCCGTGCCGTCCCTGCTGGTGCAACCCTGAACATCAACAACAAGGGCGCGAAACCGATTTATTATCACGAATCACCGCTGCCCGACGGACTCATTAAGGCGAACGACCGCTGTTTGTTCATGTACAACGGCCCCGGTGAGCGCTACTACCTGATTGCCATCGACCGTTGGGGCGTGGACCTCAACGCACTCGCCACAGTGGCTCACACCGGCAGCTACAATGACCTGACAGACAAGCCGAACATCCCGACAAACGTGAGTGCCTTTAATAACGATGCGGGCTACATTACGGAGGAGCAGATGCCAGCGGGTATGACTGGCACACAGACGGGCGACATCATGTACTGGGATGCGGCCACCGGCACGTGGATCATGATGCCGGCGGGCAGCGCGGGACAAGTGTTGACCGTGGAAAACGGTGTTCCTGTGTGGGCGAATCTTCCTGATCACGTTACCATGAATTTGCCACCGACCGTAACTACTTCCGCTCCTTCGGAGGTGACACAAGCGTCGGCTTTGTGTGGCGGAGAAGTGACCAGCGACGGCAGTGTGCAGCTCACCGCCTGCGGTGTCTGCTGGAGCACCCACCATTTCCCGACCATCGCGGATGCGCATACGGAGAATGACTTGAGTGTCAGTGCGTTCACCTCGCACGTTACGGGCCTTGCCCATCATACCACCTACTATGTGCGGGCATACGCCACCAACAGCATAGGCACCACCTACGGCGCGGAGATGACCTTCACCACAGAAGACATCCCCTCTGGCGACGTGACTATGCCAGACCCTTGTTCGGCAGACACCAACACCATTTGGCATCCGACTCTCGGTTCTGGCAGCACCCTCTGCGCCGGCACCGACAGCGTGGAACTCACCTTGAACAACTACCAGTATGGCAACATCCAGTGGCAGTATTCCACCGACACGATTTCCTGGTATGATATCCCTGGTGCCAATGACACGTTGTTGGTTTACAAACCAGACCAGACGCAATACGTCAGAGCTTCGGTCTCGACTGCCAATTGTCCGCCGGAGTATTCGCCGGTGAAGCTGTTGCTGAAAACGCCGTTGGCATACGCGGGCATCTCGCGCACGGCTAATGTTGGCGACACTGTACGTTTGCAGGCCTATATGGAGGAAGACGCGACCGGCAGTTGGCAGATTCTGCAAGGCACGGGCGGTTTCCTTTCCCATCCGAACGAAGATTACACAAAGTTCTACGGCACCGACTCGCTCTACCGCCTGCGCTGGACCTTGACCAACTCTTGCGGTTATAGTTCTGATGACATCAGCGTCCGTTACGTGCAGACAGTCGTGAGTGACAGAGTGGTGATGGTGGATACCACGGACATCATCTTCAGCGATTCGGCGCAGATGGCGCAGGGTTACTACGTAATCTCTTTCAGTGACCCGAACATCGTGATTGGAGACTCCACTATTTTGGTCAGTTTGATCAACGGCGGTTTTATGCGCATGGTCGATTCTTGGTCGATGGCCAACGATTCCACATACGCCATGTACACCACACAGGCTACGCTGTATGACATTTTGGAGAGTGGCGTCATCCAGTTTGATGCCATTTCCGGCGAGAGCGAGGCAGATAGTGCAGTCCAAAATACGCAGCCGGCACAGGAAGTGTTGTACCTTGACCATATCCCCACACGAGAGGAGATACGTTCGAATCCGGAAATGACTAAATCGGGTAAGGTTTATATGTTAAAGTTGGATTTGGCCAGAGAAGAGAGTGGTCTTGGGGAACATACGCAAGGTTTTTCTCTGCGAGGGTTAAGACAACAGAGCACAAGTACGAATAAAAAAGACACAACAGTAAAGTGGTTAGTCCCGGAATATGCCCCTGACTTTAAATATAAACTTGAAAATGTGAACTTCTTTTTGGATGCCAACCCCGTTTTTGAATATGATAAGGACATGCGTCATTTTCAATTTGGCATTTACGATGCAAAACTCCATTTGGAGGCGGATTTTGTTCCTAATATAACGTTGGGTCAATTTACGCTAACTTTCGTTGAATGGAATCCCATCAAGGTTGAGGTTCCTTTTGCTGTCCCTATCGGTCCCGTTGTTGTTCCGTTCACTGTGGATTGCGGGGTTACTTTAGGTGTTGAGGGTTCCGTAGATATTTCTGCGGAACTTCGATACAAGTTAACTGCTGATGCAACTCTCACCGAAGGAGTCAACTATTGGGGGAAATCCCATACATTCACGACAGATAGGGGTAGAAGTGGAAGTTTCAATGTAGAACGTGTCAGTGACAATCTTGAGGGATCGGTGGATTTTGAAGTGTCAATTGCTGGCTATATGAATGTAAAGTTGGCGGCGGTGGCGGGCCCTCGCGTACAGACGGGTTTCAAGGCCAAAATGAAATATTGCTATGGTCTAAATGAAAAGCAAGGCTGGAAGGGAAAAATAGATGCCAAGTTGTATACGAAACTTGATCTCAAAGCTATTAAATTAGTTGATAAAATTATTCCGGAAAATTGGTCAACCGAGTGTACGATTCCCCTTGTTGAGCGAGAGTTTCCAGATACGATGTACCTTTATAGCGGCAACAATCATACCATTCAGAATACTCAGGCGAGCAATATCGTCAAGGTCAAGGTGGAAGGGAGTGGCGG
>JAFXTE010000036.1 GCA_017525245.1 Bacteroidales bacterium | reverse complement strand
TTGTAAAGGTTGTCCGAATGCAGATAGGCGATGATTTCGCGCATCCTTGCCTCAAACGAGGCGGCCGTTTCCGCAGGGAGCGTCAGCTTCGGATCGGTCAGCAACATGACGGGCTTGTAGGCCAAGCTGATCATGTCGCGGGCCACCGGTGTTTCGAGCGTGGTGCTTTCGTCCGCCAAAAGACAAAAACCCCGGTAGTCGTCGGAAATGGCGTTGACAGTGACGGCCATGCCCGGCGAGTAGATGTAAAGGTCGCCCGCACGTAGCCGGATCTCCCGGCCATTGTAGGTCAACGTAAGCTCTCCCCGCGTGACGAGCGTGAAGGTGTAACAGGCTAAAAAAACCTGCGTCTGGTTGGTCAGACTCGTCATCTGCGCATCGGTTTCCAAACAAAGCATCTTCCCGTCCCAACCATCGATCGGCTCCGCCCCGCTTATCCGTGTCCACCATTCTTTCAGTGTGTACATAATCGTCCGTCTCTATTTTGAAATGCAAATATACAAAAAATATTGTTCGGTTTCAGACAAATTTTGTTCGGTTTCGGTTTTTGCCGTGTTGGGTTATAAAATGTAATTTTGCGGGCGTAAAATAATTTCAATTAAATAGTATTGACAATGGAAAAAGAAAAATCAATTGAAGCATTACAATTCTTCGTCACGAACCTCAACGCACAGTCTTTCCAGCACAAGCTGCAGGCCAAAATCTTCGGTTCGTTGGGATTCAAGAAATTAGAGAAAAAATATTTGGAGCACGCTGAAGAGGAGCAGGGCTTTGTGAACCAGTTCATCGACCGTCTGCTCGATTTGGGCGGCGAACTGAAACAGGAGGCTGTGGCGGCCCAGAAGCTGTACCAGGATCCCATAGAATTCCTGAAGGCCGACTACCAGGTGTCTGTTGACGGCATCGAGCTGCTGCGCAAGTGCATGGACGGCATCAAGGACGATCTCACCACCTTCGACATGATGAAGGAATATCTGAAGGACGAGGAAGAGGACATGTACTGGAGCGAGGAGCAACTCGGCCTCATCGATTGCATTGGAGCCAAGCCGTGGTTAGTGAAGGCAGCGCTTTAATCATCTATAAAAACAATGACAATGGAAAACGTTAAAAAGGTATATGATTTCTTAGAAAACGCAGGAACGTTTTATTTGGCCACGGTCGAGGGCGACCAGCCCCGTGTGCGCCCTTACGGAGCGATGCTCTATTTCGAGGACAAAATCTACATCATGGCATTCGGCCAGACCAACGCCACCCACCAGATTGACGCCAACTGCAAAGCCGAGATCTGCGCATTCAAGGGGCAAACGCTCCGTATTGAGTGCAAGCTCGTGCAAGACAACCGCCCAGAGGTGGGAAAAGCCTTGGTCGAAAAGATGCCCGTGCTTAAGCCTGCCCTTGGCGAAAACTGCGAGAACGGAGTGATGTACTATCTGAAAGACGCCAAGGCCGATTTTTTCAAGATGATGGAATTAGTAGAAACCGTAAAATTCTAAACAGTATGAAAGAAAAAGTATTGCAAGCCATGCGTGAGGCAGGAAAGCCTGTCTCCGCGGGTGACGTGACCAAAGCGTTGAGCGCTGACCGCAAGGAGGTTGATAAGGCTTTTGCCGAACTGAAGAAGGAGGGTGCCATTGTGTCGCCTGTCCGATGCAAATGGGAACCCGCACAGAAATAGTGCACCCGCAAACATAGAATCAAGGGAGGGCCTGCGCTCTCCCTTTTGTAATTATATCATCAAATCATCAGCTATGAGAAAACGCGAAATAGATATCCGTGACTATGCGGGCGACATTATCCGCGCCCTGCGGCCGGGAATCCTGATCACGACAAAAGTCGGCGACAAAGTGAACTCCATGACGATAGGGTGGGGCACGCTCGGCGTCATCTGGGAGCGGCCCGTGTTCGTGGCCTACGTGCGCCAGCAACGCTACACGCGCGAGATGCTCGACCAGTGCCGTGAGTTCACCATCAACGTCCCAGTGGGCGATTTTCCCCGCAGGGCATTGGGCGTGTGCGGCAGCAAGAGCGGTCGTGACATGGACAAGATCTCCGCCGCCGGACTGACCCCCGTGGAGCCCGAAGTCATCGGCGTGCCGGGCCTCAAGGAGTTCCCGTTGACTTTAGAGTGCCGCGTGCTCTACCGCCAGGAACAGGAGTCCGAACAGTTCAACGACGAGATCACCCGCCAGTTCTACACCATCGAGACGGGCGACCACATCTGCTATTACGGCGAAATCGTGGCGGCATATATCATTGAAGATTAGTTCCGTATAGCATTTTTCCCAACGATAGAAGGCTTTGTTGATGAAGTGATGTTTAATCCCACAACAGCTGTCTGGCGATAGCCTTCATCAAGACGGCCATACCCGATGGTCTTCTCATTTGAGCACATTCAACTTATGATAAAGACCGCAACCATTCCCGACGCCAACGAGACTTTTACGAAGCAATTATAGATAATCAAAGAAATATAATCAAATGGAAATCAAAGCAGTAAAATTCAGAAAAAACGGATTCTACGGTCAACCCTTCGCCTTCGGTGGCGAGGAAGGCATGGACAAGTTTGACAAGAACGTCCGCTATCGCGGCAGTCTGCAGAACTACCTCATCGACACCGGCAGCGAGGTCATCTTAGTCGATACGGGACTTCCCGCCGGCACGCCCGAAGAGAATCCCGACGAGAACAGCCCAGCTTTTACCGGCAAGGACATTTGCTCCTATATGGAGGCTTTTGCAGCCCTCGGCTACAAGCCCGAACAGGTGACCAAGATACTTCTCACTCACAAACATTCCGACCACAGCGGTGAGCTGCGTTCGTTCCCCAACGCAAAAATCTATGTGAATGCCGATGAACTGCAGGCCGATGAACTGAAAGGCCTACCCAATCTGGAGCCCGTACATTTCACCGACGGAGCGTACTACAACTTCCCTGAAAGCCAGAAGATTGCCGACGGCATATACCTCATCAAGGCCAAGGGCCATACCCACGGCAACAGCATCGTCATCGTAGAGAACGAAGGTCTGTTCTACATGATCCACGGCGACATCACCTACGTGGATGAGGCCTTGTACGAGAACAAGCTCTCCGTGGTCTTCGACGACCTGCCCGCCGCCCGCGAGACCTTGGACCGCGTGCGCGAATTCGTGCGCAACAACCCCACCGTCTATCTCTCCACTCATTCGCCGCAGGGCTACGAAAACTTGGAAGCCAAGCGCGTGATGGATTTGGACAACCCCATGCCGACCGTCTTCGACAAGGTGAACTTCGAAAAAAAGGAGGCCTCGGGCAAGTACGTCTGCTCCATCTGCGGCTACGTATATGACCCTGCTGAGCACGACGGTGTGGCCTTCGAGGACTTGCCCGCCGACTGGAAATGCCCACGATGCAGGCAGAGTAAGGAGAAGTTCAATAGGGCGTAAAGGTGTGTACAAGAGGTTCAAGGACTATCCAATAAAAACCGGATGAATATGGAATACAAAACGTTGAACAATGGACTGAAGATGCCGATGGTCGGCCTTGGGGTCTATAACATCCCCGAAAAAGAGACGCAAAGGGTGGTGGAAGACGCCTTGTCGGTGGGCTACCGCAGCATTGACACGGCCGCCATGTACGAAAACGAGAAAGGCGTGGGCGACGCGGTTCGGGCTTGCGGCGTTCCCCGCGAGGAGCTGTTCGTCACCACTAAGATCTGCGAGCCCTGCCATACACGGGAGGAGACGCTGCGCACGGTTGACCGTTCCATGCGGCAGATCGGATTGGACTATGTGGATCTGATGCTGCTCCACTGGCCCGTGGGAAACCCCACCGTCATGTGGCACACGCTCGAAGAACTCTATGCGCAAGGCATGTTCAAGGCCATCGGAGTGTCGAACTTCTATCCCAACACCTTCCCGATGATTGTGAAGGACGCCAAGGTCATGCCCGTCGTGAACCAATGCGAGGCCCATGTGCTCTACCAGCAGCGGAAAATGAGGGAATACCTGAAACCTTACGGTGTGGCTATGGAGGCCTGGAGCCCGTTGGCGGAAGGGCGGAGCAGCATCTTCAAGAACGAGACGTTGGTAAGTATCGGCGAGAAGTACGGCAAGACATCCGCCCAGATAGCCTTGAAATTCCTCGTCCAGAACGACATCATCATCATTCCCAAGACGATGCACAAGGAGAGGATGGTGGAGAACATCAGTCTCTTCGACTTCACGCTGACAGACGGCGACCTCGCCGAAATACGGCGGTTGGACACTGGCCGCAATGTAACTGGCTGGCCGTCGGATGCGCTTGTATATGAGCCTGCGGTTGTTGGTTAGCTTCGCTGTTAGTTAGCCTGCGGCTGTTGATTAGCTGCGCTGTTGATTAGCTTCGCTGTTGATTACTTCGTGTTAACATTCGCGACCGCATTAACAAAACACCGTTCCGGACGCGAATCAGCCCGTTAGGGCTGAAGGGCTCGGTAGGGATGGGGGCGGCGTTTTGGTTTTTCCGCACGCCGTAGGTGTGCGGGGATTATGGAAAACGGAGAGGGATTCGGTTTTTGCCCGCAGACCTATCGGCCTGCGAACTCCCTCATCGGCCAGTCCACCAACCTTGACGACCAAGTGACCCCATAACCCAAAATCGCATTTTCGGATGTTTGATCAGTTTTTGAAAGCCGTAGCAGTATGTGACGTTTTTTTTTATTTTTGCGCCGTTAATTGAGAAGTTCAAAAAATGCGAAGTTGCACAATTTTTTTAGACAAAAATCGTTGTAATAATATGATTCACAAAACGTGCCATTCTATAGGTTTTTATGACCTGATATTTCGAGTACGTTAAAACAAAAACCTCGTGTCATGGAAAAGCAAATCATAGACGGTCCGATGGACATAGACCAAAGGATAAAACTTGAGAGTGCGATATATGATATAGTCAAGACATCCATGGATCAAAGAGGCTTGAGCATGGCGTGGTGGGAAACATACTGCTCGGCGGATTTTTTCGACGAGCTGAATGAAGTGTCGGACGATTCCGGAAACGTTCTCGGAAAAGGAATTGAAACAGAGGATTGCATTTATGTCCTGAATGGAATGTCAGAATCGGATTTTACGACAGCATTCCTCGACGGCAGGGACAGGGCTATACAAGAAATAAAGAAAAAACATGCACCTAACCCGATGACGTGGATGGCACCGATTATCGGAGGCATGGGAGGATGAAAAAAACAGAATTGAACAGAGGGCATCGCCACAGGCGATGCCTTTTTTTGTTCCCAACCCGAACGGATGAACAGAAGTACTTTTGCCGAAAATTCCACAGATGAAGAAAATCAAACGCGCGATGGCGCTGAAAGAAATGGAAATCAAAGAGGCTGGCGGGAAGCCAGTCTATTTCTCCATATCCTTCTACACAAGGAACGGGGAGGTGAGATTCGTCCAGCGGGCGCAGACCTGCGGGCTGAAGATGGACATGAAGGCCAACAGGATGCGCGGGATCCAGGAACACGACATCCAGTTTTTATGACCTGATATTTCGAGTACGTTAAACTAATGGTGTCTTAAAGTCTAATTCTTTTTACTTTAGGGCGACCGGGCACGCTATCCGCTCGGATTTCGCCGCCGCCAAACTGGAATGCGAGCTGCGCAAACTCCTCAAAGAAAAAGTCGCTGCGGCGGTAAAGTACAAAAAGATTGTATTTTGCAGAGTGATATTTTACTATCTTTGCAAACTCAAAAAACAAGCGATATGAACAAGGTGTTAACATTCACTCACCAACATAAAATAACCAACATAAAATAACTAACATGAAGTAACCAACACGAAGTAAGCAACCCTCACTTATGGAAGACCAAAACATCCTGCAGATACGGACCCGCAACGAGTTTCGCCAATGGCTTGAAACCCACCACACGACAGAAAAAGCGTGCTGGGTGTGTGTGAAGCGCGGTCGCCCCACTGAGGATGATACCTTCTGGTATCTCGACGCGGTGGAGGAGGCCCTCTGCTTCGGTTGGATCGACAGCCGCCAGAAGCCCATCAACGGGGTGCTGATGCAGTGCTTCACGCCACGAAAGCGGAACAGTCCCTGGTCGGAACTGAACAAGGAACGTGCGCGGCGGTTGGAGAAGCTGGGACGGATGACCGATGCCGGACGGCGGGTGCTGCCCCCGATGGGCGCGCGCAGCTTCCGCATCGATGAGGACGTGGAAGCGGCGCTGAAGGCCGCGCGGGCGTGGACAAAGTTCAAGTCCTTCCCGTCCCTGTATCAGCGCATCCGCGCCTACAACGTGGCCTTCTACAAGAAGAGGGACGCTCAGATGTACCAGCAAGCCCTCGCCCACCTTGTCGAAGAGACGAAAAAGGGAAAGATGTTCGGCGAATGGAACGATTACGGCCGGCTGTTGGACTATTAGTTTCCCATTTTTCCAACGAATAAAAACGACAATAAAACAAGTTCAAGATATGAAATACTACATCGTTGACGCTTTCACCGACCATCCCTTCGGTGGGAACCCCGCCGGGGTGGTGCTCCTCGACGGGAACAGCTTCCCGAACGAGAGGCTGATGCTGCAAATCGCCGCCGAGCTGCGCTATTCGGAGACCGCCTTTGTGAGACGGGATTCCGAGAAGGAGTTCACTATCCGCTACTTCACCCCAAAGGCCGAGGTGGATCTGTGCGGACACGCCACCATCGCCTCGTTTGCCCTGATACACCGCAAACTCGGTGTTACTGGTCGGTGCTTCTGCCACACCAATGCTGGCGACATCTCTGTTGAGGCGGGACCGCGGGTGTTGATGCAGATGACGGTGTCTGAAGTACTGAAAACCATCGAGGACACCGAGGATGTCTATCGTGCGATTGGCATTTGCGACTACACTCCGGCGTTACCGGTGATGATTGTCTCTACAGGCTTGCCCGACTTTATGATTCAGGTCGGCGATGTTGAAACGCTCAATCATCTTCCTCTTGACATGAACGCCATCAGCGCGGTGACGGAAAAGCACAATGCCGTCAGCTTCCACGTCTTCGCTTTCGGCAACGACGGCTACACTGCCCACGTGCGCGATTTCGGGCCGCTGTATGGCGTTCCCGAGGAGTCGGCCACCGGCACCGCCAACGCTTCGTTGACCCATTATCTCCAGCAGAACGGGTGTATCCCTGCAACGGGCGACTTCTCCTTCCTGCAAGGCGAGGCGATGGGCCGGCCTTCGGTGGTTGCCACGCGCGTCACTGCCGACGGCACAATCTATGTCGGCGGCACCGCGGCAGTGGTGGCGGAGGGGGAATTGGTAGTTTGAGATAAATAAAACAGAAACAGAGATGAAGAAAACAGTGATGATATGTATGACAATACTGGCAGTAGTTGTAATGACCAATTGCTCTCAAAAGGAAAAGTATGTAAACCGTTATTATTGTTATGATGATGACGATGGCATGGAAATCATTCTCAAAGACAATGGCACCGTTGAATGTTTATATGGAATAACCAGAGTACACTTGAATGGCACATATCAATGCGAATTTCCCAATGTTTTTGTACGGTTTCTTAATGACTCCATACAAATAGCAGATTGTATTGTCACTGATTTGCCCAACCTGGACTCGTTAAAGTTTAGTGCGGATGCGGATACACTTTATGTTTACAAAAGTCATGGAGATTTGCTCGTCCCCGCATCTACTATGCCATTGACTCCACATAGTGTTATTTCTCATTACTTTTTTAAATTGGGGTTATAGTCGGATATAAATCGATTAGTCACAAAAAAACAAGCAAATGGAAATCAAAGCAGTAAAATTCAGAAAAGAGGGTTTCTACACCCAGCCTTTCGTCATGGGCGGCGAAGAAGGCCCTGACAAATTCGACCGCAACATCCGCTATCGTGGCAGCTTGCAAAACTACCTCATCGACACCGGCAGCGAGGTGATTCTGGTGGATACAGGACTTCCCGCCGGCACGCCCGAGGAAGCACCCGATGAGAACTCGTTGGCCTTCACCGGCAAGGACATCTGCAGCTACATGGAGGCCTTCGCGGCCCTCGGCTACAAGCCCGAGCAGGTGACCAAGATCCTGCTCACCCACAAACACGCCGACCACAGCGGCGAGCTGAAAAGCTTCCCCAACGCCAAGGTCTATGTCAATGCCGACGAGATAGACGCTGCTGAGCTCCAAGGGCTTGGGAATCTCGTCCCCGTCACCTTCACCGACGGGCCGTATTACAACTTCCCCGACAGTCAGAAAATCCACGACGGCATCTACCTCATCAAGGCCAAGGGCCATACCAAGGGCAACAGCATCATCGTGGTGGAGAACGACGGATTGTTCTATATGCTTCATGGCGACATCACTTATGTTGACGAAGCGTTGTATGAGGACAAACTCTCCGTGGTCTTCGACGACCTGTCCGCCGCCCGCGAGACGCAGGACCGCATCCGCGAGTTCGTGCGCAACCATCCCACCGTCTATTGCGGCACCCACACCCCGCAGGGCTATGAGAACTTGGAGACCAAGCGCGTGATGGACCTCAACCACCCCGTGCCGACCGTCCTGGCCGAAGTGGATTTCTCCAAACAGGAGGCCTCCGGCAAATACGTCTGCTCCATCTGCGGCTACGTCTATGACCCCGCCGAGCACGACGGCGTGGCCTTCGAGGACCTGCCCGACGATTGGAAGTGCCCGAGGTGCAGGCAGGGGAAGGAGAAGTTCAATAGGGCGTAAAGTGCGTTTTTTCAATGTGTATATTTGAGAAAATTTCTCAAATATACACATCACATTGATTTTATTTGTATATTTGCATCTCAGGATATAGAATCTTCAATTTAACATAAATAGTTATGCTACACGAATTTACAGTAGAAAACCATCGCTCGTTTTACGACAGGAGGACGCTTGAACTGCAATCCCGCAAATTGAGCGAAGAGGCCAAAGAGAATGTTGCTCAGGAGTTGTCGTACGACATTTTAAAGACCCTTGCCATTTACGGGGCCAATTCCAGCGGCAAGTCGAATTTGGTTGACGCCCTGCAAGTCATGATACTCTGCGTGCTTTCTTCTGTAAAGTTGAATCCCAACGATCCGCTCCCCTACACCCCGTTCCTGCTTTTGAAAAACAACACCAAACCCACGCTGTTCGAGGTCGTGTTTTTGAAAGATGGTTTTTGCTATCGGTATGGTTTTTCATACACACGGACAGAAATTGTTGAAGAATGGCTATTCCGCAAGACCACGAAACGTTCAAAGGAACAGGTGCTTTTCATCCGAAACAGTGACGGTATTGCCTTTGAGGATGATAAATTTCCTGACGGGGTCGGTTTGGAATCCAAGTTG
>JAFXTE010000109.1 GCA_017525245.1 Bacteroidales bacterium | reverse complement strand
ACTTCGCCCTCTTCAACGCTTTCACCTCGCAATTCGTTGTGGAACCGCAATACACCCAACCCGACAAAGTGCTCAACAGCGAATTCGTCTTCCTGCTGAAATACAACGAGAAAGTAAGCTCACCGCACTACCTGATTATCTATTTTCCTACCGTGCGCGGCATTGTCCTCAAACGAATGAGCAATATCATCATCCTGATCCTGGTGTTTTTCATCATCACATTCACAGTTGCATTTGTGGCGCTCTACTCCCTTTACCGCCAGAAAAAAACGGCAGAAGTAACCGATGAATTCATCAACAACGTCACCCATGAATTCAAGACCCCTATCGCGACCATTTCGTTAGCCTGCGAGGTTCTCGCAGACCCCTCCATGCTCGGGGACCAGGACATCAGAGCTTCCTACGTGGAAATCATCAACGATGAAAACAACCGACTTAAAGACATGGTTACCACCGTGTTGGAGACAGCACAGCTGCGCAAAGGGCAGATCAAGATGAACTTCGAACTACTTGACATGCACGAACTCATACAGAAAATCACGGACAGTTTCGCCTTGATGGTAAACTCCTCCAACGGCACTCTGAACGTGGCCCTTAATGCGGACACCCACCTGCTTTTCGGCGACCGCACCCATCTCACCAACAGTATCACCAATCTGATTGAAAATGGCATCAAATACTCAACCAATAGTCCTGAAATTCTGGTAAACACGCTGTCTGACGAGAAAAATTTTATCATTTCTGTCTCAGACAAAGGCATTGGCATTCCTCAAAAATCCATCACCAAGATTTTCGACAACTTCTATCGTGTTCCCCATGGCAACATCCACAATGTCAAAGGTTATGGACTTGGATTAGGCTATGTGAAGAAAATCGTTCAACTGCATCACGGCCGCATTGAGGTGCAGAGTGAGGAGAGCAAGGGCAGCACGTTCACGATATATTTACCTTTGAAAATCAATAAATAACGTAGGGGCGAATTGAATTTGCCCTTTTTCCGAATCGAATTCGCCCTTTTTTCAAACCGAATTCGCCCTTTTTTCGAATCGAATTCGCCCTACACATAACGAACCCTTTAAAACGACGTAGAGACGCAGCGCACTGCGTCTCTACGACATATTATGGGATTATCAAATCCAACGATTATTTTCCGGCCTTGATCGCTGCCTGCGCGGCAGCCAAACGGGCCACGGGCACGCGGAACGGGGAGCAGGAGACGTAGTTCAGACCCGTCTTGAAGAAGAACTCCACAGATGCGGGATCGCCACCGTGCTCACCGCAAACACCGCACTTGAGGTTGTTGCGGGTGCTGCGACCACGCTCCACACCGAGCTTCACCAGTTGACCGACACCTTCTTGATCGAGGGTGTTGAACGGGTCAGCGGGGATGATCTTCTGATCAACGTACTCGTGGACGATAGCGTTCACGTCGTCGCGGGAGAAGCCGAACGTCATTTGCGTCAGGTCGTTGGTGCCGAAGCTGAAGAACTGTGCCACTTCAGCGATCTTGTCAGCCACGAGCGTTGCGCGCGGGATCTCGATCATTGTGCCGAAGAGGTATTCGATCTTCACGTTGAACTTAGCCTCGACCTCAGCTTTCACGCGGTCGGCGATGGCTTTCTGGTGTTTCAGCTCGTTGACGTTGATGGTCAGGGGCACCATGATCTCGAGGTGCGGGTCGTGACCTTCGTTCATCAGTTCAGCAGTGGCCTGGAACAAGGCGCGGAACTGCGTTTCGGTGATTTCCTGATATACGATGCCGAGACGCACACCACGGAGACCCATCATCGGGTTCACTTCGTGCAGAGCGTCGATGCGTTTCTTGATTTCTTCGTAAGTGAGACCGCGCTCATTGGCGACTTCACGTTGTTTGTCCTCGGTTTGCGGGACGAACTCATGCAACGGGGGATCCATCAAGCGGAAGGTCAGCGGTTTGCCGTCCAAAACCTTCAACGTGCCCTTAGCGGCTTCCTTGATGTAGGGTTCCAGCTCGTCGAGAGCAGCCACGCGCTCTTCCTTCGTGTCAGAAAGGATCATGTTGCGCAGTTTCTCGAGAGGTTTCTCGCTGTTCTTGCCGTAGAACATGTGCTCAATACGGAACAGACCAATACCCTCGGCGCCGAAGTTGACGGCGTTCTGAGCATCTTCCGGCGTGTCGGCGTTGGTGCGGACACCCATGGTGCGGTATTTGTCAACGAGAGCCATAAACTCTTGGAACAGAGGATTCTCAGTGGCGTCAATCATCTTGACTTCCTCGCCATAGACCCAACCCTTGGAGCCGTTCAAGCTAAGGATGTCGCCTTCTTTGAAGGTCTTGCCGTCGATGGAGACGGTGCGGGCGTTCATGTCGATCTTGATAGCGTCGCAACCGACGATACAGCACTTACCCCAGCCACGAGCCACGAGAGCAGCGTGGGAGGTCATACCGCCACGGGCGGTCAGGATGCCGGTAGCGGCACGCATACCCTCCACATCTTCAGGGTTGGTTTCCTCACGAACGAGGATGTTCTTGATCTTCTTGGCCGTGTAAGCCATAGAAGTTTCGCTGTCGAAGGCGATTTTACCGACGGCGCCGCCAGGACCTGCAGGCAGACCCTTCGCGATAACGGTGTGTTTCTTCTCGTCAGCGGCATCCAGAATCGGGTGCAGCAGTTCATCGAGTTGGGCAGGAGCCACGCGAAGCACCACTTCCTTCTCGTCGATGAGACCTTCGTGCAACATGTCGAGGGCCATGGTCATGGCAGCCACACCGGTACGTTTACCGACACGACATTGCAGCATGTAGAGTTTACCCTCTTGGATAGTGAACTCGATATCCAGCATATCCTTGTAGTTCTTTTCCAGGATGTTGCGGATGTCACAGAGCTCTTTATAGGTGGCAGGCATCAGTTCCTGCATAGAGGCGAGATGCTTGTTCTGCTCGTTCTTGGTGTCGTCGTTCAGCGGGTTCGGGGTGCGGATACCGGCCACCACGTCTTCACCTTGGGCGTTGATCAACCATTCACCGTAGAACTGGTTGTCGCCAGTGGCAGGGTTACGGGTGAAAGCCACACCAGTAGCGGAATTGTCGCCCATGTTTCCGAACACCATGGCTTGCACGTTGACGGCAGTACCCCAATCATCGGGAATACCCTCGATACGACGGTAAGCGATGGCTTTCTTGCCGTTCCAGCTCTTGAACACGGCCTTGATGCCGCCTTCCATCTGAGCTCTCGCGTCATCAGGGAATTCAGTACCGAGCACCTCTTTCACCTTTGCCTTGAAATTCTCGGCCAAAACCTTGAGCTCATCGGCAGTGATCTCGGTGTCGCTCTTGTAACCCTTGGCGGCCTTGAATGCGTCAAGCATGTCATCCAGTTGTTTGCGGATACCCTTGCCGTCAGCGGGCTCAATG
>JAFXTE010000108.1 GCA_017525245.1 Bacteroidales bacterium | reverse complement strand
CAGGCCTGATGGGAGGGTTGTTATTAGCCCGGAAGAGTGTCGCGAACAGTTGCCAAACTTCCTTGTAAAACAATAATACACAAAAGATTATGAGCAAACTCATTCAAACCATATCATCCGGACTGAAGGACATTTTCGAGGTTTTCACCTTGGAATTGCACCGCATTTTCACGGACGGCGGCGTGATGCTGATTTTCTTTGTGGCCACGCTGCTCTACCCGCTGATTTTCGGGGCCATCTACAAGCACGAACTCGTGCGCAACCTCCCGGTGGCGGTGGTGGACGACTCTCGAAGCGCGTCGAGCCGGCGGTTCATCCACAAGTTGGATGCCACCCCCGAAGTGAACGTCGATTTCCGTTGCAACACCCTCGAAGAGGCCGAGACGCTGATGCACCAGCGCAAAATCAACGGCATCTTCTATTTCCCGAAGGAATACAACGACTTGATTGTCAACGGCGAGCAAGCTAGACTCTGCCTGTTCTGCGACATGAGCAGTTTTCTGTACTACCGCAGCGTGTTCACGGGGGCCAGCAGCGTGATGCTCGACGAGATGCGCCACATCCAGTTGGAGCGATACGCCATGGCCGGCACGACGGGCGCGGATGCGGAGGAGATGATTGCGGCCATCCCCTACGATGATGTGAAGCTCTTCTCGCCGGCGGGCGGCTTCACCAGTTTTCTTGTGCCGGCGCTGCTCGCCCTGGTCATCCACCAGACGCTGTTCCTCGGCATCTGCATCCTGTCGGGCACCATCCGCGAAGAGGGACAGACGGTGAACGTCATCCCGGAGCGGCTGCGCAACCGGAGCGTCTATCGGGTGGTGCTGGGGCGTTCCCTTGCCTACATCATGATCTATATCCCGCTGATAGCCATTGACCTGGTGCTGCTGCCGCGGGTGTTCGGACTGCCCCACATCGGCCGTCTCGGCGACCTCTGCCTGTTCCTACTGCCCTTCATGCTGGCCACCATCGCTTTCAGCATGACCGTGGGCATGTTCATCCGCGAGCGCGACTCGGTGGTGCTCACCTGCATCTTCTTCAGCGTGGTTTTGCTGTTCCTGTCAGGTGTGGTGTGGCCGAGGTCCAACATGCCTGCCTTCTGGCGTTACTTCTCCTACCTGTTCCCCTCCACGCACGGCATCCAGGGCTTTGTCCGCATCAACTCGATGGGGGCGCAGCTTAGGCAGGTGCAGTTCGAGTACCTGATGCTGTGGATCCAGGCCGGGGGCTATTTCCTGCTGTCGTGCCTCTTCTACCGGCTGTTCTTCCTCCACGAGCGGCTGAAGCAAGAGGGGTGGACGTTCGAGTTAAACGGAAAAAGGCTATCTTTGCCGCTTCAAAAAAATAGCATGGATGTGGACATCCAATAAAGGATAGGACGAAATCAAATACGAAAGAATAATAAGAAAATCAGAAAATGAAAATCTTATTCGTAATAGACGCCTACTTCACCAACAACAACGGGACAAGCATTTCCGCGCAGCGTTTCGCGGACGAGCTTCGCAAACGAGGCCATGAGGTGCGCATCCTGACCACCTGCAAAGAGGCAAGGGAGGACATCTACGGGCTTCCTGAGCTGAAAGTCCCTTTTTTCCAGGGGCTGATCTCGAAACACGGCTTCCAGTTCGCCAAATGGAAGCGGAAGACGCTCACCGAGGCGGTGCAATGGGCGGACATCGTCCATTGCTACATGCCGTTCGTGATGGAGGCGAAGGCGAAAAAAATCGCCGACAAGTTAGGCAAGCCCTCCACGGCCACCTTCCATATCCAGCCTGAAAACATCACCTCCAGTATCGGTATGAGGAACATCGCCTGGGTCAACAACGCCATTTTCAGGCTGTTCCGCAACACCACCTACAACCATTACGGCCATGTGCACACCCCGTCGCAGTTCATGGCCGGCGAAATCGAGAAGCGCGGCTATACGGCCAAGATTCATCCCATCTCCAACGGCATCCAATCGGATTTCACCTGGACGAAAACGCCCAGGAGCCCGGAATATGCCGACAAAATCCTCATCATGATGGTGGGGCGTTTGGCCGGCAAAAAGCGTCAGGACCTTATCATCAATGCCCTGCAATACTCCAAATACGGAGACAAAATCCAACTGTTGTTCGCCGGAAAAGGACCGAAATACAAACAGTATTATAAACTGGGTCAAAAGCTCAAGAACCCGCCAATTTTCACCTATCTCACCAAGGATGAACTTCTCAACCTTTTGGGACAGTGTGACTTGTATGTCCACGCTTCCGACATGGAGTCCGAGGCCATTTCCTGCATCGAAGCCTTCGCCACAGGGCTCGTGCCCGTCATCTCCAACAGCAGGCTTTCGGCCACGAAGCAGTTCGCCCTCGACCATCGGAGCCTCTTCAGAGCCGGCGACCCCAAGGATCTGGCACGCGCCATCGACTACTGGCTCGACAACCCCGAGGAGAAGCGGCGAATGGAGAAAATCTATTCCGAATCAGCAAAGAAATACTCCATCGACAATTCCATCGACCAGTTTGAAGCGATGCTGAAAGAGGCGATTGCCGATTTCAAGAAGTCGAGGCGGAGCTGAGCGGGTCAACACACGTAGATTTCCAAGTTTATGCTAAATAAAGAACGTCTCAGGTCAGTCGTCACGATGACGCCCGCCATTTTGAAGCGCAAGAGCCTCGAAACGCTGAAACCGTTGCGGATGGTCACGCCCTTCACGGTGCGGAATGCGCTCTACATGTCCATTCCGACCGGCATCTTGTTGACCGTCATTATATTGCTGGGAAAGCTGAACACGCAGACTTGGACCGTGGCTCCTGACTTCCACTTCGTGCTGACGCTTTCGCTGAACTGCGCCCTGTTCTTCCTGCTGTTCCTCTACGTCTTCAGCATCCTCAAGAGCGGCATGCGCGTGGCCTGGCGATTCGCGTTGGCCATCATAGGGGCGCTGGTCATCGCCGCCTCTTTCTCCTTGCTCTCCAACTGGGTGAAAAACCAGATGTACGAAGGGCAGCTGCTGGAGCATCTTGGTGACAATGTGCTGAAAGACAGTTTGATTGCCGTCATCACCATCTTGATTACAGTGCTGATTTACATGCTTAGCCGGCGCCATCAGATGGAGATGGAGAACGAACGCCTGCAGTCCGAAAATCTGTTGGTGCGTTATGAAACGCTTGAGAACCAGTTGGATCCGCACTTTCTGTTCAATTCGCTGAACACGCTGAGCGGGCTGATCGGGACCGACGACGAGAAGGCGCAGGCCTATTTGATGCAGTTGGCCTCCACCTACCGCTATACCATCCAGCAGAACAAGCTGGTGCCTTTGGCCGACGAGCTCGCCTTCGCTGACGCCTACCTCTACATGATGAATATCCGTTACGGCGACAGCCTCACGGTTGTCCGCCATTTCGACGAGGTGCAAAGCGGCTATTACGTGGTGCCCATCAGCGTGCAGCTGCTGATAGAGAACGCCATCAAGCACAATGTGGTCAGCAACCGGCACCCGCTCACCATCACGGTGGCGTCCACCGGCCACGGCAGTCTGCGGGTCAGCAACTCAATGTGCCCGAAAGAGGAGGACTCAACCTCGGAAGGCATCGGTCTATCCAACATGGACAAGCGCTACGAGCTGATTG
>JAFXTE010000107.1 GCA_017525245.1 Bacteroidales bacterium | reverse complement strand
GGCAACCTGCTCGACCTCTCCATCAAGGCCGCGAGAGTGCGTGCTTCCTTGGGTGAGATTTCCATGGCATTGGAGAAAGTCTATGGCCGTTATAAAGCAAAAATCAACTTAATTTCAGGCGTGTACAGTAAAGAACAACAAGACAACGCCGCCTTCAAACGGGCTTGCGAGCGTTGCAACGAATTTGCCAAGAAAGAGGGCCGTCGCCCGCGTATCATGATTGCCAAGATGGGTCAGGACGGTCACGACCGCGGCGCGAAGGTGGTCGCCACCGGCTATGCCGACATCGGTTTCGACGTCGATATGGGTCCCTTGTTCCAGACTCCCGAAGAGGCCGCCAAGCAGGCTGTGGAGAACGACGTCCACTTCTTGGGCGTCTCCTCATTGGCCGCTGGTCACAAGACCTTGGTCCCGCAGGTCATCGAAGAGCTCAAGAAGCTCGGTCGCGAGGACATCATCATCACCGTGGGTGGTGTGATCCCGCCGCAGGACTACCAGTTCCTGTACGACTGCGGTGTCGCCGCCATCTTCGGTCCCGGCACGCGTATTGCGGATTCCGCAAATGCGATGCTGGACATCATTATGGCAGAATAATGCTGAATGCAGAATTATGAATTATGAATATGGGGTGTGACGGTGGTTGCGCCCCGTTTTTTGTGCGTTTGCAGGGACTTGAGAAATGCCTCGGAGAGGCAGCACGCACGAAGTGCAATTAACCCCATACAAGCGACGAAGGAGCGCAGTGTGGGGGTTGCTGATGCGGCTCCGTGGCGGCGTGTCGGAGACACGCCACTGCGTTGCCGGGGAACTCTAATAATAACTAATCTCCCGTTCTACCGTTTCGGTAAGGGTCAGATCGTCTTCACTGTCCCCTTCGCGGCAACAACGTTTGGTCCAGTTGCCGTGGTCATCGTACTCGTATTCATATTTTACGACTTTGAAGGGCTTGTTTTTGTTATAATACGCTTTAATCCATACGATATTCCCGTATGCGTCATACTCCCACTGCTGCATGACAACATTAGAGTAGCTGAATATGGCTTCGTTGATTAAAAAACTACCACGCAAAGCTTCTTTGCGGACAATCCTTCCCGAAGAGTCGTAGGACGAGACAACCTGGGTGGTGAAGGTCCTCTCGTCGCCTCGGGTTTCATACGATGTATATTCAATTTCCCTGCCGGCCGAATCGTATTGATAATGATAATCCCATCCATTGGGCTTCCAGTCACCAATCAAATATTCGCGGGTCATACGGTGGTTTTCGTCATACTCATAGCCATGATCGAGGTGCTTTTTCTGGCACTCGCAAGGCTTTTCCTCGTTGAATTCCTCGCAGCGGCCTTCAAAAATCATATTCCCGGCGTCATCATATTCAAAGAAGTCCATTCTCCATTTATCACGGATTTTTTCCAAATGCGCCACACAATTCCCATGTTCGTCATAACAAAACAAGTCTGTGACATTATCATCAGTTAAGTCATATTGTTTTTGCCTCTTGCCCTTTTTGCTCTTTTTTTGCGAATCCGTATTGGAAGTGTGCGTAACGATAGATACCGATAAAGGTTGTCCATTTTCGTTTAAACGAATCGAGGTGATTCTTGGCATGAGACCATAGTAGGTGTTCTCGCGAATGAGCTGGCCATGCTCATTATACTCGTAGCGAGTTGTAGAGTTTGCAACTCGATTTTTATCTTTTTTTGAAATTAACAGACCGTCTTGAAATGAGAATATCTCCGCATCATCAATCATAAAATGTTTTGCCTTCAAGTATTCAGGAGAAGGAATTTCGGAATCGGAGAGAACGATGTCGGTGTCTTTGCTGCAGAGCTCCTTGTCGATGTATTTCATCAGATTCCCTGTTGAATCAAAAGTGTATTGGTATTGATTTACGAGGAAGACGATGTTGCCGCTCGGTATTTCTGTAAGGCGCCTGATAGTGGAGGTCTGTTGTACACTTTTCACCCATCCATTCAAAGAAATATCTTTTGCAGAACAAGTGAACTTGGTTGTAGAATATTGTGGATAGGGCGCCGCTTTGTTCACAAACTCAGTACGGGTCGGCTGTGCCTGGATTTCACAACAAAATACACCCCAGAGGAGTAAAAAAATCCATTTGGCTGCTCTTTTTTGCGCAATAGTACTTTTCATCACATCAAAAATGTGTCATGGACTTCTGTTATTTCACTCCTTCACATTGTCGCCGATTTTGGTGCGAAGTCCGTAAACATCAAAACCGGCGAACAACGCCACTAAAACCTCCTAATCTCTATCGGATACTTGTCCTTGTGCTGCCAGACGACTTGGCCGCGATGGTTGATGTAGCCTGACCGTCTGTCTTTCGGGTCGTTGCTCAGAATCACGTATGCGAGTCCACCGTAAAAATGGTCCGCGTCAACGTATTGCGGCGGAATGACCCACTCACCCTTTTTGTTGATATAACCCCATCTGTCTGTACTGTCACCGGTTTGGACGACCAGTGCCAGCCCGTCGGAGAAATGCATGGGATAGTATTCCGGCTCCAGCGTTAACACCACAGCCCCCGTTGTGTCGATGAAGCCGTAACGGTCGCCCATCTTCACGGCAGCAAGCCCTTCGGAGAATGCATCCATTTCGTCGAATTTCTGCGCTGTGATGACTTTTCCATTGTTGCCGACCAGGCTCCATTTTTCGTCACTCTTCGTCCTTATCCATGCGAGGTCCCCAACCCATGCACGGCAGGCATAATCATATTTTGGCGGCACAATCCAATGCCCGTCAACGCTGATGATTCCCCAAAGACTGTCCGTTTCTACCAAAGCCGCGTTTTTGTTGAGGAATCGCGGTGGAGACTTGAATTGTGGTGTGAAAAGGTATTCGCCATTCGCATCAATGGCACCCCATAATTCTTCCTCTCCTTCGTTAAATTTACATGTGCTTCCTTCCGCAATACCGTCCTGAAATGGCCAGGCAAAGCAGAATTTCTCTTCCCAAAGGATTTTCCCACAAGTGTTTATGTATAGATTTTGAAATTTGTTTTGGAAATATCCCCTTACTACGGTAATGGTATCAAGAAAATCATCCCCCTCTTCAAAACGGGGCTCAATGGCCATGGTGCCGTCCTGCCGGATGTAGCCGGTTTTGCCCTTGACAATGACCTTGGCGAGTCCATTGTGGAAATAACCGGCGTATTCAAACTGTGGGCGAACGACCCATTCGCCTTTCGTGTTGATGAAACCCCACTTCCGTCCCTTGGCTGCGGGAACCGGTTCGGACTTGAGATCAAAGTATGGAACTCCGATTTGGCTAAAGCTCGGCCGGCAGATGATGTTCCCTGTGGTGTCCATCAGTCCGTAACGCACGTGATTGCCGTCTCCCGTCCAGAAATAGTGCACGGTCCCATCGTACACTGAATCCGTCTGCGCGTTCAGGTGTATGCATAGACTGCAGATTGCCAATAGTATGAGTAGTCGCAATGTTCGAAGGTTCATCATAATGATTCCATATTTCGGTTGCAAAAGTAGTCATTATTTTTATAAATGACGCAAAAATCCCGAAAGGTTGCAGTTTGTTGAAAAAAATATCTCCACGGATCACTCGTATCTGCGCGTAAAAAATCTCTTTCCTATTTCGTTATCAATTTTGAAGGAAGAATCCGGTCAATCATTACCATGTCGTCCTCGATGTGAAAGATATAGACCCAACGTCTGTTATGCGACACCATGCGGCGGGCATGAGGGTGATAATGGCGGATGTCCGCATAGTGGCTGGGAGGATATATGTCAGCCAAAATAGATAAGGAAAGGACCTCGTTTGTGATCATATCAATATAACGATTCGCCCCATCACGCGACATTGCAGAGATGAGGAAACCGAACATATCTCTTAAATCGGATTCTGCCGATTTGTCAATTCTGACCTTGTATGTCGTCATAATAGGCGTTTACCATGTAACGAAGTTTCCCAAAATACTCTTCCACTGTCATAAGCTCCTTGTTGCCGAACTTTTCATCGGCTTCCGCTTTCAGTTTGGCATAATAGGCGTCAAATCCTTCTGGCTTGTCGCCCAAGGATTCAGATGACAGATCGGAAATGATAGTATCGTTACTATTGGCAGCCGTTGGACCGTAAGTGGCAACAGGCTCTTCCGCTTTGGGTAGAGACTTTTCTTTAGATTTGTACTTTTTTGTCTTCATTTTTGTTTAAATTTTAGAGTGCAAAAATACAAAAATTTCGGTAATAGCTAAG
>JAFXTE010000106.1 GCA_017525245.1 Bacteroidales bacterium | reverse complement strand
GTTGCGCGCGGATCTGGTGGTGGCGACCGGTATGCAGTTCTACTTCCAGCAACGAATACCGTTCCGAATGCGCTAACAAAGTGTAGTCAAGTTCGGCATATTTCCAACCTTCCTTCTCTGTATCAGAAATATACGACTTATTTTTCTCGGCATTCTTGAACATATAGTTCACTAATTTCTGTTGCGGAATCTCCGGGATGCCCTCCACAATCGCCCAGTAGAACTTGTGCATCTCATGTGCCTTCAGCAGTTTGTTCATGCGGTCGAGGGCCTTGGAGGTGCGCGCGAAGGCAATCGCGCCGCTCACCGGCCGGTCGATACGATGGATGAGGCCGCAGAAGACGTTGCCTTCCTTCTGCTTCTGCACACGGATATAGTCGCGCACCTTCTCCACCAGCGGCTCCGCACCCGTGTCATCACCCTGCGCCAGTTCCCCGGGCAGTTTGTTCATGATAACCAGGTGGTTGTCCTCGTAGAGAATGCGTTTGGTAAATTCCTCTCGGGTTTCAGTATTGTTCTGACTCATTCGGGAAGCTGTTTTCTTTCACATCGGAGATATAGTGCTCGATGGCACCCACAATCTCCTCGCTCAGGTTAAGATAGCGGCGCAGGAAACGCGGGGTGAACTGCTGCGTGATGCCCATCATGTCGTGGAAAACGAGCACCTGGCCGGACGTATGGCGGCCCGCACCGATACCGATGGTCGGGATTTCCAGACTCTCCGTCACCTCTTTGGCAAGGGAAGCGGGAATTTTCTCCAGCACCAACCCGAAGCACCCGTGTTCTTGCAACAACAAGGCGTTCTTGCGCAACTGGTCGGCCTCTTCTTCAGACGTGGCGCGCACAGCGTAAGTACCGAACTTGTTGATGGACTGCGGGGTGAGACCAAGGTGTCCCATCACCGGGATACCAGCACTCAGAATGCGGTCGATGGACTCGATGACCTCCGAGCCGCCCTCCAGCTTGATGGCGTCGGCACCGGACTCCTTCATGATGCGGATGGCCGAGTTGAGTGCCTCCTTGGAGTTGCCCTGATAGGTGCCGAACGGCATATCCACCACCACAAGGGCACGCTTCACGGCGCGCACCACCGACGAGGCGTGGTAGATCATCTCGTTGAGCGTGATGGGCAACGTGGTCTTGTAACCGGCCATCACGTTGGCAGCGGAGTCGCCCACCAGAATCACATCTATCTTGGCCATATCCAACAATTTGGCGATGGAATAGTCGTACGCGGTCAACATCGCGATGCGTTCGCCCTGGGAACGCATCTTCATCAAAGTGTTCGTCGTCACCTTGGTGACATCTTGGGATAAATACTGTGACATATCTTTAAAAAATTATGGCGGCAAAGATAGTATTTTTGCTTAAACATACTTCACGACATTCTTCATCGTCTCCATCTCCTCCATGTTGATGAGGATGTTCTCGCTGAGGAAGTCGTTGACCGGCTTCATCACGCGGAAGACGTGTGCGATGCGCTGCGCGCAGTCGTCGCGGCAGAGGTCAGCAGGCTTTAACATGCACGACATGGCGTAGTCCTTGCAGGTGAGGTATTCGGGATGCGGAGAGTCTTTCGGCAGACCGTTGGGGATGCGTTTATAGTGCGACTGCCCGATGGTCGGCACCAACTTCTTGAGTTCTGGCTCCTCCACAAGTTTCACGAAATCAGCCATTTGTTCAGCGACAGCACAGCGCAACTGGTGCATCTCCTTCGTGGGAAGCCACCATACGCCGCCCGCCAGCATCACCTGCTCGGGCTCAATCTGGATGTAGTAGCCGCCCCAGTAGGCCTTCTTGCCGTACTGGTTCATGTACGCCCCGAGATGTCCTTTGTAGGGCGTTTTGTCGGGCGAAAAGCGGATGTCGCGATAGATGCGGTAGGTGCAGTCCTTGGGCGTGAGTCCGGCAATCGACTCATCGAACTCCCCTACCGCTGCTATCACATTCTCCACCAGCACATTGAACTGCGCCCACGCCGCATCGTACAACTCCCGATGCGCCTTGAACCACTCGCGGTTGTTGTTGGGAATCAGTTCCCGGAGGAAGGAGAAGAGGATTTCGTTGGGATGTTGTTTCATATTTATTGAATTCATTATCAAGATGGTTATCAAAGAACGGTAATCGTTCCTCTCAAGTTATATGGTCTCTCAATAATATCAGAATAGTGAATCAGATAGTTGTAAACGACACCTTGGAAGATTTTGCCGTTAACTTCGCCTTTCCATCTGAAATGCTTGTCGGTGGAGTGGAAAACTACTGTGCCCCAACGATTATAAACGGTGATTTCAAAGTCAGTGATCTGCGGGAGGTACTCTTCTGGAAGGTGAAAATAGTCGTTGAGACCGTCGTTGCGGGTGGGTGTGATGGCATTGGGGAGGTAAATAATCAGAGTGTCTCTTTCACCGAAATCCAAGGAATCCGGATCGTAGCCTGGATCAGGGTCAACACCACTATCGAGTGTAAGTGTCAGGACAACTGTACTGTCACATCCATTCTGGTTGTTGAAATACTGGGTGTAAGTGCCGTCTTCCGTGTAGGTTACACCATTCCAAACAAAAGGTCCAGTGGCGGTTTGCTCCAAATAGACCGTATCGTGCGGCATCACCGTGAGGAAAAGCGTGACTTCGCTCTCGCAGCCAGCGGCGGATACCGTATGCGAGCGGACTATTTCCCCAGCTTCCGCCGTTTCCTGCGCACTTAACGTAAAACCGTGGTTATTATACGTCGAACCCTGACAGATGGTGTCGTAAATCACTTGCGGGGCGTTGTCAATGACCATCACGTCAGCAGAGGCGGAGTTTGTACAGCCGTATGCGTTGCTCACGGTGACGGTATAGGTCGTGTTCTGCAACGGAACATCGTGAAAGTGCGGTTCGGTGCTTCCGGTGTTCCACAGGTACGTCAACGTGGAATCGTAAACATTCTCCCGTGGCGGAAAGCTGCAGACGGCGCGCACCCGAAAGTCACTTTGATTTTTAGGCGATTTTCTGGGCGTTCCAGTGACATCTGTATAGGAATAGGAAAGATTTGTATCATCAAAAAAGTACATACACCAAGCCGATTCGCTATTGGCTTCAGTACTGCTCCAGTATGCAGCATTGTAGCCATCGGAATTATAGAGATCATAAGAACTATCCAAAGGAGTTCCCCCAACCAATATCAATGCAGCTTGAATCAGCGGTAACTGTGCATAGATCAAACAAAGTTGAGCCATTGCAGGCACATACCAACCATGGTTGAAATCCACAACTCCTGCTGCGTAATTATTACTCGCCCCACAAAAATTACGTATCGCTTGCGTGTTCGCATATCCGGATGTATCCGCCATAGGTGCTTGCGCCACAGAGGCTCCATAGTTGGTCAATGCAGGCACGTCAACCGCCGTGGTGGACCAGGGGAGCAGAGTATCTTGATCTTGAAGTGCCACCGCCCAACCGCCACCGTCCGCATGCACGAAGAAGACAATGCCTTGAGAGCCATCGGGAGCGACATAAAGATCGCCCACATGGTATGCCTGTCCAAAGCCAAACAGTATGACTATCTGCAGCAGCATATATGTGACAAGTCTTCTCTTCATTTTTCAATCAAATTAAAAATTACGGACAGCCCGCACAAACTTCTGTGCACCTTTCTCAACCGATTTTAACGTAAAGTTACTACTCAAACACCAAGCCGTGAAACCGGTATCCTCTGTTGAAGACCAATATTCCCAGCCCAAATCCAGTGGAAAAGTATCCACTCCAATGATTTGCAAGGTGTTGTTCAGCATACCAAGAGTGGCATACAAATAATAGAGTTGCGCGGAAGCGGGCAGATACCATCCATGGTCAAAATCCACAGCGTAAGCCGCAGGATATTGCATTTCGTTTCCAAGAGCTCTGAGGGTAGCCGTATTCTGGAATCCGTCCATATCCCCGAGAGCCAAGAACGCAGAGTTGTAGTAGTTCGGCAAAGAGGCTATATCTTCAATGGAATTGGCCCATCGGAAAGTGGCATTTTCATCCTGCAAGTTGACTGCCCAACCATGCTGTCCCGTGTTATCCACATAAAACACGACACCCCATGCAATCTTGCCACATGGCCAGTCTGAAGGATGCACACAGGCACTGTCTGTACACAAAATATCCCCCACCGCAACATTTTGGCTTTCGTATGACAACGTAACCGAGGCTTGGGCGCCCACAGCGTGCAACTCGGTCTCCTGACCCACACAAAGCAGAGGGGGATCAGACAAAGCTGTGATTTCCGGAATTTCGGCTACTATCAGCTGCAATGTTGTAATGCTGTCACAGCCGTTGGCTGTGGTGTCGTAATGAGTGAAAATGGAGAATCCCAAACTATCCTGAACGCCCAGCTGGAATCCATGCTGTGAATAGTCGGTGCCAACGCAAACGGTGTCGAAATAGTAATCGTAATAGGCTGGTAAAACATTCACTTCTAATGGGATAGAACCATTCCCGCAACCATTGGCACCGGTCAGCGTGATGATGGAAGTAGCTGGTGCATTCTGCGTAAAAAACACCATGACCGTATTCGTGCCCTGACCGTTCACAATGCTAACCCCTTCAGGTACATTCCAATCAAAAAAGGTCAATCCTTCGGAATTGGGAAGGGAATAATGTTCTATTGACCTGCTGCACACTATCGTGGGGCCGCTGAT
>JAFXTE010000105.1 GCA_017525245.1 Bacteroidales bacterium | reverse complement strand
GAAACACTCGTCACTAAATATGTAGAGACGATCATCAGAAGAACTTTCGGCACCAAATATGCAATGAAACTCGCAAAACCGGTACCAAAGAATAATATTGTAATAAGGTAAATTCCAATTTAGCAAACAACAAACAACAACCAATATGAAAAAAGTAATCGTAATCTCAACCAGTATCCGCCCGGGCTCGAACAGCCACGCGATGGCGGAGCAGTTTGCCAAGGGCGCGGAAGCCGCCGGGCATCAAGTGGAGTTTGTCTCGCTGAGAGGCAAGGAAATCAAATTCTGCATCGGCTGCCTGTCGTGCCAGAAGACGGGTGCCTGCGTCATCAAGGACGATGTGCCGGCCATCATGGAGAGCGTGCTCAACGCCGATGTGGTCTGCTGGGCCACACCCATCTACTACTACGAGATGAGCGGCCAGATGAAGACCCTCATCGACCGCATGAATGCCATGTATCCGCTGGAATATAAATTCCGCGATGTCTATCTGCTGACCACTGCGGCCGAGAACGAGGAGTTTGTGCCGAAACGCGCCGAGGGTGGCCTCACCGGCTGGATCGACTGCTACGGCAAGTCCGCACTCAAAGGCCACATCTTCTGCGGCGGCGTGGGCGGTCCGAACGAGATTGCCGGCAACGCCAAGCTGCAGGAAGCGTATGAGATGGGAAAGAACATCTGTTGACAATCAGGTGGTCACAAATTAGAAATGGTTGGTTTTGGGGCGTTTCGGGTGTGCTCCCCGTCGGGGACCGTTTCCCGGGCGAACGCCGATGCTGCTATTCGCCGCCGAAGGTATCCTCGGGATGGGGGTGCCGTGGCGGCTTTGGCGGATGGGAAACCGAATGTGCAAGTTCTTGAGAACGTCCAATCCGTCGGCCTGGTTTTCCCTACTTCCTTTCCCGGTACTCCTTCGGCGATATTCCCTTCAGGCGTGAGAAGAACTTGCTGAACGAGGGCAGGTCGGCGAAGCGGAGGTGGTCGGCGATTTGGGAGACGGAGAGCTGTGAGGTTCGCAACAGGAACGCCGCCTCCATCACCAGCATCTGGTTGATGTAATCGACCACAGTGCGCCCGGAAACCCGCTTCACAATCCGCGACAGATAGTCGGGCGTAATGTTCAACTCATTGGCATAGAACCCGATGTCGTGATGCTCCGCAAAATGCTGCGGCAAGAGACGGCTGAAGCCGATGAAGATTTCCTCCATGCGGTGCGAAATATGCTCATGTGCCTCCACTTTCTCCTTGACATTGTGGAAATCAAACAGGAAAACCGCGTAAAGCATACGCAAAATCTGCTGCTTGTAAAGGTTGTCCGAATGCAGATAGGCGATGATTTCGCGCATCCTTGCCTCAAACGAGGCGGCCGTCTCCGCAGGGAGCGTCAGCTTCGGCTCGGTCAGCAACATGACGGGCTTGTAGGCCAAGCTGATCATGTCGCGGACCACCGGCGTTTCGAGCGTGGTGCTTTCGTCCGCCAAAAGACAAAAACCCCGGTAGTCGTCGGAAATGGCGTTGACAGTGACGGCCATGCCCGGCGAGTAGATGTAAAGGTCGCCCGCACGTAGCCGGATCTCCTGGCCATTGTAGGTCAACGTAAGCTCTCCCCGCGTGACGAGCGTGAAGGTGTAACAGGCCAAGAATCCCTGCGTCTGGTTGGTCAGACTCGTCATCTGCGCATCGGTTTCCAAACAAAGCATCTTCCCGTCCCAACCATCGATCGGCTCCGCCCCGCTTATCCGTGTCCACCATTCTTTCAGTGTGTACATAATCGTCCGTCTCTATTTTGAAATGCAAATATACAAAAAATATTGTTCGGTTTCAGACAAATTTTGTTCGGTTTCGGTTTTTGCCGTGTTGGGTTATAAAATGTAATTTTGCGGGCGTAAAATAATTTCAATTAAATAGTATTGACAATGGAAAAAGAAAAATCAATTGAAGCATTACAATTCTTCGTCACGAACCTCAACGCACAGTCTTTCCAGCACAAGCTGCAGGCCAAAATCTTCGGTTCGTTGGGATTCAAGAAATTAGAGAAAAAATATTTGGAGCACGCTGAAGAGGAGCAGGGCTTTGTGAACCAGTTCATCGACCGTCTGCTCGATTTGGGCGGCGAACTGAAACAGGAGGCTGTGGCGGCCCAGAAGCTGTACCAGGATCCCATAGAATTCCTGAAGGCCGACTACCAGGTGTCTGTTGACGGCATCGAGCTGCTGCGCAAGTGCATGGACGGCATCAAGGACGATCTCACCACCTTCGACATGATGAAGGAATATCTGAAGGACGAGGAAGAGGACATGTACTGGAGCGAGGAGCAACTCGGCCTCATCGATTGCATTGGAGCCAAGCCGTGGTTAGTGAAGGCAGCGCTTTAATCATCTATAAAAACAATGACAATGGAAAACGTTAAAAAGGTATATGATTTCTTAGAAAACGCAGGAACGTTTTATTTGGCCACGGTCGAGGGCGACCAGCCCCGTGTGCGCCCTTACGGAGCGATGCTCTATTTCGAGGACAAAATCTACATCATGGCATTCGGCCAGACCAACGCCACCCACCAGATTGACGCCAACTGCAAAGCCGAGATCTGCGCATTCAAGGGGCAAACGCTCCGTATTGAGTGCAAGCTCGTGCAAGACAACCGCCCAGAGGTGGGAAAAGCCTTGGTCGAAAAGATGCCCGTGCTTAAGCCTGCCCTTGGCGAAAACTGCGAGAACGGAGTGATGTACTATCTGAAAGACGCCAAGGCCGATTTTTTCAAGATGATGGAATTAGTAGAAACCGTAAAATTCTAAACAGTATGAAAGAAAAAGTATTGCAAGCCATGCGTGAGGCAGGAAAGCCTGTCTCCGCGGGTGACGTGACCAAAGCGTTGAGCGCTGACCGCAAGGAGGTTGATAAGGCTTTTGCCGAACTGAAGAAGGAGGGTGCCATTGTGTCGCCTGTCCGATGCAAATGGGAACCCGCACAGAAATAGTGCACCCGCAAACATAGAATCAAGGGAGGGCCTGCGCTCTCCCTTTTGTAATTATATCATCAAATCATCAGCTATGAGAAAACGCGAAATAGATATCCGTGACTATGCGGGCGACATTATCCGCGCCCTGCGGCCGGGAATCCTGATCACGACAAAAGTCGGCGACAAAGTGAACTCCATGACGATAGGGTGGGGCACGCTCGGCGTCATCTGGGAGCGGCCCGTGTTCGTGGCCTACGTGCGCCAGCAACGCTACACGCGCGAGATGCTCGACCAGTGCCGTGAGTTCACCATCAACGTCCCAGTGGGCGATTTTCCCCGCAGGGCATTGGGCGTGTGCGGCAGCAAGAGCGGTCGTGACATGGACAAGATCTCCGCCGCCGGACTGACCCCCGTGGAGCCCGAAGTCATCGGCGTGCCGGGCCTCAAGGAGTTCCCGTTGACTTTAGAGTGCCGCGTGCTCTACCGCCAGGAACAGGAGTCCGAACAGTTCAACGACGAGATCACCCGCCAGTTCTACACCATCGAGACGGGCGACCACATCTGCTATTACGGCGAAATCGTGGCGGCATATATCATTGAAGATTAGTTCCGTATAGCATTTTTCCCAACGATAGAAGGCTTTGTTGATGAAGTGATGTTTAATCCCACAACAGCTGTCTGGCGATAGCCTTCATCAAGACGGCCATACCCGATGGTCTTCTCATTTGAGCACATTCAACTTATGATAAAGACCGCAACCATTCCCGACGCCAACGAGACTTTTACGAAGCAATTATAGATAATCAAAGAAATATAATCAAATGGAAATCAAAGCAGTAAAATTCAGAAAAAACGGATTCTACGGTCAACCCTTCGCCTTCGGTGGCGAGGAAGGCATGGACAAGTTTGACAAGAACGTCCGCTATCGCGGCAGTCTGCAGAACTACCTCATCGACACCGGCAGCGAGGTCATCTTAGTCGATACGGGACTTCCCGCCGGCACGCCCGAAGAGAATCCCGACGAGAACAGCCCAGCTTTTACCGGCAAGGACATTTGCTCCTATATGGAGGCTTTTGCAGCCCTCGGCTACAAGCCCGAACAGGTGACCAAGATACTTCTCACTCACAAACATTCCGACCACAGCGGTGAGCTGCGTTCGTTCCCCAACGCAAAAATCTATGTGAATGCCGATGAACTGCAGGCCGATGAACTGAAAGGCCTACCCAATCTGGAGCCCGTACATTTCACCGACGGAGCGTACTACAACTTCCCTGAAAGCCAGAAGATTGCCGACGGCATATACCTCATCAAGGCCAAGGGCCATACCCACGGCAACAGCATCGTCATCGTAGAGAACGAAGGTCTGTTCTACATGATCCACGGCGACATCACCTACGTGGATGAGGCCTTGTACGAGAACAAGCTCTCCGTGGTCTTCGACGACCTGCCCGCCGCCCGCGAGACCTTGGACCGCGTGCGCGAATTCGTGCGCAACAACCCCACCGTCTATCTCTCCACTCATTCGCCGCAGGGCTACGAAAACTTGGAAGCCAAGCGCGTGATGGATTTGGACAACCCCATGCCGACCGTCTTCGACAAGGTGAACTTCGAAAAAAAGGAGGCCTCGGGCAAGTACGTCTGCTCCATCTGCGGCTACGTATATGACCCTGCTGAGCACGACGGTGTGGCCTTCGAGGACTTGCCCGCCGACTGGAAATGCCCACGATGCAGGCAGAGTAAGGAGAAGTTCAATAGGGCGTAAAGGTGTGTACAAGAGGTTCAAGGACTATCCAATAAAAACCGGATGAATATGGAATACAAAACGTTGAACAATGGACTGAAGATGCCGATGGTCGGCCTTGGGGTCTATAACATCCCCGAAAAAGAGACGCAAAGGGTGGTGGAAGACGCCTTGTCGGTGGGCTACCGCAGCATTGACACGGCCGCCATGTACGAAAACGAGAAAGGCGTGGGCGACGCGGTTCGGGCTTGCGGCGTTCCCCGCGAGGAGCTGTTCGTCACCACTAAGATCTGCGAGCCCTGCCATACACGGGAGGAGACGCTGCGCACGGTTGACCGTTCCATGCGGCAGATCGGATTGGACTATGTGGATCTGATGCTGCTCCACTGGCCCGTGGGAAACCCCACCGTCATGTGGCACACGCTCGAAGAACTCTATGCGCAAGGCATGTTCAAGGCCATCGGAGTGTCGAACTTCTATCCCAACACCTTCCCGATGATTGTGAAGGACGCCAAGGTCATGCCCGTCGTGAACCAATGCGAGGCCCATGTGCTCTACCAGCAGCGGAAAATGAGGGAATACCTGAAACCTTACGGTGTGGCTATGGAGGCCTGGAGCCCGTTGGCGGAAGGGCGGAGCAGCATCTTCAAGAACGAGACGTTGGTAAGTATCGGCGAGAAGTACGGCAAGACATCCGCCCAGATAGCCTTGAAATTCCTCGTCCAGAACGACATCATCATCATTCCCAAGACGATGCACAAGGAGAGGATGGTGGAGAACATCAGTCTCTTCGACTTCACGCTGACAGACGGCGACCTCGCCGAAATACGGCGGTTGGACACTGGCCGCAATGTAACTGGCTGGCCGTCGGATGCGCTTGTATATGAGCCTGCGGTTGTTGGTTAGCTTCGCTGTTAGTTAGCCTGCGGCTGTTGATTAGCTGCGCTGTTGATTAGCTTCGCTGTTGATTACTTCGTGTTAACATTCGCGACCGCATTAACAAAACACCGTTCCGGACGCGAATCAGCCCGTTAGGGCTGAAGGGCTCGGTAGGGATGGGGGCGGCGTTTTGGTTTTTCCGCACGCCGTAGGTGTGCGGGGATTATGGAAAACGGAGAGGGATTCGGTTTTTGCCCGCAGACCTATCGGCCTGCGAACTCCCTCATCGGCCAGTC
>JAFXTE010000104.1 GCA_017525245.1 Bacteroidales bacterium | reverse complement strand
CCCGTGCCTTCTTGCGTCACCTCTATACTGCCAATGAAATTCTTGGCCAGATGATCGGATCGCTGCACAACCTTCACTTCTATCTCGAATTGGTGACGGTTGCCCGCCAGAAAATCGCCGAAGGCTGTTTCACCGAGTGGAAGAATCAAATGGTGCCGAAGCTTTCCACCCGTCTGTAATTTTGGGCCATAGTCCAAGTAACACTTTTATTTACATTGAATTACTCGCACCATTCCGCTGGCCGAAGGCCGGCGGAATCCCCAAGTTACTCCTTCCCGGCGATTTCCATTGTTCGCCGCTCGAACTCATCGATGTCGGTGATGCGTAGCAGGTTAGTTAATTCTTGTGGTGAAAGTTGGTAAAATGTGGCGAAGTAATGCCACAGCTCTTTCAGCAGCGACAGGATGTGCTGCCGTCCGCGGGCTTCCGCCAATGTCTCTATTAAATCGTGGTAAAAGTCGGCGAACCGCTGGCGTTTCACCTCCAGCGGGAGGGTTTCTCCGGCTGTGAGTTCTTCTGCCAGAAAGATATTTCTCAAAATGCCACGCCCTAACATGATGTCGGTGACATCCGGGAAGCAGGCTCGGAACCGTAGGTAAGAGTCGAGGTCTACGATGTCGCCGCTATACACGATGCGGTGGCGCGTCCTCTCGCACATCTCTCCGAACAGTTCCCAGTCGGGAGTGCCGTTGTACTCTTGCACGCCTAAGCGCGGGTGGATGGCGATGAAGTCGATAGGGTAGGGGTTCAGCCGCTCGATAATCTCCAGTCCCTCAGCGGGGTTGGACCAGCCGGTGCGCATTTTCACCGAGAAGTGACATTCGGGCACCTCGCGGCTCGCGGCGGCCACCACCGCCTCCACCTTGTCGGCGTGCGGCATCAGTCCGCAGCCCCGCTGTTTGCGAACCACCTGCGCCGACGGACAGCCGATGTTCCAATTCACCTGCTGGTAGCCTAACGTGGAGAGCGCCTTCAGGGTGTCGGTCATCTGCCGGGGCTCATTGCCCATCAGCTGCGGGATGATGGTCATTCCAGTGTTGTTTGTGGGCTGTATGTCGGGCCATTTCCGCACGTTCAGCTTCGCCAGCTCCTGCGCCGCCAAAAAAGGCGTCACCGCCACATCGATTTCTCCGACATGACGGTGAAGACAGTTTCTGAAATGATAGTTCGTGATGCCGTGTAGCGGCGCGAGTATGAAAGTGATGTTTGCTTCCAAAGCCGAATTATTTCACGATCACCTTCTCGCTCTTCACGTTGCTGCCTTGCTTCATCTGGAGGAAATACACACCCTTGGTGAATTCGCTCACATTGAGCTGGGTTTCGCCATTCACATTGTCGGCCGACCACACTAACTTGCCGTTGGTGTCGTACATGCGGGCTGAGTAGCTCTCATCGGTGAAGGGGGTGAGAATCACCATTTCGGTAGCGGGATTCGGGCGAACGCTGAACAGCGGCAGGCTGCTCACCTCATAGATGTTGTCGCCCATCTCAATCTCTACGTCATCAACTGACAGCAGGGTGTTCTCGTTGGTGGAGCCTCCCGAGTTGGCGAAAATGATGTTGAGCGTGTCAGGGGTAACGCCTTCCATGCCGTCCTTGTAAGTCACAGGGATTTCAATTTGCATGTAGTCGCTGATTTCCTGGTCGTATTCATAACGTCCTTCAGCCACTACCTCGCGCTGACCATTGTTCCAGCGGGTGAGTACAACGCCGGCGGTGAGGGTGTCCTCGGTGGTGGTGTAGGCCACCCATGCGGTCACCTTGCTGGGCACTTGGTTGCAGGCGATACCGCCCGTCAGATATTGGGTCCAGTCAATGCTGGAGGGGTCCGTGACAGATCCGACATCCAAGGTGGAGATGGCATCCACGTTGAATTCGCCAAGGTGCATGATGCCGGGCAGGTTGATGGAATAGATGGTTTGACCAGCCATCGTTGCATTGGCGGCCTGGGTGGTGATTTGCGCTGCATAACTGCCTGAGTGTGCGGTGGCATTGCGGGTGGCCGCCTGGTAATTGATGATGACGTCCAATGTGTATCCCAGGTAATCTACGGGTACAGAGGCGTTGAACGTGGCGTTCCAGCCTACGGGAGTGTGGGTGTCGGTCCACTCTTCTAAACCGCCATTGGGTACTGCGACCTGTGCGAAGGCAAAGGTCATGGCTAAAACTGCGAATAAGGTTGTAAAGACTTTTTTCATAATAATATTATTTTGGATTGATAATTGGTGATTCAATATTCAGTTCGGTGTCGTCAGCATCCGCGTTCATCAATACTTGTTTGCCCATGTTGATCAGCGTTCCGAAGATGAAAAATGTGGTGAAAAGAGCTGTGGAACCGCGACTTACAAAAGGTAGCGTCTGCCCTGTAGCAGGTATTAGGTTGATGTTGGTGCCAATATGGATGAACACCTGTCCCAACATAAGCAAAGCAATCGCCAATGAGTATAGTTTCACAAAATTGCCCTTCGCTTTCCTTGAGATGTAAAAGGTAATGTTGAAAAAGATAATGAAATAGAGGACTATAAGAAGAATGCCCACCCCCACAGATAACTCTTCACAGATGAGCGAGAATACGAAGTCGTTCTCTCCTTCTGGCATCTTGTCTTTGATGATGCCCTTGCCGGGTTGCGGAAAATGCGCTGAGCGGGCTACTGCAGTACGTGCCAAAGTCATCTGGCGACCATAGCCCTCTACATCACTCTCGCCTGTCAGCCAGTATTTGATACGGTTGTAGCCGGTGCCACCACGGGTCTTGGTCTCCTCGCTCTGCACCTGCTCACTCTTGCCTTTGTCTTTCAGCGCACTTCCCCCAATATAGAGGCCGCCTGCTAACATGATGGCCAGCATGAATATCCCCAAGTATTTCAGTTTTATGCCTGAAACATACAATACCAACAATCCCGTACCGAACAGCAGCATTGCGGTGGAGATATTTCTCATGGCAATCAGGCCTGTGAAAATGGCGAAAACAGTGAGCCTTACCGCTGACTTTTTCGCATCTAAGGTGATGCCGTTCGACATTTCGTAGGCCGACTTGGTGCAGAGATAGAACAGATAAAGGATGGTCACCAGATAGAAGGTCTGGAACGACATGAAACCGAGCGACAGACTTCGTCCACCACCACCCTTGCCAAAGATAACCGTCAGCAATAGCAGCAGCAATGCCAATACGAAAAATATCTGGTAGAAACGATTGATTTTCTGATAGTTGATTTTCGATATGACAATCATCAGCACGAACCCGCCGATGCCTTGCAGGATGGGCTGCCACAACTCACCGGTAAGACTGTACGAGGCGACGACGGAGACCGCCACCAGTACCGCCACACAGACATAGATGATGTGGTAGAATTTCAGGGATGGTAGGGGTTTCAGGGCCATATTACAGTTGTGCTACTGACATTTTGAATTCATTGCCGCGTTTTGCCACCGTGTTAGCACCCTCTTCGCGGGGGGTTCCGGGGGAGTACAGCACCACGTCATCCTGCGAACTGGCATAGAAGGCCATCCGTACGGCCGTCTCCATGTCTTCGCTGTTGTCGCTGCGGATGTTGAGCACATCAATGAAGTTGCGCGTCTTTTCATCCTCTTCCCCATAAAAAACAATCGCCTTCACTTTGCGGATGATCATCTGCAAGAGTTTGTCGTCAATGTGGTCCCAGCCCGTGAAAGAGGTGATCCAAGTCACTGGCTTCGACACGTTCGACAAGGCCATATAGATGCCGTTTTCGCTTTCGCAAGCGGCGTCGTTGATGAAATTCACGCCACGGAAAGTCTTCACATTCTCCATCCGATGCTCAATACCGTCGAAAAAGCCTTTTTGTGCAGACATCTGGCTTTCGCGCAACTCCAACAACTGCTGGAAATCCCGTACGCTGCTTCCGGAAATGCCAGTTCCGTAAATGTATTCTCCCTTGATGCTGTTTCTGCTCTTCTTCATAACTATCTGATTTTTAAGGTTACCAATGTTAATACGACTAATAAAATGCTTACCACAATGAAGCGTTGAACGATTTTTGATTCATGCATGCCTTTTTTCTGGTAATGATGATGTAAAGGCGACATGAGCAGGATTCTGCGTCCCTCTCCATATTTCTTTTTGGTGTATTTGAAATAACTTACCTGCATGATGACCGACAGGCTCTGGATGAGGAACACGCCGCAGAGCAGCGGGATGAGCAGTTCCTTGCGGATGATGACACACGACACCGCGATGATGCCGCCCAACGTCAAACTGCCGGTATCGCCCATGAAGACCTGCGCCGGAAAACAGTTCCACCAGTAGAAACCGATACAGGCTCCCACCAGCGCGGAGATGAAAATCACCAGCTCCCCAATATTGGGTATGTACATGATGTTCAGGTAATTGGCAAAGATGGCATTGCCCGATACGTAAGCCAGTATGGCCAATCCCACCGCTACCGTTGCCGACGTGCCGGTGGCCAAACCGTCCAAACCGTCTGTCAGGTTGGCTCCGTTCGACACCGCCGCGATGATGAAGATGATGATGGGAATGTAGAAAAGGAACGACCAGCGACCGTCTTCATCACCCAGCCAGCGCGTGAACCACGCATAGTCGAACTCGTTGTTCTTCACAAAGGGGATGGTGGTTTTGGTGGAATGCACCGAGGGGCCTAATTCTCGGGCATCGGCCTTTTTCACCGCGATGGTCGCCACCCCGCTCTCATCGGGATGCGTTACTGTGAACAACTCGTCGGTGGTCACACTCTGCTTCGGCAAGGTGGCCTTCTCCTCAATCACTACTCCAGGGTGGAAATACATCACCACGCCCACTACGAGACCGAGAATGATCTGTCCTAACAATTTAGCCTTGGGATGCAGCCCTTCTTTGTTCTTTTTGAATACTTTGATGTAGTCATCCATGAATCCCAAGAAGCCCAGCCATATCGTGGTGAAGATCATCAGCAGCACATATACGTTGTTCAACCGGTTGAAACACAGCACCGGAATCAATATGGCTGCAATGATGATCAAACCGCCCATGGTGGGGGTTCCCTTCTTCTCCATCTGTCCGGCCAGCCCAAGGTCGCGGATGGATTCGCCAATCTGTTTTTGACGTAACTTCTTGATCATCCATTTTCCCACAATCATCGACACGATGAGGGAGAGGATGAAGGCACACGCCGCACGGAAGGAGATGTACTCGAACAGCTGTGCGCCGGGGAAGTCGTATTGGTTAAGCCAGTGGAATAGGTGATATAACATGTTCTTTTATTTTAATGCTGATAAGGAATATTCCAGTTGAGGCACACCTCTTCGCTGTCGTCGAAGTGATGCTTGATGCCTTGAATGTCTTGGTATTTTTCGTGACCTTTGCCCGCGATGAGGATGACCCCATGGTCACGCAACATCATGCAGGCGGTCTTGATGGCCTCGTGACGGTTCTCGATGGAGAGCACGTTGCGGCGGCACTCTTCCGGCACACCGGCTTCCATCTGTTTCAAAATCTCATACGGGTCTTCCAATCTCGGATTGTCGGAGGTGAGAATCACGCGACTGCTCTCACGGCAGGCAATCTCCGCCATCACAGGGCGTTTCAGCGCGTCGCGGTTGCCACCGCAGCCCACTACCGTCAGCACCTCTTCGCCTTTGCAGGTGATGTCGTGAATCGTGCTCAGCACGTTCTTCAGCGCATCCGGAGTGTGCGCATAGTCGATGATGGCCACGCCGCCCTCGCCGTTGCGGATGACGTGGAAGCGTCCCTCCGCCGGTGTCAGACTGCTCATCTTCATCAGTACGGTTTCGGCAGGCTGTCCTAACAGCACCGCTGCTCCATAGATGGCCATCAGGTTGTAGGCGTTGAATCTTCCTGACAGGCAGAAAAATGCCTCCTGTCCGTTGATCTGCATTTGCAAGCCTTCGAAACTGTTCTCGATGATTTTCCCCTTGATGTCGGCGGCTCCCTGCAAACCATAGCGGACAACCTTTGCCGCCGTGTTCTGCACCATCACCATTCCGTTGCGGTCATCCACATTCGTCAGGGCGAAAGCGGTAGAGGGGAGCGAGTCGAAAAAGGCCTTCTTCGCCTGGATATAGTTGGCGAAGGTTTTGTGGAAGTCGAGATGGTCGTGGGTGATGTTGCTGAAGATGCCGCCTGCGAACTCCAGCCCCTCGATGCGGCGCTGGCAGATGGCGTGCGAACTCACCTCCATGAAGCAGTACTCGCACCCTTCGGACACCATTTCGCTCAACAGTTCGTTCAGCGTTACCACGTCGGGGGTGGTGTGGGTAGCGGGAATCTCGCGCTCCTTGATTTTGTTGACGATGGTGGAGATGAGACCGGTGTCGTAGCCCAACTCTGTGAACAGTCGGTGCAGCAAGGTCACGGTGGTGGTTTTGCCGTTGGTGCCGGTGATGCCCACCAATTTCAGTTTGCGGCTGGGATGGTCGTACAGTTCGGCGGCCATGCGCCCTAAGGCGATGTCGGCCTTCTCCACGCGGATGTAAGTCACGTCAGCGTTGCACGTGGCGGGCAGTTCTTCGCAAACTACTACGCTTGCGCCGGCGGCCACCGCCTGCGGGATGTACAAATGCCCGTCGGTCTGCGTGCCGCGCTGCGCCACATAGACTACACCACCGCTCT
>JAFXTE010000103.1 GCA_017525245.1 Bacteroidales bacterium | reverse complement strand
GTGCCCACGGGCTTTATCCCCAACGAAGATATGGGCACGCTTTTCGTGGACCTCACGCCCCCGTCGGGCTACACGGCCAACAAGACTTTTGATTTGATGAACCGTAACTGCGACAAGATCCGCGAGTTGCCCGAGGTGCAGGATGTCGGCGGCGTGGTGGGCGTTGGAGCCGGTGCCAACATCTTCATTCAGCTGAAACCATGGAAAGAACGCCGAGGAAAAGCGCACTCCTCTTCCGCCATTATGGAGAAGATAGACGCGATTTTGTCCCATGAAACGGAGGCGCAGAGCTTCGTCTCCGAACCTGGTATGGTGGAGGGCTATGGCGGCAACGGCGGCTTCGAGTTCTCGGTGCAGGGCCGCAACGGGCAGGATGCCAAAACGCTGCACGCGGTCACCACCCGTTTTATGGAAAAGCTCAGCGAGCGCCCGGAAATCGGCGAGGTATATTCGAGCTACGATGTCAACTATCCGCAGTACCGCGTGGATTTGGATGTGGCGCGGTGCAAGAAGATGGGGGTCTCAACCTCCACCGTCCTCAACGAGATGGGGGCTTATTTAGGCGGCGACTACATCTCCAACTTCAACAAGTACAACAAAGTGTATCAGGTGGATTTGCAGCTTCGGCCCTCTGACCGTAACCGCCCCGAGTCGTTGGCGAGTCTCTTTGTGCGTTCCGAAAGTGGCGAGATGATGCCTATCAACCAGTTCGTTACCCTCACCAATGAGTATATGCCGCAGTCCATCAATAGTTTCAACATGTTCCCCAGCATTGATGTTTCGGGCAGCGTGGCTGAGGGCAGCAGTTCCGGTCGTGCCATCAAAGCCATCCAAAAGACTGCTGCGAAGGAGCTGCCCGTGGGCTACAGCATTGAGTTTGGCGGCATCACCCGCGAGGAAAGCCAGACATCCGGCAGAGTGATCTTCATCTTCCTGATATGCATCGTGTTCGCCTATCTCGTGATGGTGGCCCTCTACGAAAGTCTCTTCATCCCGTTAGCGGTGATGCTGTCGGTGCCCTTCGGTCTGGCGGGCAGTTTGCTGTTCGCCAAGCTGTTCGGCGTGGAGAACAACATCTACATGCAGATCGGGATGGTGATGCTGGTGGGTCTGCTGTCGAAGACGGCCATCTTGCTCACCGAGTACGCCTCGCAGGCGCGCCGCGAGGGGATGTCGCTCGCCGAGGCGGCGCTCAGCAGCGCCAAAGTGCGACTGCGTCCCATCCTGATGACCTCGCTGACGATGATTATCGGTATGCTTCCCCTGATGTTCGCCTCGGGCGTTGGCGCCAACGGCAGTCGCACTATCGGGGTTTGTGTGGTTGGCGGAATGCTGTTCGGCACGCTCGGCTTGCTGCTCACCGTGCCGGTGTTGTTTGTCGTGTTTCAGAAATTACAGGAGAAAGTAAAAGGGATTAGTAAATAGTGAGTTGTGAATTGCAAATTGTAAAAAGTGAGAATGAAGAGTAATTGGTTTTTTATATTGACAACATTGCTGATGGTCGGTTGCGGTGTGCAGAAACCGGTAGTTGAGGAAGCCGTCAGGCCAAATCTTCTTGAACTGGACATCATACTGGTTGACAGTGTTCCTGCGCGTTCGTGGCAGGATATTTTCGTGGACGAATCTTTGCAAGCACTGATTTCCGAAGCGCTGACGAACAATGCAGATGTGCGCACTATGCAGCTCAGTGTGGAACAGGCCGCCATCCAGATGCGGGTGGCCAAATTGTCTTATTTGCCATCGTTCGCCCTGTCGCCATCGGCCACTGTCACCAAAGCCAACGGAGCACCGGTTTCCACAAGCTACGAACTGCCGCTCACGATGAGCTGGGAATTGAACCTCGGTGGACAGGTGGAAGCTCTGAAAGCAGCAACGAAATACCAGTGGATGAACGCACAGGAACAACTCAAATATACGCAGTTGCAGCTCATTGCTTCCGTAGCCAACGCTTACTACACGCTCATCATGCTCGACGAGCAGCTGCGGCTTTCGGAGCAGAGCGTGCAACTGCAACGGGAAACGCTGGAGACCATCACGGCGATGAAAGAGGTGGGGATGATGAACGAATTGGCTGTCAATCAAGCCGAAACAGAATTGCAGGCCACTATCGCCTCGGTGAGCGACCTGCGCCTGCAACGCGAGAAGACCGAGCGGGCACTGAATTTGTTGTTGAGCCGCACACCTCAGAATGTTCAATATTCCACTTTCACGGATGTCAACGACATCAATATGGATGCGGATTCGCCTGTCAGTTTGGAGGCGCTGGCGATGCGTCCGGAAGTGCGCAGTGCCGAGTATCAGCTTAGGGCCTCGTTCAGCAATACCAAAGTAGCGCGCTCGCAGTTCTACCCGTCGCTGAAACTCACTGCCAGCGGCTCGTGGACCAACAACATCGGCGAGATTGTCAATCCCGCCAAACTGTTGCTGAACCTGATTGGCGGACTCACACAGCCGTTGTTTCAGATGGGACAAATCAAGGCGGGATTTGAGATAGCCAAGTCGCAGCAGGAACAGGCGCAAATCGCCTTCGAGCAGGCACTGTTGCAGGCGGGCAGCGAGGTTGCCAATGCTTTGTCGGAATGCCATACCGCCCAGCAAAAGCTGCTTGTCCGCAAGGCGCAAGTGGAGGCCAGCCGAAAAGCGGTGGAGAACGTCCGCGAACTGATGCAGTATTCCTCATCCGTCACCTATCTGGAAGTGCTAACCGCCCAGTCATCCTGGCTCAATGCTCAGTTGCAGCAGACTGCCGACTGGTTGGAGTTGCAGCAGGGAAAAATCAATCTATACAAAGCATTATGTCGATAATCCATAAAATTATGCAATCAAGAGTCAATAAAAATGTAACCCTCTCGCCGCTAAAACCCGACGACCGCGAGCAGTTCATCCTCGACAACCAGCGGGCGTTCAAGTACGGAGCCGCCGAAGAGTTCGGTCTCCGTGACAATCATTTTGAAGAGGACGACGAAATCATATCCCGTGCCACTATCGAAGCCTCCATTGATGGCGAAAACGCCGAAGCCTACCGCATTCTCCTCAACGGGGAGAAAGTTGGCGGTGCCGTTATCAGTGTGAAAGGCGAGTGTGGCGAATTGGAGCTGCTGTTTGTCAACCCCGAGGTTCACAGCAAGGGCATCGGTTATTCCGCCTGGTGTCTTATCGAACAGCTGCACTCCGAAGTGACGGTCTGGGAAACCCACACACCCTATTTCGAGAAGCGAAACATCCACTTATATGTCAACCGGTGCGGCTTCCACATCGTGGAATATTTCAACAACCATCACCCCGACGCAAACGATCCAGAATCAGCCGATGAAGATAGTGGCGGGATGTTCCGTTTTCAGAAGAGAATTCGGGACTTCGAATCTTTAGTCTGAAAGTGGAAATGCTTGTGTCTTACGCAAACAAAAGCTTTGTTTGGGCGTAGAGTCAAAGCTTCGGAGATGCACCACGAACGCACTGAAAATAACAACACGCTACGTCTGTCGGTGCGTCTCATGTCTCCGGAATGGCTCCCTACCGAGCTTTGAGTTATTCTCTCCTTATGTCGCCACCTGCCAAAGTGTTTGTGTCCCTGCTTGACAGCATCTGCAACACGATCACACCGCTAGCACGTTGGCAACGAAGGCGGCAGCAGTCCGCATTCACTCTCCCAGCATCCGTTGAATATCCTCCTCCAAACTCTCCGGTGACACCATCGGTTCGAAGCGCAGGATGGTCTTGCCGTCTTTGGAAACCAAAAACTTGCCGAAGTTCCACTTGATGGCATCGCCTTTGTCGAAACCGGAACCCGTTTTTTGGTGAATCATGTCGAGCTGGGCGGCGAAGGCCTCGTAGCCCTCCGGATAACCGGTGAACGGGGCTTTTGACTTGAGGAAGGTGTAGAGCGGACTCTCTTTCTTCCCGTTGACATCGACTTTGTCGAACAGCGGGAAAGTGACGTTGTAGGTCAACGAACAGAAATTCTGGATCTCCTCGTTGGTGCCGGGTTCCTGTTCAAGGAACTGGTTGCAGGGGAACGCCAGAATTTCCAGTCCTTGGTCCTTGTATTTCAGATAGAGGGCCTCGAGGCCTTGGTATTGCGGGGTGAGCCCGCACTTGCTCGCCACATTGACGATCAGCAGCACCTTGCCTTTGTAGTCGGCTAGCGACACGTCATTGCCTTTGATATCCTTGACCGTGATGTCGTAGATGCTTTTGTACTTTTTGTTTTGTCCGAAGCAACTCACCGCCGCAAGCAGGGCGAAAGTTGCAATGATGAGGGTTTTAACTTTCATAAGAGCTGTTCTATTTTTGAGCGGCAAAGATACAAAAAACGCCGATGTGGTTGTAAACTACAACTATCTCGCCCCCATACTAAATGTGGTAAAAATTTGATATTCATTAGTTTGCAAAAGGGAATATGGGTGTAGTTGGGGGTTTGTTATCTACAGTAAACGGTGCGGGCTATTGGATCAATACACCAACCGTATGTTGTCAACCCACAACACATTGCCCGGACAGCCAGTGAACGCTTCATGACATCCGGCGGAGATTTGCAGAATCAGATGGGTGGGTGTTGCATCAGCTTTATAACCAACTTCTTGTATGGGTACCATTTTCCCTTTTGAATTACGGGCCATAAACCGGTCTTTTGACAATTTCTCCCAAGACTTGTAATTTGGAGAACGGGTGATGTCACCGTAACGGACAGTCAGGCGATGGTTATTCTGCCAATTGGGGATGCTTTGAGAGATGCGTTCCGATGCCGTTCCCACACGATAAGCGAAGATGTTGCCGTCGGCATCTTCCCAGCGGTGCTGCAGAAACAGTATGATCTCGCCCGCATCCTGCCCTTGAACAGTGGTCACTTTGGTGGATCCTGTGGCCCGTACCATAGACTTTCCCTGCAGTATAACCGCTTTGTAGTCAAGCATCAGAGCCGTCGGTCGTTTCGTGAACGGAATGCCCATGTCAATGGCTTTCATCGGCACTTTGACCCCTTCCAAGGTCACGGGGTCGAGCAGTCGGCCTGTATAAATGCTGCCGGTGGCTAATGCCTTGAGGTCGATGCCAACGGCTTTGACGGTCTGCAGTGTGGTCTCCAACCGACAACAGTAGCCCTTTCCCCGTCGCTCCGGAGTGACCGACACGGCGGCTTTCTCCACTCCGCACACTTTGGCGTAGGCATTGCTGGTGCCCCACGGAGAGCCATTCCTGCCGTAGGGGTAGGGCTTGTTCTGCCGTAGGGTGTCAGTCTTGGCGATGACATACAGCGCACGGGTCTTGCCGCCCAACAAAATCGACTCCTTGATGTAACGCACCGTCCAGGAGTCCATCTTGCCGTAAGGAAGATATTCGATTCGCTCTTGGGAATAAAGGGACAAATTCAGGATGGATGTCAAAAACAGAAAGAAATATTTTCTCATTTGCCCGTGTTTTTAAATATGAATTGAAGAAATTCAGAAAGATAGAGTCTCCAATTTCGCCATGTATGCCCTCCGCTTGAGTTATAATAGACGAAAGAAATCTGCTTGTCTTTTGATTTTTTGACGAATCGTGTGCTTTGTGAATGGAAGACGTCCACTTTCCCGGAGCCGATCCAATAAATAGCACTCTGATCTGTCGACAGTTGTTTACGGTGCACTACAGGAGAAAATAAGCCCACATATTGGAAGCGGTTTTCATTAACATTGGCAAGGTTGCAAGCTTGCATGGCTCCTGCGGATAATCCGGCGACAGCCCGCGACTTCCTGTCAGAGGATATACGATAGTGGATAGACAACAGACTGTCCATTTGTGGGAACACCTGTTCGAAATCGCGGTGTAACCAGGACGGATAATGAAGCAGGTTCCGCATCATCCCTATCGTTTCTTTCTGTCCGATAAGTTTTCGCGGATTCACATCCGGCATCACCACAACCATAGGCACAATCTTTTCTTGTCGTATCAGCTTGTCCACCTGCTGCACGGCGCGCCCTTTGTCTTGCCAGGCCTCTTTGTACCCATTGATGCCGTGCAACAAATAAAGAACAGGATAAAGTTGCTCGTTTCGGTCATAATCGGGAGGAAGGTACAACAGTATGCGTCTTGTCTTTTCACAGGCCGTGTCCCATATTTCGAAAAATTCAATTCTGCCATGCAAAGAATCCTTAATGCATAAATCAGACAAGGTAGAACCGGATAACACAAACACACTTCGTCTGGTGTTCAAGACTCGAACGGAGTCCGCATTGTCCGGATCCACAAATCGTCGTCCATGAGACTTGAACTGGTAGGTATAGACTTCCGGGGGGAGTGGTTTTGTGGTAAAGGTGAACACGCCGTTGCTATCTGGTTTCATACGAACGGACTGCAGGTTTTCCCTCTCAATGTTATAGTTGTTATTTCGCAAATCACAGTCGCAGAATAATTTGACTCGCTTAGCGGAAGGGTTTCTATAGGAAAAAGTGACAGAGCCATCTGTATGGATCACAGGGGATATAGCTTGTTCCGTTTGTGAATGAACCGAAACAGAAAGCAGGAGTGCTACGATGAACAAAGCCGTTTTAAGCTTGAACGGATTGTTTTGCATTGTCCTCAATCTCCTCGTTCAACATCTCCTCAAACATACGCACCGAATTGGCCAGACTGTACTTCTTTGCCGCCACACGGTAAAGTTCTCCCATATATTCCCTCTCATTCGGATGATCAAGCCAATAGTCAATGGCGCGGGCGAGGTCCTTGGGGCTGCCGGGCTTGAACAGGCTTCGGCCGTCGAGGGCGAACTGCGGCGTGGCGCTGACCTCCGAATTGGCGATGACGGGCACCAGCCCGGTGGCAAAGGCCTCGATGCACGAGATGGCTTCGCTTTCCATATCGCTGGCATGCACGTACAAGTCGCATTGCAGCAGTAAGTCAATCAGTTTCTGTTGCTCGAGATAGACAAATTGGGGCGGATTCTTCAACTGTTTTCCAAGTTCCACATAACGATCGTACTCGGGACCTTTTCCAGCAAAAATCAGCTGTATTTTGTCAGCATATTTCGAATATTGCACTGAATTGATGATTACATCCTGCCGTTTCTCCTGCGAAAGACGGCCGATCATGATGATCGGTATTTTACCCTCAAATTCAGGCGATTTGGCCGGCCTGCCCTGTTGATGGACGAGATGTCCGGTCTCCAAGAAAGCGTCTTGGATACCGTTGGAAATGACGTGGATTTTGGCGGTGTAACCTCGTTTCTTGATCTCATCGGCCATGAATTGTGACGGGGCGTGGACATGGCGGAACTTGTTGTACAGAAAGGTACGGAAACTCCGGTAAGTACCGTTCTGAATCCAATCCACCTTGCCCAATCCCACCGACGACCAAAGGTTTTGCGGCTGGATGTGAAAAGCGGCGGTAGAGGGCTTCCCTATCTTGTCGGCATAGCGTTTGGCTTCCACCTCGATAGCGAACGGAAGGAAGCAATGTATGATGTCAGCCCATTCAACAGCTTCCCGAATGGTCTTTTTTTCATTATAGGCAAAGTTGAAGTTGTGTTTGTCCATCAACGGCTGGAATATGGGCATCTTGTACGTGGGCAAGGCAAAACGGTCTTCGCCCGGCTCTCCGGAAGTGAGAATTTTCACTTCGTGCCCGCGTCGGCGCAATTCGGCGGCAAAACGCTGCGCCGAGATGCTGGTGCCGTTGTTGTTAGTGTCGTAAGTGTCTATGACAAAAAGTATTTTCATTTTAAGATAACAATTTTGGAAAAGCGCGCAAAAGTATAATTTTTAAAGGTTTGGAGGATGTTGTGATTGTATCCACAATTGTTCTATTTCAAACTTTTGTTGCCTGAAAAATTGTATTTTTGCCGATGCGTTTTTAAATCTTCATTTTATGGCAAAAAAAAGCATGACAGAATTGCCGGTTATACGTCATATTGAAAACACACATAATCGAACGGATCTTGATGGAAAACTGCAGATATCCATTATAAATGGTCCGACAGGAGGATTGCCGGAGTATTTCTATACAGAGATGTATTCTATCGAATTTCTTACACAAGGTAGTGTGACCGCAGA
>JAFXTE010000102.1 GCA_017525245.1 Bacteroidales bacterium | reverse complement strand
GGATGACCTTGGCGTTCTTGATGTCCTTGCAGTCCATGGCGAAACGACCATAGACGAGCATGATATTGTGGTTCATGCCCGGGCGGTCGTCCCAGTTTTTCAGGCGGATGATGAGCGTGGCGTAGCAACTGCCCGAGCGGCCTGCCATCATACCGTAACCGTTGATCACAGCGTAACTTTCCAGCTCGGGAATTTTCTTCACCTTTTCCTCCACTTTCTTCACAATCTCCTCCGTCTCATGCAGGGTGCAGCCTTCCGGTGCACGGACCTCAGCGAAGAACACGCCTTGGTCTTCCTGCGGCACGAGACCTGACGGCAGGCCGCGCATGGACAGGATGAGCAGCACGGCGGCACAGGCCAACAGCACGCCCGCAACCCACGGACGCTTGATGAACTTGGCGACACCCGATTTGTATTTGTTGAGGATGGCGTTATAACTGACCGTATAGGCTTTTTTGACGTAGTAGTTCAGATTCTTCTTTTCTTGTTCATCCTTCGAGTAACGCATCATCAGGCCGCACAAGGCCGGACAGAGTGTCAGAGCCGAAACGCACGACAAACCGACGGCCGATGCCAGCGTGACACCGAACTGCAGGAAGAACGAGCCCGAAGTGCCGGGCATGAAGGCCACGGGGATAAACACGGCCATGAAGACCAGCGTACACGAGATGACCGCTATGGAGACATCGCTCATGGCCTGGCGCGTGGCTTCTCGGGCGTCCGATATGCCGCCCTCCATCTTCGCCATCACCGCTTCGACCACGACGATGGCGTCATCCACCACCGTTCCGATGGCGAGCACCAAGGCGAATAGCGTCAATATGTTCAGGGAGAAACCTGCCACCTTCACGACGGCGAAGGTGCCCAACAGCGACACGATAATCGAAATGGAGGGGATGATCGTCGCTTTGAAGCTTTGCAGGAAGAAGTAAACCACAAGGATGACGAGGAGGATGGCGATGATGAGCGTTTCCACCACATTATGGATAGCGGCGAAGAGGAAGTCATCCGAAGTTTCCAAAATCTCGAACTCCAGACCAGCGGGCATCGTCGGCTGAAGCTCTTCGTAAAGCTTGTTGATGCGGGCGTTCACTTTCGTGGCGTTTGCGCCTGGGGCCTGAAACACCATGTAGATGGTGCCGGGCTTGCCGTCGATGTTGGAGGTGAAGTTATAGTTCACAGCGCCGATTTCCACATCTGCCACATCGCTCAGATGCAGCAGGTGTCCACCGTCGCTCGTGCGCAACACGATGTCGTTGAATTCCTCGACGGTTTTGAGCGTGCCCTTGTACTCCAACGAGTATTGGTAGGCGTTCTCGCTCTGCTCGCCCAACGAACCCGTGGCGGCGACGAAGCTCTGTCCGCCGATGGCTGCGAACACGTCGTTCGGTTCCAGCCCATATTGTGCCATCACATCGGGTTTCAGCCAGATACGCAGGGCGTAGGTGTTACCGAGCGCCATCACGTCGCCCACGCCGGTGATACGCATCAGGCGGGGACGCACGTTGATGTCAATATAGTTGGCGATGAAGTCAGCGTCGTACTTGCCGTCAACGCTCTTCAGCGCGCCGATGTGCAGGATGTTGCTTTGCTGTTTCATCACCTGTATGCCCACCTTCGTGACTTCCGCAGGCAGCAATGCCGTAGCCCTGCTGACTCGGTTCTGCACGTTCACTGCGGCGAGGTCGGGGTCGGTGCCCTGCTCGAAATAGACCTGGATGGAGACATCACCCGAGGCGGATGCGGTGCTGGTGATGTAGGTCATACCGGGTACGCCGTTGATGTTCTCCTCCAACGGTTGCACCACCGACTTCATGATAGTGTTCGCGTCGGCACCGGTGTAGGATGTCGAAACGCGCACTGTCGGCGGGGCGATGTTCGGGTATTGCTCGATGGGCAGCGAGGTAATGCAGATAAAGCCCACCAGCATGATGACAATCGCTATCGCGCATGCCATCACATGTTTCTGGATAAAAATGTTCCCTTTCATGGCTTATTTCGAAGTTTTCGGCGTTTCAGGGAAGATCACTTGCTCGCCTTCCTGCACATTATTCGCCCCGACGGTCACGATTTGGTCACCGACTTCCAGCCCGCTCGTTATGATGAAGTCCTTGCCGTTACCGACATCCTCGTAGGTTACGGCGACAGCGGTGGCGGTGCTGTCCGGCTTTACCTTATAGACCAACGACTTGTCCTGCAGGCGCACCACGGCGGCTTGCGGGACCACCATCACGTCCTTTAGGTTGTCAGGCATGACAATAGTGCCCTGGACACCGCTATAGAGCTGGCCATCGGGGTTGGGGAAGGTGGCCTTGCAGGCGATAGTACCCGTGGATGCGTTCACCACACCCGTCGCGCTGGAAACGCGTCCTTTGTGCGGGTATTCCGTGCCGTTCTTCATCACGAAGGTCACGTCAGGGAATAATTTCAAAGCATCCTCAATCTTACCCTCGTAACCATTGGCTACGGCCTGTTCCAACACCGATTCGGGCACGGAAAACAGGGCGTCCATCATCGTGTTGCCACTGACAATCGTGAGTTGGGTGCCCGGTGAGACCTGAATGCCTTCGGTGACGGGGATCTCACCGATGATACCTTCCACAGGTGAGGTGATGGTACAGAAGCCCAGATTTACCTTGGCACGGCTCACGGCCGCACGTGCTTGGCTCACAGCCGCTTGCGCCTGATTGTAGGAATTTTCCGAATTGTCGAGCATGTAGCGGCTTACGATATTCTTTTCAAACAGGTTTTTGTTTGACTCGTACTCCAATTTCGCGCTTCTCGCCGATGCCTCGGCGGCCTGCAGGTTCGCCTGTGCGGCCTCTAATTCCAGTTGTGCGTTGCGGGAGTCGATGACGAACAGCGTCGTGCCTTTCTTCACCTGCTGACCTTCGCTTACGCAGATTTTCATCAGCTGACCGCTCACCTGCGGCGAGATGGTCACGTCAGATTGCCCCTTCAGCTTTGCGCTGAACTTCACGGGCACCGAGATGTCCTGTTTTTCCACAATTATCGTCTCGTACGAAGTTTTCGTTTCCTTGGGCACATCCACCCCGCAAGACACCAATCCGGCCATGATGCCGAAAAAGCACAACCATTTTAACATTTTCATATTACTATGTTTTTGTACTATTTTATTAGATTATCTTATTGTAAAATAACGCTGAAAATAAAAAAACAAAAGTACAATTTTTCCAAACATAATCATCTTGGAATTTTTGCACAAAAAAAGATATATGTAGAAAAACACAGGACTCGCGGATTTGCGCAGAAAAATAAAGCGGGGAGAACTTTCGTCCTCCCCGCTTCTCATAATCTAATTATCTTATCCTCTCATCCTCTTTACTCGCTCAGCACGCAAACGAGATTTCTGTCGCCGTAAGCGTCGTCGATCTTGCCGACGGTCGGCCAGTACTTCTCGGTGTGCGGCAGCGGGAAAGCAGCCTGCTGACGGGTGTAGGGACGATCCCACGTGTCGGCGCAGACCACATTCATGCTGTGCGGGGCGTTCTTGATGAGGTTGTTGGCTTTGTCGGCTTTGCCCTCTTCAATGTCGCGGATCTCCTGACGGATGGCGATCATCGCGTCGCAGAAGCGGTCGAGTTCGCTCAGCGGTTCGCTCTCGGTGGGTTCCACCATCAAGGTGCCGTGCACCGGGAAGGCCACCGTCGGAGCGTGGAAACCGTAGTCCATCAGTCTCTTGGCGATGTCACCGACTTGCACGCCCGCATGTTTGTCGAACTCGTTGCAGTCGAGGATCATCTCGTGGGCGCACATGCCGTTGGTGCCCGTGTAGAGGATCTTGTAGTCCTTCTCCAAACGTGCACGCATGTAGTTGGCGTTCAGGATAGCCGTCTTGGTGACTTCCGTCAAGCCCTTGCCGCCCAACATCTTCAAATAACCGTAGGTAATCGGGATCAGGTAGGCGCTGCCGTAAGGAGCCGTGGCCACCTGGCTGCCCTGCTCACCGCCGACCTTCACGGTAGCGTGGTTCGGGAGGAACGGGACGAGCTTCTCGCACACGCCGATTGGGCCAACGCCAGGACCGCCACCGCCGTGAGGCATGGCGAAGGTCTTGTGCAGGTTGAGGTGACAGACGTCGGCGCCCATGGTGCCCGGAGAGGTGAGACCCACCTGGGCGTTCATGTTGGCACCGTCCATATAGACCAGACCGCCGTTCTCGTGGATGATCTTGATGATTTCGAGGATGCCTTCCTCAAACACGCCGTGCGTGGAAGGATAGGTGATCATCAAGCAGGAGAGGTTGTCTTTGTATTGTTCAGCTTTCGCGCGCAGGTCGTCGATATCGACTTCGCCGTGCTCCGTAGCCTTCACCACCACGATCTTGTTGCCGGCTTTGGCGGAAGAAGCTGGGTTGGTGCCGTGTGCGGAAGACGGGATCAGGCAGATGTTGCGGTGACCCTCGCCGCGGCTGAGGTGGTAGTTGCGGATGACGGTCATACCGGCATACTCACCCGCGGCGCCGGAGTTCGGCTGCAGGGAGATGGCGGCGAAACCGGTGATCTTGGCCAACCAGTTGCAGACCTCATCCAACATCTCCTTGAAGCCCTCGGCTTGGTCGGCGGGAGCGTACGGGTGGATGTTGCAGACCTCGGGCCAGCTCAGCGGCAGCATCTCGGCGGCGGCGTTGAGCTTCATGGTGCAGGAGCCCAGCGGAATCATGGCGCGGTTCAGCGACAAATCCTTGACTTCCAGCATCTTCATGTAACGCATCATCTCGGTCTCGGAGTGATACTGGTTGAAGATCTTGTGCTGCATGAACGGGCTCTTACGGGTCAGCTCAGCGGGAATGTGCAAGTTGGGAATGCCGCATCTGCCGTCGCACACGTGCGGGGTGAACGGCTTGCCGGCGGCGATGGCCAGCACTTCGAGGATGTCGTTGACATCGTCGTGGGTGACGGTTTCGTCCAAAGAAATCGTGAAGCAACGCTCGCAGTGGTAGCAAAGGTTGATCTCCTTCGACAGGGCCACCTTCTTCACGTCCTCGCAGGTGATGCCTTCGGGCGTTTCGAGGCAGAGGGTATCGAAATAGTTTTCGTTATACTGTTTGAAGCCGTACTTGGCTGCTTCTTCAGCGAGAACGCCAGCCAACACGTTGATCTTGACGGCTTTGTTCTTCAGACCCTCGGCACCGTGCCACATGCCGTAGAAGCCGGCCATGATAGCGGTGAGGGCGCTGGCGGTGCAGATGTTGGATGTTGCGCGCTCGCGTTTGATGTGCTGCTCGCGGGTCTGCAAGGCCATGCGGACAGCGCGGTTGCCTTGTGCATCGACAGTGACGCCGATGATACGACCGGGCATCTGGCGCAGGAACTCTTCCTTGCATGCGTAGAAGCCGGCGGCGGGGCTGCCGTAGCCCATCGGGATGCCGAAACGTTGGGTGGAGCCGACCACGCAGTCAGCGCCCCATTCGCCTGGAGGTGTGAGCAGTGTCAAGGCCAGCAGGTCGGTGGCCACGCCCACAAAGATGTTCTTGGCGTGTGCTTTCTCGACCCATGCGCTGAAATTGTGGATGCTGCCCCAGTAGCTCGGGTATTGGATCATCGCGCCGAAGAAGGTCTCGTCGAGTTCCACTTGGTCGGGTTTGCCGATCACGAGCTCGATACCGTGAGGAGCGGCGTTGGTTTTCATCACACCGATGGAATGCGGGAAAACGCCCTCAGCGACGAAGTATTTCACCACGTTGTTCTTCTGTTGCTCGCGGCTGCGGCTGCGGAAGAACATCAGCATCATCTCGCCGGCAGCCGTGGCGTCGTCCAGCATGGAAGCGTTGGCCAACGGCATGGCAGTCAGGCTGCTGATCATCGTCTGGTAGTTCAGCAAAGCTTCGATACGGCCTTGGGAAATCTCCGCCTGGTACGGGGTGTAGGAGGTGTACCAGCCCGGATTCTCGAAAATGTTGCGCAGGATGACCGCCGGAGTGTAGGTGTTGTAGGTACCCATACCGATGTAGGAGCGGTAGATCTTGTTCTTCGCCATCAGGCTGTGGATATGGTTGAGGTATTCGCCTTCGGTCATGCCGTCGGGAAGATCCAGCGGCTTGGGCAGGCGGATGGCGGCGGGAACCGTCTTCTCAATCAGTTCGTCCATCGTCTTGACACCGATGACATCTAACATTTTCTGTTGTTCGCTCACGGCAGGACCATTGTGTCTGCACGTAAAATCGTCTTTAATTATCATATTGATTATCAGTTTGTTATTAATACTTTTGGACGTAATTAAGAAAAGGCAAAAGTACATAAAAAATAAATATGCACCAACGAATGAATTTTTCTGTAGAGATGTGCCGATGGTGCGTCTTTACAATTGCCATTTTAGACAAAACACGTTGTTATTTCACCACTCTGTCAGCATTTTGTGTGATGAAACTCTTCCAATTGGTCGCTTTGGTTTTACCGAAGACCACTTTTTGTTGCAAATGGTGACACACCGCCACCGCCAATGCGTCTGTAGCGTCCAGATATTCAATACTTTCCGAAATAGGATACATTCGGCAGAGCATAGCGGAGACCTGCTCCTTGGAGGCGTTGCCATTGCCCGTAATGGACTGCTTTATCTTTCGTGGCGAGTATTCATAAACCTCCATGCCCGCGTGCAACGAAGCTGCGATGACGATGCCCTGCGCTCGTCCCAACTTCAGCATTGACTGCACATTTTTGCCGTAGAAGGGGGCTTCAATGGCCAAAACATCAGGATGATACTGCTCGATCAGACCATTGATTTTTTCGTAAATATATTTCAGTTTGGCGTATGGATCTCCTAATTTGGTCATTTGCAGCACACTGAGCACCTCCACCTCGGATTTGTTCAACTCCGTGTTCAACAGTGCATAACCCATGATGTTGGTACCGGGGTCCACACCCAAAATTTTCCGTCGTATTGTATTGTCATCCATGTTTTAACTATGACTTTGGCTATTAGCTATTGGCTTTTAGCTCTTAATTCTTGGCCTTTGGCCCTATTGCATTGGCCCTTCTCCCCTTTTTGAAAAAAAAACTGTTGTTTTCGTAATCAATGACTGCCTTATGATTCACACAGAAGTCGTTACCCAAAATCATTTGGACGGGTTTGAGGTGCAGAGCCTCGTAAGCCATGTTGATATGGGCGAAATCGATCACCGCGACGTTTTGCATAAGTTTTTGATGGTAATGACCGATTTTGAAGTCAGGGAGGTCAGTGACCAGAACCTCAAAGTCTGTGCCGCCAATTCCCGCATTCACGCCCTCGTTTTTCTCCATTTCCCTGTCCGGAAACAGCTTGTTGACAAACGATTTGTCCACACAGCTGTGCGACGCGCCTGTGTCCAGAACGATACGGATTTTCTCCCCCGCCACCGAGCCGTTCAGCAGCGTATGGTAGTCACCTTTTTCTAATTGAAGTATTTTCAGAGGGGTTTTATACATTTTATGGTTAAAGGTTTATAAGCTCATTCGTTAATTAATGTAAAATGTACAATGAACAATGTACATTGGGGTATTTGGCCTTTTCATTCATTTGATAGAGAATAACACATGGCGACTTTTATATTTATCGTGTCATCGCTTCATCGTGTCATCGTCTTTACAGCCACCGTTTCTTGATGAAGAACAAAATCAGCAGTACGGAAATGACAAGGCAGAGGGCGATAACATACAGGAATGCAAACGGGGAGTTTGCCATCGGAAGCCCCACGTTCATGCCGTAAAGTCCTGATATAAAGGTTAGTGGCAGCACTATTGTGGAGATAATGGTGAGCATTCGCATGATTTCGTTGGTCTTGTTGGCCTGCAAGGAATCGAACGTGCTGGAGAGGCCGGCGACCAATTCGCCGTAATCGTCCACCATATCCCACATCTTCTGGTAGAAGTCCAAGATGTTGCCCCAGTACTCTTCCATGTCATCGGCGAAACCTTTTACCTCACCACTCTCAAACATCTTGAACAGACGGAGTTGCGGTTTGAACATGGTGTTCATCTGGATGATGTTTTTCCGGATGATGGAGATCTGTTCAATGATTTTCTCAGCCTTGCTGCTGAACAGTTCGCGGCTGATGAAGTCGATTTCGGTGCCAAGACGCTCCACAATGAGGAAAGTCTCCTTCATCATTCTGTAGAGAATGTGGTAGAGCATGGAGTCGGATGTGCCGGTGATTTCGTCCTCATCTTCCGGTTCGGGATCGATTTTCTTCAGGTTGAAGAGGTCTTGCACCACGTAGTGCGAATTTCCGACCGTAATAAGGTAGTCTTGTCCCCAGAAAATCTTGGTTTCCTCGGTTTTCACCAAGCGCGTACGCTGGTCGAGCAGCGGAAAATGCAGCACGAGGAAGAAATAGTCGTCGTAAATATCGATTTTGGGACGTTGCACAAAGCTGGAGCAGTCTTCAATATCCAAGGGGTGGAAATGGAAGTTATCTCGCAAAAAATCCAAATCTTCAACGGTCGGATTCGTTATATGATGCCATTTATAAGCACCGAAATTAATGGTGTCAACCATACGATAACCTCCTTTCTTTTAATGGGTTAGAAAACTATTTTACTACATCTTGGCGCAAAAATTTACAGCTGGCAAAGATACATTTTTTTTTCGATGAGACGATGAAAACGATGAAAACGATGAGACGATGAAAAACGATGAAAACGATGAGGCGATGAGACGATGAATTAACGATGAGGCGATGAGACGATGAATTAACGATGAAAAGGCGATGAAAAAAGGAAGGGAATGTAGGGGCGAATAATTATTCGCCCCTACGGACTAATTCATAGAACATTTTCGCGCCGGTTTCCACAATTCCATCCGGGAAATCGAAATCAGGATGGTGCAGAGGCGGTTGCGCAGTGCCGGAGCCCAACCCGAACAGAGCGCCCGGATAATGCTGCGTGAAGAGGCCGAAGTCCTCGCCCCAGAAGAAAGGAATCGGTTTTTCTTGATAGGTAAGATTCAGATTGTCAGCGCATTCCTTGATGGCGTTGACCTCCTTCTCCGCGTTGTTCGAAGCGGCGAAATACTCCAACCAACGGATGTCGCATTGCAGGTTTTCGGAGGCTGCTTCGGCTTTCGATTTGCTTTCGATTTCGGAGATAATCTGCTGAAGATGAGTGTCTTCGCGAGTGCGGATGGTGAAACGAAGCACGCCGTCGCCGGCGGCCACCCCGTAGGCTTGGCTGCCGACCCGGAACTCGATGAGTGTGGCCACGCAGAAGTCATCGCGTTGCACATCCCGCTGGTTCAGCGAGAGCACGAAGTCGGTGATGCGCTGTGCTGCCGCAAATGGAGAAACGGCATTCCAAGGTTCGGCGGCGTGCGCGGTCTTGCCCGTCAGCACGATATCGCAGCTGATGACAGAGCAGGTGAAACTGCCTGTCTTGCAGATAATTGTTCCCGCAGGTTCGGCAGGGATGTTATGCAGGGCGTAAGCGCAATCAATGTTGTAAGATTGCAGGATCCCGCTGTCGAGAATCTGTTTCGCGCCCTCGCCGGTCTCTTCGGCGCCCTGGAAGAGCAGCAGCACTTTTCCCGACGGCAGCGGTTTCTCGTGCAGCATCTCCGCCACGCGCAGCATGATCGTGCTGTGCCCATCGTGCCCGCACTTGTGTGAAACACCCTCGGTTTCAGACCTGTACGGCAGATTCAGTGTCTCGTTGACCCGCACCGCGTCCATGTCGGCTCGCAGGAGCACGGTCTTCCCGCCGCCCCCGAAATCGAACTCCGCCAGCAGGTGGTTTCCTTTCGGAAACGTGAAGATTTTGCTTGGCTGGAGCTGCTCCAGTCGTTGACGGATGTATGCGGAAGTCCGAACTTCTTCGTTGGAGGGTTCGGCCATGCGATGCAATTGGTGACGTATCTCTTTGCAATCCATAATGTTACAATCTAAAATTGAAGGATGCAAAGGTACAAAAAATAGTTTCAGGTTTCAGGTTTCAAGATTCAAGTGTAGTGGCGTATCGCATACGCCATGGTTTTAGGTTAAATTTGTGGGGAATGGAATGTTTTGGCAGAATAAATTTGTGGGAAATGGAATTTTTCGCCGATGGCTAAAGCATCAATACAGCTGTTATAGGGACGAAGAGGCTTTTTCCATTTTTTCATACGATTTCACAAATCTTCCTTTTGAGAATAAGAGGAAACGATGGTGGGAAACACTTTCTTTTTGGTTGTCCGGGATAAGTTCCGACAGAAACCGCTTCATATAGGAATTGCAGTAACTTGTCTTATAATAGAACTCGTTGATACTCAACATGGGATTGGACAAGTGTTCATTCTGCAGGAATGCGTCAGTGTAATACTCGGTTAAAACGTAAAGCTGAAGATTTGCTTTGTCACAATCATCCTGGATGGTACTTAAAGGAATGCAAACGCTGCTCGAACAATGTGGCGACCACAGGTAAAGTAACGTGTTTTCATGCTTCTTCAACAAAACTGACAGTTGGTCGGCGGTAATGGCCATGATTCTTCCATCATTGTGGTCAGGAATTTCATCGACTGAACTCACAAAGCAGATTTTATGCTGTTCCTCAGCGGTTAGACGTTTATAACCGCTATTGAACCCTGGCGTATGAACGATGGCACAAGACTGGAACGTCACGGTAATAAGAAGATACAGTAGGAACTTTTTCATCGGATAATTTTTGTAATTCAGGAGGATGTAACGCGTGCTGGCTTGGGAATATTGTAAGTTGAAAACATCAGAACTCGTACCCTACCCCCAAATTGACAAACCCCTTGATGCCGGCTCCCAACTCGAAGCTGCCGAACCAGTGTTTTGCGCCGGCTTTCACCCCGAAGGCGGTCAGCTGGAACGCGGAGAACACTCTGTTATGGTCGATAGTTATCGGTTCGATGAGAAAATCATCATCTCTGTATTCTCGTCCATGTTTGATATACAAACCCACGGCAAGCCCAGAGTAAAGGGTCAGATGTGGACGGTTAAGATAGGAGAACCGCAAAGAGGGCATTATCAGGAAATGATGCTCTTTATACTGCCACGTAAGATTCTCTGGTTCACCATAGCCGTTCTCTTTATATAAATTATAACCAGCGGTAAGACCTAACCAAAACCATTTTGAGGCGCGGTAATGATAGTCCAAGGAGAGTACGGGAGTGAATATTTGTTTTGTGGGTGAGACACCGTCTATCGGTTCTCCCAAAATAGGAGAAGCAAACAATTCCCTCAGATAGGTAAAGCCCAAGGGATCGCTCACCCCTAACCGGAACTCGTGGCGACACAATGACTTGTCATCGTTCCAGTGCGGTTGTGCCTGCTTGACAGCCCGCTGCTTGCTAAAACTGTGCACGT
>JAFXTE010000003.1 GCA_017525245.1 Bacteroidales bacterium | reverse complement strand
GTCACCGGTGTACCAGGGGTCGGCCACGTCTCGCGGGTGGTCGGTGTAGTCCATCAACAGCGAAATCTTGCCGTCCACGTCTTGCCCGACAATGCGCTGGATGTTCCGCCGGTTGTTCTGGTCCATGATGATGATGTAGTCGTAATAGTCATAGTCGGCGCGGGTCATCTGGCGGGCGGTCTTGCCGTCGCAGGAGATACCGTGCGCCGCTAACATCCTGCGGGCCGGCGGATAGACGGGGTTGCCGATCTCCTCGCGGCTCGTCGCGGCGGAGGCGATCTCGAACTGCGCGGAGAGTCCCCGCTCCGCCACCTTCTGCTTCATCACGAACTCGGCCATGGGACTGCGGCAAATATTGCCGTGGCACACAAATAATATCTTATAATTCATAATTCTTCATTCTACATTCTTCATTCTCCTATCGTGCCACCACAGTTGCAAACTGTTGAACAGGTTCTGCCAGATGATGTAGAAGGCCAAGAACACCGACGACAGCGGCTGCAGGTAGGTGTTGGACATCCAGATGCCCATGGCCGTGTTTTTCTGTCCGAGGAGCTGGCCGCCCGCCACGGTGTCACCGTAACGGTGCCCGAGCCACTTGCCGAAGCCGAACTGTATGGCGCACATCACCGCCGAGAAAATTGCTCCGTAAAGGATAACATTCTCGTTTCCACGACCTTGCAGGAAAATGTAGTGGATGGTGTTTCCCAAGGTGATGAACAGGGCGACGGCCCAAAGGTAAAACGACAGGTTGCGGTATTTGCAGAGCCATTCGTTGGCTTTCGGCGCCCAGACCTGCAACGCCAGCACAAAGAAAAAGGGGAAACCGAGTGTGGGGGTGATGCGCTTCAGAATCATCAGGAAGGAGGACCAGAAGCTCAGCTCCGGATGAACGCCGATGATGGTGAAATAGAGCGGAGCGGCGACGGACATCACCAGGTTGCAGAACATGGTGTAAGTAGTGGTCGTCATGCGGTCGGCGCCGAGCATGGAGGAGATGACCACCACCGAGGCGGCCACGGGGCAGAGCGTACACATCATGAATCCTTGCGCCATGGTCTGGTTGCCCGATATAGCCCGCACCAACAGATAAAGCCCGGCGCTGACCGTCAACTGGAAGAGTATCAGCCAGAAATGCAGCATGGAGAAACGGAGATGCCGTAAATCCACCGTAACGAAATTGAGCGTCAGGATGGTGAAGATGAACCAGGGTACCAGAAAGGAAATCTGGGCACTGGTACTATGGAATATCAGCGCTAACAGGATGGCGACAGGGAGCACATAGCTGCGATATTTCTGCATGACAGTGACTTACAGTTTTTCTTGGATGATTTATTTCGGGCGGCAAAGGTACAAAATTAGACGATGAGACGATGAGAAAGGAGGATGAAAGATGAGGAGGAGCGATGAAGGATGACGAACTTTTGCCTATTGCCTATTGCCTTTTGCCTAAAAAACGTATTTTTGCACCATATTACGATTATGACAATTGAAGAACACATTATCCTGATATATTTGGCGATCATCACAGTGGTGACCTTTTTCGCGTACGGCATCGACAAATGGAAGGCGCAGCACAATCGGTGGCGCATCCCCGAAAGCGTGCTATTGGGGTTGGCGGCCGTCGGCGGAAGCGTCGGGGCGTGGTTGGGGATGCAGGTGTGGTGCCACAAGACCCAGCACAAGAAGTTCAAGTACGGCGTGCCGGCGATATTTGTCGCGCAGGTGGCGCTGGCGGTATGGTGGCTGTCGGTGAATTAAGCGAATTGGGCGAATTGGGCGTTTTCATTACTGTTGGTCCGCTTTTTGGCGCAGTCGGGTGGTGATTTTGCCGCGTTGAAATTTAGAATAACCTCAAAATAATGAGCAAAGTTGGAACAGTTGTTAAAGGTGTATGTTTTGTTATTGTTGGCGTCATAGCTTCATGTTTGGTTGTTGAAGCGTTCTTGCTGAATTTTTGGGTCGGTGTCATTGTGCTGGTGCTTGGCATTCTCCTCATTCGCAAATTGTATAAGAGATTACCCGCTTCGTTAAAAAAAACGCCTCGGGATTTGAAACAGAGCGCAAATCCCAGAATAGAGGAAAAATTCCGGCATAGAATAGAGGGAAATTCCCAGTATATTGACGAGAGATACTTCGATCAAATCAGCAAGGCAGTGGACGACCTTGTGAGGGAGTACGAGTTCGCGTGCTACTCTGAGGACTTTGAGAAAGAGGTGGAGGATTGCGGATATAACTTTCAGGTAAACGGGAACAAACTCCAAAATGCGACAAGCAAAATCCAGTGGCTGTTTTGGATAGACATGGTGCGTTGTTACAAGGGGTTAGGGCTTCCTTGCGACACGATAAATAAAACAAGCTACGGCCTTTATTATTTCATAGAGCGCACTTGGAAATGTGAAAGACTTCAGTATTGGAATTACCGCAAATTGTATCTTCTCGCCAACCATGCCCTTTCGGAGACCATCATCAAGGGCATTAACGACCCTCTCAACGAGATACCTAAAGAAGAGACCGACACGTTTTTTGTGGCACATGTGTTGGGAAGGATGGACGAGCGCTATCGGCAGCGGTATGTCATCAAACTCTATCGTTTCGCCTCCATCGTGGCCAAAGCGGACAATGTCGTCACCGACAAGGAGTCCGCCTGGCTCAGCTCCATCATGCAGTTGCAGAGCGGCGGTGTCAACACACGGTTTTACGACAACGATGACGAAAGTGAGACCGTCTATCGGAATTCCTCTTTAGGAAAGGATGTGTCCGCCGAGCTGAACGGACTGGTGGGGCTTGGCAGCGTCAAAAGAGAATTCGAAGCGCTTTCCGACTTCATCCTCATTCAGAACAAACGTCAGCAAAAGGGGTTGAAGGTGCCACCCACCTCCTACCACTGCGTCTTCACGGGCAACCCCGGAACCGGCAAGACCACCGTGGCGCGAATCTTGGCGAAGATTTACAAAAATCTCGGTGTGGTCTCGAAGGGGCATCTGGTGGAGACCGACCGGTCAGGACTCGTGGCAGAGTACGTTGGACAGACGGCGGTCAAGACCAACAAGGTTATCGACAAGGCGTTAGATGGCATACTGTTCATTGACGAAGCCTACTCTCTGGTGGGTGGTGGGGAAATGGATTATGGAAGAGAGGCCGTGGCCACGCTGCTCAAACGCATGGAGGATGACCGCAAGCGGTTGGTGGTGATTTTGGCCGGCTACACGAACGAAATGAAGGCGTTCATCGACTCCAACCCTGGTCTGCAGTCGCGGTTCAGCCGCTACATTGAATTTCCGGACTACAACACCGATGAACTTTACCAGATATTCCTCAAGCAGCTCAAGGAGTTTGATTACACGATAACGCCGGATGCGGAGGAGGCGTTGAAGGTGCTTTTTGCTTATCATGTGGCGCACAAGGACGCGAACTTCGGCAACGCCCGCTTCGTCCGCAACGTCTTCGAGCGCACCCTGCAGCGACAGGCCACCCGCCTCTCCAAAGAGGTGAATCTCACGTCGGCAAAGCTCGCGGAAATCACGAAAGAGGACTTGCCGGAAGAATTCTGAGAAGAAAAATGCGTCTGGTCCGCTTTTTGGCGCAGTCGGGTGGTAATTTTGCCGCGTGAATATAAAACGATAAGGTTATGAACACGATCATTCTCTTTTGGAACCCGGACATATCAAGCTACACCATTGAACGACTGCGCGAGGACTTGTCAAACTACGCGCACGTCGGCAATTGGAGCGTGTGGGAGCACGACAAGGCGCACAAGGGCGACCGTTTCTTTATGGTGCGCTGTGGCGAGGGCAAAACCGGCATCTGCATGAGCGGGCGCTTTCGCTCGGAGCCTTATATGGATGAGGACTGGTCGGGGAAAGGGCGCGAGGTGTATTATATGGATTTGATGGCCGATGTAGTAATTGACCCAGACTCTTGCCCTATTCTTTCCACGGTGGAATTACAATCGTTAATTCCCGATTTCAAGTGGGATGGTGGACATTCGGGGAGATTGCTTCCCGCCGAGGAGGCCGAAAAACTCGAAGATAAGTGGGAAGAATTTCTTGACGAACATGCGGAAATATTTATCCATCACACACTTAAAAAAGATGACATTGACGATTATTTCAGAGAGGAAGAAGAGGAAGACAGTATTCGTGAGGAGCCTGCTACGATTACACTCGACCCAGAATCAACCTACATCATTACGGATTATACTGAAACGGTGGAGGTTATAGGTAATGACTTAGAGAAACTGAAAGCGGAACTGGAAGAAAAAATCCATGCGAAAGGATTGGAGCCACCCACATCCTACGAATTTGAAGACATATCCGAGGAAGACCAGCAACTTTTTGCAAGAATGGTGTTGATGGCCCGAGATGCCTACAAAGGGATGGCTTACTACAACAAGGAGCCTTATTGGACTCACGTTGCCAGTCGGGCATGTTACAGCGGCTCAAGAAAGATGGTCATGCTTCTGTCTGGAATTTTAAGGCACCCAGACTACACGACTGAACGGTTGATACAGTTGGGAGTTCCGAAAATGATCGTGGAGTCCGTTGATGCAATGACCCAACGCGATGGCGAAACACTGGAAAAATACATTGCCCGTATGCTGAACAATCCTCCAGCACGAGACATCCTCGATGACGAATTGTATGACGAACTCACCGACATCGTCAATTTTCCGACTCTTACCACTGAAGATGTCGAAAGAATCAACCGTTTGTTGCAAATCCGACAGCGTATTAAGAAAGCCCGTGAAGAGTCCACCATCAGTGTGTTCCATGGAAAACTGGGTGATTTCAAGCACTGGACTGAACTTTATGATACTCAACATATTGCCATTGAAGGTCGATATACGACCAAAGGAATATCCAAACTTGCAAAAGTGCTTGAGGACACATGGTATCAAAGTATTGACATCAGCAGAATGACGGTTAAATACGATGGTGACTTTGAAGATTATGCAGAGGATCTCATTTTTCGATTGACAGAAAAGGACGAAGAACTAAATGTGTTGGAAAAAATGGTTCTCAACCAAAAATATTCCAGCGTTTTCGTGAAAAGATGGAAACAGGTTGTCACGGAGGACGGCAAGGTATTAGTACATGTTCCGACAAACTGTTTGCCTGAACTTGAACATGGAATTGAGATTGTCGGTTGCGCAGCAGTGGCCAACAACAAGAAACTGCAAGCGCTGATATACCCCAACGGTCTTACCGCCATAGATGACTACGCTTTCATTAATTGCGAAAATCTAGTAAGCGTACGGTTCCCCGACACCGTAACTCGTATTGGGGAAGGATGTTTCCATAGTTGTTGCATTGGGGATTTGGTACTCTCAAAATCTCTGACTGAAATTCCTAACGCTGCATTCTATTACAATGTTATCGAACATCTTGTCATCCCGTCAAGTATTAGACGTATTGGTGCGGAAGCCTTTCAGTTATGCTATATCGGTGATGACAACTTGGTTATCCCCGAAGGGGTTGAAGTCATAGAATACAATGCCTTCCGCTCGCCATTTAAACATGTGCATCTCCCTTCAACGCTGAAAGAAATTGCCTACGATTTCTACTATGAAGAGATGGTTGACGACCCGGAAGAGATGAAACCATACGTGAACATCCACCCCGACAATCCGGTGTATTACTCCAAGGACGGCATCCTGTACAGCCGCGAGACGGGAAAAGAGGTGCTGGGGAAGGCGGGAAGGCCGGAAAAAGAATGAAAATCTTCCGCTCTGGTCCGCTTTTTGGCGCAGTCGGGTTGTATTTTTGCCGCATGAAACTAAAACAAAGAGTATTAAACACGAAAGGAGGTAACCAAAATGTTAGAACTAATAGGCGGATTATTGATCACTTGGCTGATTTTCAAGTATTTAAAAAATCACCCTGATTTCTTCGACTGAAATATGTTCGCCAATTAAAGCAAGCCCCGTACTATTGTTGAAAAACTAATGAAAATTGTACTTTTGCAGATTCAAGTTAATAACAGAGTCAAATGAAAGATTTAGGATGCGGATTTTGGATAGTTGTGGTTGTCGTCGTGATATTATTCATTGATGAACCAATCTATCTTGCGTTTTTCTTTGGAGTTCCTTTGCTCATATTTGTCTTGTATATTATTTTTGGAGTAATTAAGGGTCTGTCCTCTTCTAATACATCCACTAACACCACCACCAAATCCACATTCTCATCTTCATCATCCAATAGTATAGCTACAACTTCAAGGGATCTTGACAGGGATTACTTCAACCAAATCTCCAAAGTAGTTGACGACCTGATGGGCGTATATGATTCCGCCATCTCCTCGCAGGAGTTCAGGGATGCCGCGTCTGACGGGTTTGAGCTGCACAATGGCAATCAAACGATTGAAGACGCTACCAGCAAAATTCAGTATCTTTTCTGGATAGACATGGCGCATTGCGGCAGAGGCCTCCACCTTCCGTATGACCGTCTTGACAAAACCAGTTATGCGCTCTACTATTTCATGGAGCGGACAATGGGAGGAGAGAAGCTCTCTTACGATAACTATCGGGATTTGTATCGCTACTCTAACCATGTTTTGGCAGAAAGCGCTCTTAAGGAGTGTTATTTCTCAGGACACGATGCAGAAGATTCGAATTTCTTCATGGTGGCGCATGTCTTGGGCAAAATTGATGAGCTTCAAAAGCAGAAATATCTGGTGCTGCTGTACCGTTTCGCCTCCATCATGGCCAAAGCCGACAATACCGTTACAGAAAAAGAGGCGAAGTTTCTGAATTCCATCATGCAATTGCAAAGCGATGGAAATAACATTGCAGTGGCGGGAAATTTAGACATGCCGGAGACGGAATACTATAAGGCACCTTTGAATGGAGATCCTGGATCGCGGAAAGCCTTGGATAATCTGATTGGTCTGGAAAGCGTGAAGCAAGAGGTGACGGCTCTCACCAACTTCATCCGCATCCAGAATGCCCGCAGCCAAAAGGGGTTGAAAGCCTCCCCCATCACCTATCACTGCGTCTTCACAGGCAACCCCGGAACCGGCAAGACCACAGTGGCCCGGATTCTCGCCAACATCTACAAGGAACTCGGCGTGGTCTCGAAAGGGCATCTGGTGGAAACGGATCGTTCCGGACTCGTCGGGGAGTATGTCGGGCAGACGGCGGTCAAAACGAACAAGGTCATTGACCATGCCTTGGGCGGAATCCTTTTCATCGACGAGGCCTACTCGTTGCTTGGCGGCGGTGAGGAGGACTACGGGAAGGAGGCAGTCGCCACGTTGCTCAAGCGTATGGAGGACGACCGCAAGCGGTTGGTGGTGATTCTCGCTGGCTACACCAACGAGATGAAGGCGTTCATCGACTCCAACCCTGGCTTGCAATCGCGGTTCAGCCGATACATCGAGTTCCCGGACTACAATGCCGACGAACTTTACCAGATATTCCTCAAGCAGCTCAAGGAGTTTGATTACACCATCACGTCGGAGGCGGTGGTAGCGTTGAAGTCCTATTTCGAGGAGGCGGTGTCGAACAAGGACGCGAACTTCGGCAACGCCCGCTTCGTCCGCAACGTCTTCGAGCGCACCTTGCAGCGGCAGGCCAACCGACTCTCGACAGAGGTGAACCTCACATCGGCAAAGCTCGCGGAAATCACGAAGGAGGACTTGCCGGAAGAATTCTGAGAAGAAAAATGCGTATGGTCCGCTTTTTGGCGCAGTCGGGTGGTAATTTTGCCGCGTTGAAAAAAACTTGCTGTTATGGGCACGGATATATCGCATATTGTCAAACACACATTCAAACAGTTCAACGACCGGACTGCTTCGAAAGCGTATTGCGAATCTGTTTTATCCCACTTGCGCAAGGAATTGTTGCTGGGGGATGGCGACTCCGAATGGGATGAAATGAAAATACTTGATGAAGAAGATGATTTCTTGCGGATGAAGCTGACAGATTATGATGTAACTCTTCACCTCCTGCCTGATTTATGGGAAATAGAATCTTATGATCGCTTTTCACATATTGTTATGGGCAACAGGGTTCGGAAAAGCGCTTTTGATGTCGTGCATGCACTCGGGGCAAAAGAGGCGTGGCACGCATCTGATTATTTCGGATGGTTGGGTGGACTTTCATATCCTGGCTGCAATTTCGAGGAGTGGATGGAATATTTGAAACGTGAGTATGGAAAACCCATACAAGAGTTTAGCCCCGCAGACTTCTGGAAATTGGGGACTGACGGCTATTTGGAGTATGAACCCATATACCACGACAATTTCAAAGAGTGTTTCGATGAGTTCGAACATTTGCAAGAAAGAATCCCTGATTATCGATTATTAGGAATATCCCGTGTGGGCGACTGTTTCCTTCGCTGTGAGAAAAACGGAGAATTGTATCTGATTGATGAACACTGGAAAAAACCGTTCATTGATGCTCCTGTAAAAACCTATTGGACGTTTGGCGATATTTTTGTTGTGGAGAAAGACGGGAAATCGGCCTTGTTTGATTATTGGGGAACTCAGCTAACCCCCTTTGTGAAAGGTGTTTTTGAAAAAGAATTCTCTCGAAAACCTGTACAACGGGGAGGAATAAAGATGTATCATGAACAGACGATCATTAAAAATGCCGAGGCAAAACTAAATCTGACGGTGTTTGAAAAATATGATTATTAACGATATGAAAACCATTATTCTAACTTGCAAGAACAATTTGACGATGAACAATTTAGACTCTTACTCGTGGATGCAAAAGCGGGCCGAAATGTATTCGGCTATAGCGGAAAGCGACTTTTTAAATCTGAAAAAAGTGGATTTCTGTTTCGCAGATCCCGAGGCGGGCTGGGTGGACACGACTATTCGCTTTGACGGGGAAACGGTGGCCGAACTGTCATTGTCGGGCGTGTGGGGCAGCGATCCCGTGGCCGAACTGTTGAAATGGACCGAAAAGTGCATCAAAGACAATCATATACCACATTATCTGTATCACGATGGCGAAGGCCACGATTATGTTTTTCATTTTGAAGAATTGATGTTTCCTCCAAAATATGATGGATTTGACTATAAGCATTATTATTCCTCAGGTATTTTCTCACTGTTCATATATGATCGTGACAACGAAAAATTTATTTACACACTATGTGATACAGAAGAATTCAGGAAAAACCTTTACAAAGCTGTTCGCGATTTTGCCAAAAGGCAGAAAAACAATGATAGGGCGGTGAGAGATTGGGCTTGGTATATTTATGACCAAAAAGTTTTGAATCGTTACAAAGAAAATGAAAAATGTGACGACGAAAAAGATGAAAAATTGGCGAGAAAGATGATGCTTAGGCACCTGAAGTCATCAAAAATTGAAAAGTACCTTTAGAAAAATACGAAACAGTAACTCACGTTCAGCAAGTATGTCTCAAGTTGTTTTGGAAAAATCAGTCTTTGAACGGAGGGGATTCCGCCAGTGACGATAGGAACTGGCGGAATGGTGTTCCGCACACAAGGGAAAAGGGGAGAAGATGGGCGGCGGTCGTGAGGATTCCGGCAACGGCAGATTTCCCCCCGCCGCCCATCTTCTCCCCCTGGGTCTCATACGGAGGCGCGCACCATTCCGCCGCGAACGCAGTGAGCGAGCGGAATCTCCTCCGGAAAATCACGAGAATACGCCAACAGCTGCCACGGAAAAATCACTAACGAAACTTGAAAAAACAGCCTTGGTCCGCTTTTTGGCGCAGTCGGGTGGTAATTTTGCCGCGTTGAAAATAATTCTGTATCAAATAAAAGAAACATGGAATTCGAGAAAACAGTAATTCTTGACAAAGCCGGAACACTGTCAAAGTATATTTCATATTCTGAAAGAAGAAAACTTCACTCTTTGAAAGTTGTAGGTTTCTTGAACGCTGAAGACATACGTGAAGTGTTAGATGAGATGTGTACCTCCGAAGGAAATTACAAAGGTGTCTCTCCTGATATGGAATTTGTAGTGGACGAGGAATCTTCCCCAAATCTGCGGGTGCTGGATTTAAGTGAATGCCGTTATGAAGGTGGAACCTTGTTCCTCACATTGGGGAAATACACATTATTACAATATTTTGCCTTTCCTAAAGGAATTGAAATCACTTGTGATGAAGACGACTCAGGAACAGGACTTGAATTCTCCTCAAAGCTGCGTACAGTGGTGCTTCCCGAGGGTGTGAAACACGTGGGAGGCTTCTGTGGGTGTGATGAACTGTCGGATATAACATTGCCCGATTCTGTAGAAGAAATAGGGGAATATGCTTTTTCTTATTGTAGGAAACTGACACGGCTGTTCATTCCTCGCAAAGTACGTCGCATTGGAGCGGCTGCGTTTTCACAATCGGGGATTCAGAACTTCGAAATGGATCCTGTCAACCCCTATTTTACTGTCATTGATGGCGTAATTTTCCGCAAGGACCGGAAAACATTGGTGGCATTCCCTTCTGGCTACCGTTCGCATTATGAAATCCCATACGGAACCAAGACCATAGGTCCGTCTGCTTTTGACGATTGTAATTTGGATACGGTAACTATCCCGCCCACTGTTACAAAATTGTGCTCCGAAGCCTTTCAATGCTCCGGATTGCGTGAAATTTATATACCAGATACTGTCAAAGAGATCGACAATGATTGCTTTAGAGGCAGTTCGGAGATGGAACAAATCCGCTTACCTAACGGAATAACCGATTTGAAAGGCATTTTATCAAGTTGCAAAAAACTGAAAGAATTGGATGTGCCGGCATCCGTAAAGAGATTTGACATGGGCAATATCAGTTCCTGCAAATCTTTGGAACACATAACCTTCCGTAAAGGGCTTGAAGAGATTACAGGCATTCATATAGGTGGAAGTAACTTGGAACTTTTGAAGGAACTGTACTTGCCTGAAACGCTTAAGACTTTTCCTCGAGGGCTGTTTGACTATTTTGCAGATCTTGAAAAAATTCATTTAGATCCAAATAATCCCTATATGCAAATTGCGGAAGGCGCTCTGTATTCAAAAGATATGCATACGCTTATTGCCGTACCAGACAGCAATCGCAAGTCCTTCATTGTCGCAGAGGGTGTGAAAAAAATAGGCGAATGTGCGTTTCTCTATTTCAGGAATTTGGAGTACGTCTCATTACCCGATTCGTTGAGTCATATAGGGACTGAAGCCTTTGCGGACTGTGCCAGTTTGAGAGAATTGCGTCTGCCGAACAGGTTTGAAGTGATTGAGGCTCGCTCTCTTGACCGTTGCCAGAATCTTCAAACACTATACGTCGGAACCTCAGTTCCTCCTCTATTGGAAGGTTACAAGCCCCATTGGCGTTTCGCTGGGGAAAGCAAAAATTTGGTGGTGAAAGTACCAGCGGGCAGCCTGAACGCATACAAGTCAGCCGACGGCTGGAAAGATTTGAAAATAGAAGAAGTGTAAGAACAAATTTCTATAATGAAACCGCGAATATGAAACAAACCAAAGAATACCCCGCCACCCACTCGATGTCCACCGCCTGGTATGTCGCCGACGAGGACGGCAACGTGGGCATCATGGACTTCAACGAGAACGGCCCCGTGCCGTGGCAGACGGAACAAACCTGTATAGAAGATCTCATTTTGGAGCACTGGGAGGACTATCAAAACAAACAAAAACTCCCCATTGAGCTGACGGATGAACAAATTGATGATTTGATGAGCACTCCGTATTCTCCAGAAAAGGAGGAAACGTGGTGGGACTGCGTCATCCAAATTGATACGACAAAGGTGGACGAATTCCTCAAACTGGCAAACAATTCCGATTTCAGACTTGAGTGTTGCCTGTCAGAAACGCGCGGTTTATACAGTATTGATGCAAACCACTGCACGTCAGAGACCCCAAAAGAAGGACTGTATCAAATCTTGAAAGACTCCACTCTCCAAAAAATACTTGACCAAAAAATCATCTTGCAAGTGTTTAAGCAACAAGACTATTGGATGAATGATGAATGGGCAGATGAAAAAGTTGTTCATACAAAAGAGTTTGAAAAAGCCCCTTACTACATTTTCCATCAGCCCTATTGGACGGGATTCCTCCCGGAATGCATGAATGTACCTGAACATCCCGTGAAACTGGATCAGTTGCCCGAAAAACTTAGAAGAAGGGTCTTACGCTTACCTGTCAAGTTCAAAGAGACAAAGAACTTCCAGATAGCCGAATGGCATCCTTGTTCGGTTTCTACAGGCTACAACTCCCCAACGGAGGTGGTGGATGGATGCGAGTATGAAATGCTGCCGTTAACCAATGGCAATCAGGCTTACCTCTGCACAGAAATAATCCTGCCGTCTATATTCATCCATTATTGTTCCGAACGGGAAAAATATGACTGTTCCGAATGCGAATATCATTGTCACGCGTGTGAAGACCATTGTTTCACAAATAAACCCACTGTGTTGTCCATCACGAATCCCTTTGAAGAATGGGACTATTCCCGCCAAATAAAGTCAGACCCCATCTTTCCACACAGCATCTGGATTCCATTCCTTCCGAAAATTCCATTGAAACTTAAAAACAAACCAAATTGTTGGACGAATGATGGATGGCAACATTACGTTTCCTTAGAAGACATCCGCAAACACGTCAGCGGGCGCAGACTTTTGGATCTCTTCCAGAAGAACCGCCAATGGTTGGAAGACCAGGTGGCGCGCTTCAATCCTCGGGTGATCCTCATCAGTGGCGCGGCGGAGGCCATTATGAGAGCGGTCTATTCCTTCGGACAAAACCAGATAACCATCAACGGCACCGATTACCCGATGTACCTGCTGTCGGAAGTGGAAAGCCATCGAGAAGAGATTGAACGGCTGGCGTCGCTGCCATATCAGGGGAAGCTCATCCCCCATATCATCTCCGTGGAAGAAATGGAAAGAATTAAACAAGAAGAAAATGATTGAGCTGCTGTCCATCGACCTGTCCAACTACTGCAGCAAGCAGTGCCCGTTCTGCTACAATCACAGCACACGGGCGGGGAACACCCTGTGGAAACCGCAGGAGGTGATAGCCTTCGCCTCCGACTGCATCCGCAACGGAGGGGTGAAAGCGGTCTCGCTCGGCGGCGGCGAACCGTTTGAATACGAGGGTGTTTTCGAGATCGTGGACACCCTGTACTCCCTGTGCTATCTGTCGGTCACCACCAACGGGCTGCCTTTGGAAGACCCCGCCGTTTGGCACAATCTCACGCAACACAAGCCCGACAAAATCCACGTCACCATCCACCAGCCCGGCATCCCCGAGGAGGTGGAAAGGGTGACGAACCTCGTGCAGCGCATCGCCGGAATCGGAGTCAAGCCGGGCGTGAACCTGCTGGTGGGCGCCGACAAAACTGACAAAGCCGCAACCGTCTATCAACAGCTGTCGCTCCTGCTAACCCCCGAACAGATCATCCTTGTCCCGCAGCGATACGCCAACACCCCGACACCGAAACAGTTAGCCGTCGTCGCAGGCGGAAAACCCTTCCAAAGTCCGTCTTGTCTGCTGGAATGCTTTCCACCGCAGAACTTCTGCTCCGTGTCGTGGGACAAGAAAGCCGCCCCGTGCAGCTTCGCCCCCTGCAAGGAACCCCTCCCGTCGCTCGACTACGCAGGCTTGGCGTCTGCCCTCGGAAACGTCCGCTGGAAACGCTGCTGATTCATTAAATACGCAGTTTGGGACAAGTGTTGGAATTTATTTTGCTAATCCATACACCTCAATAAAAAAAAGGAAAGCCGTAAAGACTATCCTTTTTCTCTATCTCTTTCGATAAGGTAACTATTGTCTGAAAGTGACGGGCACCTGGTAGAAACAGCGGACGGGTTTGCCCATGTTCTTACCGGGTTTCCATTTCGGCATGGCCATGACACCGCGGACAGCTTCCTTGTCGCATTCAGGGAACAAGGGGACTTTGACTTTGGCGTTACTGACACGACCGTCTTTCTCAACAACGAATTCAATCAGCACGGTGCCGGTGATACCATTGTTACGGGCGACTTCCGGATATTGGATTTCGCGGGTCAGGAAAGCGTTGAGGGCTTCAGGACCGCCGGGGAACTCAGGCATCTCTTCCGTGAACATCATCGGAGGTTCTTCTTCGGCGACATCCTCGACCACATCAATCTGTTCATCTACAATATCAAGCACCACATCATCTTCATTGAACTCAACATCAAAGGAAAGATCCGTATTGACCTTGATATTATCCTCCACGATGTTCAGCACAACTTCTTGCTGCTGTTGCTGCGGCTCTGGTGGCGGGGGAGGAGTCTGGTCGGTGGCAATCACATCGTCATCCACCACCGTGATAAACTCATCGTCCTGCATCTCAAAAGCAGGAGCCTTGTCTTCGTTGGCGAAAAGCTCGAAACCAGCATAGATAAGACCTAAAACCACGGCAAATCCGACAAGAAGGAACAAGCCGCGCTTGTTTTCCAAGTTTCCTTTGTCTGTTTTCTTTGCAATCATATTGATTTGTTTTTAACGTTAAAATACACTTTTAATCGGTCTGCAAAAATACTCTTTTTTTTGATATGAACGTCGTGTGTTGAAAAATTATTATGCATGTGGGATTTTTTTTGCGAATTGCGCTACCGAGCTCTTGCCTCTGTCGGGGCTCCTCAAGGAAGTTGTTTTAACCCCCTGCCCTTCGGGCATCCCCCTAAAGGGGGAATTGGGGCTATTCCCACCACCATTCTTAATTCTTAATTACTCCAGCGAGTACGGCTTCTCCGTGAACCATTTCTTGTTCGGCTTGCTCCCCATTGTGAAGATTAGCTCGCCGCCGGCCATGATTTGTTCGTAGGTGATGTAAGCAGTGTGCAGCGGCTTTCCGTTGAGTGTTATCGACTGGATGTAGCAGTTCTGGTCGCTGACGTTGGGGGCCTTGATGGTCAGGGTGTTTCCGTTTTGCAGATGGAGGACGTTTTCGGGTAGGTAGGGGGCACCGAAGACGTACTGGCCGCTGGCGGGGCAGACGGGATAGAAGCCCATCGCGCTGAAGATGTACCACGCTGACATCTGGCCGCAATCGTCGTTGCCGCACAGCCCGTCCAGGTGGTTGCGGTACATCTTGTTCATCACCTCGCGCACACGCAGCTGCGTCTTCCACGGCTGGGAGGTCCACATGTAGAGGTACGGAATGTGGTGGCTGGGCTCGTTGCCGTGCACGTAGCCGCCCAACATGCCCTCGCGGGTAACATCCTCGGTCTCAGCGAAGAACTTGTCGGGTACGTACATCGTGAAGAGCTCGTCCAGGCGGTTCACGAAGACCTTGTCGCCACCCATGATCTTGATCAAACCGTTGACATCGTGCGGCACGTAGAACGAATAGTTCCAGCTGTTGCCCTCGATGAAGCCCTCGTTGGAGGTGGAGAGCAGGTCGGCGGGCGTCTTCCACGAGCCGTCCTCGTAACGCGCCTGCGCGAAGCCCGTCTCCGGATTGAAGACGTTCTTGAAGTTCAGCGCGCGCTGCCGGTATATTTCTTTGTCTTCGGAATCAACTCTGATTTTACTGTCAAGCAATCGATAAATCACCCAGTCTTCGTAGGCGTTCTCCAATGTAATAGAGGTTCCAACGGCCGACTTATCATACGGGACATAACCCAATTTCTTGTACAGGTCTGTGTGGTCATAATAATCCAGATTTGCACTATACAAAATATGAGGGAAAACCGCATAATCTAAATTCGAATGCACCTTGTCATTGTAGAGAAAAGCATCCGCCACCGCTGAAACGCCGTGATATCCGATCATGCACCAATTCTCATTACCTGCATGGCTCCACACCGGCAATATGCCGTGTACGCTTTGATGGGCGTGACTCACCATGGACTCTATCATATCAGCCGCACTTACAGGGTCAATGATGTTCAGCAACGGATGTTCGGCGCGGTAAGTATCCCACAGAGAGAAAATCGTATAGTTGGTATGACCTTCTTCATTTTGATGGATATTGTGGTCCACCCCGCGATATTTCCCATCTACATCTTGATAAACAGATGGATTGATCATGGTATGATAAAGCGAGGTGTAGAACATCGCAAGTTGGTCGGGAGTGCCTTGTGCTTCATAAATACCCAGTTTGTTGTTCCACGCTTGTTTGGCTTTTTGATGGAAAATGTCAAAAAACGGTTTGGTGACCCCAACACTCTCTTTCACCCAGTTGAGTTCTGCACCATCCGTACCTACAGCGGAAAGGGACACCGAAACCTCTAACACGGGATTATCATCCATGCACTCAAATTCCATCCATGCCACCACTTTGCGCCCAGCCATTTCAGGAAAATCGTGGTTCACATCAAATCGGCCCCAGAAGCCACGGTAGTCCTGTTTCCCGAAATCCTGGTAGCCGTAGTGCGCTACGGGCTTGCTGAAGTGGATGGCAAAATAGACATAATTCTCCCGTGCCCAACCGTTGGTGATGCGGTAGCCGGTCAGTGTGTAGGGGTCTTCCATCCGCAGGGAGGCCCACAGTACTTTGCCGTCGTAGTTGTAGAGACAGTGGTTGAGATCGACGATGAGTTTCTGGGTTTCGCCATTGGGGTACGTGTATTTGTGGATGCCGCAATGCGGGGTGGCGGTGAGCTGCACGAGGATGTCGTCGTCGCTGAGGCGCACCTCGTAGTAGCCGGGCGAAGCCTTCTCGGTCTCGTGGCTGAAGCGCGAACGGTAGCCGCCATCTGGGTTGTCGGCGGTGCCGGGGTTGAGTTGTAATTTACCGGTGAAAGGCATCAGCAGGATGTCGCCCATGTCGGAGTGGCCGGTGCCGCTGAAGTGGGTGTGGCTGAAGCCCACGATGGTCGAGTCGCGGTATTGGTAGCCGGCGCAGTAGTCATAGACGCCCGGCTGGTAGCGGCCGTTGATGTTGTGGGGGATGGTGTCCGTGTCGGGACTCACCTGCACGCCCCCGAAGGGGTAGCACGCGCCGGGGAAGGTGTGCCCCATGCCGTTGGTCCCGATCATCGGGTTAACATACTGGATATAATCGCGTTGCGCAGTTGCGGTCATCATGGCGAGGAGGATTATGGGGGTGATTATCTTTCGCATATTATCAATTTAAGACGGCAAAAGTACATATATTTTTGAAAGAAATTTTTTGTACTTTTGCATTTCAGTTTTTCCGTTACGGAAATTACGTAATGAATATTGAACATTTATAGTCTGAATATTATGAAGAAAAAGGTTGTAAATCCCTTTATATGCCAAGGTTACGAGAGTCCAGAGTACTTCTGCGACCGTATTGAAGAGACCAAAATTATGACTTCAACGCTCTATAATGGACGCAATATCACGCTGATTTCTCCACGCAGATTGGGCAAAACAGGGCTGATTTGGAATACCTTTCACCATATCAAATCCGAAAACAAGGACGCGATTTGCATCTACATTGACATCTTCCCTTCCAAAAGCCAAAGCGAATTTGTGCGTATGCTTGGTACGGCGGTGCTCAACGAAACGCTCTCTAAAAGCAAGATGTTGGGCAAGAAGATGTTAGAGATGCTCGGCTCCTTGAGACCGGTTCTGGGTGTGGATGCCCTCACCGGGATGCCGAATGTGACATTAAATGTGGATCCGACGCAATCGGAAATGACCATTCGGAACATTTTCGCTTATCTCAACAAAATTCAGCGCGAAGTTTTCATCGCCATTGACGAGTTCCAGCAAATCAACGAATATCCGGAATCCGGAACAGAGGCGATGCTCCGGTCCTACATTCAGTTCTCGCATAACATCCATTTCGTCTTCTCGGGCAGCAAGAAACATATAATGTCCGAAATGTTCACCTCCCCGCAACGCCCTTTCTACCAAAGCACGGACATATTGAATCTCGCTCCTCTTAACGAAGAGACGTACTATCAGTTCGCCAACAACTTCTTTGAAACGAACAAAGGTGGACTGGACCGCGAGGTGTTTCGTGAGCTTTACGACACTTACGATGGCTATACTTGGTATGTCCAATCCGTTCTGAACAGATTGTACGAAAAATTCAGAATCGTTTCCAGTTCCGCCCAACTTCGGGAGACCATCTTAAATGTTGTAGAGAGTAAAAAACCTCAGTATGAAAGTCTTGTGATGTTCCTCACCGACAACCAATTCTCATTGCTTCGGGCGGTAGCCAAGGAGAGGGTGGCCGAGCAGCCTATGGGCAAAGAGTTCATCAAGAAACACGGCCTGTCTGGATCCAGCAGCGTAAAAACCGCCCTGGACGTCCTATGCGAAAAGGAGTTGCTCTATCGTATGCCGGAAGGGTACATCGTTTATGATCGTTTCATGAACCAATGGCTGCAGCGAATCTGAAAACAATGACTATATCACGTCTAAGGGATTTCAATGGCTTGCTTAATGTTATGAAAACGGTCAGATTTTTGCTTTGCGCGATGGTGCAGTGGACGTGGGGGATTGTCCAGAATGCCATTGGTCTGCTTCTGTTCCTGGTGTTTCTTCCGAACCGGCATTTCGTCTTCCGGTCGAGCGTGGTGACCTGTTGGAAAATCCCTTACAGCGCCGGATGCGGGATGTTCATCTTCCTGAACGACACGGACTTGAGCGAAAGCGTCAAAGGGGCGATTTCGAAGATGGACTACGACTTGCTGGTGCACGAATACGGGCATTGCCTGCAGTCCATCCTGTTGGGACCGCTGTTTTTACCGGTCATCGCCATTCCTTCCATCCTTTGGGCCGCCCTACCCTGTTTTGAACGGTTCCGAAAGAGGAAAGGGATGTCGTACTACGAGCTGTACTGCGAGAAGTGGGCGAACCGGTTCGGCGACCGGGTGTGCGGGAACCGGCGGGTGTTTTGCCGGGGTTGACCATGATCTCCACGAATCGCGGGGATTTGCACGGAAAAAATACGGTTTTTGTGATGAGTGAACAGTGAACAGTGATTAGTCAGGGTATTTCCATTTTCGTGTGTGTGTTCGAAATTTATGTACATTTGCACTTTCATATTCAGTCCCTGTTCAAGGGATTTCGCAGGGTTAGAGAGTATGACGCAATTAGTTGAATAATAGATATCTTCTCAATAAAAGCAGGAACAATTATGAAACGTATTATTATCTCTTTTGTCGTTCTTTTATTTGCTGTGACCGCATGGGGCCAAAGTGGGTCAACGACAAAATTTTTCTCATGGAAAGGACTTTCCATTAACTATCCAGACAATTATACCATCACAAATAAAGGGTATGATCAACAAAACAAATCATACTCTTTTATTTGCACGACCACAGATGAAGAAAATGTCTCTATGGTCACTATCGGTTTCTCGAAAAATTTGGCAAAAGATCTTTCCACAAGTCTTGAGCGGAAAGTCTTTTTCAAAGAAATCATACCCGCTATAGCTTCCGAGTTGGAGGCAGGAGAAGATTCGTTCAAGTCTCTAAAGACTGGTGATATCAAGGAGTTTCCTATACCTCATCCCAATGTTTCCGCTGACTACACTGCTACAGTGGAAGGCATTGATATTCAAGGTGAAATTGTAGTATTTATACAGAAGAATTTCATTGTCACCTGCATTCTTACCACAGACTCTCCCCAGCACGTGCAGGAGCTCGAAGAAATTATTAAAACCATTATCGTGAAATAACGATATCCAAGCCTTTCGTGGTCTATTACCAGTGGAGACGTACCATGGCGCGTCTCTACCTCATCCCGCCTTCGTCTGCACGCGCGCAATATAGGTGCCGGGGGCGAGGTTGGGTGAACGGAAATTGCATCCTCACAGGGAAAATCTTTCAAGATTTCAGGCGGTCAATCCGAGGCACCGCCAAGTAATGTTTTGTGCATTTCTTGCACTTTGTGATTTACTTTCCGGGAACAGCCACTTTTCAATCGTAAAATGTCACTTTTATTATTTTGATATATAGCAAGTTAAATATCATTGGCTCTTGAATTGTTTGCTTTTATTTTGTAACTTTGCGGGCAACAACTTAAAAATTTAGAGATGAAAAAGAACGAGGCTGAACTTGTTGATAATATCCATGCAGACGGACACCCGCCAGATAAACTAAAAACGCAAAATATGAAGAAACAAAAAAGTCATTCTCCTGAACTGATAAGCAGACCTTTAGTCACTAGAGCTTCTCAGGAAAATGACGCTGCAAAGATACAAAAAACATTAGAACTTACAAAAGAAAAATTAAACAGTCTTGCCGAAAGTTATAAACATGTCAAAGAATCGAAAGGGTTTATTTTTGATTTGAAAACAGCATTGGGCATGAACCCGAAGAGTGCCAGTGGTTATGCTGTTTTTGAAATAGATGAAAGCCAGATGAAGGTTTCCATAAGGGTCAGCAACCATCATGCAAACGCCGGGAAATATTTGGAGCACGATGCTAACGATTTCAATCTAAGCATCATGGTGTTCAAGAGGTATCGTAAGAACACCTTTCAAGCTAATCCGGACGTGGTATTGGAAGAATATGTCTATATGGGACGCCAATTAGAGGCCGTGGAGAGTCCGTTCTCTCAGATAGCGTTGTCATTGGCGAAATTTCTTGACACGGGCGAATATGTGGACACCACCGGCGTGGCGAAGGTGAACTTTTCGCCCGAATATCCGTCCCGCCGACACCCAACGGCTAACTCCTAACTATTTTCCTCACCACGCTCACCCCTCGGTTGAAGTTGATCTTCACGAGGTAGGTGCCCGCAGGGTACGGGGAGAGGTCAAACGCCGGTATGGGCTGCATCGTGGAGGCATTGGAGGGTTGCCATGCCTCCACCAGGTCGGCGAGTTTGCGGCCTTGGAGGTCATAGAGTTCTATGCTCTGGTAACCGTACATATAACCGTGCACAGAAGTCGGACCGCTCGTGGGGTTGGGAGAAATGTAGATGTCGCGCTCGCGTCTGTCAAGGTAATCCTCGATGCCCACGGAGTCGTCTGGGACGAAGGGCTGGGTGAACTCGGGGTTGTGGTAGAGAGCGAAGACGGCGCTGGATTGACCAGCAGGACAATTGGCGAAAACGCCATTGGCAAAAGACACAGAAGATGTTGTCCCCATGCTGAACAAAAGACACCCTTGATTATTCGCCAAAACCGAATGGCCTTTACTAGAGCCAGACACATTGAGATCAATTGCTTGGATAAATTCCCCTTCATTATCCCATTGATATATCTTTGTGTCAGTGAAGATATCGGCATATGCAAACACTCTGTTGTTCATCACTGCAGGGAGCAGACCGCTTAAGGCATTATTTGCAGGAACGACTCCGTGATTGAGATAATTACCCGTTTGTACATTATAACGGACAAAAAAAGTCTGATTGGACGTGCTTTGTTGATATCGCTGTAGTGGGTTGCTCTCATCATCAAAATATACAAGCCCGCCTTCGTCATAGTGTCCTTGTCCTAATACTACAACAGCACCATCATACATCTGCACACCGCCGAAAGCAGCACTAGCGGAAAATTGTGTTTCGCCGCGAGTGAATATCTGATTGCTCCATTGCACTATTCCATTTGTGTCATATTTAATAATAAATCCTAGAGCATTAGCTGATGTTATGTCTTGGATGTTGGAATAATTTGTACTATCCCAGTATATGTGAACTGGATATTGATGCAAATCGCCACCCATGTCCCCAGAAAGAGTCAAATATAAAGACCCCGAAACATACATGTTGTCATCTTCATCAAATGACATGCCCTGAATATATAGTAGATAGTGAGCATTAACACTATCATTTGTCAATTCCCATGCGGTTGCAATGCCTTCCGTATGATGCACCATAGGTTTTGCATATAATAATTCCCAGTCCGGTGAGAATTTATATATCATACCATTGAGTAAATTGTTTCCTGGAGTTTCTACATTTCCAGGCAAAAAAATGTCATATTTGTTATTTGTGTCCCCATCCACTATTAAAGTGTACGGATCACCTTCCAAACCACCGTATGAAAGTTTTGTATATACGAAAGTGTTGCCGTCTCTGTCAACATGAAAGGGAGAGTACCCCCATCCAGCTTGACATAATCCAAATTCTCCACGCACACCTCCTATAGAAATTTCTCTTGAAAATGTTGTAACAAAATGATTGTCAAGCAGATTACCGTCCAAATCAAAAGTGGCAAAATAAGTATATCTGCCCGTTTTATATGGAGGTTGTCGTTGTTCAACAGGTATGGCGTGAACCTGTGGTCCAGTAATCAAGGTGTCAAAATAATATAGCCAAACATCATTTACTGTCGCAGTATTTTCTACATAATCTAAAGACAAATTACCAGAAATATAGACTTTGTTATCCCTCACCTCCATCCAAAATGGGTAACAGGGAACATTTTCACTACTTTTCACCACCTTGTACCACAACATATTGCCAAGAGTGTCAAATTTGGCCAAGAGGCTTGACCTGTTGGTCGAACCATAAACCTGGGGGTTGCTAATGAACATCAATGGCGAACCGTTAAATGTCAGTTGTCCAGCCATTTGACCAAAGACGTATATATTACCTTCTTCGTCAAAGGAGGTCTTAACTATACTGTTGTAATAATCTGTCGGATTTCCTCCTGTCCCGCTCCAATAGTTCGCCCACTTCCACTCGCCTTGGGCGGAGGTGGTGAGGGTAATGAAAAGGGTGGCGAGGGTGGCCACGAAAAGGGATAAATGTCTCTTCTGCATAATTCGGGTTTTTAAATGAACATATTTTAATTTTATAACGAAATTGCGCCAAAATAATTGCAAAAAAAGTGCGATTTTTTATGCTTTCGTGGGGGGGGGGTAAGTGATTGATTTATATGTTGTTACGATAATGATTTTTTATTTCGGAAGAGGTATTTTTTGAATCGAAAAATGTATCTTTGCGGCATCGTTCACATTAAAAATTATTGGTTATGAAAAAGAGTATTGTTTTTTGCCTCTGTATGGCTGTTGTGGCTTTGTTCTCCGCCTGTAACAGGGACCAGGGTGAGGACGGTGTTTTCAATCCTTCCAAGAAACTCCAAAAGATATACCTCGTGGGAAACGGTGTCCAGAATCTTCAACAAGTATGGAACTGGAACGGAGACCTGCTCTCTTCCATAGATTTTTATTCGGACGGAATTGTTTCCACCACCAATTCGTTTTATTATGACGGCAATCGTCTGACTACAATGCGCAATGAATCATCGTATGCCACGTTCAGCTATGATGGGGAAAAGATTGACCATATTGATGTATTTCAGGATAATGATAACGAACCATTGGTCACCTATTCCTTTGAATATGAAGGGAGTAAGGTTGGAAAGGTGAGGGTTGTCATTGATTATGATCATTTGACGAATGAAAAAGTCCTTATCAATCCGTTAAAGTTCCTTTTGCCCCAGGTTTGTGACAACATTGAGCATCTTGTGGCAAATCGCATGAGAGAGACCAAAGGGGGTGATATGATGGAGACACTTACTATGGAACTGACTTGGACTGGCGACAACATCACCAAGGTGAGGACCTCGGGCTTCTCAACAGCGCAAGAGGTGACCCGATACTCCTACGATAACAAAGAGAATCCTTTCAAAGGTTTTTTAGGCATGTATGCTTTCAATACCACCGCTAGTGGCGCTTTCTGCGGTAACAAGAACAATGTGCTGACTTCTACCAGCAAAAAAGGAAGCATTTCCTATTCCTCCCGTAGCCACTACGAATACGAGGACAACTATCCTGTGAAGGAGACCCAGACGTTTACGTTGAATGGGGAACCCATGGATGATTCCATCTCATTCGTTTATGAGTATTGAAAGGAGGTGGAGTTTCCCTATTTCGTTATCAGTTTTGCCGGGAGAATCCTGTCAATTATAACACTGTCATCCTCTATGTGAAAGATATAGACCCACCGCTTGTTGTGCGACACCATGCGGCGGGCTTGGGGATGGTAACGGCGGATGTCAGCATATTGGCTGGGAGAATATACGTTGGCTAAAATGGACAGAGAAAGAACCTCGTTCGTTATCATGTCAATATAACGATTTGCCCCATCGCGTGACATTACGTTGATGAGGAAGTCGAAAAGATGTCTTAAATCAGACTCTGCGGAATCGTCAATCCTGATCTTGTACGTTGTCATAATACGCGTTCACCATGTAACGAAGTTTTCCGAAATATTCATCCACCGTCATCCGTTTCTTGACACCGAAAATTGCATCGGCTTCCGCTTTCAATTTGGCATAACAAGCGTCAAACTCTTCCGGTTTTTCAACTGAAGATTCAGGTGTCAGACTTGATATGACAGCATCGTTACTGATGGCAGCCGTCGTACTGTAGGTGGCGACAGGCTCTTCCGCTTGGGGCAGGGGCTTTTCTTTGGATTTGTACTTTTTTGTCTTCATTTTGAATTTAAAATTTTAGAGTGCAAAAATACAAAAAATCACAAATGGAGACGCAAATTTTTTCGTCTCTACGATTCATAGCACCCCAATCCCTAAATTTTTGTATCTTTGCAAGTTTTTTGGAAAAATCTATACTTCGATGAAATATACTGAATACAAAGGTCTTAATCTCCCTGCCCTTGGGGAGGAAATGAGAAAATATTGGGAAGACAATGACATCTTCGCCAAGAGTCTATCGACCCGCGAGGGACACGAACGGTTCGTTTTCTTTGAGGGACCGCCGTCCGCTAACGGTATGCCCGGCATCCACCACGTGATGGCCCGCACCATCAAGGACATCGTCTGCCGCTACCAGACCCTCACCGGCAAGTACGTCGGACGTAAGGGCGGCTGGGACACGCACGGACTGCCCGTGGAGCTCGGCGTGGAGAAGACCCTCGGCATCACCAAGGAGGACATTGGCAAGAAGATCTCCGTGGAAGACTACAACAAGGCCTGCCGCCGCGAAGTGATGAAATTCAAGGACAAATGGGACGACCTCACCCGCGAGATGGGCTACTGGGTCGATCTCGAACACCCCTACATCACCTTCGACAACAAGTATATCGAAACTGTATGGTATTTGCTTTCAGAGCTTTACAAGAAAGGTCTGCTCTATAAGGGCTACTCCATCCAGCCCTACTCCCCCGCCGCCGGCACCGGCCTCAGCTCCCACGAGCTCAACCTGCCCGGCTGCTACCGCGACGTGAAGGACCTCACCTGTGTTGCGCTGTTCAAGTTAGTGAATGGCAACGAGCAATTGGCCATTAACGCCAACGACCCGATGCCCACGTATGCCATCGCATGGACGACCACCCCGTGGACGCTGCCGAGCAACACGGCGTTGTGCGTGGGTCCGAACATCGACTATGTGATGCTGAAGACCGTGCATCCGTACAACGAACAGCCTTGCTACATCTTGATGGCCAAAGCGTTGGTTTCCACGATGTTCAAGGAAGCCCCGGAGGTTGTGAAGGAGTTCAAGGGCAAAGATCTCGTGGGCATCTCCTACGAGCAGCTTATCCCGTGGGTGAACCCCGGCGAGGGCGCCTTCCGCATCATCCCCGGCGACTATGTGACCACGGAAGATGGTACCGGTATCGTCCACATCGCCCCGACCTTCGGCGCCGACGACAAGCGCGTGGCCGCTGCCGCCGGCATCCCGCCGCTCGTGATGATCGACAAGGACGGCATCCGCCAGCCGATGGTCGATCGCACCGGCAAGTTCTACCGCATCGAGGACCTCGACCCCGAATTTGTCCAAAACTGCATGGATGTGGAGGCCTACCGCCCCTACGCCGGCCAGTTCGTGAAGAACGCCTACGACCCGACCAAGACGGAGAAGGACAAATCCTTGGACGTCGATATCGTGGTGATGCTGAAGGAGCAGGGCAAGCTTTTCAAGAGCGAGAAGCACACCCACAACTACCCGCACTGCTGGCGTACCGACAAGCCCGTGCTCTACTATCCGCTCGACTCTTGGTTCATCAAGACGACCGCCTACAAAGAGCGTATGATGGAGCTGAACAAGACCATCAAGTGGAAGCCCGCCGCCACCGGCTCCGGCCGTTTCGGCAACTGGCTCGAAAACCTCGTCGATTGGAACCTCTCCCGCTCCCGCTTCTGGGGCGTGCCGCTGCCCATCTGGACCACCGAGGACAAGAAAGAGCAGATCTGCATCGGCTCCATCGAGCAGCTGATGGCCGAAATCGACAAGTCCATCGCCGCCGGCTTTATGACCGAAAATCCGTATAAGAACTTCAAGGTCAACGATATGTCGCAGGAGAACTACGACAACAACATCGACCTGCACAAACCCTACGTCGATACCATCGTGCTGGTCTCCCCGACGGGCCAAAAGATGTACCGCGAGAGCGACCTCATCGATGTCTGGTTTGACTCCGGTTCTATGCCGTACAGCCAGCTGCACTACCCGTTCGAGAACAAGGAGTTCTTCAAGACCAACTTCCCCGCCGACTTCATCGCGGAGGGTGTCGATCAGACGCGCGGCTGGTTCTTCACATTGCACGCCATCGCCACGATGCTGTTCGACAGCGTGGCTTTCAAGTCTGTGATTTCCAACGGCTTGGTGCTCGACAAGAACGGCAACAAGATGTCCAAACGGTTGGGCAACGCCGTCGATCCGTTCGAGATCATCCACAAATACGGTCCAGACGCGACCCGCTGGTACATGATCACCAACGCCTCCCCGTGGGACAACCTCAAGTTCGACGAGGCCGGCATCGGCGAGGTGCAGCGCAAGTTCTTCGGCACGCTGTTCAACACCTACAACTTCTTCGCACTGTACGCCAACATTGACGGATTCACGTACAAAGAGGCGGAGATTCCGTTCGCCAAACGTCCCGAAATCGACCGTTGGATTCTCTCCGAGCTGAACACGTTGGTGAAGCACTGTCAGGAGAACTACATCGACTACGAGCCGACCAAGGTGGGCCGTGAAATTCAAGACTTTACGGACGCTTACCTCAGCAACTGGTATGTGCGTCTTTGCCGCCGCCGCTTCTGGAAGGGCGAATACAGCGAGGACAAGATTTCCGCCTACCAGACGCTCTACACCTGCTTGGAGACCATCGCCAAGATTGCCTCGCCTATCGCGCCGTTCTTTATGGACAAGCTCTATCAGGACCTCAACCGCGTCACCGGCAAGGAAGCGTTCGAGTCGGTGCATTTGGCCGACTATCCTGTAGTACACGAGGATCTGATTGACAAGGAGTTGGAAGAACGTATGCAGCTCGCGCAGCAGTTCAGTTCCATGGTGTTGGCGTTGCGTAAGAAGACCAACCTGAAGGTGCGTCAGCCGCTCTCCAAGATCATGATTCCCGTGATGGACGAGCATTTCAAACAGCAGATCTCGTTGGTGCAGGATCTGATTCTGCACGAGGTCAACGTCAAAGAGTTGATGTTCGTCAGCAACGAGGACGGCGTCTTCGTGAAACGTATCAAGCCCGATTTCAAGAAGTTGGGACCGAAATACGGCAAAATCATGAAGCTCGTGGCCGCCAAAATCACCGGCTTCTCGCAGCAGGAGATTGCGCAGTTGGAGAAGGAGGGCGTGATGAGGTTCGAGATTGAGGGTCAGCCCGTGGAGATCACCACCGACGATGTGGAGATCCAGGCGCAGGACATCCCTGGCTGGGTGGTGGCCAACTTCGGCGCGCTCACCGTCGCCTTGGACATCGAGGTCTCCGAAGAGCTGAAGAACGAGGGTTACGCCCGCGAGTTCGTGAAGTTAGTGCAGACCTACCGCAAGGAGAACAACTTCGAGGTGCTGGACAAGATCGCCGTCACCGTGGAGAACAACGAGGTCATCACCCCCGCGTTGAAGGCCTTCGAACAGCACATCTGCAACGAAACCCTCTGCACCTCCCTGACCATCGCCGACACGGTTTCCGACGGCGTGGAGATGGAGCTGGAAGATGTGAAAATTAGGGTGAAAATTGAGAGATTGTAACGAAATGACGGTGTAGGGGCGAATGATTATTCGCCCCTACAGACCGAAACCAATAACAATTCATTGTAGGGACGCGACAGATTGTGTCCCTATTTTTTTTCATAAAAACAAATATTCAAACAATTGTATGCAGATGCTCTTAGCTGTTGGTAAATCATCTTATCTTCAGAAAAGAATACCCATTCAAGAAAACCCTTAACGCCACACTCATAGCCAATACCTTCAGCTACTTTGTCGGGGCACTATTGATTACACTGTTGGTGATGTTTTAGGTACTTAAATATACGTATGTGTGTCATTTGGGGAGTATGACGAACGGCTATCGGAAATCAGATTCTACCCCGCGCGCCTAAGCACAGAGGCGGGGAGCGCAAAGGTGAAGCAGTTAAGAATAGTAGATAACAATGAAATAATACGTGAAGATACGAGCGATATGTGAAGATAACTTTTTGTCGCTAACCTACTCTTTTTTTTGTTTCCAATATTGTAACATTTTTTGTATTTTTGCGCCTTGAAAAAAAACAAGGCGATGAACATTGATGTTGAATATCTCGAAGAAGCTCAGTCATATATAGATGCTATACCGGATAAGGCAAGGAAAAAACTATTCTACAATATCTCCTTGGTGAGTATGGGAGTCGTAGATTCCCGGATTTTCAAGAAATTGGGCGAATCAAGGATATGGGAGTTCCGGGCCGAATATGAGAGCAACGAGTACAGATTGCTTTCGTTTTGGGACAAAACACGGTCTTCGATTGTAGTGGCAACGCACGGATTTGACAAAAAGACCCGAAAAACGCCAAAGCAAGAGATTGAACATGCAGAAAGTATTAGAGACAACTATTATAAAACACGAGAAGAAAATGGAGATTAAGACACACAAAGAAATGCTCGTCAAATACATTGGCGAGGTCGGCACTCCTGAAAGAGACGCTTTTGACGCGCAAGTGCGAGCAGGAGTGGAGGAATATCGCATTGGAGAGGCCATCAAACAGACTCGGAAGAAAATCGG